>OZ243109.1:3142500-3932074 GCA_965212385.1 Parvibaculaceae bacterium | reverse complement strand
TCCGGTCCGCCCCGTTTCTATCAAAACCTGATGATTGTTGGCGGTGTCTTTCTCGCACTTGCCATTCTTTGGGGATCCATCACCGAGATTAAGGAGCTTGCGCGCGCCGAAGGCGAAGTGACGCCCGCTGGACGTGTGCAGCTTGTCCAGCATCTGGAAGGCGGCATCGTCGCGGAGCTTCTGGTCAATGAAGGCGAACTGGTCGAGAAGGGTCAGCCCCTTGCCCGCCTGCAGCCGATTGCTGCCGAAGGCGACCTCGGACAGCTGACGGCGCGCCAGATTGCGCTGCAACTCAAGATCGAACGGCTCAGCGCCAATATCGACGCCCGCCCGATGGACCCGGCCTTTGAAGAGCTAGACGCCAACCTCTATGCAAACGAACTCGCACTGCTTGACGCCTCACTCACCGCCGCAGACCGGCAACGGGAAGGGTTCCTTGCGCGCATCGAACAGCGCCAAAGTGATATCGCTTCTCTCACGGACCAGCGTACCAGCCTGAAAGAACAGGTTGAGCTGATGCTGGAACAGGTCGAGCTGCGCGGTGGGCTTCTGGAGAAGGGCCTTGTCTCGCGTATTGCCTATCTGGAAACCAAACGCACTTACGAACAGACGCGTGTGCAGCTGATCTCAACAGCCGGGAACCTCGCGGCTACCCGGGAGTCTCTTCGCGAGGAAGAAGTCGGACTTGAAGAGCTGGATGCAACGCTCATCAATGATGCGCTGGCTGACCGCTCGGCGGCGACCGCGGAACTCGACGAAACCGTTGCTGCCATTCGCAAACTCACCGACAGGGTTGAGCGCCTGACGGTATCAGCGCCTGTCCGCGGCATTGTTCAAGACCTTCCGGCGAAAACCATCGGGGAAGTCATCGAGCCGGGTGGCCTGGTTGCTCAGGTTGTGCCCATGGATGATGAGCTGGTGGCAGAGGTCAGGGTATTGCCTACTGACATTGGCCACATCCAGATCGGCGATCTCGCGAAGGTCAAAATCACGACGTATGACACGGCCCGGTTCGGGGATATTGACGGTGAAGTCCGCCGCATTTCCGCTTCCACCTTCAGAGACGAAGAAGACGAACCTTATTACAAAGTGATCATCGCGCTCTCGAAGGCACATGTGGGCCTGGGGGCAACCCACCACTCGATTTTGCCAGGTATGGTGGTCAATGCGGAGATTATCACCGGCTCCAAATCTCTGGTTCGGTATCTGCTGAAACCGGTCTTCCGCTCTCTGGACATCGCCTTTACGGAAAGATGATGCGCGCCTGATTGGCTCCCCATCCATGTCCGAATCTGGCGAGTAATTTCTCGGCATCCTGTCTATGCTGGGAGCATGGAAACTTGCTCACCATCCTCATTTCCCTCTCCGGAGGCGTGTTACGCGGCTATTCAAGCGCGCGATACCCGCTTTGACGGCCGCTTCTTTACCGGCGTCACATCGACCGGCATCTACTGCCGGCCCGTCTGTCCAGCACGGCTCCCCAAGAGGGAAAACTGCACCTTCTGGCCCTCCGCCGCGGCGGCGGAGCAGGCGGGCTTTCGTGCTTGCCTCAGATGCCGACCGGAAGCCGCGCCCGGAACCCCCGCAGCCCAGGGGTCAGCGGCAACAGTATCCCGAGCGCTGCGGCTGATCGGGGAAGGGGCCCTTGATACAGGCAGCGTGTGTCAGCTGGCAGATCGTCTGGGTCTTGGCGAGCGTCAGGTCCGCCGCCTTTTCAACAAGCATCTCGGCGCCAATCCGGAAGCGGTCGCGGCAACGCGGCGCCTCCTGCTCGCGAACCAATTGTTGCGCGACACCAACCTGCCCGTGGCTGACATAGCCTTTGCCGCCGGCTTCTCGAGTCTCCGACGTTTCAATGACGCCTTCGCCAAACGCTATGGGGAGCCGCCCACCGCCATACGCCGCGCGGCGCGCAAGAAAGGCCATAAAGCGACCAACAAGGACAATGCCCTGCCCTTCGATCTTAGATTGCGTCTTGGCTTTCGCCCGCCCTTTGATTGGCAAATGATCCTCGACTATTTCCGTATGCGCGCCATCCCCGGCGTGGAGGCGATTGAGGGAAACCGTTACCGGCGCACAGTGCGGCTTGATGACAGCCATGCCTTTATCGAAGCCGAGCCAGACAAAACCCGTGACATTCTGTGGGTACGGGTCATGAGCGACCGGCCGTTTGCTCTTGCGGATCTGAACATGCGCCTGCGTCGTCTGTTTGACCTTGATGCGCAGCCACAAGCGATCGGCGCCCACTTTTCAGGTGACCCGCTAATTGGGCCTCTTGTGGCCAAGCGTCCGGGTCTTCGCATCCCCGGGGCGTTCGATGGCTTTGAACTCGCCGTGCGCGCCATCCTTGGTCAGCAGGTGTCCGTCAAAGGGGCGACCACCATCGCCGGCCGCCTGGTGGAAGCCTATGGCGACGCGGTTACGCCCCCGGGCGAAAACTGGCCCTCCTTCCTGTTTCCGGAACCTCCGACGCTGGTGCGCGATGACCTGGGGAAACTCGGGATGCCCCGCTCGCGCGGGGAAACGCTGTCATCCATCGCCAAAGCCGTCGCTTACGGCGATGTCACGCTCCACCCGGGTGTCGACATTGCCGACATGGTCGCTGCTCTCACCTCGCTCAAAGGGATTGGGGACTGGACCGCCGCTTACGTCGCTTTGCGGGCCCTCGGGGACCCCGACGCTTTCCCTTCCGGCGATCTCGGACTTCAGAAGGCCGCTGCCCCATGCGGCGATAAACTTAGTGCCAAATCGCTCACCCAGACCGCCGAAAACTGGCGCCCCTGGCGGGGCTACGCTGCTCTGCATCTTTGGTCGAGCCTTTCCTAGGACATCATCATGCCCAAACCCTCTTTACCGCTTGCCGTCGCAACTCTCGACACACCGATTGGCCCCATTCGGGTCGCCGCCCATGCGGGCGGTCTCGCCCGCGTTCTCTTCGCGGCGCAAAAAGACGAAGTGCTCAATGAAGACCCTAATCCGTCGGCTGCGGCCGGAGAGCATCTCAATGCCGCCCTTGCAGCCCTTGAAGAATATTTCGCTGACAAGCGGCGCAGTTTCGACGACCTGACGCTGGCGCCTGAAGGCACCGAATTTCAGTTGAGCGTCTGGAAGGCGCTTCAGAAAATTGGCTATGGCGACACCTGCGCCTATCGCGACATTGCAACGGAAATCGGCAATCCTAAAGCCGTCCGTGCAGTCGGTCTTGCGAACGGCAAAAACCCGATCCCCGTTATCGTGCCCTGCCATCGGGTCATTGGCGCAAACGGGACGCTTACCGGATTTGGTGGCGGGCTGCCGGCAAAAAAATGGCTGTTGGAGCATGAAGGCGTGCTCGCAGGCTCCCTCATTTAGCGATAAGGTTTAGGCTTGAATCATCTGGAGGTTGTTTTTGATTTTCTCAAAACCAACCTCCAACATCTTATTGTCGCGTTTTCGGACGGATAACCGTTACCACTTATCCTGAAAACGCTTCCAGGGGAGTTGCGTCATATGATTGATCTTCAGTTTAACGGCCTGTTCGGGCTGCTCATTCTGATCGCTGACATATATGCAATCGTGAAGACCGTGCAGAGCAACGCGGAAACACTCACCAAGGTGCTGTGGATCGTCGTGATCCTCTTCCTGCCGCTCCTCGGTGTTATCCTCTGGTACTTCTTCGGTCCGCGCGGCTAACTACTCAAAGTACCGTGTGAGGTCAGGTGCTTCCCCTTCATCAAGGCGGGGCACGATGGCAATGGGCACGTCGCCGGCGAAGCGCGCCATGACCTCAGCTGTCTCTTCGACAGGTACCGGGTTCACCTCAGACGTCGATATGACGATGACCGCGGGTGTCAGGCCTCGGGCGTTGAGGCTCTCAAGCGCCGTCAGCGTATGGCTGATGGTCCCAAGGTAGGACCCAACCACCAGAACGGTTTTGAGATCGGTCCGGTCATCGAGCGCGACCATCCAGTCGGCCATAGTCGCTTCTGGATTGATCGGCACCAGCACGCCGCCTGCACCTTCCACCAAGACATAGTCCTGATCTTTCGGCGCCAAACAAAAATCGATGAGCTTATCGAGCTCCATCGTCACACCAACGCGCTGTGCTGCCATATCTGGCGAGAGCGGTGGATCAAACCGCCAGGGTGTCATCGCGGCAATCGCTTCCTCACTCACTTCCGCGCCGGACGCCAGCAGCATCCTGCCTGAATCCGTTTCTTCGAGGGGCACGCCTTCCAATCCACTCAGAACGGGCTTGAGCGCGGTGACCTTTTTTCCGCGGGCCAAAAACTGCCGGATCAGGATTTCACTGATCACCGTCTTGCCAATATCTGTTCCGGACGCGGTTACAAACAGGTGGGTCATTCAGCAGCTCGTTTATTGAGAATTTGGGTGCGGACCAGGTCCGCCAGCCGATCGATGTCTTCATCTTTATGGAGAGCCGTAAAGGTGAAGCGCAGACGCGCCGTGCCCTGCGGTACTGTGGGCGGGCGAATGGCGGTCACCAGGAACCCCTGATCTTCCAGCAGAGCGGACGCCTTCAATGTGGTTTCCGGGTCGCCTAATACCAAAGGCACGATGGGACTCTCCGCTGCGGGCAGGTTCAGCGCTCTAGTAAAGCGGTTCGCTTTTTCGACCGGCAGACTCGCATAGTCAGGCTCAGCTTCGATGATGTCGAGAGCGGCGATCGCGGCGGCCGCACTCGCCGGCGGCAAGCCGGTTGAGTAGATCAATGTGCGCGCCCTTGTGCGCAGGAGATCAATCACCGGCTGGCTTGCACAGATATATCCGCCATAAGAGCCAATGGCTTTTGACAAAGTTCCCATTTGAAGCGGCACATCTGCTTTGGTACCGGTGACAAAACTCGAGCCGCGCCCCTCACCAATCACACCAATGCCGTGGGCGTCATCGGTCATCAGCCAGGCGTCATGCCTCTTTGCAATCTCAGCCATGTCGATCACGGGTGCCAGATCGCCATCCATGGAGAAGACACCATCGGTCACGATGAGACAGTTTCTTGCGTCGGCCCGATGAGCGGCGAGCAGTTCTGCCAGGTGACCCAGATCGTTGTGCCTGAACCGAAAGGATTTGGCGCCTGAGAGATCGGTGCCCGACAGAAGACAGGAATGAGACAATTCATCTGCCAGGATCAGATCGCCTGGCTTCATCAGCGTCGGAATGATCCCAAGATTGGCGAGATAACCGGACCCGAAGACCACACAATCATCGGTCTGTTTCAGGGCCGCCAGGCGGCGTTCCAGTTCCGTAAAGATGGAATGGTTACCGGTTACCAGACGGGACGCGCCTGAGCTTGCGCCGCGCTCATCCAACGCTTTTTTGGCGGCGTCCAGTACGCGGCGGTCGTGGGCAAGGTTTAGGTAGTCGTTGCAGCAGAAAGAAACGAGGGTGCGGCCATCCCTTTGCACATAAGCCCCGGCCTCGCGGTCAGTCTCTTTCAGACGTCGACGCAGGTTTCCGGCCTCAAGTTCGGCCAGTTTTTGGAGCGCCATGTCGTCTAAAGAGCTCATTATGAAGCGATCACCTTTTGCACGGATCTGGGGGTTTTGTGCCGGTTTCCCTTGCGGCAGTCACCTTCTGCCAAAATCGGCGGCAAACCTGCGCTTTGAACCCCTCCGAGTCAACCAAATCCGGTCCCCAAAAGGGCCGACTCTCTTGCTTGCAAACTGGCCCGTTCTGCCGCCTCAATTTGTCGCATTTCTGGGCGGTGAAGTGTTTCCACTTCACCTAGAAACGCTTATGCTCCCGCTCAAAATGCCCCCAAGCCCGTCGTCAAACAGGGAAGAGTCCATGAATATCCAGACGCCCGTGTCCGAGCAGACCGCTGCTCCCCAGACCTCCAAGGCAGTGGGGACCACCCCCCTCCGTCACGATTGGTCGCGCGAGGAAGTTGAGGCTCTGTTTGCGCTTCCCTTCAATGATCTGATTTTCCGCGCTCAGACGGTGCACCGCGAATGGTTTGATCCAAATGAGGTGCAAAAGAGCATGCTGCTGTCCGTAAAGACCGGCGGTTGCCCGGAAGATTGCGGCTATTGCTCTCAGAGCGCGAAATATGAAACAGGTCTCAGCGCGTCCAAACTGATGGAAGTCGAAAAGGTTCTCGAGGGCGCACGCCGCGCGAAAGAAGCGGGCGCGTCGCGCTATTGCATGGGGGCTGCCTGGCGCGAGCCCAAAGACCGGGATATGCCGGCCATCGTTGCCATGATCAAAGGCGTCCGTGAAATGGGCATGGAAACCTGCATGACCCTTGGCATGCTGAGCCCCGAACAGACCATTCAGCTGAAAGACGCGGGTCTCGACTATTACAATCACAATATCGATACATCTGAAGAGTTTTATCCGTCGATCATCACAACACGCACCTTCCAGGATCGTATCGATACGCTGGAACGCGTTCGCGAAGCGGGCATTAATGTCTGCTCTGGCGGCATTCTGGGTCTTGGTGAAGAACGTCAGGACCGCGCGGGCATGCTGATGGCGCTCGGCAACCTCACCGAGCATCCGCAGTCAGTGCCGATCAATATGCTGATCCCGATTGAGGGGACGCCGCTTGGCGAGAATGCGAAGATTGATGCGATCGAGTTTGTACGCACGATTGCCGTTGCCCGGATCATGATGCCGAAATCGATCGTCCGTCTGTCAGCGGGGCGTGAATGGATGTCGGATGAAACCCAGGCGCTGTGTTTCCTGGCGGGCGCCAACTCCATCTTTGTCGGCGACGAGTTGCTGACGACAAAAAACCCGGGTCAGGACAAGGATGAAGCGCTGTTCGACAAGCTGGGTCTTGAGCCCATGCCTGCGCATCGGTGCCCATCGGAAGTCTGAGCACATCGCCTAGGTGACAATGACGTCCAGAATCATTGTCACCAGGTCGTCGTGATATTTTTTGCGTTCGGTACGGGATCCGCGTCCACGGGGTGCCACCTGAAAAAGGGATCCGTCCATCAAGGTTGTGATGATCCGCGCCCTCTTCAACGCTTCGTCGTTGGATAGTCCGGGACTGAGCTCTCGCACAAGCTCTGCGACTGCCTGATAGAATTCCCTGTAGTGCCGTCTATGCAGATCTCGAAAACGCTCCTGATGCTGGGCCAGCATGACAGTGACGGCGTAGATACGTCCCCCTGTCTCGTTCCAGTCGTCCAGTAGTTTATGGACCATATGCGTCAGTCTGGTTTCCGCGGCGCTTAAGCCGGTGATGGCTTCACGGACGGTGTCCTGGCTACGGGCGAACTCCTGACGCACGATTTCTTCCAGCAGATCTTCGCGCATAGGAAAATAATATTGGAGATTGCCCAGGGTGATCTGCGCTTGAGCCGCGATGGTGCGCAGCACGAAGGCGTCATAGCCCTCCTCAATCAAGAGATCGCGCCCAAGGGAGATGATTTCTGCCCGCCTTTTCTGGCCCTTGGTCAGCTTAACATCTTGATCAATTGCGATGACTTGCACGCTCTTCTCCAGGTCAGACCCTTGCATGTTTTAGGTCGAAGACCTATTTTCTCAGAAATTAAGTCATTGACCTATTTTATCTAAAGGATATGGGAGATCGCAATGGAAATCATCACCCCAGATCAAAACACTGCGTCAGAACTTTCAGATCAATTTCCCGATCTCGTACACCAGACAGGCGCGGCGACCTATAACTTCCTGTTCGGACCTGACCGGGTTCTCTTCGACGCGTTTATGAAAGAAAGCTGGGTCGCGCCAGACAATCTCTTTTCCCACACCCAAACCAGCGTGATCGCAGACGGGTCTACACTGATGGGTATTGAGCTCGGCTATGGCGGCAGCGATTGGTACAAGTTTCACAAGTCAGGCGGCGGAGTCATCGGCAAACTGTTTGAGGCCGGCCATCTGAATGAAGAAAGTGTGGTCGCCCTTGGAGAGCGATCAAGGCTGATGACCTATATGAATCCGCACATCCCCGATCACGCCTATTACATCACAGCGCTCTCGGTCACATCGGCCGCCCGCGGCACAGGTCTGGGCGCCAAACTGCTCTCCAACGCCATCGACCGTGCCCGGGCAGAGGGATACCAAGAACTCCATCTGGATGTCTTCTCAGACAACCCGGCCGTCAAATTCTATCAATCGATGGGCCTCACCTGCATGGCAGAAACGGTTGCTCCTGTTCCTTGTCGTGAGCACAATATCCCAATGGAAATGAGGATGGTGATCGGCTTATGACAGTTTCTGAGATGCGCTACGTGTTTGCAGACGCGCAGACCAAACATCACCCGAAGTTCTTTCTAGCTAGTGGCGTCATCTCGGAGAGTGAAGAAGTCCCTGCCCGCGCCAGCATATTGACGAAGGGCGCGGAGCAGGCGGGCCTCAAAAGGGTCGAGCCGACAGATCATGGGCTTGGTGTGATCAGCCGGTGCCATACGCCCGAATATGTTCAATTCCTCAAACACATCTATGCCCGCTGGTCCCGGAAACCTGGCGCTCCCGAGGAGGTGATCCCGAATATTCACCCGCAGCGGCGAGACTTTGGCTATCCAGCCGCGGCTGATGGGCAGGTGGGGTATCACACAGCGGATACGTCTTCGCCCATCGGTAAACATACCTGGGAGAGTGCCTATTGGTCGGCTCAGACCGCCGCCCATGCCGCCGATCTCGTGCTTAAAGGCGGAGACAGTGTTTATGCGCTCTGCCGGCCACCGGGGCATCACGCGATGCGCGAAATTGCCGGAGGCTTTTGTTATCTCAACAATGCGGGCGTCGCGGCTGAAGTTTTGCGCCAAGATCATGAGCGCGTGGCCATTCTTGATGTGGACGTGCACCACGGGAACGGCACCCAGGATGTGTTTTATGAGCGCCCCGACGTTCTGACCGTCTCGCTGCATGTCGACCCGGTGCGCTTCTATCCCTTTTTCTGGGGTCATGCAGATGAGCGCGGGGACGGTCCCGGCCAAGGGTATAATCTCAATATCCCGCTACCCCGCAGAACTGCCGATGATGCCTATCTCGCTGCGCTTGATCAGGCGCTCATGCGAATCGATGCTTTTGCGCCAGGCGCCCTTGTGGTTGCGCTGGGGCTCGACTCTTTTGAGGGAGATCCCTTTGAAGGTTTTTCCATTACCACGCCGGGCTTTGCCCGCATTGCGGGCGCCATTGCCGGCCTGGGTCTCCCAACCGTCATCGTTCAGGAAGGCGGCTATATTTGCCCGGAGCTTGGGGACAATCTCACGTCGTTTCTGACGGGTTTCACGGCCGGACGGCGCTAGCCGCGCGGCGCTTAGTCAAAGCCAGGCAAAAGCCTTTTTGAGATAGGCTTGGCCCTGCTCTCGTTGCCATTCCCCATGCGCCATGATCACCCGCTCTGTGGGCCAAGCCACCAGGCGTGCCTTCGCCGCTTTGGCACGTCCGCGGAAGATGAAAGACAGACGCCACTCCAGCGGCGCATATCCCCAGCCCTCCACGATCTTCCATCGGCGCGCCACCCATCGTGCCAAGGGCTTCCAATGCTCCGCCAAAAAAGCGTCGCTGAAGTTTTCGGAGAGATCGGCCAGAATGGTGGTGGCAGAGGGCTTGTGGTGAAAGACCAGTTCGTCCATGACCGGTGAGCCGCGCATCCAGACCTGATCAATCTCATCGGCCCACGCCAGCGGGGCCATGTCCGTCAGCGGTTCTTCGAATTGGAGATCGCGGCATTTTTTTATCGTCGAGGCTGGTCCCCAAAGTTTCGCTGCCGGAAAAGACGACGCCCATTCCTCCAGAAAGAGGTAGTGGATTTTGTTGGGACTCACGAGATGTTTGACCGGCCCTAAGTTTTGGACCGTGGCTTTGAGAGCCCCTGTCAGTTTGATCGGCGACCAGACCCACAATCCACCGTCGCGGAGGCGAACAATGACGCTGCGCGTAGGATACGGAAATCCATAGAAACTTACGCAGTCTCCCTCGGCAATCCAAATATTGTCGTCCACCTGTTCAAGCATCGGCGTCGCCATCCGCTTTGAGTGCTCGGGTTCCATCAACGGCAATCATAGACCTTTCGCCCCTCGCGTCGATGCGCTCGATCAAATGGGTCCACAAGCAGGTCTTTAAGCCACTTTACCTATTGCACTGATGCCGCCACGCCGCGACATTGCGGCTTCTGTTTTCTCAGTGAGGTGCCTCATGGCCAGCGTCCCCCCAGTGAACCCTGCCTACCCCAACCCGCCAGCATGGCTGACGGACAGTGCGGCCCATGTCTGGCTGCCGTATGCACAGATGCAAACCGTGCCGATGACGCTTCCGGCGGTCAAGACAGAAGGCGTGCGCATTACACTGGAGGATGGCCGTGAGCTCATCGACGGGGTTTCGTCCTGGTGGACGGCGGCCCACGGCTACAATCACCCGCATATCCGCGAGGCCGTCACAAAGCAGCTGGAACAGATGCCGCACATCATGCTCGGCGGTTTCGCCCACGAGCCTGCGTTCGGGTTGGCGAAACGCCTCGCAGCCCTTCTTCCCGGCGACCTCAACCACACGTTCTTCTCTGAGTCCGGATCTGTCTCAGTTGAGATCGCCATGAAGATTGCCGTGCAATATTGGATCAATCAGGGTGCGCGCGGCCGTCATCATTTTGTCAGCTTCCGGGGCGGCTATCACGGGGACACGCTCGGCACCATGGCCGTGTGCGACCCGGATGAAGGCATGCACACACTCTTCAAAGGGGTGATCCCGGAACATCTGCTAACGGACATTCCGCGCGGCGCCGAGGGCGAGGCAGCCTTTGATCAGTTCCTCGAGACCCACGCCCACGAAGTCGCTGCTGTCGTGATGGAGCCGCTCGTGCAAGGCGCCGGGGGCATGCTTTTTCACCCACCCGAAACACTTCAGATCATCCGGCGGTGTTGCGACCGGCACAATGTGCTTCTGATCGTCGACGAAATCTTCACAGGCTTTGGGCGGACAGGCACTCTCTTTGCCTGCCACCAGGCCGACATTGTGCCCGACATCATGACGCTCTCTAAAGCGCTTACCGGCGGCACCATGGCGCTTGCGACCACCACGGCGCGGTCTCATATCTTTGAGGCATTCCTCAGCGATGACCCAGGCAAGGCTTTGATGCATGGCCCCACCTATACGGGCAATCCTCTGGCGTGTGCCGCTGCCAATGCGGCGCTCGATCTCTTTGAACAGGAACCTCGGCTCGATCAGGTCGCCCGGATCGAAACGCAGCTCAAGACAGACCTGGAACCCGCCCGCGCGGTTTCCGGCGTTCAGGACGTGCGGGTACTGGGCGCCATTGGCGTGATTGAGGTCGACACACTGAAAGACACGGAATGGCTCAAGCGCCGCTTCATCGAAGAGGGCGTGTGGGTTCGTCCGTTTGCGAACGTCATCTACACCACGCCGCCACTGGTGATCGATGAAACCGACTTGCGGGCCCTCACCCAGGCAATGCTGCGTGTCCTCGCGGAGTGGGAGCAAAAATAGGCCGTTTGTCTGCGGATTTTTAGCTCAATCGGGTGTTTCGGGGTGCTTGGGCCCGTCAGCACTATTGAGGCCCTTCGGGGTAAAAGTTAATCTGGCTCCCAAGCTGATTCGCGGGAATCAGCCGATTTTCGTGCCTTACTGAGCCTTAGGTTATGACGGGATCCTAAGACCGGGCGCCAGGAGATTTCGGTCTCCAAATAACCCGTCGGTAAACAGGGGTACCTGCGTTATGTACGTGATTGCGTTCGCGTCTCAAAAGGGCGGTTCAGGCAAAACCACCCTGGCCGGGCATATAGCGGTCGAAGCAGAACGGTCGGGGCTTGGCCCCGTTGTGTTGATGGACACGGACCCCCAGGGGAGCCTGTCTCAATGGTGGAACGTTCGGGAGGCAGAAACGCCAGCCTTCGTTCGAACGTCCGAAAATGGTCTGGCGTCGGATTTGTCCGCGCTGAGAGCCGCAGGAACAGGACTGGTTGTGATTGATACACCGCCCGCGATCACCTCGACCATCGGCCAAGTCATTGCCGAGGCGGACCTGGTTGTGATCCCGACCCGCCCCAGCCCTCATGACCTGCGTGCTGCAGGCGCCACTGTTCAGATCTGCGAAGATGTCGACAAACCACTGGTCTTTGCCATCAATGGCGCAAGCCCCAGAGCACGCATTACAACAGAAGCCGCCATCGCCCTGTCGCACCATGGCGCGGTCTCTCCAGCCATCGTGCATCAGCGCATTGACTTTGCCTCCGCCATGATTGATGGACGGACCGTCATGGAACTCGGCGGCTCATCGCGCTCGCCCGGCGAAATCGCCGAACTCTGGAATTTCTTGAAAAGCCGACTGACCGGCGAAACAGCTTCACCGTTGCTCTCGCCCAACGACACCACAACAACAAAAGAACCGCTGTCACCTTTGAGTGATGGGTCTTCCCTACGAGGCGCCGCCTAAATGTCCAAGAAGCCTGCCCCGCTGACGAGCGATCTCCTAGTGAGGAAAGGTGAAGCAACGCCTTCCTCCATAGATCCCCAAGATCGTGCGACAGCCCCGGACGTGCCTGCACCTGACGCAAGTGCGGAACCAGATGGGCCGGTGATGCCGGAACCGGACATTGTCATCGCGGCGGACGACACAGATGACGCTGCAGATGGATCTCGGCGCCGCCTTGCGGGCGTGCTTGCACTGGTCGCGGTTGTGACGGCGGGTGTGCTGGCTGTCAGTATGTTTGGGACCGACACGACAACCACCGTCGCCCCTCTGGAAGACCCTGACACCCCAGTCGCAGCCGATACGCCGAGCGTCGCGCCGATCATTTCAGCACCCGGGCCCCAGTCGGATGGCGCACCTGTGCCGCCAGAGGCTGCCGAATTGCGCCTTGATCCCGTCGTCGAGGCAACGCCTGATCCTGTCGTCGCGGATGAGCCGGCAGCGCCGGCGCCGCAGGAAACACCGGTCGCTGAAGCACCGGCTGCGCCGCCGCGGGAGGCCGCAACGATTACGCCACCTGCCTCAGAGACACCACCAGCCGAGCCAGAGCCCGTCGTCGAAGCGGCACCGGCGCCGCCTGCACCAGCCGTCGCGGAAACCGGCCAATATTTGATCCAATTGCTTTCCGTCCGCTCGGAGGCGGCCGCCACAACTGCCTGGTCCAATCTTCAGGCAGCCTATCCTGATCAATTGGCAGGGGAGACGCTCAATATCGAAGCTGCGGACCTCGGCGAGCGCGGAACCTTCTACCGGGTCCGGTTTGGCGCTTTCGATGCAAAAGCAGATGCGACCGCCGTTTGCTCTGCGCTGAAGGCACAAGGGCAGGATTGTCTGGTTAAACAGGCGCAATAGGTCACCCCCCTATCTCTCACTCGGACGCCCCGGGACGCCCAGGCACTCTCAGATACGTTCAACGTATCCGGACGAAATCATCTGTCTCGTCTGCAGGAGAACCATTGGCGTTTTGGGGTCGCTCAGGTAGGGTCCGGCATCAAAATTGGAGATGAGAGATATGGTTCAGGCGGTGATCTGGGATTTTGGGGGTGTGCTGACATCCAGCCCCTTTGAGGCATTCAATCGGTTCGAGGCGGAGCGCGGGTTGCCGACGGACTTTATCCGCAAGGTCAATTCTACGAACCCGGACACAAATGCCTGGGCTCTGTTTGAACGCAGCGAGGTCACTCTTGATGAGTTCGACGAATTGTTTGCGAAAGAGGCAACAGCCTTGGGCGGCAGCGTCACCGGTCGTGAGGTCGTTGCGCTTCTTTCCGGCGACATCCGTCCCGAGATGGTAACGGCCCTAAAGCGGTGTAAAGAGAAGTTCACGGTTGGATGTATTACCAACAATGTCAGTGCCGGAGAAGGCGCGGGAATGGCGCGGACCGAGAGCAAAGCCGCTGCTGTTGCCGAAATCATGTCTCTCTTCGACCATGTCATTGAGAGTTCGAAAATCGGAATCCGGAAACCAGACCCGCGCATCTATGAAATGGCCTGCGAGACACTTGGCGTTGAAGCTTCGCAGTCGGTTTATCTGGATGATCTGGGTATCAACCTTAAGCCCGCTAAAGCGCTTGGCATGACAACCATCAAAGTTCTGAATGCGCCACAAGCGCTTGAAGAGCTGGAAGCCGCCGTAGGTTTTTCACTCAGCTAGAGGGCCGTCTTAACCCAAACAAAAAAGCCGCCCCCAACATGCTCTTTGGGGGCGGCCTTCTTCATTTCAGGCTCTTGCCTTTTTAGCCTTTCGCCGCTGCTTTCGCTGCTTCGGTGTCTGCCGCGGTCAGGCCCAGCTGCGTTGCAACATGGTTGACCAGGTGTTCCTCAAACTTGTGGAGGCTGCCGTCAGACAGAGCGACAGACCAGAGCATCTTAAGAAGATCCTTTTTCTCACCCTCATCAAAGCTGTTCGCCACAATATTGATGAACGCCATGTCGGAATAGTTTGCCTTCTGGCGCTTCTCGGCGACGTCCAAGAGATCAGCTGCCGCTTCATCAGACAGGCCGAACTGCTCCTTTACAACTCTCTCAATGGTCGCGCGCTCGCCATCGTCAAAGTCACGATCAAGGCGTGCCGCCTCTACCATCAGTGCTGCTGCCGCGACTTGCTTCGCATCACCACTTGCAACCGTCGCCGCAGGTGGTGCTTTTGGTCCGTCTTGTAACAGGCTCAGAATTTTATCGAGCATATGTGCCTCCGGTCTTCCCTGTGTTGGCCGCTCCTGTGTCAGCCAGCATCTGTTGCCTCAAACTATAACGCCGTCGACGGACAATGTCCCTCGACGGCGCTAATTTTCTTTATCCCACTTTCCTTAGTGCGCGAGGGCGCCAGAAGGTGCCTTTACTGGGCGTTTCCGTGGGAAGAGCATGTCCAGCACTACTGCAATCGACGGCAGGGTTGTAATGGCCATGATCATGTTGATTGAGAACATGAAGGTCAGCAGAAGACCCATGTCCGCCTGGAATTTCAGGGCGGAGAAGGTCCACGTCGACACACCAACCGCCATGGTGATGGCTGTAAACACAACCGCCATGCCGGTCTCAAAGAGTGTCTGCTTGTAGCTGTCCGTAATGTTCAAGCCTTCCGCAAGGTGGAACTGCACGCGGTTGTAGATGTAGAACGCATAGTCCACACCCAGACCCACGGCCAGCACCATCACCGGCAGCGTCGCCACAGTCAGCCCGATTTCGAGCAGTTCCATGAACCAATAGCCGAAGAAGGTGGCGAAGGTGAGCGGGATGGTACACGCGATCGTCGCACGCCAGTCACGATATGTGAGGACCACAAGGAGAACGATAGCCACGTAAACCCAGAGCATCATCGGAAGCTCGGAGGTTTCAATCTCCTGGTTCACAGCGGCCTGAACACCCATATTGCCGGAAGCAAGACGGATCTTCACATCGTCACGCAGATTTGCGTCGCGCCAGGTGACCACTTCTTCCACTGCGCGTTCAATCGTCGTCGCCTTCGCATCTTCCAGGAAGATCAGAAGAGACATGACCGAACAGTTCTGGTTTAGAAGACCCGTTGACGGAGGCACCGGCCCCACAGCCTGCACGAGGGCAAACTGGTTACGCGGAAGTGCCCGCCATTTGAGGTTCCCCTCGTTCCATCCCGCAGACGAGTTCTTCACTGCGTAAGGAAGAGAGAGCGCCAGTGACACGCCTTCGACATTTTCCATATGCCAGGTAAAGCGGTTCAGATAGCGCATCTGGTCGTATTTGATACAGGCTTCCGTCGGCGTCTCGGTCACGACGGTCAGCAGGTTCAACCCGAGAGAGAACTTTTCTGCGATCGTCGTACTGTCGACATTGTATCGTGCATCCGGATGCAGCTCAGGAGACCCAGGATGCAGCGCGCCAACGTGACGGTCCTGGCTTTCAACAACGGCGGCGATGAAGAAGCCCGTTGAGACAATCAAGGTCACAACAGCCGTCTTCGGGTTCGCGATATTGCCCAGAACGCGCATGACTTTCAGACGCGTTTCACGAGCGCGTGCCACGCGATCGGCAAAGCCTTCATCGAAGGTGAAGTACGACGCCATGATCGGCAGCATGATCAGGTTGGTTACGATCTTCAGTGCCACACCAATGGACGCGGTGATCGCCAGTTCCTGGATCATCTGGATCGGGATCAGGATCAGCGTACCGAAGCCGACAAGGTCGGTCACCAGAGCCATGGTGCCCGGGATCAGAAGACCAGAGAAACTCGTCCGGGCCGCTTCCTCAGACGTCGCCCCGTTCGAAATCTCTGCGGTAATTAGATTGATCTGTTGCACCCCGTGGCTCACCCCGATGGCGAAAACCAGGAACGGCACCAGGATCGCTAGCGGGTCGAGGCCGTAGCCCAAGAAGGCCAGCACGCCGAATTGCCAAACCACCGATACCAGCGAACAGAAAAGTGGCAGGAAGGTCAGAATAATGGATCGTGCGTAGAGATAGACCGACAGGGTCGTCAGCAAAAACGCGACAAAGAAGAACTGAACAACCGAGCCGGCGCCATCGGCAATGTCACCAATCAGCTTCGCGAAACCGATGATGCGGACCGTGTAGTCGCCGCCTTCGGTTTCATATTTGCCGCGAATTTCGGATTCCAGTTTTGCCGCCAGATCGAAATAGTCCAGCCGCTCCTGGGTCTTTGGATTGTATTCCAGAAGCTCCGCCGTGATCATTGCAGCGCGGAAATCTTCCGCCACAAGTCGTCCAACGAAACCACCGCGGATCACATTGTTTTCAATCTGTGCAAGGGCCGCGTCGTTCATCGTTTCCGATGTCACCGTGCCCGGGATCACGTCATCAGCGCGAATACCTTCTTCGGTAATCTCAAGATAACGGGTGTTTGGGGTCCACAAGGACGTCACGGTGTGACGGGCAACACCTGGAAGGAAGAAGATATCGTCGGTGATATCTTTGTATTCTTGGAAAAACTCCTTGTTCCAGATTGTGCCTTCATTGGCTTCCAGCACAATGATCACACGGTTAGAACCGAAGAGCTTCTCACGATACTCCTGGAAGGTCTGAATATATTCGTGCCCGGATGGCAGCTGCTTATCGAACCCAGCATCCATCTTCAGCTGCGTCGCGTAGTACCCCGCATAAAGCGTGAAGGCCGCGAGCCCTGCTAGAATGATGACACGCGTTCTGAAAACTAGGGCTTCGAGTAACTTTACCATAGACCTTTTCCCGTCTCCCTGGCCGCCCCTCGGCGACCGTAAACACTAAACGCAAATGACATCCGCCCTTTATCCATTGTCGGAAAAGCACGGCGCCTCTGCGCAAAACTATCTAGGGGGAAGATCCTAACAAATCGGTGAGGCCCCTTTGGCGCTCAACCAGAATCTTGTTGGTCAGAACTTGAAGACAGACTTTTGTCCTGTTCTTTTGTTTGACCCCCACAAAACACGCCAGTGGCATGTCTTATGGCCTACCCCCTCCCAAGTCCCGCTCATTGCGGGTCGTCGACATTGAATTGCCGATCACATTCTTAGTCTTCTATCTGGCTGGAGACTTAGAAGGTCAGCATCCAGCACCCCTTGTCGCGGACCGCTCCACCCTCAGGACATCAGCCTGTTTGTTTTGCGTGCAACCCTTCTCCGATAGCACAGATTTCTTTTCAATGTAACGGGAAACGCATGTCTATTCAGGGATTTGACCGGAAGAGATTAACGAGGCCTTCTTAAGTTAATGAATACCCCTCGGGGGCACAGGGTCGTCTCAAACCCACCTCGGAACCTCAAACGAAAACGCCATCACTGCGCAGTCTCTTTCATACCTTATTCAGCAAAGGTGACGGGGGTGTCATTTTCCTCTTGATAGACACGAGCCCCGGTCCTATCTTTCGGTACAAGACCAGTTTTTGGCTCTTTTACTAGGGCCTCAGGCGCGGAAACGATTGTTTCACTTTGCAATGCGCCTTTTTGGAGGAATGAATGACCGAGATTCGGCAGATTACAAAGGACGAGGCCTATAACGCCTGTGCTCCCGACGATTTCCCCGCGATGATGGATGTTGACCGTTACGGCAACCGCTCCAGCGCTTTCGACAAGATCATCTCCGCGACCCATGACCATTTCTGGGACCCGCTGGATGCGAAATACATCGACTTCACTGAACCGTTCGACACGGAAACCCAGATGATCATGCCGGAAGAAATGATCCCTGAGTTTCGCCTTCCCTGCTTCCAGGCACTGTCAGAAAAAGACAAAGTCCGCTTCGCCAACGAAACCGCTCGGTGGAGCCTTTCCGCGATCCTTCATGGTGAACAAGGTGCCTTGAACCTGTCGGCAAGCCTTTGCCACATTCTTCTTGACCCTGGCGCGCAGGAATATGCTGCGAACCAGACTCGCGAGGAAGCGCGCCACGTCACCGCTTTCGCAAAATATGTGGAAACGCGTTTCGGCAAGCCATTGCCGGTCGGTGAGACGCTGGGCACGCTGCTCACGGACATTGTTAACGCGCCGGAGGTCTATAAGAAGATTGTCGGCATGCAGATGCTGGTTGAAGGTCTTGCCATGGGCGCCTTCGCGACGCTTTACACAGGGTCGAATGACCCGCTGCTGGTCAAACTCACGCAGCTCGTCATGACCGATGAAGCCTTCCACCACAAGTTCGGGAAGATCTGGGCAGACCGCACCATTCCAAGTCTGTCGGAAGAAGAGCAGCACATCATCGAAGACTGGGCAGCTCACTGCTTCCAGACGCTTCTGTTCAATCTGGTGAACCCAGAGCAGAAGAAAGTGATCTATCCGCAGTTCGGTCTTGATTGGGAAACGGTGCAAGCTGAGATGCTGGAAGCCTTCACGGATGAAGACCGCAAAGAACAGATGAAAGAGGGTACGAATATTTTCCGCGTGCTCATCAAGACACTGCTCAAAGCGGGGATCATCACGGATCGCACCAAGGACTTCTATGCAACCTATGTGGACATGGACGAACTGAAAAAAGAAGGCGATCGCATGGTTGGAGACGATATCGCAGAGGACGGTATCAAATATCTCAAGACCATCAATTTCTCGACCAATGAAGATGCCCTTTCGGGCCTCACCGCTGCAGAGTAAATCCCCCCTCGCGAAACTCAGTTTCGCACCCCCTCTTACTCTGCAACGCAAAGGGCGGCTTCCTCCAAGCCGCCCTTTCTTTTTTGTGCGGGGTTTTTCCGAAAACCGCACGCACTTTTCGGAAACATGTACCCGGTGGGGGCAGCATTTCCGAACCACAAAAGTGCGACAACTTTATTTGAAAATGCTCTAGCCGTTCTTTTTTGTGCATGTTTTTTTCCGAAAACCGCACGCACTTTTCGGAAACATGCACTAGCATCGCGCTCATGACACTCGCCAGCATTGAAAACCTTGTCCACGCCGCGCTGACCGCTCAAGGCGTCGCGGTGCCTGCACCGCCCTGGCAGGAACTTGGGCAGGGCCTTTGGGGCATTGTCTACGACCTCGGCGATGGGTCTGTTCTCAAACTTGTGCGAAAACGCGGCGGGCTCGGGTCTGCGGCAGCTCTCATCCATCGTGAGGTTGCTGCGCTAAAGACCGTTGGTGGGCAACAACGCGGTGGCTTCAACATTCCCGAACTGATGGGCCATGGCGATATCGATCTGCCGGCCAATCCGTTTGTCGCACCGCTCGAAGGTTGGCTGCGCTTGTCCAAATTGGAAGGCCGACGCCTTGGTGACGTCGTCCCGCCAACGCCTGATGCGCGCCAACGACTGGGGGAGACGCTTGGCGCTGCACTGGCTGACTTTCATGCAGATGTCGCCACGCTCGCAGAAGGAACGGACCTTCCCTCCCAGGACCCCATCGTCCGTGCCCTCGATCAGCTTCGCGCCGCGCTTCCAAAGCCTGCCGACAAAGAGCTTTGCGACAGGCTCAAACAGCGCTGGACTTCGTTGGCGCCTACTTCAGCTGTGTTTCTGCATGGCGATGTGAATCTCAGCAACATTCTGGTGACGGATGACGGTGGGTTTGGCCTGGTTGATTTCGCCGAGTGTGGCAGAGGCCCCGCACACGCCGAATTTCGGCACTTTGAAGAGCGGCCGGAGATTCGAGACGCGATTTTTATGGGCTACCAGGCAGCCAGCGGCGAACCGATTGATCTCGACATTTATTATCTCGCGGCAACAATGAACGCGCTCGCCACTCTCTACCATGGTGGCACTGTGCAGCCGGGCGTCGCCGCCAATGATCCTCGCAAGGGGATGCGCCTTCGCGGCATGGTGCGCCATTGCGCCGACAAAGCAGGCCTTGAGGTCGAGCGCTCATGACGGACGATGATGCTCTTTCTCATGTCACGTCCGACGGTCGTCAGTCTCCCGTTGCGGCCGCCGTGCAGCGTGGTGTCTGCCGCCTGCTCATTCACATGGGCCACACGCCCATTACAGAACTCGGCCTCAAGACGGGACGACGCGTCGACGTTGCATCGCTCAGTAAAAAAGGCGACGTGATCATCGTTGAGATCAAGTCCTCGCTTGCCGACTTCCGAGTCGATCAGAAGTGGCACGAGTATCTTGACTATTGCGATCTGTTTTTCTTCGCGGTGCCGCCGGACTTTCCGCTGGATGTCCTCCCGGAAGACGACGCGGTCGGCATCATTGTCGCTGACAAGTTCGGCGCCGAGGTCCTAAGGGAGCCTGCGCGAGATGCGCTGGCCGCCGCGCGGCGAAAGGCCGTTACGCTCTTGTTCGCGCGGGCTGCTGCCGCCCGCGTGCACCAGGCTCTTGACCCAGGCGTCAGCGCACTCATTGGGAATGAGGAAACGGATTAAGTGCTTTACCGCGGCGCGCGTTTCGCCAGGATGCGCTGCAGCGTCCGGCGGTGCATGTTCAACCGGCGCGCCGTTTCCGACACATTGCGGTTACACAGCTCATAGACACGCTGAATATGTTCCCAGCGCACGCGGTCTGCGGACATGGGGTTTTCCGGCGGCGGCGCTTTTTCGCCCGGCTGTGCCAAAAGCGCGGCTTCAACATCATCGGCGTCCGCCGGTTTTGACAGATAGTCCACGGCGCCGAGCTTAACGGCTTCAACCGCGGTCGCGATATTGCCGTACCCTGTCAGCACAATGACGCGCGCATCTTCTTTTACCGTGTGCAGAGCGGAAACGACCTCAAGACCACTGCCGTCATCCAAACGCAGATCGACTACCGCAAAATCTGGTTTGACTTCCTGCGCCAGGCGAACGCCCTCTTTCACTGTGCCCGCCTGAGACACTGCAAAGCCTCGGCTTTCCATCGCCCTGGCGAGGCGACCCAGGAACGGCGCATCATCGTCCACAAGAAGGAGGCTGCGTTCCTCTTTTGTCGCTTCGTTTGCGTCGTTCGCTTCGTCTGTCATGTTGCTCCTGCCGACCACGAGGACAAGCGGCAAGCCCGCGCCGCTGATGGTGGCCAAATTTTACGACGTTCCGCGCCTTACGCCAACTCATGATCGCTTATTTGATCCTGCGCGCCTCCTATTGGTGGCGCTTCTATCGTGTCTCTGGGCCATTCCACAATAACCACAGCGCCGGTGCGACCATCTGTCCGGTTCCCGAAGGACACTGTGGCCCCGCTCCGTTCCAGGAGGGTTTTGCCGATGAAAAAGCCGAGGCCCATTCCCTCATGGGAGCCATCTCTGATCGATCTGGGCGTTCCCCGAGGCCTCGTGGTGACAAACGGCTCGCCAAGCCTGTCCACCATGTCGACAGGGAATCCAGGGCCGTCGTCGATGATGGTGATGCAAACCATGTCTACGTCAT
Source organism: Parvibaculaceae bacterium (assembly GCA_965212385.1). Classification (GTDB taxonomy): domain Bacteria; phylum Pseudomonadota; class Alphaproteobacteria; order Parvibaculales; family Parvibaculaceae; genus Mf105b01. Next base: position 3,910,440 of record OZ243109.1, on the reverse strand, counting down.
AGTCACCGGTGATTGTCACGGTTCGGCGCGCAAAATCAGACGCGTTCTCGACAAAATTCCCGAGCCCATAAAGAATTTCCGGGCGCCTGACGAGCGAAGGGGCGGGCGCGCCCTCGCCTTGCGTTGCAAGGTCGAAGGACACATCCATGTCCCTGTGCGGCGCGACAATCTCACTCAGGAGCGCGTCGATCTCAATGCGAGCGTATAGCGCATCCCTCGCATCGGGCTGATGGGTCAGCCGCGACAGAATTTCCTTACACCGTTCTGCCTGCGACCGAAGAAGATTGAGATCTTCATCGAGCTGGTCGCCAGTGGGCTTGTCTCGCTGAAGTTCCCGAGCGACCAAGGCAATGGTGCCAAGCGGCGTGCCGAGCTCGTGGGCGGCGGCTGCCGCCAATCCATCAAGTGCCGACAGTCTTTGTTCTCTGGCAAGCACGAGTTCCGTTGCCTCCAGCGCATTGGACATGCGTCGCGCTTCATCGGCAATGCGATAGGCATAGACAGCAACAAAACCGAGCCCCAAAAGCAGGCCCGCCCAGATGCCTGCCTGGTACATGCCCGGCAAGACGAGAGGGGCGTCGGGTGTCCAGGGAAGCGGCAGGTGATAGACGCTCAGTACGGTGACGCAGACGAATGCAAGCGACAAAAGCAGCCCGGTTGATTTTGGCGAGAGCGTGGTCGCTGAAATCGTGACCGGTACCATGAAGAGCAACGTAAAGGGATTACCCAAGCCACCGGTCAGATAGAGCAGTGCCGCAAGTTGCAGAAGGTCATAGGCGAGATAGGCGGCCGCCTGATTGTCTGGCAGGCGCACCGGCGTCCTGTATCTCAGCGCTAGAAAAACATTCAGCCACGCAGACGCCGCGATGGCCGCCAAACAGAAGCCCAAGGGCAGCGGAAACTGAAGCACAAAATAGACGAATAGGACCGCTGCCAACTGGCCAGCCACTGCCAGCCACCTGAGCAACATAATCGTCTGCAGGCGGATCCCGGCCTGATTGGAGATGAAAGAGGAACGCCTGTTTGTTTGGGCCATGGGTCTCTCACTTAGAGCAATGGTGCGCCCTAAGGAAATAACCGATCACGCGTTGGACGGCCAGCGCGCGTTCAGTGGTCGACTCTCGCCGATCTTCATGACCCAAACAGCCTCGTCCGCCAAGCCGGCAGCTTTCCCCGCTGCAATAAAGCGTTCCGGCGGTTCAAAGGGAGGTTCTTGGGTGAGGACAACAGTGCCCCAGTGCATGCCCACAAGTGTCTGAGCCCGCAAGTCTTGCCCCATCTGAACAGCCTCTTCCGGGGTTGCATGGGACGCTTTCATCATCTCCCGTGGCGCGTAGGCACCGATGCCAAGCAGAGCCGTGTCGAAGGGACCGTAGCGTTCGCCCGTGTCTTTGAACACGGGTCCGTAGCCAGAATCGCCGCCAAAAAAGAGGTGGTGGTCCGGTCCTTTGAACGCAAATCCTGCCCATAGCGATGTGTTGTGATCGAAGCCGACACGTCTCGACCAGTGGACCACGGGCAGTGCCGTGACCTTTAAGTCATTCACCACCAGCTCGTCATACCAGTCCATTTCGACCACGTGGGCAAAACCCCGTTTGCGAAAAAAGTCGCCCAGGTTAAGGGGCACCAGGGCCGTCGTCTGACCCTTGTTCGGCAGGCGCGCCAACGCCCGTTCATCCAGATGGTCATAGTGATTGTGCGACACAGCCAGGATATCGATAGGTGGTAGATCGCGGATCGCAATGCCACTTTTTACGTATCGGCGGGGGCCGAAACCGGCCGGACCTGCATATGAGGTAAGATAGGGGTCGGTCAGGACGGTCTTTCCGGCAATGCGGCACAGAAACGACGCGTGTCCCAGCCAGGTGATGAAGTCACCGGATTGATCCAGATGGTTTTGCAGCTCCTGCGTCGCCTGATCGCGCGGCAGGACATGAGATGTTGGCACCTCGATCTTATTGAAGCTTCGCCCAAACATCTCTGCGAAATAGGGCAGCGCTATGCGTAGCGGCACTGTTTTCTTGGGGCTGCCCTTTGGATTGCGAAATTTGCCGTCCGGCAAATGATGCCAGGGCCGCTTGCTGTCCACAGTTGTTGATCTTTCCGGCGCCGTCTTCGTCTTGCTCATAGACTAGAAGATAGGGCGCGTTTGCCCGGTATAAAAGGGCATCCCCGCCGTAACATCTAATTTCTGAAGACCGCGCTTCCTAATAGGCACCTGCATCGCGCAGCATATCTGCAATAACCCGATCGCGACGCTGCTCAGCAATGCCAAGGGCGGTCCGGCCTGTGAGGTCGGTCGCTTCATAATCCGCATCCCAATCCAACAGAAGCCTGACCATGTCAGCCTGACCCGCCCGCGTCGCAATGATGATGGCCGGCTCCCGGTTGGCACCGAGCCGGTCTGGATCTGCGCCGGCCTGCAGGAGAGCTGCACTCAAATGCACAAGTTTCGTGTTCGCCAGAAGAGTGAGAAGTGTATCCCCAGCGCGATCCTTCGCCCGAATTCGAGCGCCATTTTCAAGCAGGAAGTCAAACGCTTCATACTGACCGAATTGAAGGGCGACAAAAAGCGCCGGCGAGCCCAATTTGTCCCGCGCATCAAGAGACTGACCGCGCACCATAGCCGCCTTCAACCCGTCCAGGTCTCCATCGCGCACCGCTTCGATGAAGGGCGTATCTGGCGCAACAACGCTGGGCTGTTGGATGCCGCTTGCCCCGGCACGGCTGGACGCTCCAAACACGAGCAGAACCGCCAGAAGACTGCAGAATAGAGCGGATGTGGGGGCGAAGTTTCTCCCTGCGCTCCGATGTCGAACGATTGTCATGTCCCTAGCCAAACTTACGCTTTGTACCCTGCGACGAGAATCCGCATTGTCGGTTCTTGTTGGACAAGGCACATTCCGACCGGATCGTACTCGCAGCTTGTGCCCGGTCCAAGGCAAAGTTGCGTTTCCTCCAGAACCAATTTGTGGAGAATGCAGTCATTCATCTGAATGCAGTATGAATGCCTCTTATTGGAGCTGACATGTCCAGATTAACCGTCTTTTTTGTTGCCATCGCCGGTCTTGCACTTGCGACCGGCGCTGCCTTGTATGTGACGCTGCCCACTAGCCCCAGCGACTATCCACAACGCTCCAGCGGCGCCGCCCTCGTTGGTGGGCCATTTGAGCTCGTGAAGCACGACGGCACGACGGTGACAAACGAGACCTTCAAAGGTGAGCTCATGCTGATCTATTTCGGCTTCACCTACTGCCCGGATGTTTGCCCAACGGAGCTGCAGATCATGAGTGCAGCCCTCGACCTGGTCGGCGACGACGCAGAGGAGGTTCGCCCGATCTTGATATCGATCGACCCTGAGCGCGACACGGTTGAGGCAATGGCTCAATATGTCAGCAATTTTCATCCCAGGATGACCGGGCTCACGGGAACACCCGAACAGATCGCGGGTGCCGCCAAAGCATACCGTGTCTATTATGAGCGCGTGACAGACCCTAGCTCGAACGCCGCCTATACAATGGATCACTCATCCATCGTCTATCTGATGGGCAAAGACGGTGGCTTTATTACGCACTTCGGTCCAGGCACGAAGCCTGAAAAAATGGCCGAGACCATCCGCAACGCTTTAAGCAATAGCTAAGCGTTGACGCTTGCAGGTGCTTCTATTGTCAGTCCGTCGCGAAAATCTGAGACTCGTTGCGGAATGCTTTGAATTCAAGTGCATTGCCTGATGGGTCACAAAAGAACATGGTCGCTTGTTCCCCCGGCAATCCCTCGAAGCGCGTATGCGGTTCAATGACGAATTTGGTGTCAGCCTCTTTCAGCTTCTTCGCCAACGCTGTCCAATCTTCCCAACTCAAGATGAGTCCAAAATGTGGCACCGGGACATCATCCCCGTCGACGGGGTTACTCACATCGCGCGTGGTTTTGTGTTCGTCTAAGTGCGCAACGATTTGATGACCAAACAAGTCGAAGTCGATCCAGCGGATGTCGCTGCGACCGATGCCGCAGCCAAGCACGCCTTCATAGAAGGTCCGGGCGGCGTCGATATTGTCGACAGAAAATGCGAGATGAAACCTTGGTATGCTTGACATCCGATGAGCTTACCCGCTTTCTGGTGTGCATTGTAGGCTGAAACGCTTCGCGTGATTCGTTAGAGTACAGTGCCCTCATGAAAAATACGTCCCGTGCCTTGCACATGGATACGCTGTCACTAGGCGGCGAAACGGTACCCCTGGTTGTTCGACACAATCCACGTGCGCGGCGACTCATCGTGCGGGTTGATATGACGACGGGCGCGGTTCATGTCACGACACCCAACAAGCGAAACGTCAAAGCGGCAATCTCTTTTGCCCATAGCCATTCCGATTGGTTGATTGAACAACGCAAACATGTCGCGCGTGCTGAACCGTTTTGTGACGGTGCATTTGTGCCTGTCAGAGGAATTCCGCATCGCATCTGCCACGTTGAAAACCAACGTTGCGCCGTCCAACAAATCGCGCCTCAAGCCGGCGAGGTGGCGGAGCTCCGCGTCGGCGGCGACATTTCATTTTTGCCGCGTCGTGTTACCGACTGGCTGAAGCATCAGGCCAAGAGTGATCTAAACAAATGTGTGCTTGCACATGCCGCAAAACTCAACGTGCGGCCCAGCCGCGTGACTGTCCGCGATCAGACCAGCCGGTGGGGCTCTTGCTCGTCGACCCGCGCTTTGTCTTTTTCCTGGCGCCTCATCTTTGCGCCAATGGACGTCCTCGATTATGTGGCCGCCCACGAAGTTGCCCACTTACGTCACATGAACCATGGGCCGCAATTTTGGCAGGTGGTTGAAACGCTTGTGCCCGCCTACCCGCAAGCGGTGAGGTGGCTGGAGACAGAGGGTCCCGCACTCCATAAATATGGCATCTCTCCCCTTTCAGTCGATTAAGGCTGTCCGTACGCCTTTGTCTCGCCACACTTGGCGGTCAGCAATAGGGTGGGTACAGACGGAAACTGGGAGAGTGCAATGGCGAGCGATAGAACAAACCCAACCTCAGGTGCCGGGTTCAGCGGCGGCATGGTTGCCGCAAGTTTTGTGGGGGCCTTGGGTGCGCTGATACTCGTGATCGGCGCTGAGGAGGTCCTTGATACCGGTTCTGACACAGACGCGGCGGGCGGCGCATTCTCTCTCGCGGTTCCGGCAAGCGGCGCGAAAGAAATGGTCACCATCGGTACCGCCGCAACTTCAGCAACCCTCACATTTGAAGAAACTGGTACGTACCGGGTTGAACTGCGTGGCCTGGACGGGACGTCAGATCCGGTGCTCGCCCTCTATGCTGCCAATAGCGACACGGCCACGGTCACGAATGATGATACGGATGGCCTCGACGCTGTCGTGCCGGTCACGGTGACGGAGGGTGCCCTGACCTGGCGGGTTGAGCTCACGAGTTATGGCGAGACAGGCGGCCCAGGTGTATTGCGGGTTTTGCCGGCGCCCGACGGTTTTGTTGCGGGCACTGTATCAACCGACGGCCCCGGCGGTTTCCCGGACGGGGAGATTGCGGCGCTTGAACTCGACAATGCGGCGACGAGCAACCTCGACGCAGACGGATCCTGGTATCAGTTCAGCCCGGCTGAATCGGGTCGCCATGTGATTTCCGTTCGCGCGGCAGATGAGAGCCTCGATACGGTCGCGCACCTTCTGCCTGTCCTGCCAGGCGCTGACGCCCCATCTGCTGGCACCGACATCACGAGCATGACTGCGGCATTTACGTCCGATGATGATGACGGCCTCAATCCCCGCTTTGAACGCTACCTTCAACAAGGCGCCACCTACTATCTCTTTGTCCGTGGCTTTGATGAGACGGCGGAAGGGTCCTTCGCAGTTACAGCGTCCTTTCTCGGCGACAATGTAACAACAACAGAACCCGATGAACCCACAATCGTCGAAGAGGACACAGATGATGTTCCAGAGGACCAAGACCTGCCCGGTGATCGAAGCGACTCAGGCAACGGCAACAAAAACTAAAATTGATGGGCGTGCTTAGCGCCAGCCTGGGCGCCCGGGCCGTATGTTCGGGCGCCTCTCTTCACCCGCCTCGGCCTCATCTGATCGTCCAAAGAGACGTTCGAAGAAGCCGCGCTCCTCCTCCGGTTCGTCCTCAAATGGCCATGTCCCGATGGAGCCGGTCGCTGCCGTAACAGGTGTGTAGGTCCCCGGCAAAGCCGTCACCTGCACCCCGCTCTGGGTGGTTTCCATAAAGTCGCGCCAGATGCTCGCGGGAACGCCGCCCCCGGTGACCTCTTTCATCGGGGTGCCGTCATCATTGCCGACCCAGACGCCGACGACGAGATCGGCGGTATATCCCACAAACCAGGCATCCCTGAAATCCTGGCTGGTGCCGGTCTTCCCACCACTTGGGCGACCAATGAGAGCCGCACGCCGACCGGTGCCGGTGCGAACGGTCTCGCCCAACATATGGTTCATCATGCCAAGTGTCTGTTGCGACATGATGGGCCCAAGTCCGGCTCCCCGGCGCTGATACAACCGATTGCCGGAAAGGGTTTCAATGCTATCGATGCCATGGGGGATGACGCTGGCCCCGCCGTTCGCGAAGGCCGCATAGGCGGACGTGAGCTCCAACAGGGTAACTTCAAACGTGCCCAATGCGAGGGAGGCATGCGGCGCCATGTCACTTCGAATACCCAGTCTGCGAGCCGTGCGGATGACATTGTCACGGCCCACTTCTTCGGAGATCTGAACGGCGACCGTGTTCACCGATTTGGACAGGGCATGGGTCAGGGTCATAACGCCATCATGGGTCTCGGAATAGTTGCGAGGCGACCAGCCATCGACGAGAACCGGGGCGTCGACGCGCAGAGTGTCAGGGGTGAGGCCACGCTCGAGCGCTGTCATAAAGACGATGGGCTTAAACGCGGATCCAGGTTGACGTGCCGCGTAGACGGCGCGGTTGAACTGGCTTTGACGATAAGACCGTCCGCCCACCATGGCCCGCACGGCGCCGTCCGGCGTCATCGCGACCAGAGCTGCTTGTGTTACGCCAAGGGCGCGCTCGTTCCGCGCCAAAGCGGCATCGATGACCCGCTCGGCCGCTCGCTGAAGGTCCGTATCCAAAGTGGCGCGCACGACAAGGCTCGAATTTGGTCGTCCTGCATAGCCCGGCACCTGATCGACGATCCAATCGGCAAAATAGTTGGCGGACTGGGACCGGGCGGCACCGCGCAGCACTGCCGGATTGTCAAAGGCCCATTGACCATCTGAATATTCAATACGCCCATCGCGCACCATGACCGCAAGCACCGTTGCCGCTCTTTCTTGCGCTCTTTCAAGGTCATTGGTCGGTGCGTAGCGCGAGGGGGCTTTCAAGAGACCCGCCAACATTGCCGCTTCCGGCAGGGTGACGTCTCGTGCCGACTTCCCGAAATATCGCTGCGACGCCGCCTCAATGCCGTAGGCCCCACCGCCGAGATAGACCCGGTTCAGGTAGAGGGTGAGAATTTCGTCTTTGGTGAACTGCGCTTCCAGCCAAAGTGCCAGCAGAGCTTCCTGTAATTTGCGATCGAGGGTTCGCTCAGGGGTAAGAAAAATATTCTTGGCAAGCTGCTGCGTAATCGTTGATCCGCCCTGCACTACGGCGCCAGCCTTCAGATTGGCGACCATCGCCCGCGCCAAACCAATCGGATCAATGCCTAGGTGGGAATAAAACCGTTTGTCTTCCGTCGCGATCACCGCGTCCACGAGGTAAGGCGGCAAATCCCCCAATCGAACCGCAGCACCGTGGCGTCCACCGCGGGTCACGATCGGTGTGCCGTCGGTTGCGGCGATGGTGACGCTCGGCGTCCCATCAATGTCCCAAAGATTGTCGGTACTTGGCAGGGTCAAGGCGTAATAGAGAACAGTGCCGCCCAAGGCGACGAGACCCCAAAGACCCACAACGGTGGACCAATAGGCTACCCGCGCGCTTAAGCTCCTGTCTTCACGGGAGCTCGATTTCGACCGGGACTTGGATCCGGCTTTTCGAGGCTTCTTCTTCGGTCGTTCCAGTTCAAGGCGCAGGGTGCCGACAAAAGGAAGCCGACGCGACACAAGTTCGCGGTTACGGGACCCGCCCGCGCCGCTTCTGCGTCCGCTCTTTCGTCGCTCGCTCATATGCCGTCCGTCTCAATCCCTGATCGGCCCGCAATCCCATCATAGGGACTCTCGGGGTCCTGTTCTGTCATGCGTTAACAATCTATGAAGCGATGGTTAACGAGCGGTGAAGAACCGCCGTCGCGTCCAAGTCACGCGCGCGGGTTTTTGAGGGGGAAGTACGGCCACAAAATGGCGTGGCGCCGGGTTTTGATTTTCACTTGTTTTTCAGGGGCTTGACGACACACCCCCTTGTCACTACGTTCTCGCCCATGATGACGAACAAGACAGCTCTTCTACGACTTACCACCCCGGCCGCTTAAGCGCGCCGGTGGATGACCGCTTGCGGTCGCTGTTCTTCCCTTTCGTCACCTTAGAAATCCAACATCATGACCAGACCTACGACGACACGCCGCCGTCTTTTTGCACGGGTGCGCCATATGGACCGACTTAGAAGCTCCGTTTTCTAAAAATCCAACAATTCAGAGCATTAGAACCGGAGACTTTCCATGACCAATCCAAACAACAAACCGTCGCCTATGCCGTTTCAGCGATACCGTCCCTACCAGACGATCAAACTCCCAGACCGGACCTGGCCCGATGTCATCATCGAGCAGGCACCCGTCTGGTGTTCAGTGGATCTCAGAGACGGCAACCAGGCGCTTATTGATCCGATGAGTGTCGACGAAAAGAAGCGTATGTTTCAAACGCTCTGCGACATCGGGTTCAAAGAAATCGAGGTGGGGTTTCCCGCCGCGTCACAGACCGACTTTGATTTTGTCCGGGCGCTCATTGATGAAGGGCGCATTCCCGACGACGTCACAGTTCAGGTTCTGACCCAGGCGCGTCCCGAGTTGATTGAAGAGACCTTCAAGTCATTGAAGGGCGCACGCCGTGCGATTGTGCATCTCTATAACTCAACCTCCGAACTGCAACGGCGGGTGGTCTTTGGACTGGACAAAGCCGGCATCACGAAGATCGCAACGGACGGTGCGGAACTTGTTCGGTCATTGGCGGAACAAGCGCCGGAAACCGATTGGGTGTTTCAGTACTCGCCCGAAAGCTTCACCGGCACTGAGATGGATTTCGCCGTTGAGGTTTGTGAAGCGGTGATGGATGTCTGGGAGCCGACGCCAAGCAAGAAAATGATCGTGAACCTGCCGGCCACGGTGGAAATGGCGACACCCAATATTTACGCGGACCAGATTGAGTGGTTTGCCCGCACACTCAAAAACCGGGAGAGCGTGATCTTGTCGTTGCACACCCACAATGACCGGGGTACTGGCGTGGCCGCCAGCGAACTCGGCGTCATGGCTGGTGCTGACCGTGTTGAAGGTACGCTGTTCGGCAATGGGGAGCGCACGGGCAATGTGTGCGTGGTGACGCTCGCGCTCAACATGATGAGCCAGGGCGTCGATCCGGAACTTGATTTTTCCGACATTGATGCGGTGGCAAAAGTCGCCGAAGATTGCACCAAGCTGCCAATCCCGGCCCGGCATCCTTATGTGGGCGAGTTGGTCTATACCGCGTTTTCGGGCTCGCACCAGGACGCCATCAAAAAGGGCTTCGCTGCGCTCAAACAACGCAATGACGATTTGTGGGAAGTACCTTATCTGCCCATCGATCCGAAAGATGTGGGTCGGTCTTACGAAGCAGTAGTCCGGATCAACTCCCAGTCGGGCAAGGGCGGCGTTGCGCACATCCTGGCAGAACGCCACGGCCTCGATCTGCCGCGCCCGATGCAGGTCGACTTCTCCAATGTCATTCAGGAGCTCGGCGACTCGACGGGCAAGGAAGTTGATGCGGCGACAATCTGGTCCGTGTTCCAGGACACCTATGTCAACACGCCCGGCCCTGTGACCTTTCATACGTGCAAGGTAACATCGGGCGCCACCACCTGCCGCATCGAGGCAGACGTCACGGTGAACGGCGACAAGAAGGTGATCAAGGGAACCGGGACCGGTCCGATTGACGCCTATCTCGCAGGACTTGAGTCCGACGCCGACATCACCGCCTCTGTCCAGGCGTTTCACGAACACGCAGTTGCAACCGGCTCAGGCGCGGAAGCGGCGGCGTTTGTGGAAGTCGAAGGGCCCGCGGGTACCGGGCATGGCGCCTGCATTGATGCGAATACTGTGACGGCGTCGTTGAAGGCTGTCACAAACGCGGTCAACAGGTCGCTTCAGGAGGGCTGACGAAACTCATCAGGCCAGCGTTCTTCAGGTTCGCTGGCCTGCTTCCCTTGTTAGACGTCCAGATTGACGACGGAGAGCGCGTTGTCCTGAATGAACTCCCGGCGCGGCTCGACAATGTCGCCCATGAGTTTGGCAAACAGGTCGTCTGCCTGGTCAAGTTCGCGGATGCGTACCTGGAGGAGCGAGCGGACTTCGCTGTCCAGCGTTGTTTCCCAAAGCTGTTCGGGGTTCATTTCGCCGAGGCCCTTGTAGCGGCTGAGCGCCAGGCCCTTGGTGCCGGCGTCAAAAATGGCTTTCAGCAATTGGCTAGGAGAGCGGATTTCGTGGGAGACATCTTTTCGCGTCAGCGTCCCTGCCTTCACATAGATTTCCTGAAGGTGGGCCGCCATGCCATCCAGACGCCGAGCGTCGGAGCTCGCGATCAGAGGACCATCAATTGTGACCTCTTCCAAGACACCCCGGACTTCGCGTTCAAAGCGCAGGCCGCCATCCTGGGTTGGACGCCCGGTCCAGCCACGCTCCGTCTCATCGGACAGAAGATCGAGGCGCCGCGCGATATAGTCTGCAGCGCCGCGGGCAGCTTCCGCTTCCGAAAGCAGTTCCGGGTTCAAGGCACCGGCAATCGCTGCCTGCTCGACGGCAAACTTCGGATATTTACTCGGGAGCCCATTCAGAACCGCGTCCGCTTCCCGCGCCTTTTCAACTATGTCACGAAGATCGTCGCCGGCGCGCTGCGCGCCGTCGTGGGTCGTGAAGACCATGTCCTCAAGACCCGTCGCCACGAGATAGTCCTGCAGGCTCGGCTCATCTTTCAGGTAGGTCTCAGATTGACCCTTCCGCACTTTGTAGAGCGGGGGTTGCGCAATATAGAGATGGCCGCGTTCAATCAGTTCCGGCATCTGCCGATAAAAGAAGGTGAGCAGCAAGGTTCTGATATGCGCGCCGTCCACGTCCGCATCGGTCATGATGATGATCTTGTGGTAGCGGAGTTTTTCGATATCAAAATCTTCGCGGCCGATGCCTGTGCCGAGGGCGGTGATGAGCGTGCCGATCTGGTCCGAGCTCAGCATCTTGTCGAAGCGGGCACGCTCCACATTCAAAATCTTACCGCGCAGCGGCAGCACGGCCTGGCTCTTCCGGTCCCGGCCCTGTTTGGCCGATCCGCCAGCACTGTCGCCCTCAACGATAAAGAGTTCGGACTTTGCGGGATCTCTCTCCTGACAGTCCGCCAATTTGCCCGGCAGGCTTGAGATATCGAGCGCGCCTTTGCGGCGGGTGAGTTCCCGGGCTTTGCGGGCGGCCTCACGGGCGGCAGCGGCTTCCACTACCTTGCTCACAATCGCCTTGGCTTCCCCCGGATGCTCTTCAAACCAGGTGGTGAGCGTTTCGTTCACGCTGCTTTCCACAATGGGGCGCACTTCAGAGGAGACAAGCTTGTCTTTCGTCTGGCTGGAGAATTTGGGGTCAGGCACTTTCACCGACAGGACGCAGGTGAGGCCTTCGCGGGCGTCATCCCCGGTGAGCGACACCTTTTCCTTCTTCGCGATGCCGGACGACGTCGCATAGCCATTGATGACGCGGGTCAGCGCTCCGCGGAACCCCGCCAGGTGCGTGCCGCCATCGCGCTGGGGAATGTTGTTTGTGAAACACAGAACATTCTCGTGGTAGCTGTCGTTCCACCAGAGCGCCAGTTCAACTGTGACACCATCGCGCTCTTCTGAGAGCGTGATCGGGTCATTGATGAGCGCATTTTTGGTGCGGTCCAGGAACTTCACAAAAGCCTTCAAGCCACCGTCGTACAGAAGCTCAATGGTTTTGGGTTCTGGATTGCGCGCATCGGTGAGCGTGATGCGGACCCCTGAATTCAGGAAGGCAAGCTCGCGCAGGCGATGCTCCAGCGTCGCGTAATCATATTCCGTGGAGGTGAATATGTCGGAAGACGCATGGAAGGTGACCTGGGTGCCGCTGTTATTGCCTGCATCGCCCACAACTTCCAGCGGCGCAACCGAGACACCATTTTCAAACCGCACGACATGTTCGTCGCCATTCCGCCAGATGCGCAGCTCCAGCCAATCAGAAAGCGCGTTCACCACAGAGACGCCCACACCGTGCAAACCACCGGACACCTTGTAGGAGTTCTGGTCGAACTTCCCGCCGGCGTGGAGCTGGGTCATGATGACTTCGGCAGCGGAGATGCCTTCTTCCGCGTGAATGTCCGTTGGGATGCCGCGCCCATTGTCAGAGACAGCGACTGAGCCGTCTGGATTGAGGGTCACCGCGACCGTGTCGCAATGGCCGGCCAGCGCTTCGTCAATCGCATTGTCGACGACTTCGTAGACCATGTGATGAAGGCCCGAGCCATCATCGGTGTCGCCGATGTACATGCCGGGGCGCTTGCGCACAGCGTCGAGGCCTTTCAGAACCTTGATGCTGTCTGCGCCATAGTCGGCGCCCATATTGGCGTCATCCGCCATGCTCTCTCCTTGGGGTTCGCTCTTGCAGAAACTGACTGGGATCAGATGGGATCGGGCGCGTGCCGAAGCGCCGCTGCCCGATTACCCATGCCCGGCCTTAGCTGAGCTCATCAACCGATGTAACGATTTTACTAACGACACCGTATTCAACCGCTTCTTCGGCACTCATCCAGAAGTCGCGGTTGGTGTCTTCGACGATCTTTTCGAAGGACTGACCGGTCGCTGCCGCAAAGATGTGATTGAGACGTTCGCGCATCCGCAAAACTTCGCGTGCCTGAATGTCGATCTCCGACGCAGACCCGCCAACGCCGCCGCGTGGTTCATGCAGCAAGAAGCGTGTGTTCGGCAAGCAGAAGCGATGCTCTTTATCAGCCGACACAAAAATCAGCGCCCCGGCGCTCGCCACCCAGCCGGTGCCGAGCACGCGGACGGTTGGCTTAATGAACTTGATCATGTCGTGGATCATGTCACCGGATTCCACATGGCCGCCGGGCGAGGACACAACTACGGTGATCGGATCGTCGGACTCTCCCGCCATTGCCAGCAGACGCTCGCTTGTCGCCCGCGCCACGCGGTCATTGATTTCACCGGTGATGAGAATTGTACGGGACTTGAAAAGACCGCTCTCCAAGAGAGGGTTCGCCATGTTTTTCAGAAGATCTGTCGGATCAGCGTCGTTCATCGAATGGGACATTTTTCGGGGCTTCTTTTGCGTTTTAAAGTGATTCTTTGCAGCCCCAAATATAGGTTGAAAATCAAGAGGTTACAACGCAACCGCTCAGTTTTTTGGGGCCGGTTTTGAGCTTAAATTGCTAAGCGTTTTCAAGGCCTTAAAGGGGGGCTAATTCGGCTCGATTTTCGCGCACCACAAACCCTTGGGCGCGGGCGCCCAGAGATGAAAAAAGGCTCGCATCGGTGCCCGTCATCCAGGCCTGAATGCCCATCTCGCAGAGCTCGTCAAAGAGCGCGGCTCGGCGATCGCTGTCCAGGTGCGCGGCCACTTCGTCCAACAAGAGGAGCGGCGATGTTCCCGTTGTGTGGGCGAGAAGGCGCGTGTTGGCGAGCATAAGACCCAAGAGCAGCGCTTTCTGCTCGCCGGTGGAGCAGGCCTTGGCTTCCATGTCTTTGGGCGCGTGGCGGACCAGCAGGTCGCTGCGATGGGGACCATCAAGGGTGCGCCCAGCACCCCGGTCGCGGGGCCGCGTTTCCTCCAGCAGCGCGCGGTAGGTGTCCTCCACATCGGTTGCCGCCGTCCCGTTGGCGACGGCACTCTCCAGTTCGCCTTCGAGGGCCAGGACAGCCTTCGGGAAGGCGCTTTCCGCCGTCGCCTCAATGGCACCTTTGAGCCGCGCGATGGTTTCGACCCGGGCTGCCGCCATCGCCACGCCATACTCCGCCATCTGCTCTTCAATGGCGGCGTACCACATGGCGTCCCGCACATCTTCGCTGAGCAATCTATTGCGCTCTCTCAGCGCCTTTTCAAACGCGTTGGCACGGGTGCCATGGCTCGGGTCGAAGCCCATGACCAGGCGGTCCAGAAAACGGCGCCGACCCGTCGCGGCGTCGACAAAAAGACGATCCTGCGCCGGTGTCAGCCAAAGGACCCGCACATAGTCCCCCAACACCCCCGCACTTGACTGGGTCTCACCATCAATCCGGACCGTCCGTGATCTGGGTGCCTCGCCCCGGCTTGGGTCCTGGCCGGTACCGATAACGGTCTCATCGCCATCGCTCGCGAGCGTCGCGGCGACGGCCCACCCGTGGCGGGCGTCTGTTTCGCCGGCGGCTCTATAGCCCAACTCGGTAAATGGCGCCCCGCGCAGGCCACGGCCTGGCGACAAGAGGGAGATCGCCTCAAGGAGATTGGTTTTGCCGGCCCCGTTGGGACCCGTCAGCACCACCGGACGTCCATCCAGCGTTAGGGCTGCACGCTCATAGGAGCGAAAATGGGTGACCACCAGACGTGACAGGTAGACAGGCGGGGTCTCACCGGAAGTCATGCCATGACTTTCCGGCGCACCTGACATGTCCTGATCCTGTGATGGTGTACCGCTCAAGACCTACCTAGACCTCTTCTCGCTGAGGCAGAATGAGATAGGCATCTGTTCCTTTTTGTCGCGTTTTCGAACCATGAAAGTCTGCAACTTTCATTGAAAACGCTCTAGACGCGCATCGGCATCAGCACATAGAGCGCTGACTCATCGTCGACGTCGCGGATGACCGTCGGCGAGCCACTATCTGCGAGCGAAAACACAGCCTTGTCGCCGTCGAGTTGTCCCGCAATGTCGAGCAGGTAGCGGGCATTGAATCCGATCTCGAGCGGATCGGCGCCATAGGCGACACCCAACTCCTCGGTCGCGCTGCCACTATCCGGGTTGGTGACGGTCAGAATGAGGCGGCCTTCTTCCATGTTCAGCTTCACAGCGCGGGACCGTTCCGTCGAAATGGTGGAGACACGGTCCACGGCTTCGGCAAACTTTTTGCCATCCACTTCCATGTCCTTGTCATTGCCCTCTGGAATAACCCGCGTGTAATCGGGGAAGGTGCCGTCAATGAGCTTCGATGTGAGGACGACACCGCCAAATTCGAAACGGATCTTGGTATCGGACACGCCGATGCGAACCGTGCCTTCTTCCTCTTCCACGAGCTTCTGCAATTCGAGAACGGTTTTGCGCGGCACGATGACGCCGGGCATGCCCGCAGCGCCTTCCGGCAAGGGGAAATCAGCCTGGGCGAGACGGTGACCGTCCGTCGCAACAGCGCGCAACATGGGCGCCCCATCGTCTACCATGTGGAGGTAGATGCCGTTTAGATAATAACGTGTCTCTTCTGTGGAGATCGCAAAGCGCGTCTTGTCGATCAACCGGGCCAGAGCTTCCGCTGGCATTTCAAACCGGTGGGGCAGGTCGCCGGCCGACATGGCCGGGAAATCTTCCTGTGGCAGCGCCTGGAGCGCAAAGCGTGACCGCCCGGCCTGAAGCGACAGTTTGCCGTCTTCGCCGTCTGTGATCTCGACCTGAGCGCCATCGGGCAATTTGCGGACAATGTCATAAAGCGTGTGCGCCGACGCGGTGGTGCCGCCTTCCTGCCCGATGTCCGCGGTGGTTCCCTCCACAACCTCAATATCCAGATCCGTCGCCGTCAGGCTCAGCTGGCCCTGTCCAGCGCGCATCAGCACATTGGATAGGATTGGGATGGTGTTGCGGCGTTCGACGACACTTTGCACATGATTGAGCGACTTTAAGAGTGCACCGCGTTCAATTGTGATCTTCATGGGGTCCCAAACTCTTCTTTCTTTTCTCGTCGTCACAACCACTTGGGGCACATCACACAGACGACAGCATCCGCATTCTGCTCCACCAGCAGGCTCACTTATGGCTGAGCGGTGGGTCCATAGGATGGCGACACGCCGGACCTGCCTTGCCGCATCCCGATGTCCCGCACAATCGGCCCGCTGTCCCCGGCATAGGGGGACAAATCACCCGATAAGAGACCCTAACTATACCAGAGGTGACGCCAAGAGATAATGTTTTCCGCCCGCGCCACAGTAAGATTGGGCCGGGTCAGAATGGGCCAAGGCAGATAGGGACAGGGCAGCTTGCCCGCACTTTCCGTGCGGCTTCCGCCGGAAGTCCAGGGCCGTTGGCCGCTACCCCAAATCGGGGCTCGTGCCCTCCAGCATCCGCTTCAGAAGATCGACATCTTCCTCCATGCCGCTGTCTTCCCGGCACAGCTCGTCAATCCGGCGCACGGCGTGAATTACGGTCGTATGATCCCGCCCGCCAAACTTCCGGCCAATCTCCGGCAGGGAGCGCGTGGTGAGCTGCTTGGAGAGGTACATGGCGATCTGGCGCGGCCGGGCCACGGTCCGCGCTCGACGCGGCGAGAGCATATCAGCCAGACGAATATTGTAATATTGCGCAACGCGCCGCTGGATCTCCTCGATGGTGATCTTTGGCTCGTTAGACCGAAGCAGGTCGCGAAGGACTTCCTGCGCCATTTCGATCGAAATAGGACGCCCGACAAGAGAGGCATAGGCCACAACCCGCGTCAGGGCGCCTTCGAGCTCACGAATGTTGCTTGTGATCCGTTGCGCCAGCAATTCAAGCACACCTGGCGGCAGGTCGATTGCGCCCGCGCGCAGAGCAAGGGAGTCGGCTTTCGCCTGCAGAATGCCCAGGCGCAGTTCGTAATCCGTCGCGTGGATATCGGCAACAAGCCCCCAGCCGAGGCGCGACTTGATGCGCTCTTCAATGCCTTCCAGATCGGACGGGGACCGGTCTGCAGAAATAATAACCTGATGGTTGTGGTCAATCAGCGCATTAAACGTGTGGAAGAACTCTTCCTGCGTGGAATCCTTGCCGGAGATGAATTGCACATCGTCAATCATCAGGACGTCCACGGTACGGAATTGCTGCTTGAACGCCATGGTGTCCTTGAACCGCAAAGCCCGCACGAATTGGTACATGAATTTTTCGGCAGAAAGGTAGAGCACCTTCCGGTCCGGATGCCGTCGGCGGATTTCCCAGGCGATGGCATGCATTAGGTGGGTCTTGCCAAGACCAACGCCGCCATAAAGGAAGAGCGGGTTAAACGTGACGTCGGTCGCCTCCGCTACGCGCCGCGCGGCAGCGTGTGCTAATTCGTTCGACTTGCCGACAACGAAATTTTCGAACGTGAACCGTTCATCGAGCGGGGCGCCCATGGCATCCGGCGCCGCATCGTCATAAGTCGTGCGTTGCGGCGGTGTGCTGGGCGTCGATGCGGTTGCTGGTGCCGGTTTTTCCGTTGTGACGGCAACCGTCTCATCGCCGGGCAGCGGCGCTTCCAGACCGGTCGCTCTGGTATCGGCGCTCACTAAAACTTCTACGCGCTCAATGCTTGGATCTTCGTCCTGCCACAAGAGGAGCAGACGATCCGACTGGTGTGCCACGATCCAGGAGCGGATGAAGCGGGTCGGCGCAGATACCATGACCTGTCCGTCGCCAATGCCAATCAGGTCCAAGGGCTTGACCCAGCTGTTATAGGTTGCTTCGCCCAACTCAACAGACATGCGTGCCTTCACGCGCGCCCACTGGCTGGAGAGATCTTCACCACCCATTAGTGCATCCTCGTTGGGATGCTGTTCGTTTGGGAGGTTGCTGGACCTCGCAGCCAAGCCGAATTCTGTTTGATCGTCCCCATTGATCCCCTGCGTGATCCCTCGTGCCGCGTTTTCGCTGTTCGACATTCTTGTTTGCCTAAACCCCTATTTGGCCATCGGTTGCAGCGATCCCCTAAGCCGCGCTGCATCTTCTGCCTCATCCTCTTTTGACCCAGCGATCAAGACACCGGTATCCTTGATCTTGATCGCCGCTGACGCCGTATTGCCTAGACGCCCTTCCTAGCTTTGTCTCCACGGCAGACCCGCCGCTTTCCATCCGTTCGCGCGCCCTCGGTGGCGCTCTTCATCTAGGTCCCCCTCAAATCCGCCGGCCACGTTGTGCGCCGCCTGATAGCCCGCCGCCGTCATCGCAATTGCTGCAGACCGCGACCGCACACCGGAGCGACAGATAAAAAATAGATTTGAATCTTTCGACGCACCGACACTCCCAGCCGCTTGCGCAACCGAACCGACAAACTCCTCATTCACATCCATCGACGGGTAGGTCTGCCATTCAATGCACAAAAGATCTTTGCCCAACGCAGACGTGTCGGGAATGCCAACGTACGACCACTCCGCATGAGTGCGTACATCGATCAATACCGCTTCTTTGTCTTCAAGGAGAACACGCCATGCTTCATCGACGGAAACGTCACCGGCATAGTCCGAAGGCCGCGCGCCTTGTAGCAATGCTGGTTGTGTTGATGTGTCGCCGCCGCCCATATGCTCCGCATCGCTCCCCATAAGAACAGGTCGACCAAACCTGCCACCGTTCCAGCACAACGGCGTCATTCGACTAAGCCCGATCTTGGGTCGGACTGTCGCCTCTAAAGTAAATACTTTGGACGTCTCGGATTTTGGAAAATGAATACTAAAAAATAGGTAATCATTACTTACAAACCAAGTAATCATTGCCATCAACCGAGGCTGATAACCATACTGGGAGACGGCGGGAGTGGCAAGTAGCCTGTGGACGAATCCGTCAAAAAAAGTTTGCAAGAAACACACTGAACGACGTTTAGCGTGCAAGCTGTTGCAAAACGCACACGCCGTGTCGCGAACAAGACAAAACCATACCTGTCTCAGATCGGCTTGTGGAAGCCGATTTATGATGATCACAAAATGTAGCGATTGAATGCAGCACACATACAAGAAAAATTTGCGTGCTTAGTTTGTCATCATCCGGCATGTGTTTGCGCAAAACAAAACCCCGAAACCATCGAGGGTGTCGGGGTCGTTTCGGCCCGAGCGAAGCGCTCTAGCCTTTATTTAACAGATACTTGGAGCTAATCCCTCAAGCACCGATCGCTTTGACGCGCTGCGCAAGGCGCGACACTTTCCGCGACGCTGTGTTTTTATGCAGGATGCCTTTTTGGGCACACCGCATAATCTCCGGCTGAGCTGCTTTCAATGCCTCGCTCGCCGCTGACTGGTCGCCTGCTGCAATAGCCTCTTCCACTTTACGAACCTGCGAGCGCATCTGAGTGCGGCGGTTCTTGTTTACAGCGGTGCGGCGCGCAATCTGGCGGATCGCTTTTTTTGCCGATTTGGTGTTCGCCATCGGATGTGTCCGTTTCTCGCAAACGCTCCGTCTGCTGGCAGATCGGAGCTGGGTTCTGGGCGGTGAATTCATGTCTCACGGCCCGGCACCTTGAAAAAGCGCCCGGTCGCGAAAGAGCGGGCGTTATACAAGGGCGCCAATGGCCCGTCAACAGGCCATTTGCCGCCAAAATCTGCGGGTTTTTGAAGGCAAAACCCGCTTTTATCTGTTTTTGAACTGAGGGCTGCGCTTGTCGACAAATGCCGCCATGCCTTCCGACTGGTCTTCGGTGGCGAAGAGCGAGTGAAAGACCCGCCGCTCGAACTGAATGCCTTCGTTCAAGGTGACCTCATAGGCCCGATTGACAGCCTCTTTGGCCATCATCGCCACCGGCAAAGATTTGCCGGCGATGGTCTCCGCTGCTTTCAACGCCTCGTCCAAAAGAGACTCCTTGGGCACCACTCGGCTCACCAGGCCCGCTCGCTCCGCTTCCTCCGCTTCCATCATGCGGCCTGTGAGACACATCTCCATGGCTTTGGACTTTCCCACAAAGCGGGTAAGGCGCTGGGTGCCACCAATGCCTGGAATAACGCCTAGATTGATTTCCGGTTGGCCGAAGCGCGCATTGTCGCCAGCCAGAATGAAATCACACATCATGGCAAGCTCGCACCCGCCGCCGAGCGCATAGCCTGAAACCGCTGCGATGGTTGGCGTACGACAGTCGGCTATCTGACCCGCCTTGGCAAAGAGGTCTTCCTTGTAGACATCCATATAGGACTTGGGCTGCATCTCCTTGATGTCGGCACCAGCGGCAAAGGCTTTCTCAGATCCGGTGATGACGATGCATCCGATGGCCTCGTCTCCGTCATAGGCCGCAACCGCCTCGACAAGCTCGTCCACCAATTGATTGTTGAGGGCGTTCAGCGCCTCCGGCCGATCCAAGGTAATGAGACCGACCTTGCCGCGTGTCTCTGTCTTGATCGTCTCATAGGCCATGGTGCCCACCCCTTTAGTTTGATTGATGTCGTCGCTAGCGCTGACAGATCGGGCAATAGAAACTCGACCGGCCGCTTTGCACAATGCGCGTCACCCTACCGGTGCAGCCCTTTGTGAGACAAGGCTCACCTTCGCGCCCATAGACCTGAAAGCGGTGCTGGAAATAGCCAAGCTCCCCATCTGCCTGTGCGTAATCGCGGAGCGTCGAGCCCCCCGCCTCAATCGCCTCATTGATGACGTTGCGGATCATGGGTGCCAGGCGCTCTGCACGCTGCGTCGGCTTTGGTCCCTTGCCAGCGACCGTTGCCGCGGTCCGCCGGGGCGATATGCCGGCGCGGAAAAGCGCTTCGCACACATAGATATTGCCCAGCCCCGCCACGACACTCTGATCCAGCAGCGCCGATTTGATGGGCGTCTTTTTTCCGCGCAACGCGTCTGCAAGGCTTTGCGCCGAAAATGCGTTTCCATTTGGCTCGGGCCCCAAGGATGCCAAGCGCTTCGATTGGGCAAGCGCTTCTTCCGCGATCAGGTCCATATATCCGAACCGGCGGTGATCGGAATAGATGATGCGCGTGCCCCCTGCCATGTGGAACACAACATGATCGTGTTTGCCTGTTCCATCAGGTGCGGCGGCGGTGCCGTCATGGGTGAAAACGCCGGGCACATTTGTCATGCCTTCAGGCGGACAGATGGTGAAACGGCCCGACATGCCTAAATGCGACAAGATCACCTCACCGCTCTCTATATGAATAAGCAGGTATTTCGCCCGACGGCTCAGGCTGGTGATCCTTTGGCCTGACACTTTCCGCGCAAACCCTTTGGGGAAGGGAAAACGCAGATCTGGGCGGCGGACCTCCAATCGGTCAATCACGCGCCCCGCCATCGAGGGCTCAAGACCTCGTCGCACGGTTTCGACTTCAGGAAGTTCGGGCATAGATGGTTAAAGGTCGGTCTGATCAGGAATTCTGCCCGGTCGCGGCGCAAGACGCGTCGAAAGGGCACATTAAGAAAGGAGCGCGCAAAGTAGCGCGGTTCTGCCGCTTCCGCTATGGTCCGGCGCCAAGAGGTACCACTTTTATGACGTCCCGCGACGCCGACAAATATGCGGATGACAGCCGCGCCAAACACTTCGGATTCACCCCTGTTTCCGAAGAGGAAAAGACGCGGCTGGTCTACTCCGTTTTCGAGAAGGTCGCAGATCGCTACGACCTGATGAACGACCTCATGACGATGGGCCTTCACCGGGCCTGGAAGCAGGCCATGGTGGATAGATTGGCACCGCCGCGGAATGACCGTCCCTGGCACCTGATTGATGTGGCAGGCGGCACGGGAGATATCGCGTTCCGAGCGCTCGACCGCGCGGGCGCCAATGCCAAGGTTACTGTTTGCGACATTAACGATCACATGCTTGAAGTGGGTCGCACCCGCGCCGTCGAGCAGGGTTATAGCGATCGCACAGAATTCATCTGCGGGGATGCGGAGGCACTGCCCTTTCCTGACAGGCATTTCGACGCTTACTCCATCGCCCTTGGCATTCGCAATGTGACGCGGATGCAGAATGCCCTGCAGGACGCTTACCGCGTGCTGAAACCGGGTGGACGGTTTGTGGTGCTTGAAATGTCCCACATGGTCACGCCGGAACTGCAGCAGGTCTATGACTTCCTGTCCTTCAATGCGATCCCACCCATCGGCAAAGCGGTGACCGGAGATGCGGGGCCCTATCAATATCTGATTGAAAGCACCCGTCAGTTTCCAAAGCCCGACATTTTCAAGACCATGATTGAGGATGCCGGATTTGAGAATGTTCAGTACCAATCCTTAAGCGGTGGCATTGTGGCGCTCCATTGGGGCTGGCGGATTTAAGTCCATGGGCGCCCTTCGCAACATGACCCGACTTCTGCGCGCCGCCCGCGTGATGGCGCGATACGACGCGCTGTTTCCACCTGAGTTTGAAGACGATGTTCCGGTCTTTGTGAAACTTGGCCGTTCACTGGCGGCGATCCGCCTGCCCTGGGAACCCAAACCCGACGCCAGCGACGATGATGCGGAACGTTTGTCGACGGCGTTGCAGGTCTTAGGCCCTTCCTACATCAAGCTTGGTCAGTTTCTCGCCACCCGAGCTGACATTATCGGACCAGACCTTGCGGGCGATCTGGCGCTCCTTCGTGACAAGCTGCCGCCCTTTGAGCAATCCGTCGCGATCAAGACCATTGAGACCGATCTCGGCCAGAAAGTTGCCGATCTGTTTGTGGATCTGGGCGACCCGGTGGCTGCCGCGTCTATTGCCCAGGTCCACAAAGCAACCATTGCAGATGCGGAACATTCCCAAGGCGGGGGTCCGGATGGACTTGCCTATCGCCCCGTCGCCGTCAAAGTGCTGCGCCCCGATGTTGAGAAACGCTTTGCCGCAGACCTGGAGAGTTTCTTCTGGGTCGCCCGCCTGATCGAAAAGGTGCAGCCGTCAGCGCGGCGTCTCCGCCCTGTCGAAGTTGTGCAGACCCTTGCGGACAGTGTCGCGCTGGAAATGGACTTGCGCCTTGAGGCGGCGGCCATGTCCGAGATGGCGCAGAACACGGCTGGCGACAAACATTTCAGAGTGCCGACCATCGACTGGGAACGCACATCACGGCGCGTGATGACGATGGAATGGATTGACGGCATCCCGGCCAGCGACGCAGATGCCGTTGCCGCGGCCGGCCACAATATGGCGGAGCTCGGCACGCGGGTGATCCAGACATTCCTAACCCACGCCTTGAGAGACGGCTTCTTTCACGCCGACATGCACCAGGGGAACCTCTTTGTCGACAAAGACGGGTCTTTGGTTGCGGTGGATTTCGGCATTATGGGGCGCCTGGATCCGCGGTCGCGGCGCTTCCTCGCCGAGATCCTGTTCGGTTTTGTGCGGCGGGACTATCGGCGCGTTGCCGAAATTCATTTCGAAGCCGGATATGTGCCGGAAGACAAGAATGTGGATACGTTCGCGCAAGCTTTGCGGTCTATCGGCGAGCCGATATTCGGCAAGGACGCGAAAGACGTCTCTATGGGACGGCTCTTAGCCCAGCTGTTCCTTGTGACCGATCAGTTCGATATGGCAACGCGCCCGGAACTCATTCTGCTCCAGAAGACCATGGTGGTGGTTGAAGGGGTCGCCCGTCATTTCGATCCCGAACATAATATTTGGGATAGTGCCGAACCGATCCTCGCGGCCTGGATGGCAGAGCGTCTGGGACCCGAAGGCATGATCCAGGATGCGACCGACAGCGCTGCCGCTCTCGGCCGCGTGGTGACCCATCTGCCGGAATTCATTGACCGGGCAGAGAAAACAGCGCGGCTTGTCAGCGACAATATTGATGGCGAGGGGATCAAGCTTCATCCCAGCACCGCCGACGCCATTGGCAAAGCCCAGAGTTCGCAAAGCCGATGGCAACAGGGGGCGCTTTGGATCGGGGCCGTGGCGCTTGCCGTTCTAGCCATTACCCAGGTTTTTTGAGTTTCCGCTGATACCCAATCGACCACACTTGCCGTGCCGCTCTGCAGCCGTCATCCTCATGGCCTGTTCCTTTAGTGCGTCTCAACGAGGAGGACACAATGAAGGTTCTTGTTTTGGGTGCGGGCGGCATGGGCGCCAAAGCTGCCGAAACCGCGGCCACTTTTGATGCGGTAACGAGCCTAACGCTCGCCGACCTGGATGAGGAAGCCGCGCGGCTTGTCGCAGAGACATGCGGGCCGAAGGCGATGCCACTCAAGCTGGATGTTACCAACGAAACCGCCCTGCGCGGCGCGCTTGGAAGCACCGATGCGGTCTTGAATTGTGTGGGCCCGTTTTTTCGATTTGGCGTGCCCATCCTGACAGCAGCAATAGAGACCGGTACCCATTATTTCGACATTTGCGACGATCCCGAACCGACGCTTGAGATGTTGGCGTTGGATGACAAGGCCAAAGCTCAGAACATGCTCGCCATTGTCGGGATTGGGGCCAGTCCCGGCATCTCCAATCTGCTCGCCGCCAAAACCTGCGGCGCGCTCGACGATATAGACCATCTGATCACCGGCTGGAGTCTTGATGATGATGTCGACGGAGCGATGGACGATCTTGATCTGAGTGACGAAGGGGGGACCGCTGCCTTCGTCCATTGGATGGAGCAATGTTCGGGCACGGTTAAGAGCTGGGTCGACGGTAAGCTCACCTCCGTGAAGCCGCTGCAGCGGCTTCCCGTCAACTATCCTGGCCTCGGCAAGCGGACACTCTGGACTGTTGGGCATCCGGAACCGGTGACGCTTCCGCTCACCTTCTCCCATGTCGCGAATGCATCCAATGCCATGGTTCTGAACCGTCTGGATGCCATGGGGCTGCAAGACCTCGCGCGGCGCATTGATGCGGGGCGCATCACGATTGATGAGGCGGCGGCCGAAATCGCGGGCTCCTTTAGTGAAGGCGGCGGGTCTTCCCTGCAGGCATTTGTCGGGTGGGTCGTGTCCAAACTCTCCGGGCCGAAGTTTCCTTCGCTTTTCGCTCTTGCCGAGGGACGGCGCGATGGCCAAGCCGCAGTGGCCGCTGCCGCGATCACAGCACTCCCAACGGACGGGATGGCAGGTGCGACGAGTGTACCCCTCGCTGTGGCGCTCAAGCTCTTCATCGACGGCAAAATCACCGGCACCGGGGTCAAAGCGCCCGAAGCCGCCATCGACCCCGATCTCTTTTTTGAGGCGTTTCACCCCTATTGTGTGGTGCCAGGCTCTGTTTCACGCGAAAAACTGGTCTCATTTACCGTGACCTGAGCTTCTTTCGCGGTCGGTTTCCCTAACAGGAAATTGATCTACACAAAGTCACCGTGAAACCCTATATTCTCCACCAACAGATCGCATTGACCCGCTGATTTCCGGCTGGCTCCGTGCTTTCCAGGAGTTTCACCTATGTCCTCAGCCGCGTCGCTTCCGAGCCAGACCCTAAATGGTCGCCGCATTTTGCTGATCATTGGCGGCGGCATTGCCGCTTACAAAAGTCTGGAGCTCATCCGGCGATTGCGGGAACGGGGCGCCTCTGTCCGGGCCATCATGACCCAGGCGGCAGCTGAGTTCGTTACGCCTTTGTCCGTGTCGAGCCTCACAGAGGATGTGGTCTATCAGACTCTGTTCGATCTCACCCAAGAAAGTGAGATGGGTCATATTCAGCTCTCGCGGGACGCAGACCTGCTGGTTGTTGTGCCTGCCACGGCTGACCTTATGGCCAAGATGGCCGGTGGCCTTGCCAGCGATCTGGCCACGACGGCGCTGCTGGCGACGGACAAGCCGGTGCTCGTCGCGCCCGCCATGAATGTGCGCATGTGGGAGCACGCGGCAACGCAGCGCAATCTTGCGACGCTCAAAGGGGACGGCATCCACTTTGTCGGCCCCAATGATGGCGACATGGCTTGCGGTGAATTCGGCCCCGGCCGGATGGCAGAGCCCATGGAGATCGTCGAGGCTATTGAGGCGCAGCTTGCGAACCCGGCAAACCGCCCACTTTCAGGCAAGACCGCGCTTGTCACGTCTGGCCCAACCCATGAGCCGATTGATCCTGTGCGGTATATCGCGAACCGGTCTTCAGGCAAACAAGGCCATGCGATTGCGGCAGCGCTCGCGCGCCTGGGCGCCAACACGACCCTCGTCGCTGGGCCCACGACCCAGGCCGACCCGGTCGGTGTTCACGTGAAACATGTGGAGACAGCACGGGAAATGCTTGCCGCGTGCGAAGCAGCGCTGCCGTCTGACATTGCCGTTTGCACAGCAGCCGTCGCGGACTGGCGCGTGGACCAGAGCGCCAACCAGAAGATGAAGAAGGATGGCACCGGTGCACCGCCTGCCCTCGCCCTGGTCGAGAACCCTGACATACTGAAAACCATCTCCCAGCATGCGAGCCAGCGGCCTTCGCTGGTGATCGGCTTCGCGGCCGAAACAGAGAATGTCGTCGACTACGCCCAAGCCAAGCGGGCGCGCAAGGGATGTGACTGGATTGTCGCCAATGATGTTTCGCCCAGCACCGGGATTATGGGCGGCGACATGAACGCCGTACATCTGATCACCGGTGACACCCATGAAGACTGGCCCTCCATGTCGAAGGCCGATGTCGCTCAGCGTCTGGCGCTGCGCGTCGCTGATCACTTTTAAGGATTAATCATGAGTTTCACTGAAGTCGCCGTTCCCGTTCAACGCCTGCCGCATGGGCGCGATCTGCCGCTGCCGCAATATGAGACCGATGGCGCCGCGGGCCTCGACCTTCAGGCGGCCCTCGGCGAGGGTGAAGAGCTGGTGCTCGCCCCCGGCCAGCGCGATATGGTTCCGACCGGTCTCGCTATGGCTTTGCCGCATGGATATGAGGCGCAGATTCGCCCGCGCTCCGGCCTAGCCGCCAAGAACGGTGTTACGGCGCTCAACTCACCCGGCACCATTGACTGTGACTATCGCGGCGAGGTGAAGGTCATCCTGATCAATCATGGGCAAGACCCTCTGGTGATCACTCGGGGCATGCGTATTGCGCAGATGATCATTGCGCCGGTGACGCGCGGCATTTTTGAAGAACATGACAGCCTGCCAGACACCGACCGCGGCGCGGGCGGCTTTGGCTCGACAGGCACCGGCGGCGCGTGAGCGCGGCAAGAAGAAGGGCAGCGAACAGTGCGACTCTCGAAAAAAACACTTTTGGCTCTCGAAGCGGTTCTGGATGTCGCGGTGAACGCCCGACCAGACCCGGTTCAGTCGAAAGACATTACCCGCCGTCAGGGCATCCCGCAGCGCTACCTTGAGCAGGTGATGCAGCAATTGGTGCATGCCAATATTCTAAAAGGCGTGCGCGGTCCGAAGGGCGGGTACCGATTGGCGCGGGAACGGCGCCGCATCTCCATGGGTGACATTGTTCGGATCGTCGGCGCTATGGAATTGGCTGATGAACCACGGGACACACCGTCGGTCTTGAGTGAGAAGGTCATCGGCCCAATATGGGATGGCATCCAATCAGACTTGATGGAAAAACTTGATTCTGTGACCATTGAAGATCTCTGCCGCAGCGCGGCGGAGGTCGGTGCCGATGGCGAAAGCAAGACCGACGCAGACTTTACGATCTAGAGTACAACCCGTACCCAGCACACATGAGGGAAGACACATGATCTTCCTCGACAGGGAGCAAGACTATGAGCCAGGCAGATAACAAGCCAGGACGCGGCCGCATCTACGACAACATTACCGACACGATCGGCAACACGCCGCTGGTTCGATTGAACAAGCTGGCGAAAGAAAGAAACGTCAAGGCAGACATTCTTCTGAAGCTTGAATTCTTCAATCCTCTTGCCAGCGTCAAAGACCGTATCGGTGTTGCCATGATTGAAGATCTGGAGACGCGCGGTCTCATTACGCCCGAGACGGTCATTGTTGAACCCACGTCCGGGAATACCGGGATCGCGCTGGCGTTTGTGTGCGCAGCCAAAGGCTATCGCCTCATTCTCTGCATGCCAGAGAGCATGTCGATTGAGCGGCGGAAAATGTTGGCACTGCTGGGCGCAGAGCTTGAGCTCACGCCTGCGGATAAAGGCATGAAAGGCGCGCTTGCCCGGGCAGAAGAGCTGCTTGAAGAATATCCCAATTCGGTCATGCCGCAGCAGTTCGACAATCCTGCAAACCCTGCCATCCACCAACGCACCACAGCAGAAGAAATCTGGAACGATACGGATGGTGCCGTGGACGTTGTGATTTCCGGTGTGGGCACGGGCGGTACCTTTACTGGCGTGGGCGGCACGCTGAAAGAGCGCAAACCCTCTTTCAAAATGATTGCGGTGGAGCCAGAAGACAGTCCGGTTCTGTCAGGCGGCGCGCCGGGCGCGCATAAGATCCAGGGGATCGGCGCCGGTTTTGTGCCCGGCAACCTGGACAGCGCGCTCATCGACGATGTGATCACCATTGGCAACGAAACCGCGTTTGAAATGGCGCGCCGGGTGGCCAAAGAAGAAGGCGTGCCTGTCGGTATCTCTTCAGGGGCCGCCATCGCAGCAGCAATCGAAATCGGCAGCCGGGTCGACATGGAAGGGAGGACCATTGTCGTGATCATTCCGTCCTTCGCAGAACGCTATCTCTCGACAGCGCTTTTCGACGGCCTCTAAAGCCCGTCCTTGAATTTGTTTAGAGAACCAGGCGCTGTTCTAGCGGGCCTGGTTTTCTTTTGTGTCGACAAAGCCGGGGCCAATTTCGGCGGTGATGTCCCGCGCATCCAGTTCTTCCCCGGTTTCCGAGCACACCATTTTTCCTCGCACAATGTGACCATGTTTCTTGTGGCGACGGATGATCGGCGCGCCGCGCGCATCAGCCATGTGCTCGTCACCCCACTGCACGATCGACAGCATGACAGGGTAGAGATCAAAACCCCGCTCTGTCAGGCGATATTCTTCCCGCACGGGAGCCTCGCCATAGGGCACTTTCTTCAGCACCCCTTCTTCGACGAGCTTTTTCAGCCGATCCGCCAACACATGGCGGGTGATGCCGAGGCTCGCTTCAAAATCTTCAAAGCGGCGCAGACCCACAAAACAGTCGCGCAGGATCATCAGGGTCCATCTGTCCCCGATCACCGACAGGGTCCGGGCCACTGAGCAGGGCTCATCTTTCAGGTCGCGCCAGCGCATGAATTCCGTCCTTTTTCTCGTCTGATGTCGATTCTAGCTTGACAAGTTCCAAATTGGAACCCACTTTACGATTTAAGTTCTAAAAAGGAACTTAACAAGGCAGCTGAAACAGCGGGAGAGAGAAAATGGCTGAAAAGAAAGCGGTTCTGGTCATTGGCGCTGGTGACGCCACAGGTGGCGCCATCGCAAAACGCTTCGCCAGGGAGGGCTTTGAGGCCTGCGTCGTGCGCCGGAATGGCGACCAACTCGCCCCGCTGGTGGAGGAAATCACCGCTGAAGGGGGCAAAGCCCATGCGTTCGGCGTGGATGCACGCAAAGAAGACCAGATGATCGA
This sequence comes from Parvibaculaceae bacterium, assembly GCA_965212385.1. Taxonomy (GTDB): domain Bacteria; phylum Pseudomonadota; class Alphaproteobacteria; order Parvibaculales; family Parvibaculaceae; genus Mf105b01. Next base: position 3,880,988 of record OZ243109.1, on the reverse strand, counting down.
TCTGGTTGAAAAGATCGAGACAGAGATCGCCCCCATTGAGGTCGCGGTCTTCAATATTGGCGCCAATGTGAATTTCCCCATCACCGAAACCACCTCCCGGGTCTATTTCAAAGTCTGGGAGATGGCCTGCTTCTCCGGCTTCCTGATGGGCCGCGAAGTCGCCAAGAAAATGCTGCCGCGCGAACGAGGCACGATGCTGTTCACCGGGGCGACCGCCAGCGTGCGGGGTGGCTCCGGCTTCTCCGCTTTTGCCGGCGCGAAACATGCGCTCCGCGCGCTATCTCAGAGTCTCGCGCGGGAGCTTGGACCGAAAGGTATTCATGTGGCGCACCCGATCCTGGACGGTGCCATCGACACCCAATGGATCGCAGAGAATTTTCCGGAACGTTATGCGCTGAAAGATCAGGACGGCATTCTCAAGCCCGATCATATCGCTGACGCCTATTGGAACATTCATTGCCAGCCGCGCGACGTGTGGACCCATGAGATGGATCTCCGCCCGTGGATGGAAACTTTTTGATCAGCAGGAAGCAGCACCATGACAGGAACAGATATTTCGGGGACAGAGAAAATCAGCTTTGAGGTGCGCGGTCACGTGGCCCTCATCGGCATCAACCGGCCTGACAAAATGAACGCGTTTGACGCGGACATGCTCTCAGGTATCGGCCGCGCCTATATGCATCTCCATACAAATGACGAACTGCGCGCTGGCGTGCTCCACGGCCACGGCAAAGCGTTTACCGCCGGCCTTGATCTCATGTCCCTCGCTGGATCTTTGTCCGAGGAAGGGGGTCCCCGGCCTGATGACCAACTTGATCCGTATGGTTTGGAAACCGAACCTTGCTCCAAGCCGGTTGTGATGGCCGCACACGGACGGTGCTACACGCTGGGCATCGAACTCGCGCTCGCGTCGGACATTTGCGTTGCTGCTGAGGGAACGATCTTCGCGCAGCTCGAAGTCGCCCGGGGGATCTTCCCGTTCGCTGGTGCCAGCTGGCGATTTGCGGAACAATGCGGCTGGGGAAATGCCATGCGTTATATTCTCACCGCAGACCAGTTCGATGCTGCGGAAGCCCACCGCATCGGGCTGGTCCAGGAAGTCACTGCGCCGGATCAGGTGCTTGATCGCGCTGTCGAGATCGCCACGCGCATCGCGGCAATGGCGCCTTTGGGCGTGCGGACGACACTTGCGCATGCGCGGATGGCCGCAACCCAAGGAGAAAGTGTTGCGTACAAAGATGTCGCGCCACAGCGCGTGAAAGCGTTTGCGAGCGAAGACGTGCAAGAAGGTGTTGCCGCCATGATGGAACGGCGCGAGCCCAATTTTCAGGGACGATAAGAAGAGGGAAGAAGATGGGAAAAACAGTCGACTTTATTTTTGATTTCGGGAGCCCCAATGGGTATCTGAGCCACAAGCTGGTGCCGGGCATCGAAGAGCGCACAGGCGCCACCTTCAACTATTTCCCGGCGCTGTTGGGGGGCATTCACAAGCTTACCAATAATCAACCGCCGATGATCGCGTTTGGTGGCGTGAAAGGGAAACTGGAATACGAACAGCTGGAGACACAACGCTTCGTCAAGAAGCATGGTCTCGACAAATACAAATTCAATCCGCACTTCCCGGTCATCACACTTCTGATCATGCGCGGCCTGATCGCCGCCGAGATGGATGGCGACAAGATGAAATATATCGAAGTGGTCTCCAAGGCCATGTGGGAGGACGAGCAGAAGATGGACGATCCGGAAGTGGTCGCCAAAGTGCTCGCTGCCGGCGGTCTCGACGCAGAGCGTTTGCTCGCCCGCACCCAGGAACAGGACGTCAAACAGAAGCTCATCGAAAATACAGAAGCGGCCGCCAATAGAGGCGTCTTTGGCATTCCCCACTTCTTTGTGGGTGATGAAGGTTTCTTCGGCAAAGACCGGCTGTACCAAGTTGAAGAATTGCTGATGGAGGGCTGACGCCCCTGCGTCAGACCGAAACAGTGCAAGGTATTGCAAAAGCGGGCGGTTCATTGGAACTGCCCGTTTCCTGTTTTGGTTCCAATAATCGCCGGGCCTGAGGCTGGTACTGGCGTGTATTTGCCCTTATGTAATCGCTCGCCTGCGTAAAAAGGAGATCGCCCATGAATGCGCCCACAAGTTCTGCCGTCTTCACGCCTGAAAATGGCAAGTGGCGACCGGCGCCTCAAAGCATGGGCCCTTTTGGCGGTATGCATGGAGGTGCCGTGTCGGGTCTGCTGACGGGCGAGTTGGAAACCCTCGCAAAAGACGCCGGTCATGGTCCTGCCATTTCAGCGACTGTTTATCTCGTCCGGCCCGCACCAGCAACGCTTGTGGAAACACGGCCGGTGGCTATCCGCGAGGGCGGACGTGTTGCCGTCTTCGAAAACGAGCTTTGGGCCAATGACAAACTTCAAGCCAAAGCCTCCATGTGCTTTTTGAAGGGTGTGCCTGAAGGTTCGGAAATTTCTGGCATGCCAGACGCCATCCAAGGAAGCGTGCCCACCTCACCTCTGCTCGATCCCGAGGACGTGGCCCCTTGGCAGTTTCCTCGAAAGCCGATGGCAGAGTCTTTTCTGAACGCGGTCGACATCCGCGAAGAGGATGACGGCACCATCTGGATACGGGCGACACGCGCCCTCTTCGATGAGGCGACGCCCTTTGCCTCGACGATCAGTTTTGCTGATTTTTCGACACTTTTTTCTGTGGTGGAGACTGGCGACCGGCCCAACGCAGGCGGCTGGCCAAACGCGGACCTTTCCATGCATCTCTCGCGCTTGCCGGTCGGTCCCTGGGTCGGCATTAAAACGCGCTCCGACTGGTTTGCAGATGGACGCGGCATGACCGAGTCTGAAATCCACGATGTCTATGGACGGATCGGCCGGTCGACCCAGGCCGTGGTTCTGGCGCCGCCTACCTGAGCATTGAGGGCTCCGCGATTGACTTTTCCTTTGGTTCGTGGCCGATAGAGAAAGGCCCGAAGCCTGGAGAGATAGATGGCTTTCAATGATGAGCAGCTGGAACGCTATGCGCGCCATATCGTGCTGAAAGAAATTGGCGGCGCGGGTCAGCAAAAACTGATGCAATCAAAGGTGCTTGTCGTGGGGGCCGGCGGTCTTGGATCCCCCCTCCTGCTTTACCTCGCCGCCGCCGGCGTTGGCACCATCGGCATCATTGACGATGATCATGTGTCGCTCTCCAATCTGCAGCGCCAGGTGGTGCATGGCACGGAGGATGTGGGACGCGCCAAAGTTGAAAGTGCGGCGGACACCATTCATCGCATCAATCCTGATGTGTCGGTGATCACCCATGAAGCGCGGCTCAATGCGACCAATGCGACGACGCTCGTTGGCCAGTATGATCTGGTCGCGGATGGCTGCGACAATTTCCAGACACGGTTCCTCGTCAATGATGCCTGCTACTTCGCCCGCGTGCCGCTGGTGTCGGCCGCCGTCGGGCGCTTTGACGGTCAGCTCAGCACCTATAAAGGATATGAGACGGACGCGGACGGAGTACCTTTGCCCACCTATCGTGATTTTGTGCCCACGGCTCCTGCCGACGGGCTGGTGCCAACCTGCGAAGAGGCAGGCGTGCTTGGGGCGCTTACCGGTGTGATGGGGTCCATGCAGGCACTAGAGGTTATCAAGGAGCTGACTGGCGCCGGCACAGGGCTTGTAGGCAAGTTGCTGATCTACGATGCGTTGGATGCACGGGTACGCACGATCACGCTCCGCCACGATCCCGCCAATCCGCTGACGGGCGACAATCCCACCATCACCGATCTATCTGCCCACGGATAATTACAGAATAGCCGGAATAACCCTGTCCGGCGGCTTGTGGCCATCGACCCAGGTGCGAATGTTGATCAGCACCTTCTCGCCCATTTCCAATCGGCCTTCTATCGTCGCGGAGCCCATATGGGGCAGCAGGACGACTTTACGGTGATTGATGAGGGATGGGTTCACTGCTGGCTCCTGCTCGAACACATCAAGACCGGCACCTGCAATCTCCTTATTCTGCAAGGCCTCCACGAGGGCGTTCTCATCAATCACTTCACCGCGCGCCGTGTTCACGATGTAAGCGTCTGGTTTCATCAACTTCAGCCGTCTTGTGTTCAGCAGGTGATAGGTCGCCGGTGTGTGCGGGCAGTTGATCGACAAAATGTCGACCTGTCCCAGCATGCGATCGAGGCTTTCCCAATAGGTGGCACCCAATTCTTCTTCGACCGCTGCATTCACCGCTTGTCGATTGTGGTAATGGATCTCGAGGCCGAAGGCTTTCGCCCGGCGAGCAACCGCCTGGCCAATGCGGCCCATGCCAAGTATGCCGAGCCTCTTGCCCCAGATGCGGTGCCCCAACATCCATGTCGGGGACCAGCCGGACCAGGTCGCGGCACGTTCCTGAAGGTAGTCGACCCCTTCCACCATGCGCCTTGGCACCGAGAGGATCAGCGCCATGGTCATGTCGGCTGTGTCTTCTGTCAGAACGCTCGGCGTGTTGGTGACCGTGATCCCCCGAGAGATCGCACTTTCCACATCAATATTGTCGACGCCGGTCCCGAACTGGGCGATCAGCTTGAGCTTATCGCCCGCCTGCGCCAAAAGCCGGCTATCAATCCGGTCTGTCACGGTTGGAACCAGGACGTCCGCCTCCCGCATGGCGCTTGCGAGTGCCGACTGGCTCATCGGTTCGTCGCTCTCATTCAGCCGGGTCTCAAACAGTTCGCCCAAGCGCGCTTCGATGGCATCCGGCAATTTGCGGGTAACAATCACTAGGGGTTTTTCGCGCGTTGTGGCCATGTATTGAGGATGCCTTTCCATTTAAGCGGTACCTCTTATCTAGCAGAGCCGGAAAGCTGCCGCAAAGTCCGCCAGCACAGCGCTGCCTCGTCTTGACCCGTTCAACGCGCACTTGCATAAGGGTAAAGGTGATTCATTGTGCGGTCTGAAATGTGAGGGTTTCCCGTGCGCCTGGCGCAGCTTTGCCATTCCTGTAGACCGGCCGTTTGGGCCTGGGGCCTCTCCGTCGCTATTGCCCTTACGGCAATTAGCGGTTTGGAGATGCCTGCACGCGCGGAAGATCGGCCCGTCGGCATTGAAACAGGCCTGCCCCTGCCAAGGTTTGTGAGCCTTAAGGCCACCAAAGTGAATGTCCGCGTGGGACCGAGCCGCTCACACCCGGTTCGCTGGGTCTACCAGCGCAAAGGGCTGCCGATCGAAATATTGGCCGAGTTTGAACATTGGCGCCGGGTACGCGATTCAGACGGCGACGTGGGCTGGGTGTATCACACGCTTCTGGATGGCCGTCGCCACGCCCTTGTCAGGCCCGCGAATGGTGATGAAACGGCCAAACTCTATGACGGGCCCGGCGGCACCGGCGAGACGGTGGCCGCCGCGGAGCCTAATGTTGTGGTGGCACTTGAAGCCTGCGGCGCGGACTGGTGTCGCGCCCTGGCAGGCGGGTATTCAGGCTGGATTGCGAAGCGCGATCTTTGGGGCGTCTATTCCGACGAGCGGTTTGAATAGTCCGCGCGTCAAAACACGTCGCGGTTTACCTGTCTTGGAATCTTCACGCCCACGCTTTATTGTTTATCGCGTTTTCCAACCATAAAAGTCTGCAACTTTTGTTGAAAACGCTTATTAGTCGAGATCGCTGCTCAGCGCTGAACGCACTGTCGTGCTAAGGCCCGCAGCGTGGGCATAGTTGTCATGCCCGATGCCGACAGAAACATCAGCGTCCCCACTTTTAAACGCGTCTGCCTGCGCGTCTGTCAGGTCAAAGTGCAGGAAGTGAATGGATGAGGTTTTGCCATCGTCCTTGGTGCGTTCCACATCCTCTTCTGCGCGCGCCATGATCTTCTCACCCCCCACCTGAAGGTAGCAGGTCCCTTCCACATGGGTGAGCTGGCGCAGCATCCGGTCGCGGCGGACTTCGTCGTCAATCTCGAACATGAGCGTCGCCACCAGATCGCGGCCCTGTGGGATCAAGGGATTGTACGCCTCAAGCTCGTCTTTCATCTGTTCGTCGCCGCCACCCTCGATGCGCAGCATCTCGTGGATCTGGTGCAGCATGGTGTCGTAATTCTCGAAATAGAAGGTCGCGCAGGGACCGATCTCCACACGGCGATCGCGTTTGATGTCGCGCAGGCGGGCACGGCGATCATTGCGCTCCCCCTCATAGGTTTGCATGTCGAGAATATCGTCGGCGGAAATGGATTTACGAGCAGCACTCATTCTAGGTCTCTCATTCGAATCTGTTGACGCGTCTCCGGACGGAAAACCGGACCCACTTTTACTGGAAACGCTTTAGTCAATCAGGCCGTAAGCGCGGGCCATGATTTCAATCGGGTGTTGGGCTTGAGGCAGCGGTTTCGCGTCTGCCTCTCCGTTCAACGTCTCAACCTCATGCACCAAATGTTTGGCGGCGAGCGGACAATCGGACGTGACGTATTTGTTTTCAGTCTTCGCGACATTGCGCGCGGCCGTTTTGCCGACCTTCATAGCGAGATCAAAGGTCTCTTTCATGACGCCAAACGTGCCGCCATGGCCGGAACACCGCTCGACCACGTCAATCTTCGTATCCGGGATAAGCCGCATCATCTCCGCAGACTTAGGCCCCATATTCTGTGCACGCGCATGACAGGCCAGGTGCGCCGTGACACCACCTTCGACCGGGGTCATGCCTTCGGGCAGGCCCTCTTTCTTGGCGATGTCGACCACATATTCGTCGACATCAAAGGTCGCCTCTGACAGCGCTTTGACGTTTTCATCGTCAGGCAAGATGAGTGGCCATTCAAACTTGAGCATCAGGCCGCAGGACGCGGTGAGCGCAATGATGTCCATGCCCTGATCAATCAGCGGGCGAAGTTCCGACGAGACTTTCCGCGCCTGCTCTGCAACCTTTTCAATATTGCCGCTTTCCAGGTGGGGCATGCCACAACAACCGGGATAGGCGGGTTGGGTGTCGACCCCGATATGCGCCAAAAGCTTGCGGGCCGCTTCGCCAACTGTCGGGTTGTTATAGTTCACGAAACAGGTGGCGAAGAGAGCGGCCTTGCGGCCTCTGCCGGGTGCCTCTGCGTTCACCGTGAGCGTGCCTGCCGCATCTTCCGCCTTCGCGCGCATCATGTAGGTCTTGCCGGCGAACTTCGGAAGTTCGGCACGGGCGTCAATGCCTGCAACTTTTTCAAGCGCGGGCCGTGTCAATTTGTTGGAGCGTTTGGATCCCCAGTTTGCCAGTCCTGAGACCGGGGCTGCGAGCTTGCCGTTGCGATCCATCTTTGCCAGCTGGCCCGGCACGAAGGGCGGGCCGCCTGCGGCTTTCGTTTCGATGGCGCGGTAGCGCAGCATGAGGTGCGGGAAATCGAGATTGAATTCGTGCGGCGGTACGTAGGGACACTTGGTCATGAAACACATGTCGCAAAGTGTGCAGGCGTCCACCACCGGACCAAAGTCATCGCTGGACACACTGTCCAACTCACCTGAGTCGCTATCGTCGATCAGGTCAAACAGCCGCGGGAAACTATCGCAGAGATTGAAGCACCGGCGGCAGCCATGGCAGATGTCGAAGACCCGGCGAAGCTCCTCGTCCAGTTCTTCACGATTGTAAAAGTCAGGGTTCTGCCAATCGATCGGATGCCGTATGGGTGCATCCAAGCTGCCTTCTCTGCTCATGCCGGACTCTCTCTGTTCGCTGTATCGGTGCGCTCTTTAGGGACTCACGGCGCAGCTAAAGAAGCGGGGCAAGCAAGTGACTGCCTGCCCCGGCTCCGCATTTTAGTCGTCGAGATTGTCGAGAGCTTTTTGGAAACGGCCGGCATGGCTCTTTTCCGCTTTGGCAAGCGTTTCGAACCAATCAGCAATTTCATCAAAGCCTTCATCGCGAGCGGTGCGCGCCATGCCCGGATACATGTCCGTATATTCATGGGTTTCACCGGCGATGGCTGCTTTGAGGTTCAGCTCTGTGCTGCCGATGGGCTCGCCCGTTGCGGGGTCGCCTACAGCTTCGAGAAATTCCAGATGGCCGTGCGCGTGGCCGGTTTCGCCTTCCGCGGTTGAGCGGAATACGGTTGCCACATCGTTATAGCCTTCTACGTCCGCCTTCTGGGCGAAGTAGAGATAGCGGCGGTTTGCCTGGCTTTCACCTGCAAACGCATCTTTGAGATTACCTTCGGTCTTAGACCCTGCTAGCGACATTTGCGTTCTCCTCGCCTTTGCGCTTTTCCCTACGCCTCCCGGGGGCCCGGGGCGTTGTCGCAAAGAAATTAAGACGCGCCAACAGGTTCGTCAACTCTTTATAATTCTTCTAAAGAGAATGAGTTGCAAAAACAAGTCTGAAAATCAGGAGCTGTTGCGCACCCGAACGACCACGTCCACACGGGACAGTTCGGTCCCTTCTGGCACGTCCGGCAGGCCCGCGACGTCGATCATCTTGCCGGAAATATCGGTGAGGCTGCCCTCATCTTCGTGGAAGATGTGGTGATGATCAGAGATGTTGGTATCGAAATAGGTCCGTGAGCTGTCGACGACAACCTCCCGCAGCAATCCAACCTCTGTAAACTGATGCAGTGTGTTGTAGACCGTCGCAAGAGAGACAGAAACGCCGACTTCCTGCGCCTGCTCGTGCAGGCCTTCTGCGGTCACATGACAGTCGCCTTCGTCAAAAAGCAGGCGTCCAAGCGCCAGGCGCTGACGGGTGGGCCGAAGTCCCGCCTCACGGAGCCGGGCCAAAGTCTGACTATACGGACGATCTGTCATGTCCAACCTGTCTGTCTGATGCGTCCATGGCACATACCCGCCATTAGACCGCGCTTCCTAGTTTGTAACGATTACAAACAATACCCTACCATGTCGGAATTGCGGGCGTCTTGTCAAGTGGCGGGCCTGGGACGCCGCTTGTGGCCGGACTCGGGAGAAATGGCATTCTTGCCATAAAAATCAAGGGTTTGCGGGGCTTGCGCCGTATGTTACCAAGCGCTCAACAGATGCTGACCCGGTACCTCCCGGAAAGACACTCACATGTCAGCAAATAAAGGGCGGGGTGATTGAACAGATATGGCTGAGCAAAAGTCGAGCTATTCATACGAAGACCTTCTGGCGTGTGCGCACGGGGACCTTTTTGGCCCCGGCAATGCGCAATTGCCCCTGCCGCCGATGCTTATGATGGACCGGATCACGCAGATTTCGGACACGGGCGGGGCAAACGATAAGGGTCTTATCCGCGCGGAGTATGAGATCACCGAAGACCGCTGGTTCTTCCCGTGCCATTTTGAAGGCGACCCCATTATGCCGGGGTGCCTTGGACTTGACGGCATGTGGCAGCTGGTCGGCTTTTATCTCGGTTGGATGGGTGCGCAGGGCAAGGGACGCGCGATCGGTGTCGGATCGGTCCGTTTCTCCGGCATGGTGACGCCCGAAATCAAGAAAATCGAGTATGAGATCGACCTGAAGCGGGTCATCAACCGCAAAATCGTGATGCTGACCGCCGACGGCATTTTGAAGGCTGACGGCGAGCCGATCTACAAAGCAGAAGATCTGCGGGTCGTGGTTGAAGGTCCGTCTGACTAAAGTTCAGACCGGCTGAGGGTTTTGGGGATTTCACTGAAATTTTCCGTCGGATTGCGGTTTCTCACAAAAGCCACTTTCGGGTTACATAAGAGGTAACCGAAATAGATTGCGGGTTCCCCCGCCCAGCCATGGAGTAGAACCATGAGGCGTGTTGTCGTTACCGGAATGGGCATAGTGTCCAGCCTTGGCAATAATGTGCAGGAGGTTGTATCCAGCCTTCGTGAAGCCAAGTCAGGCATTGTCGCAGCCGAAAAATACACAGAACTGGGTTTTCGCAGCCAGGTTCATGGTTCTCTAAAGCTTGATCTGGAAGAAGTTCTTGATCGCAAGACGAGACGTTTCATGGGCGATGGTGCGATGTACACCTATCTCGCGATGGAGCAGGCGATCCGTGACGCTGGCCTTGAAGAAGGCGAGATCAGCAATGAGCGCACCGGCGCCATTCTGGGATCGGGCGGCCCGTCCACGAAGGCGATTGTGGCTGCAGCCGACATCACCCGAGAGAAGGGTCCAAAACGGATCGGCCCTACCAGCGTGCCGAAGGCCATGTCGAGCACGGTCTCTGCCAACATGTCGACGCTCTTCAAGATCAAGGGACCGAGCTACTCCATCAGCTCAGCCTGCACGACTTCCACGCACTGTATCGGCAATGCGGTGGAACAGATTCAATGGGGCAAGCAGGACCGGATGTTTGCTGGCGGCGGAGAAGAGCTGGACTGGTCGCTCTCCTCTCTCTTTGATGCGATGGGGGCGATGTCCTCCAAATATAACGACACACCTGCGGAAGCGAGCCGCGCCTATGATAAAGACCGGGATGGTTTTGTGATCACCGGCGGCGGCGGCACCTTGGTTCTGGAAGAGCTGGAGGCTGCCAAAGCGCGCGGCGCAAAGATCTACGCCGAAGTGGTTGGCTATGGCGCCACCTCAGATGGCGCCGACATGGTGGCCCCGTCCGGTGAAGGCGCGGTGCGCGCCATGAAGCTGGCACTTGAGGGCGTTGGCGAGAAAATCGACTATATCAACCCGCACGCCACCTCGACGCCTGTGGGGGACATTCCTGAGATCACGGCGATCACGGAAGTCTTTGGCGATGATATGCCGCCCATTAGCGCCACCAAATCTCTGAGCGGCCACGCCCAAGGTGCAGCTGGCGTGCACGAAGCAATCTACTCCCTTTTGATGATGGAGAGCGGCTTCATCGCAGAGTCGGCCAACATTAAGGAAATTGATCCTGAAGTGGCGCATGCCAACATTGTCCGGGAACGGATCGACAATGCAGAGATTAACACCGTTCTCTCCAATAGTTTCGGCTTTGGCGGCACCAACGGGTCTCTGGTTTTCCAGCGGTATAACGGGTAAGCAGCGAGCGGAACGGCGTCCCCTGACGCCCGAACCGTCAAGTGGGCACAGAGTTTGCTCCCCTACCTAGTTGAGTTACAGGAACGTCTCATTTCGGCACACCCCATGCTCATGGGCGCCGCAACAGAATATTGAGGAGTGGCATCGCAGATGACACGCGGAAGTGCATTTCAGTCGGGCGACCTGCTTGCGGGCCGGAAAGGCCTCATCATGGGGGTCGCAAATGACCACTCGATTGCCTGGGGCATCGCCAAAGCCGCAGCTGCCCATGGTGCGGAACTGGCCTTCACCTATCAGGGCGAAGCCTTCGGGCGGCGGGTGAAGCCGCTGGCAGAATCTGTCGGATCCGACCTGCTGCTGCCCTGTGATGTGATGGACGAAGCGAGCCTTGATACGCTGTTCGATACGTTGAAGGAAAAATGGGGCACAATCGACTTTGTCGTTCATGCGGTCGCCTATTCCGACAAGAGTGAATTGAAGGGGCAATATGTCGACACGACCCGGGACAATTTCCGGCAGACCATGGAAATCTCCTGCTACTCCTTCACCGACATTGCACGTCGCGCCTCAGAAATGATGCCGAACGGCGGCTCCATGATCACGCTCACTTATGCCGGCGCTGAACGGGTGATGCCGAACTACAATGTCATGGGCGTGGCGAAAGCCGCCCTTGAAGCCAGCGTGCGCTATCTCTCGGTCGATCTCGGTCGCAGGGGCATCCGCGTCAATGCGCTCTCGGCCGGTCCTATGCGCACCCTTGCCGGTTCCGCCATCGGATCTGCCCGCTATGTGTTTAAGTGGAACAAGTCGCATTCGCCGCTCAAAGAAACGGTCGAGCTCGACGATGTGGGGGGCTCTGCTCTCTATCTCCTGTCCGACCTGTCCAAGCGGGTCACCGGTGAAGTCCACCATGTGGATTCCGGCTTCAACATTGTCGGCATGCCGCAATGGGAAGACATGAAGGCAGACGAAGCGCCGGCGCCAAAGAAAGACGCTGCCGAATAGGCGCTAGTCTTCCGCCAGCTTTTCGAGAGCATCGGCCATTCTTTCCGGCATGGAAAGAAATGGCGAATGCGAGCTCGGAAGGCATTCAACTTTCGCGAACCGGGCATATGTCTGCATCTCACGTTGATGCGACAGTGAAATTGCCTGGTCTTCCGAACATTCAAGATAGGCTTTGGAGACAGAGCCGAATCGTCGGTCCGTTGTGCGCACCGGCGACAGCATGGCGCGGATGGGCTGAGGACATAGGTTTGAGATGACGCCAGGCATCACGCCTTGAGGGCAATCCTGATAGAAAATCGGATGGACGTTCTCCGGCGGGACGCTCATCGTTCCCTTCCACCAATTGACGCTCACTCTGTCTGGCACCAGGAGCGTCTCCGTATCGCGGCCTGCGATTTTCGCGAGACCGCTCCTGCCATCGGGAACAATAGCCGCTAAGAAAATTAGCCGCCGGTAGAGTTCTGGCTTCAACTCAGCGGCTTGAGAGATGACCATGCCGCCGAGTGAATGCCCAACACAGATCACCTCTCCCGGCAGTGCGCTTGCGACCGCGTTCACATGCGCGCCATAGACCTTCATGCTCACCGAAAAAGGATTGCGCACCTCGCTCCCATGACCCGGGAGCGTGGGCGCGGCAACATTGTGTCCCCGCTCACGCAAAACAGAAATGAGCGGATCCCAGCACCGCCTGTCATGCCACGCCCCATGAACGAGGAGAAAGGAGAGCATCTGGTGTTCCTTATTCCGGGCGCTTCAGCTCCAGCACGTCATAGGTGCTCTCCAGAACCGACCAGGGAAAGACAACGCGCAGCCGACCGTCATCCAGCTGGCTCAGGACACCAACTTTGTCCTGGCGCTGCGGGTTGGTGATGCCGCCCTCGGGCCCAGAGTAGGTCCGCTGCGGTTCATCATTATAGGTCGGCGCCGCCAGCAGAACGCGCCGGTCGGGACCATCCTGATATAGACGGCCGGACAGACGCTGCGAGCCAGAGCGCTTTTCAAAAAACAAAAAGCCGTCGCGCACGGTCACCTTACAGTCGAACCAGCTATAGACGATGAGCCCGGCGAACTGCCCGCCCACTTTCATGGTGCGACAGGCCCACCAGCCAAGCAGGTCCTCGTCGTTCACAGGTTTCGTTTCCGCATCCATGACCTTGTGAAAGGCGGCGCGCTCACGGATTGTTGCTGATGCGCCGTAGGACTCTTCGTTGCCTAGTGCCACGGCCTCATCAAGTCGAGCCAGACGGTCCCGGTCGAAATCGGTCACGACATTGGTCCACAGATATTCCGGCGGGATGCCCTCATTCGCCTGGGTTTCTGCCGCGACTTCACCTGTTGGCCCGACATCCGCTTCGACGGCGACTTCCGCGTGCGCCCCGCTCACAAGAGCCATCGTTAGGAGGCCAATGGCCGCAAAACTGGACCTCATCCCCATATCCTTCTCAAAACCCCAAGCTTTGAGCCCTAAAGCCCTTTGTCTCTTACATTGTCCACCATGAACGGTTTCTAAACCGTCTAGAAAGCGGCTACCCAGACGAAAAAGGGCCCCCAAACGGGAGCCCTTAATCTTGTCGCGCCTTAGGCTTTTCGCCAAGACTTAATCGGATTTTTCTTCCGCAGGCTTACGGCGACGGCGCCGGGGTTTGTCCCCATCGGACTTGTCACCGCCCTCAGCCTTGTCGCCTTCCTCGCGAGGAATTTCTTCCCCAGTTTCCTGATTGACGACCTTCATGGAGAGGCGGACCTTGCCGCGATCGTCAAAGCCCAGAAGTTTCACGAAGACTTCGTCGCCTTCCTTCACCACGTCGGTGACCTGCGCCACTTTGCGAGGCTCAAGCTGCGAGATGTGAACCAGGCCGTCTTTTGGTCCGAAGAAATTGACGAATGCGCCAAAGTCCACCGTCTTAACAACGGTACCTTTGTAGATTACGCCCACTTCCGGTTCCGCGGTGATGCCGGTGATCCAGTCGATCGCCGCTTTGATGCTCGCCGCATCAGAAGAGGAGACTTTGACGATGCCTTCATCGTTGATGTCGACCTTGGCACCCGTCTCTTCCACGATCTGACGGATCACTTTGCCGCCTGCACCGATCACGTCGCGAATCTTGTCGGTCGGAACCGTCATGGTTTCAATGCGCGGGGCATATTCACCAAGCTCTTCGCGGCCTTCAGAAATCGCTTTCGCCATCTCACCCAGGATATGCATGCGGCCACCCTTCGCCTGATCAAGCGCGGTCTGCATGATGTCCTTGGTGATGCCGGTGATCTTGATGTCCATCTGAAGGGACGTGATGCCTTCTTCGGTCCCTGCGACCTTGAAGTCCATGTCGCCCAGGTGATCTTCGTCACCCAGAATGTCGGAGAGAACTGCAACGCCCTCCTCGTCTTTGATGAGACCCATGGCGATCCCGGCAACCGGACGGGCAAGCGGAACGCCTGCATCCATCATGGCCAGTGACGATCCACAGACGGTCGCCATGGAGGACGAACCGTTCGATTCCGTGATCTCGGACACAAGACGGATCGTGTAAGGGAAGTCTTCCTTGCTTGGCAGAACAGCCCGGAGTGCGCGCCAGGCGAGCTTACCGTGGCCAACTTCGCGCCGGCCGGTGAAACCCACACGACCCGTTTCCCCCACAGAGTAAGGCGGGAAGTTGTAGTGCAGCAGGAAGCTTTCCTTGTAGGTGCCTTCCAAAGCGTCGATGAATTGCTCGTCGTCGCCGGTACCAAGCGTTGCAACGACAAGACCCTGCGTCTCTCCACGGGTGAAGAGAGAGGAGCCATGTGTGCGTGGCAGGATGCCTACTTCGGAGACGATCGGGCGGACCGTGTCGAGGTCGCGGCCATCAATACGCTTGGATGTCTTGATGATCGATCCACGAACGATTTTTTTCTCGACGCCTTTGAAAGAGCCGCCGACCTTATTGGCAGGGTAGGCGTTTTCATCTTCCTCGTTCGCGAGCTCAGCCAATGCCTTGTCACGAGCTTCTGCAACCTTGGCCTGGCGTTCCATCTTATCGGCAATGGAGTACGCAGCTTCGAGGTCTGCTTCGACGAGCGCGGCAACCTTGGCATCCAGTTCGCTCGTATCTTCTTCTTCGATGACGCGGGGCTCTTTCGCCGCTTTCTCAGCCAGGCGGATGATCATGTCAATCACGGGCTGGAAGTTTTCATGGCCGAACATCACAGCGCCGAGCATGACATCTTCCGGCAGCTCCTTGGCTTCTGACTCAACCATCAAAACGGCGTCTTCAGTACCGGCCACCACAAGATCAAGCGCGCTTTCCGGAAGCTCGTCGATCATGGGGTTGAGCGAATATTCGCCGTCAATATAACCAACGCGGGCCGCCCCGATCGGACCCATGAACGGGATGCCGGAAATGGTCAGCGCTGCAGACGTTGCAACCATGGCCACAATGTCTGGATCATTTTCCATGTCGTGGGAGATCACCGTTGTGATGATCTGGGTTTCGTTTTTGAAACTCTTGTGGAAGAGCGGGCGGATCGGCCGGTCGATCAGGCGGCTCACGAGTGTTTCTTTTTCACTCGGACGGCCTTCGCGCTTAAAAAAGCCGCCTGGGATCTTACCGGCAGCATAGGTCTTTTCCTGGTAGTTCACCGTGAGCGGGAAGAAATCCAGCCCTGGTTTGGGCTGACGATCAGCCACTGCAGTCGCGAGCACTGTTGTCTCGCCATACGTCACCATCACGGCGCCATCCGCCTGACGGGCTACCTTACCCGTTTCGATGATGAGGGGCCGACCGCCCCATTCAATTTCCTCTCGGACAATATCAAACATTTCAGTTTCCTAATTTGCGCCTTCATTTCTCATATCGTCACATCCAGATCGGTTTTCTGGCTGGATGCGTGGCGCGTCGGTTATGCCGCTTTCATTTCTGCGGCCGGATTGTGGACGGGACCCTTCCAACGTTTCATTTGCCCAGATGCTCAAGAGACAAAAGCATGTCGGACATTGTCGGTTGGATCCGCGTCAAACGGACAGAGTCTCTTTCTTACTCAAGTTGGTACTAGTTTTGTGAAACACGAAAAGCGCTCGATCCCAAATGGAGCGAACGCTGTTTCATGGTTCGAGAAGCCAAGGCCCCTCTCTTATCTCCGGATGCCGAGGCGTTTAATCAACGCTTCGTACCGCGCCTGTTCCTTGCCCTTTACATAGTCGAGCAAACGACGGCGCTGGCTCACCATCTTCAAAAGCCCGCGGCGGGAGTGATTGTCCTTGCCATGCGTTTTGAAGTGTTCGGTCAGATTGGTGATCCGTTCTGTCAGAATGGCAATCTGTACTTCCGGTGAACCGGTATCGCCCTCACCTTGGGCGAACTCTTTAATCAATTCTTGCTTGCGATCAGCTGTGATCGACATCGGCAACTCCTAATGGTCGACCGGGAAATTCAAAACCTATTCCCGGATGCCGCCTGCGGCGCCCGAGACAAGCCCTGATCGGTCAGGTTAAACACACGGACCGGCTTCAATTCGCCCCGGTCATACTCGGCCAGGGCTACCGGCGTTCCGCCCGCAACGGTGAGGGCCAATCCCTCCAATACCGGTGCATCGCGGCCGCGCAACAAAATCGCCTGGCCTTGCTTCAATCGGGCTGCATCCTGATCGCTCACGGCCACCGCCGGGATGTCGTCCAGCGCGGTCTCAAGCGGTTGTAGATGCGCCCACAAGGTCGGGCGAGCGGCGGCACTATTGCCGAACTCTTTCAGATTATCCAGCGAAATCGACGTCTCTTCGCCAAAAGGACCGGTTGCAAGCCGTCTTAAGGCCACCACATGGCCAAAACAGCCCAAAACAGCGCCTAAATCGCGGGCGAGCGCGCGAACATAGGTGCCTTTTGAGCAGACAATCTCGAAGGTGGCATGGTCCGCATCAGGGATTTCCAGAAGATTCGCCTCAAAAATGGTCACCTTCCGGGATTTCAGCTCGACGGTTTCCCCGTCCCGCGCGATGTCATAGGCCCGCTCTCCGTCCACCTTGATGGCAGAAAATTGCGGCGGTACCTGCTCGATCTCCCCGACAAAGCCGTTCAGAGCTGACTCGATGACCGCCTGGTCCGGCCGTTCATCGCTGCTGTCGACAATATCGCCCTCCGCATCATCGGTGGTCGTCGATGCGCCCCATTTGACGGTGAAGCGGTAGATCTTCTCGCCATCCACCACGTAAGGAATGGTCTTGGTGGCCTCGCCCAGAGCAATGGGCAGGATGCCCTCAGCCAGTGGGTCGAGGGTGCCAGCATGACCTGCCTTTTGGGCATTGAAGGCGCGGCGCACCGCGCCGACCACCTGAGTGGAGGTTGGTCCCACAGGCTTGTCGACGATCACCCAACCGGAGACCGGATCTCCTTTTTTGCGGCGACCCATGCGGTTAGTCCTCGTCGTCTTCGCCAGATGGCCTGTCTTGCAGGTCCTTCGTCAGATCCTGGGCCACTTCCGGCGAGCTCAACATGGCATCGACTTTTGCGGCATAATCGAAGGTGGTGTCCGCGGCAAAAACAAGGTCCGGCATATGTTTCAGATCTACCGCCCTTGAGACCTCGCCCCTGAAAAACTTCTTCGCCTTGTTGAGGGCATCGACCACTGATGCGGGATCGTCGTGGCCAAGAGGGACCACATAGGCGATCGCGTTCTTGAGGTCGGGGCTCGCGCGCACTTCGGAGACCGTGATAATCGCCTCCTGCAGAACAGGGTCACGCACATCGCGGCGTGTGAAAATCTCTGCGAGTGCAGCCCGCAAAACCTCACCGATGCGCAGCTGACGCTGGCTTGGGGCTTTGCCGGACGGATGCTTGTTGTTGCCTCGGCGGCGCTGACTCATGGCTCTCTACTTCAAAACGGAGAAGACCGCCCGGCATGAACCGGACAGTCCTCACTCAACTTCAACCCATTTGGACTGGCTTGCCCGGTTCGGATTAATCCAGGGTTCGAGCAATCTCTTCGACATCGAAGCACTCGATCACATCGCCAGGGCGCATGTCCTGATAGTTTTCGAAACTCATGCCGCATTCCTGGCCGTTGCCCACTTCCTTCACTTCGTCTTTGAAGCGCTTCAGCGTGGACAGCGTACCTTCGTGGATCACCACATCGTCGCGAATAAGACGGACTTTCGATCCGCGCTTCACGCTGCCTTCGGTGATTTTACACCCGGCAATGCGACCCACTTTCGAGATGTTGAACACTTCGAGAATTTCGGCATTGCCGTTGAATGTCTCGCGGACTTCCGGCGACAGAAGACCCGACATGGCGGCTTTCACGTCATCCACCAGATCGTAGATGACCGAGTAATAGCGGATCTCGATGCCTGCAGCCCGGGCAGCGTCTCGTGCCTGCGCATTTGCGCGGACGTTAAAGCCGATCACGGGCGCACCCGACGCATTTGCCAGGGTGACGTCGGCTTCGGTAATCCCGCCCACGCCTGAATGGATGACCCGGGCCGACACTTCATCGGTTCCCAGCTTCTCCATCGCCTGTACGATGGCTTCGGAAGACCCCTGCACGTCTGACTTCACAACGATGGGCAGTTCCGCGCGGTCTGCTTCCTTCAGCTGTGTCAGCATCTGATCAAGAGACGTCCGCCCAGATCCGCCCACACGCTGATCGCGCTGCATGCGCTGACGATAGTCCGCGACTTCGCGGGCGCGGGCTTCGTTTTCGACAACGACGAAGACGTCACCGGCTTCCGGTGTGCCGTTCAGACCCAGCACTTCCACAGGCTGTGACGGTCCGGCGTTTTCAACGCTCTCGCCGCGGTCATTGATGAGGGCGCGCACTTTACCCCACTCGGCACCGGCCACGAGAATGTCGCCGACCGCGAGTGTCCCGCGCTGCACGAGGAGTGTACCAACCGGGCCACGGCCCTTGTCGAGTTTGGCTTCGACAATCACGCCTTCGCCTGCGCGGTCTGCGTTTGCTTTCAGTTCCAGAATTTCTGCCTGAAGCACGATGGCTTCTTCGAGCTTGTCGAGACCTTCTTTTGTGTGTGCAGACACTTCAACGGCCTGAATGTCACCGCCCATGTCTTCCACGAAGATTTCGTGCTGCAGAAGTTCGTTCTTCACCCGCTGCGGTTCCGCTGCCGGCTTGTCGCATTTGTTGATCGCAACAATGATTGGCACTTCCGCTGCTTTGGCGTGATTGATTGCCTCAATCGTCTGCGGCATGACCCCATCGTCAGCGGCAACAACAAGGATCACGATGTCCGTCGACTTCGCGCCACGGGCACGCATGGAGGTGAAGGCCTCGTGGCCTGGCGTGTCGAGGAACGTAATCTTGTCCCCTGATTCCATGTTCACCTGATAGGCGCCAATGTGCTGCGTGATGCCACCGGCTTCGCCTGCCACAACATCCGTCTGGCGCAGCGCATCGAGCAATGATGTCTTACCGTGGTCAACGTGCCCCATCACCGTCACAACAGGTGCGCGAGGCTGTTTCACCTCTTCTGCGTCATCGTCGGTGACCAGACCTTCTTCAACATCGGCCTCCGACACACGTTTCACCGTGTGGCCAAGCTCTTCTGCAATCAGTTGCGCAGTGTCGCTGTCGATTACGTCGTTGATGGTGACCATCTCGCCCTGTTTCATCAGGATCTTGATCACATCGACGGCACGTTCGGCCATGCGGTTCGCCAGCTCCTGCACCGTAATCGCTTCCGGAATCACGACTTCACGGACGACTTTGGCAGCAGGGCCCGCCTGGCCCATGGCTTTCTTCTTCTCACGCTCGGCGCGGCGGCGCATCGCGGCGAGTGATTTCTGACGATCGCCGTCAGAGCCCCGGAGCGCGCTGTCGATGGTGAGTTTGCCGGCCCGACGACGCGGTTCACCCCGACGCGACGGTGTCGGCGTCGGACGTGCGTCAGCCGGACGCCCTCTCGTTTTCTTGTCGTCAGTCTTCGCTTTCGGTGCCGTTTTCGCGGCAGGTTTTGTTTCTTCACCAGGAGGCGGAGGCGGCGTTGCGTCGAGACGCTTCTGCGCTTCGATTTCGGCCTGGCGCTTCGCCTCTTCTTCTTCCTTCAGGCGCTTGGCTTCTTCCGCCTCGCGTTTTTCTGCTTCGGCCTGTTCCTTGGCGCGGACTTTTTCTTCTTCCGCGCGGCGTGCTGCCTCAATTTCGGCCCGCTTGCGGTCTTCTTCCTCGCGCACCCGTGCCATGTCCAGAGCACGCCCGCGGGCTTTCTTTTCTTCTTCCGTGAGCGTGCGCAGAACCATGCCGCTGCGATCTTTTTTCGGCGCAGGTGCCGGCTCTTCAGCCTTAGCCGCTGCAGCCTTCGGCGCGGCCGGCTTTTTGATCACCGTCTTAGGTGTCGGCGTTGTGACCTTTTTCTCGTCAGCGGCACCCGCGGCCTTGCCAGTCGGCTTGATCGTGCGCTTACGTTTTGTCTCAACTACAACCGATTTGGAACGGCCATGGGAGATGTTCTGGCGCACATGGCCAGAGTCCACCGTCCGCTTCAGGCTGAGGGTTTTCCCGCCTGATGCTTTGCGTTCGCCGTCGTCCGTCTGATCGCTCATTCTATTCCTTTACGTCGCCCGGATCTGTCTGATCGTTCCAGGCCGCCAATCTGGCAAAGTCTGCCAGCACCTTTTCCTGCATACGTCCCGTTTTCAGGGCTGCATGTACCACATTTGACCGCCCCAATGCCAAGCCCATTTGGGCAGACTTGAGGCCTTGTACCACCGGCAGATCGTTTAAATCTGCCGCTTTTAGCTTCGCGCGGAGCCTCCGGGCCCCATCTCGACCTGCATCGACCGCTTCAATCATCAGCGCGACCGGCTCCCGGTCGAGGGTCTCAAACGCGCGTTCAAGGCCCATGATCAATTCGCCGGAACGCCGCGCTAACCCTAAGGTTTCTGCCGCCCGCGCTTCCAAGAGCTGTTCCACCAAGTCAGTCAGCCCCTCGGGCACAGTGACTTGCTGTTTTGCGGCTCTGGCGAACGCCTTTTTGGCAATTGCCAGTTCGAGGGCCTTTCTGGTGCCTGTGACCCAAATACCGCGCCCCGGCAGCTTTTCAGCGAGATCGGGTCCAATTGTTCCGTCCGGCCCCACCGCAAACCGGATAAGGCCCGCCTTGGGCTGGCTTTCGCCGGTTGCGATACAGCGGCGCTCAGACCCGCCCTTCGCAGGCTTCTTGCCTTCTGGGCCGTCCTCGGCTTGGTCTTCCGGCAGGGCTGCAGTCATTGGCAGCGCCCCCGTCCTTCGACCCTAAGCCTCAGCTTCCGGTGCTTCTTCACCCTCGGCTGCTTCGCCCTCTTCTTCCTCTCCTTCAGCTTCCGCCGCTGCTGCTGCTGCTGCCAACTCTTCTTCGGTGACCCAGCCGGCCTGAACACGGGCTGCCATAATCATGGCTTGAGCTTCCTCGGCGCCCAGATCAAATCCGTCCAGAATGCCTTCCATCCGGGTGCGCTCGCCGTCGACATGCTCGTACCAGCCGATCAAATCGTCGGTTACGCAGCCCGCCACATCCTCGACGGTCTTAATGTCGTTTTCACCGAAGGCCACCAACATCGCGGTCGTGACACCCGGCACCTCTGTTACAGCGTCTTCAACACCCAGCTCGCGCCGCTTGGCATCGAACTCGGCATTCTGGCGGTCGATAAAGTCGAGCGCGCGGTTCTGAATTTCCTGCGCTGTCTCATCGTCAAAACCTTCGATCTCCGCAATTTCTTCAACGGGCACATAAGCCACTTCTTCGACCGTCGAGAAGCCCTCCGAGGCCAGCAGCTGCGCGATCACCTCGTCCACATCGAAGGCCTGGATGAAGGTCTCAGAACGCTGCATGAACTCAGCCTGACGGCGCTCGGACTCTTCTGCTTCCGTCAGAATGTCGATGTCCCAGCCCGTGAGCTGTGAGGCGAGACGCACGTTCTGACCGCGCCGACCAATGGCCAGTGACAATTGTTCATCCGGCACCACAACTTCAATACGTTGGGCGTCTTCATCCAAGACAACTTTCACGACTTCCGCCGGTGCCAGGGCGTTCACGATGAAGCCCGCAAAATCATCGGTCCATTGGATGATATCGATTTTTTCTCCCTGCAGCTCGTTCACCACGGCCTGAACACGGCTCCCGCGCATGCCCACGCAAGCGCCGACGGGATCAATCGAGTGGTCGTTTGACGTCACGGCGATCTTCGCGCGCGATCCCGGATCACGCGCAACAGCACGCACATCAATGATGCCGTCATAAATTTCAGGCACTTCCTGAGCAAAGAGCTGCGCCATGAACTGTGGGTGTGTCCGGGACAGGAAGATCTGAGGTCCGCGCTGCTCGCGGCGCACATCGTAGATGTACGCCCGGATACGGTCACCGGCACGGAAGGCTTCGCGCGGCAAGCCTTCGTCGCGACGGACAATGCCTTCGCCGCGTCCTAAGTCGACAATCACATTGCCATATTCGGCCCGCTTCACGATGCCGTGGACAATCTCGCCGATGCGGTCTTTATATTCTTCATACTGCCGTTCGCGCTCGGCATCCCGCACCTTCTGAACGATCACCTGCTTGGCGGTTTGTGCCGCGATGCGACCAAAATCAACTGGCGGCAACTCATCCTCAATCAAGTCGCCCACACGCGCCGCCGGGTTGCGGCGCTGTGCATCGGAGACGGTGATCTCGGTCGCGTCATTGTCGATCACTTCCACAACATCAAGGAGGCGCACCAGACGGATCTCGCCGGTATTCGGATCGATGCGGGCGCGGATTTCATTTTCGGCGCCATAGCGAGACTTCGCCGCTTTTTGGATCGCTTCCGCCATTGCTTCAAGAACCAGTTCGCGTTCGATCGATTTTTCCCGCGCGACCGCATCGGCAATCTGCAGAAGTTCCAATCTGTTCGCGCTCACAGCCTGAGCCATTATCTCGTCTCCATCTTTAGCCCCGGACTCTCTGGTCTCTCTTCAGGGGCGTTCATTGTATCGGTTGCACCTGAACTCAGGTGTCGGCCTGCGACAGCCGTTTTCCACTTTCTTCAATCAACGTGTCGGTCATCACCAACCGCGCATCGCTTACAAGTCGGAAGGGCAGACCCACGATCTGCGGCTCGTCATGACCGTCAATCTCCATGCGCAGCAGCACTTCTCCGTCTTCCATTCCCTGTAACTCCCCGCGGAAGCGTTTCCGCCCGGCGAGCATTTCCGACAATTCGAGCTTGGCTTCAAAGCCCGCCCAAACATCAAAGTCCTTTTCCCGTGTCAGCGGCCGTCCAATGCCGGGGGACGAGACTTCCAGGGTGTAGTTGTTCTTGATCGGGTCTTCGACGTCGAGGATTGCTGATGCCGCACGGCTCACACTTTCGCATCCTTCTACATTCATCGTCCCGTCTGGCTTTTCAGCCATCAGCTGAAGCACGGAGCCGCCTTCGCCTGTGAGACGCACGCGCACCAGCTCAAAGCCCAGATCAATGATCGCTGGCTCCACCAGATCCGCAATCCTGGTCGCTACGGCGCCAGGCGCAACCAGATGGCTGCGTTCGCTCGGTTTTTCGGTGTTGCTCTCGCTTTGCACGAATTCAAGTGGTCCCAAACGGCTCACGTTTTCAGAGCCCAGATAACAAAAAAAGCGGGGCCCCGGTCTGGAGTTCCCACTTTCAACAATCAGGCGATGCCTGCTATGTGAAAATTCGAGAGGAGATTACTCCCAGAAAGGGCGCCTTTTCAAGCGGTTTATTGAGAGAGGGCTTGTCTCTATTCAGCCGGCGCAGTGCGCTTTTTGCGGCGAAACTTGAGATAGACCGGCACCCGGCCTTCTCGGCCCGCTTTGGCTTCATAGCGGGTACCCGGCCAATCATCTGGCCGAATGCGCCAGTCATCCGCCGTTTCCGCCTGCCATTCGAAAACCCCGTGGGCTCTCACCTCCCGCAATGTCCACCGGCTGTAATTCTTAATATCTGTCGCGACCCGGAATTCGGCCCCGTCCTTCATGATGCGCGCCAGCTCATCCAGCGTTTCAGCAGACACAAAGCGGCGTTTGTGGTGCCTTTTTTTGTGCCAGGGATCCGGAAACAGTAGGAAAACCCGGTCCAATGACGCGTCTTCCAGCCGCTCCAGCACATCACGGGCATCATTGTGATGGATGCGCACATTGGTGAGCCCCTTTGCCTCCACTTCAGCCAAGAGTTTGGCCACACCGTTGATGAAGGGTTCGCAGCCGATAAGCCCCACATTCGGGTT
This sequence comes from Parvibaculaceae bacterium, assembly GCA_965212385.1. Classification (GTDB taxonomy): domain Bacteria; phylum Pseudomonadota; class Alphaproteobacteria; order Parvibaculales; family Parvibaculaceae; genus Mf105b01. Next base: position 3,856,879 of record OZ243109.1, on the reverse strand, counting down.
TACGACGGCCTGGGCTACCAGGTGCTCGCCGCCGCCAAACCCGATCTCCAGCCAGACCTGCTCGATGGGCTGGTCAAACAGTGTGGCAGGAGACAGGTTTTGCGTCTCAAGCGGTACAGCAAGCTGCGGCAGGAGGTTTTCCATCAAGCTCTCTTGATGGCTGCGCAGTTTGTGGCCCTGACGGCGCCCGTAAAGAAGACGCCGCCGGCCGGATTTCTCGGCTGGCGGCGTTTGTTTGTCTGGCATTGGTATTGCGCCCAAATGCTTTAAGGCAATTCAGCCTTGATGGCGTCGACCAGATCCGTTTTCTCCCAGGAGAACCCGCCATCTGCATCCGGCTCACGGCCGAAATGGCCATAGGCGGCTGTGCGGGCATAGATCGGGCGCGACAGATTAAGGTGCTCGCGAATGCCGCGCGGGCTCAGGTCCATGGCTTTGCCGATGGCTGTTTCGAGCGCCGCTTCGTCGACATTCCCGGTGCCATGAGTGTCCACATAGATGGACAGAGGCTTCGACACGCCGATCGCATAGGCAAGCTGCAGGGTACATTTGTCTGCAAGACCTGCAGCGACCACATTTTTGGCGACATAGCGCGCCGCATAGGCAGCAGACCGGTCCACCTTGGTCGGATCTTTGCCTGAGAAGGCACCGCCGCCGTGAGGCGCCGCGCCGCCATAAGTGTCCACAATGATCTTACGACCGGTGAGACCGGCGTCTCCGTCGGGGCCGCCAATTACAAAGAGACCGGTCGGGTTCACATAGAATTCGTCTTCCGGGCACATCCATCCGTTTGGCAGAACCTCTTCGACGACCGGGCGCACAAGTTCGCGGATCGCTGCCTGGTCCAGGCCTTCGTAGTGCTGCGTCGACACCACAACCGACGTCGCGCCGACCGGCTGACCATTTTCATATTTGAGCGTGACCTGGCTCTTTGAGTCTGGGCCAAAGCCCTTGACCTCACCGCTGTGGCGCAACTCTGCCATGCGTTTCAGGATCAAGTGAGAGTAGTAAATCGGGGCGGGCATCAGCACCGGCGTTTCCTTGCAGGCATAGCCGAACATGATGCCTTGGTCACCAGCGCCTTCGTCTTTGTTGCCGGATGCATCAACGCCCTGTGCGATGTGTGCAGATTGCGCATGCAGGTGAACCGCCACATCCGCGTTTTTCCAGTGGAACCCATCCTGCTCATAGCCGATGTCTTTCACCGCCTCGCGTGCCACTTCCTCTATCTTCTGAGGTGTAATGCTGTCGGGGCCCCGAACTTCGCCCGCGAGCACGATCCGGTTGGTTGTGGTCAGGGTTTCACAAGCGACGCGCGATAGCGGGTCTGCTTCCAAAAAGAGGTCCAAAACTGCATCGGAAATTCGGTCGCAGACTTTGTCTGGATGGCCTTCAGAAACAGATTCACTCGTAAACAAATAGTCTGATCGTGGCACGCTCGTACGTCTCCCGTTGATGCCTGCACATCCATCTAGGCGGCTTGCTGCAGGCGCGCTCTCATGCGGTGGCTGTTCTGACAAGGTTTTACGATGGGGTCAAGGCGAGACATGGCCTGCCCACAGGTGTCATGGCTGTCCGGATGAAGGGCGGGCCAGTACTTTCACCAGATCAAGGACACGTTTTCGGACATCTGCATCCTCAATTGCTGAGAATGCCGCGATCAGCGCGACTCCCTCTGTCGTCGACAGAAAGTCCAAGTTGAATTCCGCCGCTGGGGTGTCTGAGAACCCGGATGCTGCTTGTTTGCCATTCGTCGCCAGCCCCTCATAAAAGAAGTCGACGGGGACATTCAGCGTTTGTGCGATTTGATAGAGCCTGCTTGCCCCAATCCGGTTCGACCCTTTTTCGTATTTTTGAATTTGCTGGAACGTCAGCCCCAATTGCTCCCCGAGCGCCTCCTGGCTCATGCCGATTAGCATGCGCCGCATGCGGACTCTGGAACCAACGTGAATATCGACAGGATTGGGCGTTTTTTGCGGCAATTCTGGCCTCGTTCTTTCCGCGTCCCAGATATTCTGACGTTGCGATCTAGGAGCATTGCACACGCAATACAACCATAGGTTAGAGACTTTTGGTGAGACCTAAAAGCCCTATTGTTGGATAGCGCCTACCCAGTACCGGCCGGTTTCATGCGGGCCAGCACCGCCACGCATCCCAAAAGAACAAGAAACAGCCAATCGCCGACGCGGGCGTAGAGTGTCGGCGGCAACGCTTCTGGAAGCCTTGTGTCGACAACACCCTCCTGGTTCAGCGGAACATTGTCCAAGACCCGTCCAAACGGGTCGATCATCGCCGACACGCCTGTATTGGCGGCGCGCGCAATCGGCAGACCCTGCTCAACGGCACGAAGTCTTGCCTGCGCCAAGTGCTGGTAGGGACCGGCGGAGCTCCCAAACCAAGCATCATTGGTCACGTTGACGATCCAGCCTGGCCGCTCTGCCCCGACGACGCCGCTAGAGAAGATGATTTCGTAGCAAATCAGCGGGCTGACTGCGGGCGCGCCGGGCACGGCGAGCGTCTCAGGTCCGGGTCCAGATTGATATCCTCCCCGCAACCGTGTGAGTTGTTGCAGGCCTATGGCTTCCAACACTGATTGCAAGGGGAGGTATTCCCCAAAAGGAACCAAGTGGGCCTTGTCGTAGGTCTCCCTGATCTCGCCATCCGGCCCCATTATATGCAAGGAGTTGAAAAAGCGCCCAAGCTCCCGGTCCGGTTTGGTCTCGTCTGGCTCACCTCGCACCGCTCCCAAAAGCAACACCCCGCCTGGCGCCAACACCCTGGAGATGGCAGAGCGCAGAACCGGCTCTCGGTCGACGATGAAGGGAAGCGCGGACTCTGGCCAGACAATGTGCGTTGGTTTTGCTCCTTGGTCACCTGGCGCATCGCTCATGCGCAAAAATTGGCCAACAATCTCTTGCCGGTTCTCTGGTTTCCATTTTTCGCGCTGAGGGACATTGGGCTGCACCAATCTCAGCGTCACGCCCTCAACCCAAGCCGCCTCCGACGCCAACAAACGAACGCCACCGCCAAACCAGACAAGCCCCAAAACCGCGAAAGCGACCGCTGCCGGACGCCACACTCCCAGTTCCCGCATATCTCTATCATAGCGCGGCTTGCGCCTTCGCGGGTCGTAGGAGGCGATGGTCAGAAAGACGGTCAGAACAAGGAGGGTCGCCCCATAAGGTCCGAACAGGGCCACACTTTGCATCAGCGAGTCCGATACGGTGACGGCATGTCCCGCCAAGTTCCATGGCAGTCCGGTCAAAATATGGCCTCGGAGCCATTCCGATGCCGCCCATACAACCGCGAGTGTCAAGGTTCGGCGATAGCCAGGCGGCCAATGATAGCGGGCCAGCGCAAAGGCGGCGGCCGTGAAGAGCGCGAGGCCCGCGGGCAGGCCTGTCACCGCGAAAGGCAGCAGCCAGCCGAACATCTCCGCTTCCACCAGGAACGCTTCGCCGATCCAATAGAGGCTGCCCAGAAAATAGCCAAAGCCAAACCACCAACCGACGGCGGCTGCAGCCCGCGCAGGTTTCCAATCCTCACGTGTCGGCGTGTCGGTGCCATCCAAAAGCCACACGACAGATGGCAGCGTGATGATCAAAATGGCGAAGACATGGATCGGGGCTTGAGCCGCGACGGAGAACAAGCCGAACGCAAAGGAGGCTGCAAAGCGCTGCCATCCTGTCAGCGCCTGCAACCTTGCGGCAAACCGTTCGAGCGCCACAAAGCCGCGGCCCGCAATATCGACGGCTGTATTTACGTCAGGACTGTTCATTGAGATCAGATGACGAAACTGTCTTTTCGGCAGACGGCGCCGCTGAGACTTTCTCCGTATCAGCTTCAGACCCAGTACCTGCGCTCGCTTTTGACGGCGTGATGGTGTCCTGATGGATGTGGAGACGCTTAATCCTGCGGGGATCGGCATCCCGGACCTCGAACTCAATGCCCGCTGGGTGCGAAATCAGTTCGCCTCGCTGAGGGATCCGCCCGACCAGCGAGAAGACCAAGCCGCCAAGCGTGTCGGTGTCGTCATCCTCTGTTCGATCAAGCAATGTCAGCTGCAGCATGTCTTCCAGATCTTCAATCGGTGCGCGCGCCAGCGCATCAATGGACCCGTCGCTCAGGCGAATGAGTGAAGGGCGTTCCGCGACATCATGCTCGTCTTCGATATCGCCGACAATTTCTTCGACCAGGTCCTCAATCGACAGGAGGCCATCTGTGCCGCCATACTCATCGACAACCAGCGCCATATGAATGCGCGACGACTGCATCTTCAAAAGAAGATCACGCGCCGGCATTGAGGGCGGCACAAAAAGAACCTGACGGCGGATCGTTCTCAGATCAAACGAGCCACGGTCGTTAGGGTGCGAGGCCATCCAGGCGAGCACGTCTTTGATGTGGACCATGCCGATGGGTTCGTCGAGCGTCTCACGATAAACCGGCAGTCGAGAATGCGACTTCTCGCGCGTCAGCAACAGCAAATCCTCCAGAGACGATGAGATGTCGACTGCCACAATGTCCGCGCGGGGCACCATCACGTCGTCGACCCGCTGCTCTGCGAAGCTCAAAATGTTCATCAACATATGACGCGCCTGAGGTCCCAGTTCCTCAGTCGCCTCATGCCCGCCAATCACTGTTTCGATGCTTTCACGCAGGCTCTGATCTTCTGCGCGGCCGGGCATTTTCTTTGCGAACCAGGTCACAAGACGCGTCAATGTACTCGGTTGGCGCGCGGGCGCCGCGTCGTTCGTCGTCATTGCGTGTTCTTTCCTGTCCCCCGCCATGCTGCTTAACTGCTCTCTGCTTGAGCCGCGTCATCGCGCGCCGCCACATAAGGATCCTTGATCCCGAACAGTTTCAGCAGGTCGCGCTCGCGCGTTTCCATTTGCTCTGCGTCTTCGTCGTCCACGTGATCATAGCCCAAAAGATGCAGCACGCCGTGCACCACAAGGTGAGCCAGGTGATCATCAAAACTTTTGCCCTGGTGTTTCGCTTCCGCTTTAACCGTCTCGTAGGCAAGCGCAATGTCCCCCAGAGACGAAGGTTCGTTGTGGAGCGCATCTGCCGGGCTCGGTGCGTGGGGAAAGGAGAGAACATTGGTCGGCTTGTCTTTGCCCCGAAACTTCCGGTTCAAACTCTGCACAAATGTGTCGTCGGCCAACAAGACACTCAGTTCCGCCGCAGGCAGTTTTCGCTCCTGCTCAAACGCCGCCTGGGCCATGCGCAAAACGATCTCCTCAGACGCAGCATCCCACTCCCCGCCAGCCCGGGAGATCTCAACCGTCAAATAGGGTGGGCCGAGGTCTTGCTGGGATTGATCCCTCGTGCTCTCTGCGCTCACAATCAATCTCCGGCCTTTTTGCCGTCACGAGAGAGCAGGTCTTTTTCATCGGCTCCATAGGCTTGAACGATACGGGTGACCAAGGGGTGGCGCACAACATCACGCGCGGTGAACTGCACGGTGGAGACACCTTTGACATCTTTGAGGATGCGCAGCGCATCGCCCAATCCGGACTTCGCGCCTAGGGGCAAATCGACCTGGCTTGGGTCACCGGTAATCGCCATGCGGCTGTTCTCGCCGAGGCGGGTGAGGAACATTTTCATCTGCACCGGCGTGCAGTTTTGCGCTTCGTCCAAGATGACAAAGGAATTGGCCAGGGTGCGTCCGCGCATAAAGGCGAGCGGCGCTACTTCAATCTCGCCGGACTCAAGACCTGCCATGACCTGCTCGCCGGGCAGGCTGTCATAGAGCGCGTCATAGAGCGGACGCAAATAAGGATCGATCTTTTCGCGCATGTCGCCGGGCAAGAAGCCCAGACGTTCGCCTGCTTCCACAGCAGGTCGCGACAGGATGATGCGGTCAACCTTCTTCTGGAGCAGCATCGAAACCGCCACGACAACCGCCAGATAGGTCTTGCCCGTGCCGGCGGGACCGATGCCGAAGACCAACTCATTGTCCAGAAGCGACTGGAGATAGGTGCCCTGGGTGGGCGATCTTGGCGAGATCACCCGCTTGCGCGTTGTGATCTGCAGTTTCTTGTTCGATCCCGATCCGCGTTCACGATCCGCTTTCGGTGCATTGGCCATGCGAATGGCGCCATCGACTTCGCCTGGCGTCACCTCCAGACCCGACTTCAATCGCGCATATAGATCTTTAACGACGGCTTCGGCCCGCTCGCGCGCATGCACCGTGCCGGTAAGCACAAGTTCATTGCCGCGCGACGTTGCCATCACGCCGAGCTCCTGCTCCAGGCGCGCCAGATGGCGATCATGCTCCCCAAACAATTCGCTCAACAGCCGGTTGTCATCAAAGTTGATAACGAGACTTCCCTTTTTTTCATCCGGGCGTCCTTCGGTCGATAAGGTCAAGTCTGGCTGGCTCCTTGATTGAGATTGGTTGAAAGTAGTTTTCCAGACAAAGAGTTCGCAAACCCTTGTTCAATTGTCACGTCTGCAAAAAGTCCGAACGCTTCTTCCGGCGCGTCCACATGAACGGATTGGAGATAGGGCGAGCGGCCCACCAATTGCCCGTCCCGTTTGCCTCTGCGATCCAGGAGCACGCTCATGGTGCGGCCTTCGCAGGACTTATTGAACGCCGCCTGGTCGATGTTCAGCTGATCCTGAAGACGCGCAAGGCGTTCGGCTTTCACCGCTTCATCGACCTGCACCGTCTCGCCTGCTGCGGGGGTGCCAGGACGGGGGGAATATTTAAACGAATAGGCCTGCGCGTAGCCGACCTCTTTGACCAGCGACAGCGTGTCTTCAAAGTCCTGACCCGTCTCGCCTGGGAACCCAACAATAAAGTCTGAGGACAGAGCAATGTCCGGACGGGCATCACGTATGCGGTCGATCAAGCGCAGATAGGATGCAGCATCATGCTGCCGGTTCATCGCAGCCAAGATAGTGTTTGAGCCCGACTGGACCGGCAAATGGAGATAAGGCATGAGCACATCAACCTCGCCATGGGCGCGAATGAGCTCGTCATCCATGTCCCGCGGGTGGCTGGTCGTATACCGCAGGCGGTCAACACCATCGATTTCTGCCAGCGCGTAGATCAGACGTCCGAGAGACCAGTCTTTCCCATCTGGACCTTCGCCATGATAGGCGTTGACGTTCTGGCCCAGGAGCGTGATTTCACGCACGCCGCCGTCAACAAGTTCTTTCGCTTCATTGATGACTTTTGCAACCGGCCTCGAGAATTCAGCTCCGCGCGTATAGGGCACGACGCAGAAAGCACAGAATTTGTCACAGCCTTCCTGAACGGTCAGAAATGCGGTGCGGCCACGCGCGATGGTTTTTTTCTTCTCAGGAGAGGGCAGCGCATCGAACTTGTCTTCGACGGGAAAATCGGTTTCGACGATGCCGCGGGCGCCATTGTCTGTTCGCTTCAATAACTCCGGCAGGCGGTGATAGCTCTGGGGGCCAAACACAAGGTCCACGACCGGCGCGCGGCGGACCATCTCTTCGCCCTCGGCTTGCGCGACACATCCCGCGACACCGATGGTCATGGACCCGCCTTGACGTTCCCGCTCTTCTTTAAGGGCGCGCAGGCGACCAAGCTCAGAATAGACTTTCTCGGCGGCTTTCTCTCGGATGTGGCAGGTGTTCAGGATGACCAGATCGGCCGTTGCCGGGTCGAGCGTTTCCGCATAACCCGACGGTGCCAGAACGTCCGCCATGCGGTCGCTGTCATAGACATTCATCTGGCAGCCATAGGTCTTGATGAAAACGGATTTCTTTTCGTCCCCAGCCGCGGACAGAGTGGCACCCTGGCCTTCTGTCAATGACGCTGTTTCCAGCTCTGACGCAGCCGGCGTGGCTGGGGTCTCACTTACTTGCTCTGACACAGTCGGCGCTTTTCACTCCGCTCGGTTCTCATCGGCCCCGGTCACGCGGACTCAGAGGCTTTTCGCTCAGGATCGGATCATATAGAGCGAATTGTGCGATATTACCATGTCAGATGGGATTTCGGCAGGTCTATTCGGCAGCTACCGTGGGTTGAGGCTTTGTCTCAGATTCTTGAGGAAGCTCTGGGTTTCCGCCGCTTGGGTTGGGCTCAGGCGGCGAAACCTCTCCTGCCAGGGCCCGTTTAACGCCCATGCTTGACTGTTCCTCACAGTAAGCGGCGAGCTTCTTCCGGTTCCCATGGGTGTCCAGGGTGACCGGCTCGTGGAATTCCACCACGACCTCAAAGGGCCCAAGCCCGAAGGCCTCCCAGAGATGAGGCCCCAAATCCATGTCGCCATACCAGGCGAAATAGGGCCGGAATTGACGCCCCATAGGCATGCCGCAGAGCTTTGTGTAGGTAATGGATACTGGCTGGACATGGACCTGTTTTGCTTCTTCGCCATCGCCGACAGCCATTTGGGCTACGCCCATCAGTGCACTCTTGAATGGAAGCACGCGATTGCCATCGCTGGATGTGCCTTCCGGGAAAAGAACGAGCGTATCGCCGCCTGCAATCCGGTCGTGAATTTCGTTCGCGGTTGCCGCCGCCTTAGTCCGGCGCTCCCGATCGACAAAAACCGTTTCCTGCAAACGCGCCAGCGTGCCGAAAAAGGGCCAGGCCGCGACCTCTTTCTTGGCAACAAACGACATGGACGTAATCGAGCCCAGAACTGGAATGTCCAAATAGGAATTGTGGTTCGACGCAATCAGGCAGGGACCATCCTTGAAAGGGGTCCCGCGTACTGTGACTTCAATCCCGATAATGCCGCACAGCACACGATGAAAACGAATGGGCAGGGTCTTGGCATAAGGCCGCCCAAGTTTGACACCCAGCCATTGAACAGGTGTCACCATCAAGGCGGACATCACAAAGAGGAAGAGTTTGCTTCCAGCGCGAACATTTTTCACGAGCCCAATCCTCCCGTCCCAACACGCCGCGCGGTTTTACCGCTTACTTTGTGCTCGGAGCCTTTTTTGAATCGGCGAGTGGAATGCCATACAGCTCAAGCCGGTGATCCACCAGATTGAAGCCCAGCTCCCGCGCGACGATCTGTTGAAGCCGTTCGATTTCATCATTGTGAAATTCAACAACTTCACCCGTCTGCAAATTGATCAAATGGTCATGATGTTCTTCTGTGACCTGCTCGTAGCGTGAGCGACCATCGCGGAAGTCATGACGCTCCAGAATCCCCGCCTCTTCGAACAGACGAACCGTGCGATACACCGTCGCAATCGAAATCTTGTTGTCGACAGCAGCTGACCGGCGATAGACCTCTTCCACGTCCGGGTGGTCATTTGCCATGGACAGAATGCGCGCGATCACGCGGCGCTGCTCAGTCATCCGCATGCCCTTTTTGACACACAGGTCCTCAATGCGCTGCGGGTCATCATCTACATGTTTGACACGTTCTGTTTCAGGCATCTCTGGTTGTTCCGGCCGCCACTGTTAAAACTTGTCTGAGTTTAGTCTTTCGGGTCTTCCTTGTCACCCAACGACACGCTTCATCGTGAGAGAATCGACGCGTGTACCATCCACCCGTTTGTAGTAGGCCGAACGGCGGCCCGCTACCTCAAACCCCTGGCTCTTATAGAGTTTCAGGGCCGCCTGATTGTCAGCCGCCACGTCGAGAAAGATGGCCGACACCGGTTCGTGGAGCATTATCCCCAAGAGATATGTGCCAATACCCGCGCCTCGACCTTCCGGGAGCACGCCGATGGTGAGGATCTCCCCTTCGCCCGCAATCACCCGCATCAAGATAAAGCCGACGGGCTTCTCGGCGGCCTCGTCCATCGCAATCACGCCTGCCATGCCGGGTGTGGAAAAAAGAGAGGCCATGCTTTCCGGCGACCAGGCCTCGTCAAAGCACTGACCGTGCAGAAGTGACAATATCTCCGCGTGCGCCACGCTCACCCTTTCTGTGCGCAGGCGTGCGCTCACCGGGCACCACTGTGAGCGCCACTTCGCGAGGCGGTTAAAGGTTTGCTGGGAAGCTTGGCATCCGGTGCGCGGAGATAAAGCGGGCTTGGCAGATGGTCTTTGTCCGCCGGGCGGTGCGCCGCTATTTCGGCAACCGCCCGTGCGTCGGGGAGTGCGGAGGCGGTGGCAAGGCCGACATCGTGGCCGTGACCCTGCAACCGGTCACGCAAAAGATCCGCCCCGGTTCCCATACAGAGCAAAGGCTGATCAGGTACGCGGGCGACCACTTCGTCCAGCGACACGAGCGCTGGCTCGGTGATGCCTTCCCCCTCAGATGTGAAGCATTGGAGATAGATTTCGTTTCGCCGCGCATCAAAAGCTGCGGCGATCGCTGTGCCTTCGGATGCTTCCTGCCGCGCAGGCCAGGCGATGGCTTCAAGGGTGGTAACGCCGACCAACGGCTTGTCGGCAGCCACCGCCAATCCGCGGGCGGTCGCAAGACCCACGCGCAGGCCGGTGAAGGTGCCGGGACCGACGGTGACGGCAAAAGCATCAAGACCCTCGAACGTAAATCCTGTTTCTGCCTGAACCTCTTCGATCATCGGCACCAGGGCTTCCGCATGGCCCTTGGGCATCGCCTTGAGCCGATACGCCACAATGGTGCCGTCCCGCCACAGAGCCACCGAGCAGGCCGCCTGTCCGGTATCAATGGCGAGAAGAGAGGTCATTTTCAGGTCGAGGGTCGGAGATCAGAGGATGGAACACGCATCGTCGAAGGCCAGACGCGGCGAGCGCTCAAACAGCTCGCGGCTCGGATCCCCATAGCCGATATTGCAGATGAAGTTCGCCTTCACCTTGCCGTCCGGGAAGAACGCCTTGTTCACAGCCTCCGGGTCAAAGCCCGACATTGGGCCACAATCGAGCCCTAACGAACGGGCCGCAATCATGAAATAGGCACCCTGCAGGCTTGAATTCCGAAAGGCGGTTTCCTGAATGAGGGGATCATTGCCGGCAAACCAGTTCCGCGCATCGGGGTTGTGAGGAAAGAGCTCCGGGATTTTTTCATAGAACTCGAGGTCATAGCCAATGATGGCGCAGACTGGCGCTTCTTTAGTCTTGCCCTGGTTTTGCGGCAACAGCGCCGGCATCAGTTTTTCTTTGGCTTCGTCAGAGCGCACGAAGATGATCCGGGCGGGGGAACAATTGGCGCTGGTCGGTCCCATTTTCATGAGATCGTAAAGTTCTTTCAGCTTGTCATTGGAAACGGGTTTGTCCGTCCACGCATTAAATGATCTGGCGTCCCGGAAAATCGTATCCAGCGCCGCCCCGTCCAACGTCCCCATAGTCTGTCCTTATCTTTATGTGGTCCGCGACGCGCTCAGACGGCACGGACTTCTTCAATTTCCGGCACGAAATGCTTCAGCATGTTTTCAACACCGTGCTTCAGTGTTTGTGTCGATGCCGGGCAACCCGCACAGGCGCCCACCATGTTCAGATAGACAATGCCTTTGTCGAAGCCCTGGAAGGTGATGTCGCCGCCGTCCTGCGCCACGACAGGGCGTACACGGGTGTCCAGCAGCTCCTTGATCTGCCCAACGATCTCGGAATCTTCCTCCGTGACTTCATTCGGATCCGTGGTCTCAACGCTGTCGGCCATCAAGGGCGCGCCAGAGGTGAAGTGCTGCATGATGGCGCCCAAGAGCGCGGGCTTAATGTGCTGCCACTCAACGTCGCCTTTGGTGACGGTGATGAAGTCGGCCCCAAAGAAGACACCGCCGACGCCGTCCACCTCAAACAGCGCTTTCGCGAGCGGGGAGCGCTCCGCGGCGGTCGCGTTCGGGAAATCGGCGGCATGGCCCTCGCCCAGTACATCCTGACCCGGCAGGAATTTGAGGGTTGCTGGGTTCGGCGTTGATTCCGTCTGAATAAACATGCGCCTGCTCCTATAGAGGGTTTAAGTCCGATAACCCCTTGGATGACATGGGTTTTTGGACTGTTCTTGCTCTCTAAATGGCTGAAATGGCGGGGGGATTCAAGCCCAAGTGGCCCACTCAGGTATTTCAGCGCCTCGTTCCGCCAAAAAAACGCCAAAAACTCAGGCCAGGTCGTGGATTTCGTCTTCCGTCAGAGACCCAGGGACCACGGTCACTGGGATAGAAAACCCCGTGCCGACACCGGCCGCCGCCATCTGCACCAAGGGGCCTGGGCCCTCTTTTCCGGTGCCCGCCGCGAGTACAAGGATGGAAATCGCCGGGTCTTCCTTGATCATGGCCTTCACAATGTCGGGCTTTTTGCCTTCACGGATTTCAAGCTCCGGCATGAGGCCCGAGACTTCGTTCACCCGGGCTGCGTGGCGGTGGAGAATGCGCTCCGCCTCTTCCCGCGCCTCTTCCTTCATGAGGTTTTCAACACCAAGCCAATGCTCAAAACCGCCGGGCTCCAATGCCGCCAACAGAACAAGACCGCCTTTTGTGTGGCGTGCGCGCCGCGCAGCGAAGTGGATCGCCACTTCGCATTCCGGCGTTTCGTCGACGACCACCAGGAACTTCCGCCGCTTGATGGGCGTGGCGCCTGTGTCTCTCGCCATCTCTGTGTCTTTGGCTGTCATGGGAGACATGCTGCCACCCTTTCAGGCGGCCCGTCTACGGCCAAAAACGCACCAAAGCAGGCTTACTTCAGAAGAATGTTCGTGATTTCGCGGAGCTGGGTACGGGCGCGGAGCAGGTAGAAGCCTTGCGACGCCAAATGGCTTGGCTGAATCTGTGCGTCCGGGGCACCGTTTACCACAACCCAGGGAGAGAGCATCGCGGCTTTGAGCATGCTGTCGAGCATCTGCTCCCAGGCGGTGTTGAGCTCGCGCTCTGTGATCAGCGCGTCAAAGTCTTTCCCCAGCGCATCGAGCAGCAGGTAGTAGGCGTAGAGCTGGCCCTTCACATTGTAGAAATGATCATCCGCCGACGTGTCGATGAAGCTGCCCGAATTTTCGACAACCGCCTGATCCAGCACGGCGGAGGAGGAGCCGATGTCGAGTGCGATGCGATCAAGCGTTGCCATGAGATTGTCGCCACGGCGTTCGAACACGGCCTCGCCTGCGGCCAGACGCTGATTGTATTTCAGCAGCGCGTTACGCGCTTCGCGGTACTGCGCTTCCGAGGACGCCCGGGGCATGAGCGATACGGACGGGTCCCACACCCAGACATCACCGGCATACTGAAGCAGCCCGGATGCCGACTGGAGATCCGGGTCCGCCTGACTGGACCCGCGGGTCCGGCCCAGCTGATCAGTCAGCTCAAAGGAAAAACGTGCAAGCGCCGAGACAATGCCCTGCTGGTAGTTCGGCATATTGTCCAGGAAGGCGGACGGTACAAACCAGGGATCGTTCGACGTCCAGCGTTTGTCATTCACTTCACGCTGGATGAGGGCCGCGGTCATGGCGACCGCATGAGAGCCACCGGGCACGACCTCTTCCGCCATAGGACGGAAATTCGGGTCATCATCAATGTCATTGATCCAAAGACCACCGACCACATAGTAGAGAAACAGGAAGACCAGAACGCCGATGCCTGTCTTGCGCGCGGCACCACCTTTGAAGAAGCGTCCCAGATTGCCGATCTTGAACGACGGGAATGAACCGCCTTTGCGGTACATCCAACGATGTTTCAGACGATCTGTATAACCACCGAGTGTATCACGGAGGGCCATGGAGCTTCCTTTTTACAACTTCTCTCAGACTTTTCTGATCGCGTTTTCGAACCGGAAAGCCGCAAGGCTGCTTTGGCACTTTTCCTGAAAACGCTCCTAGTAAAAGGTGGGCGTTTTAACGCTGTGGTTCAAGCACTGCCACCAAATGGTCAAAATATGTGGCCCGCAGACAGGCGGCTCAATTGCCATTCGTGATCGGCTTAACCAGCTCGTCCACCGCTTTCACCTGGCCCAGAAGTTTAGGCAGGTCTTCAAAGGGCAGCGCACTCGGACCGTCGCATTTCGCATTATCCGGGTCTTCATGGGCTTCGAGGAATAGAGCCGCGACGCCGACCGCAATGCCCGCGCGCGCCAAATCGTAAATCTGTTCCCGTCGGCCACCGGATGCTTTTGACCCAGGCGCCCGTGTCTGTAGGGCATGGGTCACGTCAAAGACGATCGGCACATTGTCGTTCTCGTTTTTGATGACGCCGAAACCCAGCATGTCGACCACAAGATTGTCATAACCAAAGCTGGACCCCCGCTCGCAGATCATGATCTGGTCATTGCCGCAGGATTTGATCTTGTCGACAATGTTGGGGATCTGCTGCGGGCTTAAGAATTGCGGCTTCTTCACATTAATCGGGAGCCCCGCTTCGGCAATGGCGCGCACGAGATCCGTCTGGCGCGCCAGGAAGGCCGGGATCTGCAGCACGTCCAAGACTTCCGCCGCAGGTTTCACCTGCTCAATCTCGTGAATGTCGGAAATGACCGGCACCCCAAAGGTCGCTTTGATCTCCTGAAAGATTTTCAGACCTTCATCCAAGCCGGGTCCGCGAAAGGAGTCCACGGATGAGCGGTTCGCTTTGTCGAAGGAGGCTTTGAAGATGTACGGGAGTTCCAGCTTGGTAGCCTGCTCCACATAGGTCTCTGCCGCCTTCAAAGCCATGTCGCGGGACTCGATGACATTCACCCCCCCGATCAGGGTGAGCGGCTTGTCATTGCCGATCTCAATGCCGGCGACAGTAACTGTCTTCATCTCGCTTCTCCTACCGCACAAACGCTTTTGGGCGCGTGCGTTTTTCGGTGCCAAAAATTGCGCCAAGCTCACGCATTTTTTGGCACACAAATGAACCTAACAAACGCGCCGCGCCTTAAACAAATCCGACAATTTCTTTCACCCGTGCAACAACCGGTTGGGCGATGGCATCGGCGCGTTCGCCGCCACTTTTCAGAATGGAGTCGATATAAGCCGGGTCTTCCATCAGCCGGGCCATCTCGCCGGTGATGGGCGAGAGCTTCTCGATTGCGAGGTCTGCGAGCGCCGGTTTGAAGCTTGAGAATTGCGCACCGCCATGCTCCTGAAGCACCGCTTCCTTGGTGACGCCAGCGAGCGCTGCATAGATGCCCACAAGATTGTCCGCTTCAGCCCGTTCTTTCAGACCGTCAAGCTGAGACGGAAGCGGCTCGGGATCGGTACGGGCTTTACGGATCTTTTTGGCGATGTCATCGGCTGAGTCGGTCAACGTGATCCGGCTCATGTCAGAAGGATCAGACTTTGACATTTTCTTAGACCCATCGCGGAGGCTCATGACCCGCGTCGCTGCGCCCATGATCAAAGGTTCCGGCAGTGGGAAGAAATCTTCTCCGCCGAACGCACCAAAGTCATTGTTGAACTTCTGGGCAATGTCGCGCGCCAGTTCCAGATGCTGTTTCTGATCGTCGCCCACCGGTACATGAGTGGCGCGGTAAGCCAGAATGTCCGCCGCCATCAGCACAGGATAGTCATAGAGACCCACGGAAGCATTTTCGCGGTTCTTACCGGCTTTTTCCTTGAACTGGGTCATGCGGTTCAACCAGCCCATGCGCGCCACACAGTTCAACACCCAGGTGAGTTCCCCATGGGCGGACACTTTGGACTGGTTGAAGATCACCTGGTTCTCACCGTCAACGCCGGCGGCGATATAGGCGGCGGCGACTTCCCGTGTGTTATGGGCGAGTTCCTTCGGATCCTGCCAAACCGTGATCGCGTGCATGTCGACGACGCAATAAATGCACTCATGGGTTTCCTGCAGACCGACGAAATTGCGGATCGCGCCCAGATAGTTCCCGAGATGCAGGTTTCCGGTGGGTTGGACCCCGGAAAACACACGATTGGTTGGCTGTTCCATGTCTCTTTTTCTCATCCTTTAGCTGCTGTCGCTTTGGACCGCGACAGAAGAAGAGACGGTATGCGCTGCCCGGGCGTCGCATGCAATAGCCGCGGCGCCCCTTTGCGCGCTTTTTATGCGGGTTAACCGCGTTGGAACATGGATTTGAGCTCAGCCACCTGGGCTGTGCCGGTCGCAATGACCGCAAGAGCGAAGAGGAGCCCGCCCCCTGCAATGAGGACGGTCAACGCCAGGATGCTTTCGAGGAAGGAGGCGGCGAGGAAGGGGGCCGCGAGCGTGGTCCCGTACCAAAGGCCCCCGCCCATGGCCGCCGACGAGGCCAGCAATCTCGGCAGGCGGGATTTCAACCGTGCATCCATCTGGTAATGACCTTCGCCTGCCAAGCGCGCCCATAAGAGTCCCGCATTCACCCAGGCCGCAGCAGAGGTGGCAAGCGCAATGCCCACGAAGCCAATCCAGAAGAAGAGCACCAGCGAGCCCGTAATGTTTACCGCGATGCCGATCGCTGCATAGCGCATGGGCGTCACCGTATCCTCGCGGGCAAAAAAGCCGGGCGAAAACACTTTGGTGAGCACAAAGGCCGGAAGGCCAATTGCAAAAGCAGAGAGTGCCAGTGCCGTGCCTTCGGTGTCGGCGGACGTAAAGGCGCCGCGTTCAAAGAGCACCTGAATGATGGGGGCCGGGATGACGGCGAGCGCCACGGCAGCAGGCACGGTGAGCAGCATGGCGAATTCGAAGGCGCGGTTCTGGGCATTGTTGGCGCCGCTCATATCCTCGGCCCGGAGGCGCCGCGAAAGATCCGGCAGGAGCACAATGCCAATGGCAATCCCCACTACGCCAAGCGGCAATTGATAGATCCGGTCGGCGTAATAGAGCAGGGAGACGGCACCGTCCTGCAGGCTCGCGATGATGGAGCCGATGAGGAGATTGATCTGGGTGATGCCGCCAGCGATCACGCCCGGAATGCCAAGGGTGATGAGCCGCTTCACCCCCGGCGTCATGCGGGGCCGGCGCAGGCGAATGGAAAAGCCCGCACGCTTCACCGCAATCATCATGAGCGTGAACTGCGCTGCGCCCGCCACCGCCACACCCCAGGAGAGGACGAGGCCCGGGTTCTCGAAATGAGGTGCCACAAACCAGATGGCGGTGATGAGCACGATGTTGAGTAGGATGGGGGCGGCTGCGGCTGCGGTAAACCGCCCGACCGAGTTCAACACGGCAGAGAGAAGCGCCACCAGCGACATGAACATGAGATAGGGAAAGGCAATCCGGGTGAAGAGGATGCCCATGTCGAACTTTTCCGGCGTGTCGGCAAAGCCTGGCGCGATCACATACATGAGCCAGGGCATGGCGAGCTGCGCCACGAGGGTGAAGACAATGAGGGCGGTCAGCAGAACGGACAGCGCTTCTTCCGCAAAGCGTTTGGCGGATGCTTCCCCCTCGCCTTCCAGACGTTTCGCGAAGAGCGGCACAAAGGCCGAGTTGAACGCCCCTTCCGCAAAGAGGCGGCGGAACAGGTTCGGAAATTTGAATGCGACAAAGAAGGCGTCGGCAATGGGGCCCGTTCCCAAGACGCCGGCAATGAAAATGTCGCGGATGAAGCCCAGCACCCGGCTGATCATGGTCATACCGCCCACAGTCATGGCAGATCGAACAAGGTTCATGGGAGGTGCTTCAACTCCGGTCGGGCGATTCGATGGGGTTCAGAGTACCGCGTCACCCTAAATTGGAAAGGGTGATGACCTTACGCGGCCGCTTCCCGTTTCTGCGGGCGTGCCTTTTTGATCGGATTTTCCAAAGCTTCCAGAAGTTGGCGCTCCACCGCCTTTTTCTTGTTGGCGTTGGTCACCTTCTGGCCCAGCAGATCCTTCACATAGAACACGTCCACGGCCCGCTCCCCGAAGGTCGCGATATGAGCCGAGCCAATGGTGAGGCCCAGATGGAAGAAAGTCCGTGTCAGCGCATGAAGCAGGCCTGGGCGATCCAGACCGTTCACCTCAATCACCGTAAACTCGTCGGACGCTTCATTGTCGATATAGACATTGGGCGCGATGGTGAAAGCGTTGAGCAGGGTCGGACGCTTGCTGCGCTCTTCAATCACGTCCGGCGGCAGGATGTCGCCGGAGAGCACTTTGCGGATGGTCGTCTCCAACCGGTCCAGGCGGCGGCGTTCGCGAAGAGCGGTCTTTAAGTCGTCCTGCACGGACAAGGTATCGAGCGCCATGCCATCGCGGGTGGTGAAGATCTTTGCGTCCACAATGGTCACGCCGCCCGCCGCACACGCACCTGCAAATCGGGAAAAGAGGCCCGGATGGTCCTGGGTGAAGAGGGTGATCTCCGTGACGGCGCGTTCGGGTTCGGGCCGCGCCTCCACGACCAACGGCTCATCGCGCCCTTCCCACATGAGCTCCG
Organism: Parvibaculaceae bacterium; assembly: GCA_965212385.1. Taxonomy (GTDB): domain Bacteria; phylum Pseudomonadota; class Alphaproteobacteria; order Parvibaculales; family Parvibaculaceae; genus Mf105b01. Next base: position 3,838,747 of record OZ243109.1, on the reverse strand, counting down.
CATGGCGCTTGTGGGTCTCGGCATCAAAGCCCAACCAATAGGCGGGGGTGTGACGTCGGAGCTGATTTTCAATCCGGGTTTTTGGCCACTCCTCGGCGAGCAGGGCGGAGACGGCTTCCTTCGCGGATGCAATCCGTCCTTCACGGTTCACCTGTGTCTCGCCGGACAGGACGCCGTCCGTTTCGAAATAAAGCTCGCGGAGCAATTGTGCCTTCCATCCGTTCCAGGTGCCGGGGCCCACCGCCTTGATGTCGGCAACCGTGAGCACGAGAAGCAGTTTCAATCGCTCGGGGCTTTGCACGACGTTCGCGAAATCCCGAATTGTTTTCGGGTCTGACAGATCGCGCTTCTGGGCAATGTCGCTCATGAGAAGATGGTTTTCAACGAGCCACGCCACGGTCTCCGTGTCGCCTTTGCTCATGCCCAGCCGCGGACAGAGTTTGAGGGCGATGGCGGCACCTGCTTCCGAATGATCTTCCGGACGGCCTTTTGCAATGTCGTGCAAGAACATGGCGACGAAGAGCACGTCGCGTTTGCCGGTCTTTGACATGAGCTCATTGGCGAGCGGGTATTCCTCTGCCAGATCGCCACGCTCAATTTCAGACAGGATACCGATCGCGCGGATCAGATGTTCGTCGGCCGTATAGTGGTGATACATGTTGAACTGCATCAGCGCGACGATCCGGCCGAAGTCCGTCACAAAACGTCCGAGCACGCCGGCTTCATTCATTTTGCGCAGTGTGCGCTCGGGGTTTTTGCGCGAGGTCAGGATTTCCAGGAACAGGCGGTTGGCTTCTTCATTCCTACGCAGTTTTGCATCAATCAGCTTTAGCGAACGTGTCACCAATTGCAGCGCGCTTGGATGGATCGCCAGTTCGTGCTGATCCACCACATGAAAGAGACGCAGAATATTGACCGGGTCTTCTTCGAAGAAAGTCTCGCTCTTGACCGACAAGCGCCCGGCTGAGACTTCAAACCCCTGCACGTCTTTCTTGCGCCGCATGGCCGCCATGAAGCGACCAATGCCCGGCTTTTTCTTGCGCTCCTGGTCTTCCAGGATTGAACAGAGAATGCGGGTGAGATCGCCCACATCTTTCGCCACCAGGAAATAGTGCTTCATGAAGCGCTCAACACCGCGCAGACCGCGGTGCTCCTGATAGCCCAGCAGCTCTGCCATCTCCGTCTGCACATCAAATGAAATGCGTTCTTCCGCGCGGCCGGTGACGAAGTGCAGTTCGCAGCGTACCGCCCAAAGGAAGTCTTCGGCCTTACGAAAGAGATTGTATTCCTGCCTCGTGAAGACGCCGGCCTTTACCAGGTCACTCGGTTTCTTCACCCGGTAGACATATTTCGCGATCCAGAAGAGCGTGTGGAGATCGCGCAGGCCGCCTTTGCCTTCTTTGACATTGGGCTCCACGAGATAGCGCGACTTGCCGCCGCGATCATGCCGCTCATCACGCTCAGCGAGCTTTGCCTCCACAAATTCATTCGCGGTGCCTTTCACCACATCCTTGTCGAACGCCACTTCCATGTCGTCGAACAATTCTTTGTCGCCACAGAGATAGCGGGACTCCAGAAGCGCCGTGCGGATGGTCATGTCTTCTTTGGAGAGGCGAATGCATTCCGCGATGGAGCGCGTGGCATGGCCCACTTTGAGGCCCAGGTCCCAAAGCGCATAGAGCACAAACTCGGCGAGACTCTCGCCCCAGGGTGTCTGCTTGTAAGGCAGCAGGAAGAGCAGGTCGACATCGGAGCCCGGCGCCAATGCGCCGCGGCCATAGCCGCCGGTTGCCACGATGGTGAGCCGCTCTGACGAGGTGGGGTTGGTCGCGCGAAACTGGGTGCGGGTGGCGAAGGCAAAAAGCTCCCGGATGATGGTGTCCTGGAGATAGGAGAGACTTTCGGCGCAGACGCGGCCCCGGTGAGCCCCCTGCTCCAGGCGTTCGCGCGCCTTGGCACGCCCATCGGCCTGGGCCGTTTTGAGGACCTCCATCATGGCCTGCCGCAATGCGGTGTCATTGCCGCCATGAGCCTCATAAGCGGCGTCCAATGCGCTGCGAATGGCGGCAGGATCGGCAATCTCCAGCATGCTCGGGAGGCTTCGGCCCATAGGTGTTCCTTTCAACCGGCGCCGCATCAGCGCCTCTGTTCCGTCTGTCATGATCTATAGCAGGCTCTTACACCCGCCAAGCCGGTCTGTGCACTCAATCAGCAGATAGGCTCAATTCGACTTAAATGAGTCAACAATGCTGACTAATATTTATTCTTAAGTATCAATGCCTTATCAAAGGTTTCAAATGTTCGCTGGCAGCAAATATTAACAGATATAAACCTTTAGCTTCTGTTAACCATGTTAAGTGCCTGACTCTGCTCGCGAATCTCCGAGTCGGTGAAGATAAGATTCTAGCGAATCTTTTTCCTCCAACCCTTTGATTCACTTATCTGAATCGGGAATTTTGCCCTTCAGGGAATAAATCAGCTCAAGGGCTGCCTTCGGTGTTAGATCATCCGGATTAAGGGCCGCAAGTTCCTGCTCCACCTCACTGGGGGTGCTGGAGGTGCCACTTTGAGGCCGGGGGGCTGCCGAGAAGAGCGGGAGGTCTTCCACAAGGGTGCCCGCGCCGCCGGTTTCCGACCCCTCTTCAAGGGCGCTTAGAACTTCATGCGCCCGCTCGATCACCGCCGGTGGAAGGCCCGCGAGCTTCGCCACCTGGATCCCGTAGGAGCGGTCTGCGGCGCCGGCCGCCACCTCGTGCAGGAAGACGACATCGCCCTGCCACTCCTTCACTTTCATGGTGGCATTTGCCAGGTACGGCAGCTTTTCGTTGAGTGCGGTGAGTTCGTGATAGTGGGTCGCGAACAAAGCGCGGCACTTATTCACCTCGTGGAGGTGTTCCACAGCCGCCCAGGCGATGGACAGCCCGTCAAAGGTCGCGGTGCCACGCCCGATCTCATCCAGAATGACCAACGCATGGGGACCCGCCTGATTAAGGATCGCTGCGGTCTCAATCATCTCGACCATGAAGGTGGAGCGGCCGCGTGCCAGATCATCCGCCGCACCAACGCGGGAGAATAGCCGGTCCACAATGCCGATGGCGGCTTCCGACGCAGGCACGTAACTTCCCATCTGCGCCAGAATGGCGATCAAGGCGTTCTGTCGAAGGTAGGTCGATTTACCAGCCATGTTGGGACCGGTGAGCAACCAGAGCCGGCGGGCATCTTCTGTGTCGGCGGAGAGGTCGCAATCATTTGCCACGAATGGACCGTCACCTGCTTTTTCGAGAGCCGCCTCCACCACCGGATGGCGCGCGCCTTTGATATCAAAAGCGAGCGACCCGTCCACATGGGGCCGCGTCCAGCGCTGCTCCTCCGCCAGTTCAGCAAGACCTGCGCCCACATCGAGCACAGCCAACGCATCGGCGGCGGCGGCGATCACCTCTGTGTCTTCAAGCACGCGCGCGGAGAGTTTGGCGAAAACCTCCAACTCCATCTCCAGCGCCTGGGCGCCGGCGCGCGACAGCTTCTCAGCCAGTTCCGACAGCTCCACCGTTGTGAAGCGAACGGCGTTCGCCATGGTCTGGCGGTGAATGTAGGTCTCGTTCAGAGGCGCCGTCATGAGGGCATCGGCGTGACGGGGCGCCACCTCGATGAAATAGCCCAGCACATTATTGTGCTTGATCTTCATCGCCGAGATAGCGGTCTCTTCTGCATATTTGGATTGCAGACCCGCGATCACCCGTCTGCTTTCATCCCGCAGCAACCGCGTTTCGTCCAATGGCGGGTGATAGCCCTTGGCCACGAACCCTCCGTCCCGCGCCAACAAGGGAAGGTCGACGCCCAATGCACGGGACAGTTCGTCTTTCAATGCGGCGGCACAGGCTTCTAACGCTCGGCGTGCGGTCTCGGTTTCTTCCGGCAAAGCGTCGACACCCGTATCGCCCAGCTGAAGTCGGGCCGCGATTTCGTGGGCCTGGACCAAGCCGTCGCGGATGGCCGCGAGATCGCGCGGACCCCCGCGCCCTACCGACAGACGCGACAGGGACCGCGCCATGTCCGGTGCGGCGGCGAGGTCACGACGGAGATGGCCTCTGAGATCGCGCGCATCGTTCAAGAAAGCAATTGCGTCCTGGCGCGCGCGGATGGCGGCGACGTCGGTCAAGGGCGCTGCCAGCCTGCTTGCGAGCTCGCGCGCGCCGGCACCCGTGACCGTGCGATCGATGGTGGCGAGCAGGGATCCCTGTTTTTCACCGGCCAGTGTTTTGGTGAGTTCCAGGTTGGCGCGAGTCGCCGCGTCCATCGCCATCGCGGTTCCCTGTCCGAGATGCGCGGGCGGCTTCAACGCGGGCATCTGGCCCACTTGGGTCAGATCCAGATAATCAACCAGGGCGCCAGCGGCCCCAAGCTCAGCCCGGGTAAAGGTTCCGAACGCATCGAGCGCGCCCACGTTCAGTGTTTCTTTCAGGCGCCGCTCCGCCCGGGTTGAGTCAAAGCGCTCGCCCGGCAGAGGTGTCACTGCGCGCTGCACTGACAAGGTGAAGGAGATTTGTTCGTCGGCCAGCAAGGCCTGCGGCAGGATCAGTTCACTGGCATCGAGACGCGCTAGCTCGGCGCCCAAATTCTCCGCACTCACTTCGGTGACGGAGAAATCTCCGGTGGACACATCCGCATAAGCGAGACCCAACACGCCGCCGGCGGCCGTGCGCGAGAGGGCGGCGAGATAGTTGTGGGCGCGGGCATCGAGCAGCGTGTCTTCGGTGAGCGTGCCCGGTGTCACCAGGCGCACCACCTCCCGACGCACGACGGCTTTGGAACCCCGCTTTTTCGCTTCTGCCGGGTCCTCCGTCTGTTCGCAGACGGCGACCCGAAAGCCTTTTCGGATGAGCCGCTCCAGATAGGCATCCGCCGCATGCACCGGCACGCCACACATGGGGATGTCTTCGCCTAAGTGCTTGCCGCGTTTCGTCAGCGTGATGTCGAGAGCCGCCGCCGCCTCAACGGCATCCTCAAAGAAGAGCTCGTAAAAATCGCCCATCCGGTAAAAGAGCAAAGCGTCCTGCTGGCTCGCTTTCAGCTCCAGATATTGAGCCATCATCGGCGTCACGGTGTCGGCCGTCTTCGTGGACGTCTTCTTGTTTTTCTCAGGCGTACTCATGGGGCCGGACGGTATCAGATACAGGTACGATCTGAAACGAGGTCACGGGCAAAATCCTTATTCTGGTCATAATCAGATTGTCTAAGGGGTCTCATGAAAATCCAGAACCTGACATTCGCGGCCATTTTGCCGATAACACTCCTTGCAACGTCTCTGCATGCGAACGAAACGGTCGCAACAGAAGAACCTGCTGCCCCCTTGGTGCTCGATCTCGACACCGCGGCGCCTTTGGAGCAGGACTCTAGAAATTACGGTCTGCATCGAGACGTCACCGCGCCAGGCGAGGCCCCGAAAGAGACCACAATTCTTCAGCGAAACGGTGTGGATCCGACCGTGAGTGCGGATGAAAACGGCGTTGGCGCGACACAACGCGTTGACCTCGGCGACCATCAAGCGGCAGACCAAGCCGTGAACATTCAGCCCTATGTGGAATTGGGAGCCGATTTGGAAGCCAGCGAGGACCATCTGCTCAACGGAGGTTCAGGTCTCGCCGCTGATACAAACGCATCTCTCGGCGGCGGTACAATCGTCAATGTGAACGACCAGATCGATTTGCGTGTTGGCTATACGCGCAAAGAACCAGTCAGCGGGACCAATCGCGACCTAGAGGGTGAAGATACAGTCGAGACCGGTGTGTCCATCAAGTTTTGATGTCGCTCATCGGCGCACGCCAATATTGATAGCGATAGAGTTCCGTCTCATAGCCGAGCTTGCGATAGGTCTTCAGCGCCGGGGCGTTGGTCGCTTCTACTTGCAGGCAACTTAGTGAGGCGCCTTGGTTTCCCGCCCAGTCCATAAGTGTCCCAACCACCTTGCCTGCCAGGCCTTTTCCGCGATGATCCGGATCCGTGACAACGGACTCGATCACCAGAATGCCGTCGACAATCGCGCCATAGGCCAGCGACACACCCTTCCCTTCGTCGCACAGACGAATGAAGCAGGTGGGCACTGCAAGACGCTCCAACATCGCGCGATAGGCCGCTTGTTGAGGCTCCCCCATGGGGCTCAAGCGAAGTTTGTCTGCGATCCAGGCCGGCGACGGATTGGAGCGTGACTCTAAATCGGCGGATCGCTCCGATCTAGTTTCGCTGATCTCGGCTTGCAATGTGCAGGTTTCGCCCTCTGGTTGGAAACTCATCGCGGCGAGGGATTGCTCTACCTCCGGCATCAAGGAAAGAGCGCGGACAAGGAGCGGGAGGCCTCTTGCTCGGTAGAACACAGAAGCGGGTTCCACCACATCCTGAACAGCGCCAGCGGTCGGTGTCGCGTTGACCGAGTTGGTCCGCCGCGTTTCTCCGCCTGCGGCTCTGCAGAGCCAGCCGTCGACGATCGTGTCCTCGGCCGACGGCCAGGCCGTCCAGCACGCGTTTTCAACGCGCCAGAGATGTTCGCTCACCATGTGGGATATCCTCAAAACCGGAGGATAAAGCGGCCCTCCTGCCTCAACAAGGCTGATTCCATCCAAAAAGCCCCACTTTCTGTCGGAATTCCGGAATCAGGGGTGGCTATCTCACGCAATATGAGGTACGGCTACGCGCCGTTTGAGTTCATTTATTGCGCGGAAGGCCCGAAATGGGAAAGAAAAGACAGCTTAGTGACGAAGAAGCCCTGCGATTCCACTCGCGCGGCAAGCCCGGCAAGCTGGAGGTCACCCCCACCAAACCTATGGCGACACAGCGCGATCTATCGCTGGCTTATTCGCCGGGCGTGGCTGTTCCTGTCCGCGCTATCGCTGAGGCGCCGGACTGCGCCTATGACTATACGTCTAAGGGCAACATGGTCGCCGTCATCTCGAACGGCACGGCCATTCTGGGTCTCGGTGATCTGGGGGCCCTAGCGTCAAAGCCCGTCATGGAAGGCAAGGCCGTGCTTTTCAAACGGTTCGCGGATGTGGACTCCATCGATCTCGAAGTCGACACCAAAGATGTCGATGAGTTTGTGAATGCGGTCCGCTATCTGGGCCCCACTTTTGGCGGCATCAATCTGGAAGACATTAAAGCGCCAGATTGCTTCATCATTGAAGAGCGCCTGCGGGAGCTCATGAATATTCCGGTCTTCCATGATGACCAGCACGGGACCGCGATCATTACAGCGGCGGGACTGGTCAATGCGCTGCACCTGACGGGTCGTGACATTAAAGACATCAAAGTGGTGGTGAACGGCGCGGGCTCCGCCGGCATTGCGTGTCTTGAACTCATCAAAGCCATGGGGCTGCCGCAGGATAATGCGCTGCTTTGCGATACCAAGGGAGTGATCTACCAAGGCCGCACTGAAGGCATGAACCAGTGGAAGAGTGCCCATGCCGCGGTGACTGATGACCGGACGCTCGAAGATGCGGTGCGCGGCGCGGATGTCTTCCTAGGTCTCTCGGTTCAAGGCGCGCTCACCGGCCCCATGGTCGAAAGCATGGCGGACCAGCCCATCATTTTTGCCATGGCAAACCCTGATCCTGAAATTACGCCGGAGGAAGTGGCCGCCATCCGTGACGATGCCATCGTTGCAACCGGTCGGTCCGACTATCCGAACCAGGTCAATAACGTGCTTGGTTTTCCTTACATCTTCCGTGGCGCCATGGATGTGCGGGCGACCACCATCAATGATGAGATGAAAATCGCCTGTGCGGAGGCCCTCGCAGCCTTGGCGCGGGAGGACGTGCCGGACGAAGTCGCCGCGGCCTATCAGGGCGAGCGTCCGCGTTTTGGACCCGGCTACATTATCCCTGTGCCGTTTGATCCGCGGCTTATCCGAGAGATCCCGCCTGCCGTGGCGCGCGCAGCCATGGACAGCGGCGTTGCGCGCAAGCCCATTGTCGATATGGAGGGCTATAAGCACGAACTGTCTGCACGCCTTGATCCGACAGCCGGCTCGCTACAGGTCATCCATGAACATGTACGACGCGACCCGAAACGGGTTGTGTTTGCCGAAGGCGAAGAAGAACGCGTGATCCGCGCGGCACTTAGTTTCCGCGACAGCGGCCTTGGCACACCGATCCTGATCGGCCGGGATGAAGTCATCCGAACAACGATGAAGTCGATCGGGCTTGATGCCTCTACCGATCTTCAGATCATCAATTCGCGCCTCTCTGACCGGGCGCCGGTCTATGGCGAGTTCCTCTACAAGAAGCTGCAACGCAAGGGCTACCTGCTGCGCGACTGCACCCGCATGGTGAACAATGACCGCAACGTGTTTGGGGCGGCGATGGTGGAGATGGGCGACGCAGACGCGATGGTCACGGGTGTCACAAGAAACTATGCAGTCGCTTTGTCGGAAGTTCGCCGGGTGATTGACCCGCTGCCGGGCAAATGCGTCATGGGTCTCTCCATGATCATCTCAAGAGGCCGCACGGTGCTCATTGGCGACACCAACGTGCACGACATGCCGGAAGCGGAAGAGCTTGCAGACATTGCGGTCCAGTCGGCGGAAGTTGCGCGGCGCCTTGGCTATGAACCCCGTGTTGCCATGCTTGCCTATTCAACTTTTGGGCACCCGACGGGTGAACGATCCACCAAATGCCGGGAGGCTGTTGAGATCCTGGATGAGCGCAGTGTCGACTTTGAGTATGACGGTGAAATGGCCGCTGATGTTGCGCTTAATCGTGAAGCGCTTGCCATGTATCCGTTCTGCCGTCTGACCGAACCGGCGAACGTGCTCATCATGCCTGCCATTCACTCCGCGTCCATCTCCACAAAGATGTTGCAGGAATTGGGCGGTGCGGACCTTGTGGGGCCCTTGCTCACCGGTCTCTCCAAGCCGGTGCAGATTGTGAATATGGGCGCGACGGTGTCGGACCTCGTGAACATGGCGGCCATCGCAGCCTATGATCTCGATCAGACGGCGAAAGTCGTTCGCTAAAACCGCTTGAGTTGTGCAGACGCTTGCGGTGTCATGGGGCTTCCTGTTTCTGTTTTGAGGATTGCCCGATGCGCGGACTTGTTGTTGCCACTGCCTTAGCGTTCACTCTGTCAACGGGTGCGCTCGTCGCCGGCGAGACGCCGGCCCCAGAAGGTGCAGAGGTCTATTTCATCGCGCCGGAGGATGGCGCGACGGTCTCCAGCCCCGTGCGGGTCGTGTTTGGCCTCAAGGGAATGGGCGTTGCGCCTGCAGGTGTCGAAAAAGAAAATACGGGGCACCATCACTTGCTGGTCAACACGCCAATGCTGGAGGGTGAAGATCTCGACTTTTCGATCCCGGCTGACGAGAACCACATTCACTTCGGGGGCGGCCAGACCGAAACAAGCATTGAGCTTGAACCCGGCACTCACACGTTGCAGCTGCTGGTCGGCGACCAGAACCACATTCCGCACAATCCGCCCATTCATTCAGAGGTTGTGACGATTACTGTCGAATAGGGGCGGTCAGGTTTTCTTGAACTTTGATGAGTAGCGTTCGTTGATCTGGGAAACCGGAAACAGGATCAGCACGTCTGTTGTGCCGAACTGTTCGTCGACCACGGCACCATCGCCAATAAAACAGCCTGCGCGGATGTAGCCCTTGATCATGGGCGGCATGGCGCGAAGTGCCGGGCGCAGTTCGACTTCTTCTTTCGGCAGGCGCTTCATCTCGACAAATTGTTCGTCGCGCGCGCGCACATACCATTCTTCCGGTGTCTTGTGCTCGTAATAGAGGTAGGAGAGCGGCATATCGAGCGCTGTGGGATCGGTCGTCTCGAAGGAGGCGCACCCCAACATCACATCCATGTCGTAATGAGCGACATAGTGCATGATGCCGTGCCAAAGCAGTTCCACGGTCGGCTTATTGCGATAGGGCTCGAGAACACAGGAGCGCCCAAGCTCAAGAAAGCGGACGTCCGGCCCGGCGCGCTTCAGCAATGGCTCAATGTCGAATTCGCCCGCCGTGTAGAAGCCGCCATTCGCTTCGGCAACATCCTGGCGCAGCAATCGATAGCAGCCGACGACCGCATCAAGCGGCGGGGTGTCTTCTTGGCCCGCGGGCACGAGATTGTGGTCAATGACCAGCAGGTGATCGCAGAAGGTGTCGAACCTGTCGGCATCCAGTTTGGTCGCCAGCGTTTCTGCATCCGCCTCCGCGGACATTTCTTCGTAGAAGACGTGATAGCGCAGTGCCTGCGCCGCTGTGATTTCCTCTTCGGTGCTCGCCAGACGCACTTCAAGATTTTTGCGGCGCCCAAAACTTAAGGGCCCTGCTGGGAAGCGTTCGCTCACGCCTGTGCTCAAGACATCGGTCTCAGCCGTTGTTATTGGTTTTGTTGTGCTGTTCATCATGCCTGAGTCAGATTCCGTTCATCCCGCTCTGGGCGCATCACGTTTGTCGCCCAACCGCCTCATCCTTGCCCCGTCGCGGGCTGTTTCGCAAGCATCATCGCACTATTGCGCTGTCATTATGACCGCATTGTGTCACGCTCAACTCATTGATTTTCTTATTATTTCCGGCCTGCGGCGAGTAGGTTTTCCCCATCCAGCAGTTTTTTGTGGCCAAGCCAGGCGAGCAGGATGAGACCCGGAACCGCCGCCAATGTGGTGAGAATGAAAAACGGCACCCAGCCCACAGCGGCTGCGACAAATCCCGCGCTCGCCGACAAGACCGTTCGCCCGACCGCTGCCAGTGAAGAGAGTAAAGCGAATTGAGTGGCGGTGAATGCCCGCGTGGTGCATTGGGCCGATATGTAGGCGACAAAGATAACCGTGCCCACACCAGCCGATGTGGCTTCCACCGCTACAACCAAGGCAAGCGCGGTTTCATCAGGCCCGACCCAGGCCAACCAGCAAAAGCCTAAATTCGATACCATCTGCAATATGCCAGCGACCCACAGCGAGTGATGCATCGACATCAACCGTGCCAACGCGCCGCCCAGGAATGCCCCGACAAGCGTTGCCGGAAGGCTGACCCCACCGATGACGGTATAAACGAGCTTGTCGAAACCCAAATCCAACGCAAACGGCGCAACCATGGCTCCTGCAAAGGCGTCGCCAAATTTGAAGAGGAGCACGAATGCGAGGATCCCAAACCATGCAGGTTTTTTTATAAAGTCCTTAAACGGACTAATTACAGCTTCTTGGAACCTTTCGGCGTATGAAAGCGATCTTTGGGCAGCAGAAATCTGCTCGCTATCAGACGGTTCGGAAGCCAGAAAGGACGCGGCTAGACCTACAACCATCAGGGCCGCCATAGAGGCATAAGCAAGAGGCCATAGTGAACGATCATCGGCGCCCAGATCGGCGTAGATATAAGTCGCACCAACGGCGCCAATTCCCACGATCCAGCGCAACGCGACATTGTAGGAGGCAATATAAACCGCAGTGCCAGCCGCATACTGGTCTTCTGTCAGCGTTTCAACTCGAAACGCATCAACAACGATATCCTGCGTCGCTGATAGAAACGCGACAATGAGTGCCGCCAAAGCCATAAGAAAAGGGGTGGTCACTGGATCGACCAATCCCATAGCGGCAATGCCAATCAACAAAGAAAGCTGTGTGGCCACTAGCCAGCCGCGACGACGCCCCAACCATTTTGTGAAGAAAGGTACAGGCGCTGCATCGATGAGCGGCGCCCATAGAAACTTCAACACATATGGAAGGCCGACCAGTGAGAAGAGACCAATGGTACCGAGGTCGACCCCCTCATCCGCCATCCATATCGTGAGAGTCGACCCGGTGAGCGCAAGCGGCAGGCCGGACGAAAACCCCAGCAGCAGAATGATCAGAACATTGCGTTCCGTGTAGACCCGCCATGCGGCAGCTAGCCTGCGCGGCCAAGAGGGGCTCTCAAGATTTTGTGTCTGGTCGCTGATCGAATCGCCCTCTCACTGTCGCACCTTGTTTGCTATCATGAGGAACCAAAGGGCCCAACAGCAACGGAACTGGGACAATGGCAAAATCCATCTTCTTGCGTCCGGCAAGACGCGACGATGCAGACGCTCTGACCGCGCTGGCGCTGCGCTCCAAAGCCTATTGGGGCTATGACGAAGCTTTTATGAAGGCCTGCGTGGCGGAACTGACCATCACGCCCGCGCGCATCGCCGAGGAGGACATGACGGTTGCCGAAGCCGACGGTGTGATCGCCGGCATGGTGTCCCTGGCGGCGGGCGATACGTCCGACACACGCGAGCTGGAAGACATGTTTGTGGACACGCCCTTTATCGGGACAGGCTTGGGCGCCCGGCTGATGGCTCATGCAGAGACAAGCGCGCGGGCACAGGGTGCCATCCACATTGACGTCGACGCGGATCCGAATGCGCAAGGGTTCTATGAGCGGTGCGGCTACAGGCTGACGGGTTCGTCGCCGTCGGCCTCTATTCCAGGGCGCACATTGCCTCGGCTGAGATTGGACCTCTAAGCCGCCTCTCCGAGCGGAGTGCCTTCGGATCTCTTGGCGCATTTCCGCCTAATGTTTTGGGCGCTGAAGTCTGCAACTTCAGCTGGAAATGTTCCTCGCGGATTATTTTGATACGCATTTCCGGACGCTAAAGTCTGCAACTTCAGCTGGAAATGTTCCTCGCGGATTATTTTGATACGCATTTCCGGACGCTAAAGTCTGCAACTTCAGCTGGAAATGCTTATGCCGCCTTGTCGGATTTTTTGCCGCGCCAGGTTTCAAGCATGGCTGCGAGGTCTGACGGGTCGACCGGCTTGGCCAGGTAATCGTCCATGCCGGCTTCCATGCAAGCCTGACGATCTTCGGCCATCACGTTCGCGGTCAATGCAACGATTGGCATGCCGCCTTTAGCGGGACCCAGCTCCCGGATCCGGCGCGTGGCTTCGTAGCCATCCATGAGCGGCATGTGAAGGTCCATGAAGACAAGGTCGTAGGTGCCCGGTGCCGCTTCTTCAAGCGCCGCTAGAGCTTCCACACCGCTTTCCACCATATGAGGCACGTGGCCCGCGCGTTCCACCATCATGCGGGTCAGTGTCGCATTGAGCTCATTGTCTTCGGCCACCAATACGTCGAGGACCCCGCCCGCTTCTGCGGTGGCTTTTGGCGTTGATGTATGAGGCACTTCCTCGGTGTCAGTTTTGACAGAGACCTCTTGCTCTTGCGCCTGCGCAATGGGACCCGCCTGTGTTGCTGGCCGGGCATCCGGTTGAGGTGATGCGATGCGTGCGGCGAAAGACTCCGCTCTCACCGGACGAACAAGGTAGCCGGCATAGCCTGGCCCCAGATCATCGGCCAGCGTGTCACCGGGAGCGGTCAATAAGAAAACAGAGGCGCCGGCGACGTTCCAGCTTTCATCTGCGAGCGAGGATTGTGTGACGATAATGTCTGCCCGCGCCAAAGGCGTTTCGGTGATTTTCACGTCCGCGCCCATGTCCTTCAACATGGCGGCGACCGCCCGGCCGGTCATCGGTGTTGAGACGGTGACACAAGCTGTTTGTCCTTCGAGCAAGGCTGGCAGCCTAGGTGTTTCATCGGCGACCGTCGCGAGGCTCACCGTCACTGAGAAACACGATCCCTGACCGAGCTTACTGCGCACCGTGACATCGCCGCCCATGGCCTGGGCCAGGCGCTTGGTAATGCTGAGACCCAGACCGGTTCCCTCGAAGCGGCGCGCATGGCCTTGCTCTGCCTGGGCGAACTCCGCGAAGATGGACTGGCAATCTTCGTCCGACAGGCCGATGCCCGTATCTTCCACATCAATGATGAGGGTTTCCACGTCGCCATTTTGATCGGTTTTACCAACCCGCACGGCAACAAATACACCACCGTCATCGGTAAACTTGACGGCATTGCCGATCAGATTGATCAGGATCTGGCGCAGGCGCGACTCATCGCCAATCACCGTTGTCGGCACGTTGGCATGTACGTAACCCGCAATGTCGATGTTCTTTTCGAAAGCGCGCGGCGTCATCAGTTCGCAGGCCTGCTCGATCAGCGCATTGATATCAAAGGGTGCGGTCGCGAGATCAAACGTGCCGGATTCGATTTTTGAGAAATCAAGAATGTCGTTGATGATGGTGAGCAGGGCTTCGGCAGAGCGTTGCACCGCGCGGGCGTGGGAGCGCTGCGCCGGTGAGAGATCTGTATCCAGGAGGAACCGGATCATGCCCAGAACCCCGTTCATTGGCGTCCGGATTTCATGGCTCATGGTCGCCAGGAACTGACCCTTGGACCGGTTCGCGGCTTCCGCCTGAACGAGCGCCTCACCGAGACGCTCTTCCGTTTCCTTGCGATCCGTAATGTCGCGCCCAACAGTCTGGACCTCACTCAGGCGTCCATCATCGTCGCGGATGGCAAACTCTTCCCAGACAAACCAGCGCGGCCCGCGGACCGTTTCTACGCGCTGGTCATAGCGCACGCGGTAAGGCGGGAGGGCCAGACCCGCAAAGTCCCCCAACAGGCGGGGCTTCTCGCCTTCCGGCAATGTCGGTGTGAACGGATTTCCGAGGGCCTGCCCACGGGTGGTGTCAAACGTGTCGCAATAGACCTGATTGACGAAGGTGAGGCGTCCGTCCAGATCCTTGCGCAGGATGATGTCACCCTGATTGGCCACGAGATCGCGGTAGCGCTCTGCGCTCTCTTTCAGCTCCCAGTTCGCATCATTGAGGAGCTCAACTTTTTCAAGAAGATGGTCGACTTCGGTGGTGCGGTCTTTGAGCCGCCGCCAGAGAAACAGCGCGCACCCGATCGCTGCGCCGCCGAGAACAGCGGCAATTGCAAGCACTGGAAAAACGATCGAAGCGGCGAACATATCCGGTCCAGACAATCTGAGTTAAACCGTTCGTTGATTGTCTGGGCCCAAGCTTGAGAAAGGGTTACCTCGGAGGCGTTACCTGGTGCAAAAAGGGCGCATTTTGGGCCTTAAGCAGCCGCACCAAGGGAGTTGCCGGATTGATTGCGATAGGACAGCGCCTCGGCAACATGGAGACGCTCCACACTGGGCACCTGGTCCAGATCTGCGAGCGTGCGCGCCACGCGCAGGACCCTATGATAGCCACGGGCGGTGAGACCCGCTCTGTCCGCTGCTTCCATCAGAAGATCGCGCCCGGCGCTGCTCAAACTCACCGTGGTCTCAAGCAGGTCCCCGTCCGCATGGGCGTTGAGCAAGATGTCGGTTCCTTCATACCGTTCCTGCTGAAGCGCACGGGCGGCCGCGACGCGCGCCGCCACTTCACTGCTGCCCTCCGCCGGCGGCGGCAAAGCCAAATCCCGCGCACTCACGGGCGGTACATCAATATGGAGATCAATCCGATCCACAAGGGGGCCGGAGAGCTTCGCCTGATAATCCAACACGCATTTTGGCAGGCGCGCACAGGCCCGACCCGGGTCGCCCGCCTGGCCGCAGCGGCAGGGGTTCATCGCGGCGATCAGTTGAAAGCGCGCCGGGAAGGTAATATGCGCGTTGGCGCGGGCGACAACCGCCTCCCCCGTTTCGATCGGCTGACGCAGGCTGTCGAGCACCTGCCTCGGAAACTCCGGCAACTCATCTAAAAACAGGACGCCGGAATGAGCCAGCGATACCTCCCCTGGGCGCACTCTGAGACCACCGCCGATCAAGGCCGCCATGGATGCGGAGTGATGGGGAGCCCGGTAAGGACGGCGTTGGGTGAGCCGGCCCTCCGACAGTTCCCCTGCAATGCTCGCGATCATGGAGGTGTCGAGCATTTCGCGCGGACTCAAGGGCGGCAGAATGCCTGGCAGGCGTGCGGCCAACATGGATTTGCCAGCACCGGGCGGCCCCACCATCAGCATATTGTGGCCGCCTGCTGCCGCCACCTCGAGGGCGCGCTTTGCGCTTTCCTGACCCTTAATGTCCTTCATGTCGGGCAGCGCATCGCCCAGCACGGCCTTCATGGGCACCGGCTCGGACAGCAGCTGATTACCCTTCAGATGGTTGATGAGCTGAATGATGGTGGCGGGTGCCAGCACGCCCGGATTGGTCTCCTCAAAGCCTGCCCAGGCCGCTTCGGCCCCGCAGGCAGCTGGGCAGATGAGCCCCTTGTCCCGCCCGTTTGCCGCCATGGCGGCGGGCAGGGTTCCGGCGACCGCCGTCAGCGTGCCATCGAGCGACAATTCCCCCAGCACCACGAAGCGGTCCAGATCGGCGCTTTGCACCACGTCCATCGCAACCAGGAGACCGAGCGCGATGGGCAGGTCGAAATGGCTGCCTTCCTTCGGCAGATCGGCCGGCGCCAGATTGACCGTGATCCGTTTAGGCGGCAGGCCAAGGCCGATGGCGCTCAACGCTGCGCGCACCCGCTCCCGGCTCTCGCCCACTGCCTTGTCGGGGAGGCCCACAATGGTGAAGTTCGGCACGCCACCAGAAATCTGCACCTGGACGTCGACTGGCTTTGCCTCGAGCCCCAGAAAGGCAACGGTTTCGATATGCGCGACCATGGGCGGGTCCTGCCTGAATGTGATCCCCACACGAGCTCAAAGCCCGCACCCCGAGCCTTTCCGAATTCTTCGTTTCAGTCAAGAACAAAAAAAGAACATGTGTCAGCCCGCCTGGGTTCTGGTAAGGATAAGCCCGCTATTCCCAAACGACCTTGAGGATCTCTTCCGATGTTTCTCCGTCTGCCCGCCGCCCTCGCCGCCCTAACACTTGGTCTGTTCACTGTCCCAACGCTGGCTGAGGATGCCTGGGAGACCATCTCTCCGGGTGGCGACACCTCGTGCGCGATGGGCACGCCCTATAGCTTCCACGCGCGGAAAGCAGATCCGGAGAAGCTGGTTGTGTTTTTCAATGGCGGCGGTGCCTGCTGGGCAGGACAGACATGCGACCCGTCGGTGGAGCCCACGACTTATGTACCCTCGGCACAGATGGGCCATAACGACCCGCGCAACCACAAAGGCATTTTTGATCTCGCCAACCCGGCCAATCCTGTCGGCGACTGGAGCATGGTCTTTGTGTCCTATTGCACCGGCGACGTGCATCTGGGCGAAACGGACAGGACCTATGCCAAGCCTGACGGGAGCGAGATCACGATCCGTCATCGCGGACACGTCAATGCCCATGCGGCCCTTGCCTGGATGAAGGAAAATCTGCGAGATGCCAAACAGGTGCTGGTGGCGGGCAGCAGCGCCGGTGCCATTGCGGCGCCCGTCTATGCGGGTGTGGTCTCAAAAGTCTACCCAGACGCCCGCGTGCAGCAGCTGGGCGACGGGGCTGGTGGATACAGCTCGCCTGAGATTGGGGGACTGCTTACCAATTGGGGCGTCACGGACATTTTGCCCGACTGGCTACCCCTCGAGCCTGAGACCGTCACCAGCTTCAATGCTCTTTATGAAGGCGCAGCCAAAGCCTTCCCAGAGATTTCATTCGCGCAATATGACGCCGCCCATGATGGTGTGCAGATCGGGTTTCAACAGGCACTCCAAGGCGGAACAGCGCTGCACGAACAGATGATCGCCAATCGCATCGCCTTGAGCGATGCAATCCCCGGCTTTGCGAGCTTCACGGCGGGCGGCGGCGAGCACACCATTCTCCGCGCGCCTTATCTCTATTCATATTCCGCTAACGGAACATCTTTTGTTGACTGGCTTGGAGCGCTCACCCGTGGCGACGCACCGCCGACTGTCGATTGCGCCGAAAGCACTAACGGGTGCGATAACGCGCCGTCCTAGCGCGGGTCAGGCAGGCGTTGCCAGTGCAATGCCGATCAGTGCTTCTCGAGTCACGAGCTCGGCGAGCTGCTCTTCGCTCCAGCCTTCCGTGCCTTCCGGCCGACAAGGGATGACCATGTACCGGGTTTCGGCACTTGTCTCCCAAACGCGGATGGCAATGTCTGTTGAGAGATCGAGGCCCATCTCCTTCAGCACTTTGCGGGGCTCGCGGGCGACGCGGGCGCGATATTCCGGGCTTTTGTACCAATCCGGCGGCAGGCCCAAAACCGGCCAGGCGGTGCAGGAGCATTGGGTGCAGACGATGACATTGTGGCGCTCAGGCTCGTCTTCCAGGGCGACAATATATTCGCCCTGAATGCCTGCATAGCCCAGTTCCGCGCAGGCCGCGGTTGCATCTTCAAGCAACCGCTTTTTGTATTCCGGATCGACCCAGGCGCGCGCCACCACACGCGCGCCATTTTTTGGATCCCAGTCTTCGGTTGCGGTGTGGATCACTGCGTCGAGCGCACCCTCCGGGATCAATCCCTTGTCTGAGAGTGCGTCGTGTAGTGCTTCGGTGCGGGCCTTTGGCGAGGCAACCGTCGTTTTGTTGCTCATATGGATGCTCCTTCCAGATAGGAATCCCAAAGATCGACAACGACACTTTCATTGTCGGCGCCGTCGTCGGCCCACAGATCCGTCGAGGCAAACTCGACGTGATAGGTATGCTCTCTCCGGCGCTCGCCCTGATGGGCTGCCGCATCGGGGAAAGAAAAGGCGGGCGCCACATGAAGCACTGTACCCGTCTTGCCGCGACAGAAGCGGGGCACGCGGGTGTGACCGCCGGGATGGATGTTTTTCACGGTCACGCGGTCGCCCTTTTTGAACCGCTGAACAGGTTGAGGCTCAAGGTCGGCCAATGGCGCGTCAGCATTCGGATTGGCCAGCGGGAAGGCACCGCCTGCCCGCTCTTCCAGTTCTTCCTTGCTTACCACACCCTTTTCCACAAAGAGGGTCGCGGCGCCTGTGAGCACGCGCTCGTAATAACAAGCCTGGAGGTAATGCACCGGCGGCATGCGTTCAATGGAATGCCGATACTCATCTGCATTGTGATTGCGGAGCACACCAATGCCCACAATGTTCAAAGCAAAAGCGGTTGTCTGCCAGGGCTCATGAAAGACCGGCTCGTTCTCCTCATAGGAAATGGCTCCGAAGCCCGCCATGCCACCCAGATCATGAATGCCGTCCATGTGGTCTCCCCCTCAGGCCGTGTCAGCCTCAAAGTTTCTCTTCAATGGCGTCCCAGATGAGCGCAGAGATATCTGCGCCACCAAAGCGTGCAATCTCCTGAATACCTGTGGGGCTCGTCACATTGATCTCGGTGAGATAATCGCCGATCACATCGATACCGACAAAGATCAGGCCGCGTTTTTTGAGCGCCGGGCCAATCTGCTCGCAGATTTCCTGCTCGCGTTTTGTGAGGTCGGACTTTTCCGGGCGTCCGCCGACATGCATGTTGGAGCGGCTTTCGCCTTCCGCCGGCACGCGGTTCAGCGCGCCCACCGGTTTGCCATCGACCAGAATGATGCGCTTGTCGCCCTTGCGCACGTCGGGGAGATATTGCTGCACGATGAGCGGTTCGCGGTAGAGATCGGTAAAGAGCTCCACCAGGGAATTGAGGTTCTCATCGCCGGGCTGCAGGCGGAAGACACCGGCGCCACCATTGCCATACAGCGGCTTCACGATGATGTCGCCATAATCGTCGCGAAAGGCTTTGATCTCTGCCTCGTCGGACGTGATCAGGGTCGGCGGCATCACGCCATCGAATTCGGTGACGAATATCTTTTCAGGGGCATTCCGCACGTGGGCCGGATCGTTGACCACCAGTGTTTGCCCATGCACTTTTTCAAGCAGATGGGTGGCGGTGATGTAGCTCATGTCAAAAGGCGGGTCCTGGCGCATCAACACCACATCGGTGTCGGCCAGGTCGATCACCTGCTCTTCGCCAATATCGACGTGGTTGCCCACTTCCCGGCGAAGCGTGATGGGTCTGGTCTTGGCATAAACGCGGCCGTCGCGCATCGACAGGTGACGGGGCTCATAATAGCGCAGCGTGTAGCCGCGGGCCTGCGCTTCCAGCGCCATGGCGAATGTTGAATCCCCGTTTATGTCGATGGCATCGACCGGGTCCATCTGGATCGCGACATCCAAACTCATGAGAAAGGCCCTCTGCTAGCTGTCTGTTCTTGTTGGCATGCAAGATGGGGCGCGCGGCAGCGGATGACAAGCGCCAAGCGCGGGATCAGTTGGGTGTTTTTCAGACCGGTTGGTCTTGTTCCGGCGCCTTGATGCGCACATAGGGCACGATGTTCCGCACCCCGGAGACATTGCGGGCATGGTTGATCACGCGTTGCAATTCACTGTGCGAGCGCGCAATCCCTAAGAGGTAGATCGTGCCGCGAACGGTCTCTATTGAATAATTGATCGCGGAGACATCGCCATCACCCATCAGACGGGCGCGAAGCTCCGTCGAGATGAAAATATCCTTGGATGCCTGGGCAATGCTCGCATCGCTCGCCACGCGGATCTCGTTGATGACTTCCGCCACGCCCTCGACCGACCAGGCCAGACGGGCGGCAGTGATCCGCGTTTCAGGCTCCTCGACCACACCCGTGAGCAGCACCCTGCCCTCGCGCACTTCTGTTGAGATCGTGGTGAGGAGGTTTTCATCCTCGTCGAGATAGCGTCGCTTTATTTCGACATCAATCTTCAGATCATCAAGAGTGGTCTCGACGCCGCGTTCTTCCGCCGCGGCAATGCCCGCCGTCGCGCCCGCGCCAATGACCATGCCTGGGACGGAGCAGCCAGCCAAAAGACCAAACCCCGCCAAGGCGGCCAATGTCTGGCTTAGCCTGTTGAACCGCATCTCAATCCTCCGCCGCTTATACGGTCGAATCATCCGCTCTTCTATTGGTACCACGATGGGCAGATCGGGGCACTTTTGACGCGCTTCCGCCTATGGGTTTGGCGGAAAACCGGAAACCCACATTCGGATTTGCCGCTCGAACCTATGGCGCGGCTTCGTCCTCACCCTGGAAGCGCTTATGGCCGCCACGCATCCTTGAGATGCCGGGGCCAATATCCGGGCGCCACCTGCACCAGATCAAAGCGAAGCGCTGTGCCCTCCGGCTCGCGCGCCAGCAATATTTCAGCCGCGCGCAGCAACCGCGCCCATTGTTTGGACCGAACCGCTTCGGCGGCGTCGCCAAGGGTTGGGCGCGCCTTCACCTCTACAATCACAAGTGTTTTGCCTTTGCGGGCGACAATATCGACTTCACCAGCGCGGGTTTTCACCCGCTGGCCCACAATCCGATAGAGCTTTGCGCGCAGCAGCCAGCGCGCCCAACGTTCCGCCGCCAGCCCGCGATCATAGGCTTTGGCCCCCCTTTCCGTTCGCGACAGTCGGGGAGAGCGCGCCATGGCGTCACGCCTCATCTTTGGCGAGATCCAGGGCCCGCGCATAGACCTCGCGGCGCTTCAGACCTGTCGCACCGGTCACTGCCGCGACGGCGTCCTTCAGCGAATGTTGGGCGAGCGCCTTGCGCAGCATGTCATCGACCGACACGTCATCAACCTCAGTCTCGCCCTCCGGCGGCCCCACAATGACGACCACTTCGCCCTTCGGCGCCCCCGCCTCCTCATAATGCGCGGCGAGCTCGGCAGCACTGCCGCGGCGCACTTCTTCAAATTTCTTTGTGAGCTCCCGCGCAACAGAGACCTGCCGGTCCCCCAAAGTCGCAGCGGTATCTGCAAGCATGGCTGCAAGGCGCCTTGGGCTTTCAAGAAAGACCAGACTTGCGGTCAGGCTCCTAACTTCTTCAAGTGCGGACCGCCGCGCGGCCTGTTTCGGGGGCAAGAAGCCCTCGAACAGAAACCGATCCGTCGGCAAGCCCGCCAGTGTCAACGCCGCCATCACGGAGCTCGCGCCAGGCAGGGTGGTTACCGGCAGATCCTCTTCCAAGAGCGCTTGGACCAGCTTGTAGCCGGGGTCTGAAATCAGCGGCGTGCCCGCATCAGAGACAAGCGCGATCGCAGCCCCCTCACGAATGCGGGCGATGACCTTCGGGCGCTCCGCCGCTGCATTGTGTTCATGATAGGCCCGAAGGGGCGCCTTCAAACCGTGGATCGCAAAGAGCTTCGAGGTGACACGCGTGTCTTCACAGAGGACGAGATCCGCGGCCGCCAGCACATCGAGCGCGCGCAATGTGATGTCGCGGGCGTTCCCAATCGGGGTTGCGACGATATAGAGACCTGCTTCCATGTATCTTTCTTGGGTTCCGTCGTACCACCTTGTCCGCCACCGGCGGGCCGGATCATGTTGCCAAAGTGCCGCGCTCAGACCCTCTTTGTCTATGGGGAGGGCCCAGTGGCCACAAAAAAGCCGTTTCCTCCGTGTCTCTGTCACTTGTTTCTATATAAAGTCGGGCAACATCTTAAGGTCGCCGCTGATATGCGAAGGCACACCATGGTCATGTTTACCGCACGCACTTTTTGCGCATTTAGGGGGATTTAGGTTGTCGATCTATCGTTCCGGTCGCGTCGCGCTCTTTGTAACCGTTGCCCTTGTCCTCGCGGCTTGCGCCTCGAATGACAGCCCACCGGTCTCGCAAGCGCCGGTTGAAGCGCCTATTGCGGTGACGCCGCCCCCAATCCAAGGTTTGGATCGCACCCTCTTCCTGCGCCCACCCCATATGAGCGACCGGGAACCTGTGCGCATCGCGGTGTTGCTGCCATTGAGCGCGCGGCAACCATCCGTTCGCGCGGTTGCCGACTCTCTCTTGAATGCGGCGCAGCTCGCCCTCTTTGAGTTTGGCAACCCCAATGTGCTTCTAATCCCCAAGGATACAGGCGGCACGAATTCCGGGGCTGAGGGTGCCGCCCGCGAAGCGCTGCAGGAAGGGGCGGAGCTTATTCTGGGCCCGCTTTTTGCCGGTTCCGTGACCGCGGTACGTCCCATTGCTGCAGAACGCAATGTCCCCGTCATCGCTTTTTCTAGCGACAGCAGTGTTGCGGGGAACGGTGTCTATCTCCTGTCCTTCCTGCCGGAACAGGATGTTGATCGCGTCGTCGACTATGCCGGCCTACAAGGGCTCACCGTGTTCGCCGGCATGGTGCCCCAGAATAATTATGGCAGTCTGATGAGCCAGGCGCTCACCAATGCCGTCACGGCCCGCGCCGGTGAAATTTACAGCATCGAAACCTATCCGAACCGTGCCGAAGCCATGTTTGAACCGGCCCGGCGGCTGGCTCTATATGATGACCGCAAACGCGCGCTCGCTGCGGAGAGGACCCGCCTTGAAGAGCTGGGGGAGAACCCTGAGGCAGAGGCCGCGCTCAAAGAACTTGAGAACCGCGAGACTCTGGGCGATGTGCCCTATCAAGCGGTGTTTGTCCCCGCTGGTGGAACGGAGCTCCGCTCTGTTGCCCCGCTGCTTCCCTATTTCGATGTCGATCCTCGGACGGTGCGGTTTCTTGGTACCGGCCAATGGGATGATGCGTCGCTTGGGCGCGAACCAAGCCTTGTGGGTGGGTGGTTTGCGGCACCCCCGCGCGACGCCCACCGCGCCTTCGAACAGCGCTATGCAAGAGCTTTTGGGGCGACGCCGCCCCGCATTGCAAGCCTCGGGTATGACGCAACCAGCCTCGCGTCGGCGCTTGCAGCGCGGCCACCAACCCAGCGCTTCACTGAAGCCATTCTCGGCAACCCAGACGGGTTTGCCGGTGTGGACGGCATATTCCGATTCCTGCCCGATGGCCGCAATGAGCGCGGTCTCGCGGTGCTGGAAGTTCGTCGCAACGGGCCTGTTGTCGTCGACCCTGCCCCACAGAGCTTTGTGCCGGACCCTACTTTCTGACCTCCGCGCCAATCTGACCTGCGAGCAGGCGTTGGTTCCGTTGACCTGGAAGTCAGGCGGGGCCACGCTCTCGCGCACTGTGTTTTCTAGAGGGGGCCACGCATGACTTACCGACTTCACAATTCCTATGCCAATTCAGCCGGCCGCCGGGTGCGTATTGCTTTGCACCTGAAAGATCTGCCGTTTGAATATGTGCCGGTCGATATTGCTCCGCCTGCGGAGGAACATTTGGGAGAGGCTTACGGCAAGATTAATCCGATGCGCCTGATACCGGCGCTGGAACATGACGGAAATGTCCTCATCGAGTCGTTGGCAATCATCGACTATCTCGAAGAGCGGCACCCGGACCCCTCGGTCTACCCGGCGGACCCGTTGGAGAAAGCGCGGGCCAAGGCCTTTGCCATGACGGTGGCGGCGGGCATGCACCCGCTCCACAATATGCGGGTGATCAAATATCTGGGTCAGGAATTGGAGCTGGATCAGAAGGCGGTTGCGAAATGGTATGTCACCTGGGCGGACAAGGGGCTCTTCGCGCTGGAAACTTTGGTGTCTGAAAACCGCGCGGATGGTCCCTTTTGTTTTGGGGCGAGCCCCAGCGTCGCAGACATGTTTCTCGTTCCCCAGTATGCCAACTATCAAAATCTCGGGCTTAATCTGACGGCCTATCCAAATCTCGCTGCAATTGTGGATGCCTGCAATGCGCATCCAGCCTTCATCAAAGCGGCACCGGAGAGCCAACCGGACTTTCCGGACGAGGGTTAAGCCAGCAACTCGCCGAGCAGCTTGTTGAGAACGAGGCGCCCCGACGGCGTTGCGCGGAGCCGGCCGCCATCGTGGGTGAGCAATCCATCAGCTGCAAATTGCGCGATCCGCTCAGAGTGCACCGGCTGTCCCGCCAGATCCGCATAGCGCGCCAAAGAAACCCCTTCGGAGAGACGCAGTCCCATCAGCATCATTTCTTCTGCAGATTGAGCCGGTGTGATTTCGTCTGTTTCGACAAGCCCGTGACCCTGGTTGGTGACCGCTGACAGCCACCTAGCGGGTATGCGCTCCGTCACCGTCGCCACCTTCCCGCCGTCGCTGGTCATGCGGCCATGGGCGCCGGGGCCCACACCCACATAATCGCCATAGCGCCAGTAGGTCAGGTTATGACGGCACTCCGCGCCTGGTTTAGCATGGTTCGAGACTTCATAAGCCCCAAAGCCTGCCGCCTCACAAATGGATTGTGTTGCGTCATAAAGAGCTGTCGCGCGGTCTTCGTCCGGCACCGTGAAAGCCCCTCGGGCGTGAAGGTCGAAGAAGGGCGTGCCTTCTTCGATTGTAAGCTGATAGAGCGACAGATGATCCACGGCGAAAGAAAGCGCTCGAGTGAGTTCCGCTTCCCACGCTTCAGCCGTTTGCGCCGGGCGCGCATAGATCAGGTCAAAGGACATGCGCCGGTAATGTGTCCGCGCCAATTCGATTGCGCCGAGGGCTTCGTCAACGCTGTGCAGCCGGCCCAAAAACTTCAGATCGGCATCGTTCAGCGCCTGCACACCCAGTGACACCCGGTTGACGCCAAGCGACGCCAGCGCTTTGAACTTCCCCGCTTCGACGCTGGTCGGGTTGGCTTCAAGGGAAATCTCCGTCCCCTGATGAATTCCCCAGAGGCGGTCGATGGCTGTGAGCACCGTTTCAACCGTCTTGGGTTCCATCAACGATGGCGTGCCGCCACCAAAGAAGACACTCGTGACCGGCTGGGGATCGCAAAGGCCGGCTGCATGTTCCAGCTCCCGAACCAGCGCCTTGGCATAGGCCGACTGATCAACAGACCGCACGACGTGGGAGTTGAAATCGCAATAGGGGCATTTGGCCTGGCAGAAGGGCCAGTGCACATAGATGCCAAAGCCCGGGTCGGGCCAAGTTGCCGCTGACGCCGTGGCGCTACTTAAGGAAGACATCGGTTAGCTGGCGAAAGGCGTCCGCCCGATGGGAGATCGCATGCTTCTCATCCGGGTCCATTTCGCCGAATGTGATGTCATAACCGTCTGCCACAAAGACCGGATCATATCCAAAACCCTTGTCGCCACGGGGTGGCCACACGAGCGCGCCTTCGACACGGCCTTCAAAATAATCCATCTCGCCGTCTGGCGTCGCAAGCGCCAGGCCGCAGATGAACGCCGCTGAGCGATCCGCACTGCCGGTCTCTTTCAGCGCCTGCTCGACCTTTTCCATGGCGAGACCGAAATCTTTGTCCGGTCCAGCCCAACGCGCGGAATAAATGCCCGGGTCGCCATTCAGAGCGGTGACTGCGAGGCCGCTGTCATCTGCCAGTGCCAAAAGACCGGAGGCGTCTGCCGCCGCACGGGCTTTGAGTTCAGCGTTCGCCTGGAATGTGAGGCCTGTCTCTTCCGGCTCCGGGAGGCCAAGCTCGCCCGCCGACACGGTCTCAATACCAAAGGGCTCAAGCAGCGCGCCGATTTCGCGCACCTTGCCCGCATTGTGGCTCGCGACCACCAGTTTCTTTCCTCTGAGGTCGCGCGCCTTTGTCATGAACGAACGGCTTCTTTCTGCATATCGACCAGCTGACCGCAGGACTGTTTTGCGAGGCGTAGCAGCTCGAGGAAGTTTTCCTCCGAGAAAGGCGTGCCTTCCGCCGTGCCCTGGATTTCCACAATGCCGCCTTTGCCGGTCAGCACGAAGTTCGCGTCGGTGTCGGCATTGGAGTCTTCGGCATAGTCGAGGTCGGAGACCGGCGTACCTTGGTAGATGCCGCACGAAATTGCCGCGACATGGTCGGTAAGTGGCGAGATATCGATCATGTTGCGAGTCCGCATCCATTCGATGCATTGGTGAAGCGCAACCCAGGCGCCGGTGATGGAAGCGGTGCGTGTACCCCCGTCCGCCTGAATGACATCACAGTCGACGGTGATCTGACGCTCGCCGAGCGCCTTCATATCGACAACGGCGCGGAGCGAACGGCCAATCAGACGCTGAATTTCCTGTGTCCGGCCAGACTGTTTGCCGGCAGAGGCTTCCCTGCGCATGCGTTCATTGGTGGAGCGCGGCAGCATGCCATATTCCGCCGTTACCCAGCCTTCGCCACGCCCGCGCAGGAAGGGCGGCACGCGTTCTTCAAGGCTTGCGGTACACAAAACATGGGTGTCCCCGAACCGCACCATGCAGGACCCTTCAGCGCTTTTTGAAAAACCTGGCTCAAAAGAGACTTTGCGCATTTCGTCAAAAGCGCGGCCAGACGGTCGGGTGGTGCTCACAGTGGAAACCTCGTTTAGCTGAAAAAATTGTGGGCCGGTCATACCCCGGCACCCGTCAGGCGTCCAGTGTTAGGCCGCCTTTCGTCGGCTTTGGGACGAAAACCGAACGGCAATTGACGATCTCCGCCGCCCTTCTCAGAGCAGCTCACCCGAGGTGTCATCGGATGACCTGCTCTTGAGTTTTGCATTGTCGCGTTTCCGGACGCTGAAGTGCTTCAACTTCAGCTGGAAACGCTTTAAGTTTGGAAGGTTATTTGCGTCCAATTTCAGAGGGTTAGCAGGTTCCGCATCATGCGCCGCCAACCCAGAGTGTAAGGCTTATGCCCGCCGTCAAAGACCTTAATGATCGTTCCAGGGCCATCCTGCAGCAGGTGGTCGAGACCTATCTGGAAACCGGTGCGCCTGTAGGGTCGCGGTTCCTGTCGCAAAACCTGCCGCTGACCCTCTCAGCAGCGACGGTGCGGAATGTCATGTCAGATCTGGAAGCCTTGGGCCTGCTGGCCGCGCCACATACCAGCGCGGGGCGCCTTCCGACGGATGCCGGCTTGCGCCTTTTTGTCGATGGTCTGTTGGAAGTGGGCGACCTCTCGGAGGACGAACGCCGGGCGATTGAAACCCAGGTCACGCATTCAAAGTCCGCCAACACCGTCGAAGAGGTGCTCCGAGATGCCTCGCAGCTGCTCTCCGGCCTCTCCCATTGTGCAGGGCTGGTGTTGGCACCAAAGGCGGAACAGGCACTCAAACATATCGAGTTTGTTGCCGTCGATAGTGGCCGGGCGTTGGTGGTTCTGGTCTCTGAGGATGAAAGCGTCGAAAACCGCATGATCGACGTGCCGCGGGGGATCACACCCTCTGCCCTCATGGAAGCTACAAATTTTCTGAATGCCAGATTGCGCGGCCGCACCATGGCAGACGCCACCGCCGTGATCCAAGCGGAGATCGATGCGCAGAAGGCGGAACTCTCCCAACTCACCCAGCGGGTGGTTGAAGCTGGCCTTGCGGTTTGGTCCGGCGCCGACGGTTCCCCAGGTGCCGCCAATGGCGAGGATCCGCTCAGCAGGTCGCTCATCGTCACCGGACAGTCCAAGCTGCTGGAAGATGTGAGCGCCATGGAGGACCTGGAGCGTGTGCGGCTTCTCTTCCAGGAATTGGAAAACAAGGCCGACCTGGTTCAGCTTTTGGACCTGGCGCAGGACGCTGAAGGGGTGCGGCTCTTTATCGGGTCCGAGAACCAGCACTTTGCGCTTTCCGGCTCATCGGTGATCGTAAGCCCCTTTATGGATGAAAGCCGCCGGGTTGTCGGTGTTCTGGGCGTTATTGGCCCGACCCGCCTTAACTATGCCCGGATCATTCCTATGGTGGATTATACGGCCCAGGTTGTTGGCCGCCTCTTGCGCTGAGAGTTGACTTCGGCGGGCTGACGGGTCATTTCTCCGCCTCGCAAAATTTTAGAGCAGCCGATGGCACATGTTGGCGCTTTCAGGGAATAGGTAGATATGAGCGATCAAGACAATTCAGCAAATGGCAATACGGGCGGCGATGGCGACACGCCTCGCAAACCAACGCCTGCCGAATTGAAGCAACAGGCCGATGACCTGCTGGCCGCCGCTGCTGCTGCCAATGATGACAGCGCTGATGCAACCGACGCGCCGGAAGAGGTTGATGAGCGCAGCGAAGAGGAAAAGATCGCAGACGCCATGGCGGCGCTTGCGGCTGAGAATGCCGATCTGAAAGACAAGTTGCTGCGCGCTGCTGCCGAAGTTGAGAACATCCGCCGCCGGTCGGAGCGCGAAAAAGCCGATGCGGGAAAATATGGCGCGACCAAATTTGCGCAATCCGTGCTTGCGGTTGCTGACAATCTGCGCCGGGCGATTGACGCGGTGCCTGATGATCGTAAAGACGGGTCCGATGAAGTCGTTCAATCCATCGTCGAGGGCATCGAGATGGTGGAGAAATCCCTGCTAAGCGCCTTTGAGGCGAACGGCATTGTGCCCGTCGACCCAGCTCCCGGCGACAAGTTCAACCCGAACCTGCATGAGGCGCTGTTTGAAGTGCCCGGCACGGGGCAGCCTGGCGGCACCATTGTTCAGGTCGTCGATACAGGCTTCATGATCTCAGATCGTCTCTTGCGCCCGGCCCGTGTCGGCGTTGCCAAAGCAGACGACGGTCCTGCACCGGGCGGGTCGGTCGACACCACCGCCTGAGGACAACACAAAAAGGCCGGGTAATGACACTGGACTTGTGGACCGCAGCAACCCCCAACGGATGGAAGATTACCATCATGTTGGAAGAGCTGATTGAGGCAGGTGTCGACCTGCCTCCCTTTGAGGTTCACACTGTCAACCTCGGCGCCGGCGAGCAGTTCGGCGACGCGTTCACTGCGATCAATCCAAACCAGAAAATTCCCGCCCTCGTCCATGATGGCCGCGCCATCATCGAAAGCGGTGCCATCCTCCAATATCTGGGCGAGACCTACCCCTCGCCCTTGCTGCCAAAGGGAGCAGCACGGTGGGATGTGCTTCCCTGGGTGTATTGGCAGGCGGCCAATCTCGGCCCCGTTTTCGGGAACAAGCTTAGCTATACCCGTTATATGGATGATGTGGACGTGGACGCCAAAGCGCATCCGCTCGAGCGTTTCACGAAAGAAGCGCTTCGTCTAACGGCGGTGCTGGACCGACAATTGGGGGACCGCCCCTTTGTCTGCGGCGACGATTTCACAATCGCCGACATTGCTCTTTATCCGTGGGTCCGCGGCTATAAGTGGAGCAAGGTGGACATTACGCAATGGCCTCGGGTGATGGCCTGGGTCGATCGCTGTCGCGCGCGGCCCGGCGTAGAACGCGGCATATCTTACGGCGTGCCCAAGGAAGAGATCGACAAGTGGAGCGCTGCGCGCAAAGCGGACTATGCCAAGGGCGGCGCTTCCATGGCCTCCAACCGGTCGCTCAAGACAAATCTGGACTGATCCTCTCACTAAAATTTAGGCGTGGCGACATTCACCCGCCCATTTGCGAACAGTTCATGTGCGTGCATGGCCTCGTAAACACTTTCATCGACATCCATCTTCGTCCTAGAGTTTTGCTCCGCCTTACCACCAGGCGGAATAATCTGGAGGACGACGACATGACCCACCTCATGGCTGCGGCCGCACTTTTCTTTGGCATCCATATCCTTGTTTCGGGCACACGGTTGCGAGGTGGCCTTGTCGGTGTCATTGGCGAACTGCCCTACAAAGGCCTCTTCGCAGTGACGTCGCTTGGCGCCATCGTTTGGATGGCGATGAGCTACAATGAGGCGGTCGTGAGCGCCGGAAACACCATTCTCTGGCAAGCGCCTCTTGGTCTCCTACATTCCGGGAGCATGATCATTCTGGTTGCAACGCTGTTCGCCGTGATCGGCCTTACAGCACCCAGCGCCACCAGTGATGGCGGGGACAAGGCGGTGGCCGAAGCGGACGACCCGGCAACGCTCGTCAAAGGCATTCATACGATTACGCGGCACCCGTTCTTGTGGGGCGCCATCATCTGGGCGGCTTTTCACATGGGCGTCAACGGAGACCAGGCGAGCCTCATCTTTTTCGGGACGTTCCTGGGCGTCGCCTTCTTTGGCACCTTCGCTATTGACGGGAAACGCAAAGAGGCTCTTGGTGACAAATGGGATGCCTATGCTGGCGCCTCATCCAACATTCCCTTTGCCGCGCTTGCCACCGGTCGGGCGAAGTTCTCTGTTTCTGAATTGGGATGGTGGCGGCTCGTGTTGGCGCTGCTTGTGTGGGCTGGGTTGTTCGCATCGCACGAATGGCTGTTTGCGGTCAGTCCGATACCGGGCGCTTAAGCCCAGTTAGCGTTGGCCACAACCGGCGGCATCTCACGTTGCTCCTGGTCAAGGGGTGCGACGGCGCCGATCTTCAGAGGCAGCGTGACGCGGCAGCAAGTGCCCTCGCCGACTGTGCTTTCGATGTCAAAAGCACCGCCAAGTTCACGCACGAGAGACGTGACTATCGATAGTCCAAGGCCGGTTCCATCGGTCCCCGTAATGCGCTGGTCATCTACCTGGAAGAAGGGGTCGCGCACATGCTTGAGCTTCTCCGGCGGGATGCCAATCCCACTGTCGTGCACCTCGATCTTTACGCCGCCCCTGGCGGCAAAATCGATGCCTACACAAACCAGGCCTCCATTGGGTGTGAATTTCACGGCGTTTGACAATAGGTTGACCAGGATCTGACTCACCGCTCGCTCATCGGACTCAATTTCAAATTTGTACCGGCGGTCCCACTGACTGAGCAGCGGCACGTGTTTCTTGTCCGCCAATACGCCAACCATGCGTATCGCCGCAGTGACAATTTCCGGCACCGAAATCCTTTCCGGATACACGTCGCAGCCTTCAGACTCCAACCGAGAATATTCAAGGATCTGCGTTACCAAAGAAAGCATGTGTTCGCCGCTGTGCCTGATGTCTGTCACATATTCCTTTCGCTTCGCTGGATTGTTGGCGATGCCCTCGTCGCCCATTTCGAGGATCTGCGAGAATCCAATGATGGCATTGAGCGGCGTGCGCAACTCATGACTCATTGAGGCAAGGAATGTGTCACGCGCTCTT
This sequence comes from Parvibaculaceae bacterium, assembly GCA_965212385.1. GTDB lineage: Bacteria > Pseudomonadota > Alphaproteobacteria > Parvibaculales > Parvibaculaceae > Mf105b01. Next base: position 3,807,308 of record OZ243109.1, on the reverse strand, counting down.
GCCGCCTGCTCGGCACTGTTGAGCGCCGCCATGGCTCTTTTTCGTTCCGCATCGGCCAGCGCTACATTTGCCTCCATCTTGGCTGCATAGTGTTCGGATGCGGTTGCTCGTGCAGACTCAAGCAGAGCCACTTCGCGATATGTAGAAAGACCGCCCAGGAGGACCAAAATTGCTGCATTCGCGATCAGGAGCTGAACCAAGGACCCCTCGTTGAAGGCGGTTAATGACAGAACTTCCTGGGTGAGCAGAAAACCTCCCACGATTGCGAGGAGAGCAAAGTAGAGGATGGTGGACAGCACCAACGCCAATCGCCTTTCGAGGGTAGCGAACAGACAAACTTCCACCACCAGGATCCAGATCGCATGTTCCACGGCGACCGGCGTGTCATTTTCGAAGATGAGAGCGACGCAGATGAGGACCAGTAAATGCAAACTGCCAACAATGAAGACTGCCCAGGCCGCTTGTCGCAAATACCGGCCCCGCGCGACGAGACCAAGAGCAATCATGCAAGGTAGAAAAACCGCCAGCGACCCCACTGCATAGCGAGAATAGACATTCAAGCGGCGCGCCGCTTCCAGATGGAAGTAGTCGTGCACTGTCGCTAAAGCGCCCAGAACGCCGACGAGGGCAACAGAGATAATGATGGTCCGCTTTGGTGATTGGGACAATTCCTGATGGCTGACCGCCATTCTTTTTGACCTTATCAAAGTTCAAACGCGTCTGTCCCGGACCCGTCTGATCAGTATGGCAGGGGATCGCTTACCAAAAGGATAACTCAGTTTTCTGGAAATTGCGGTTTTGAACAGCCTGTCAAATGACACTGTTTGTGCGGGCCACGTTGTTCGGAGTGCAGGAATGGCTGTGAACAGTCACGCCGATACCAGGCCACTGAGCCTAGGCGGATCTCATCTTCAAGAGTTCAGCTGCGGCTTCATGGTCTGAGAGCTCGACACAATCGTCTGCTTTCTCAGTGGCCAAGAGACCGGGAAGCAGTACCCGGCAGCAGGTGCCCGTGCCGACCGCGCTTTCAATTTCAAACTGTCCGCCAAGGCCGCGGACAAGTGTGCTGACAATCGACAGACCCAATCCGGTGCCACCCTCACCAGCACAGCGGGCGTCACCGATCTGGACAAATGGACGGAAAACATCTTGCAGCTTGTCTGCTGGAATGCCGATGCCGTTGTCTTGGATCTCAATGCACAGACCTTTGTCGCCATCTGTCTTGAGAACCAGCCAGACCTGGCCGCCTTTGGGGGTAAACTTCACGGCGTTGGTCAACAGATTCACCAATATCTGGCTCAGCGCTTTTTCATCCGTTTCTACGCGAAAGTCGAAGCGCTGATCCCAGTAGCGCAGAAGCTCGACTTCCTTGGCCGCGGCAATGACGTCCACCATGCGCATGGCGCTCTCAGCAATCGGTGAGAGCATCTGTTCTGAAAGCTCGATGTCGCAGCCTTCGGATTCAATTCTTGAAAACTCCAGAACCTGGCCGACAAGGCCCAGCATGTGCTCGCCGCTTTTGCGAATGTCCTTTGCATATTCCAACCGCTTTTCTTCCGACCTAGCGATCCCGGCGCTTCCCATTTCAAGTATCTGGGAGAACCCAATGATGGCATTGAGCGGCGTGCGCAGTTCATGGCTCATTGACGCGAGGAATGCCTCACGCGCACGGGTCGCCTCTTCGGCTTTGTTGAGCGCATGGATCGCCTTTTCCTGCTCTTTCTCCGCCTCGGCCGCTTCTTTCTTTAGCAGCGCTTCATTTTCTTCCAAGGCCTTTACGCGCGCGGACTCTACCGTAACCAGGTCACGATAGGATGCGAGCGCACCCATCAGAAGAAGCGAGGCGACCTGCGCCAAGCCCGTCTGTATCAGCAACGCTGCTTCCTCTTGCGCTGCCGGGCTGATGTCGAGCAGCAGGAAGTAGGCAGAAATGATAGACATCGTCGCGATGAAGAGCGCACCTGACAATAGATAGGCTTGCCGGCGTCCCAGCGTAGCGAACAGGCATACCTGCAGCGGGATCATCCACAAGACATTCTCAATGGCACAGATAATCTCGCTTTGCACAAAGAGATTGATGGCAAGTTGGCCAAGCAAATAGACGCTTGAGAGGCTGAAGATGGAATTGACGACAGGCTTGAGCAGCCGCCCCCGTGACACGAGAAGTATAAGAATGCTGATCAGAAAATAGGCCGTCGCCACCGCAACAACAAAGTTGCTTTGCAGCTGCTCCTTACCTTGTGCAGCCATGGTATAGAATTCAAGAAGGGTGGCGCCACACACAATGATGCCGACCAAGGCCACCGGCAAAAGGATCGTGGCCGAGACCCCCCCAATCTGTTCTTTATCTTCCGCCACGCGCGGCCGCCTCTGACAAGCACAAGGTTTTACATCTTTCCGTCGGTGCAGTATGCCGTTCAGAGTTTTCCAAACAGAAAATTTATGTGGTTTACAAAAGGTAACCGCCGTACGGGTCTATTCAGCAGCTTGGTCAGCGACGAAGAGGTCGCGGCCCCGGGCTGTGGCGATCGGCATTGAAAGCGTGGCGCAGGTGCCTGCGCCTTCTTCGCTCTCAAGGGTAAAGGGCGTTTCCATTGCCTCTGCGAGAGCCGTGACAATCGCGAGGCCCAAGCCCGTTCCCGTTTCGCTTGCAAGACTGGCATCGCCCATCCGGACAAAAGGCTGGCAAACCTCAGTCAGCTTGTCTGATGGAATGCCCGCGCCGGTGTCGATGACTTGAAGGTTTAACTGACCTGCGCCTGTCGACGATACCTTGATCGTAACGCTGCCGCCGGCCTCCGTGAACTTCAGCGCATTGCCAACAAGGTTGAGACCGATTTGAACGACAGCCTGACGGTCCGCATGCACTTTCAGGTTCCTGTCGCACCCGATCTGAAGCCCCAGTTCGACACCCTTCGCTTTTGCCGCCGACTGCGACATGCGGTAAATGAACTGAACCACTTCTTCGATATCGATCTCAGCTGGATTGAGATCGAAAGTGCCCGAGCGAATACGCGAATATTCAAGCAGCTGATTGATTAGGCCCAAAACATGTTCGCCGCTCTGATGAATGTCCGCCGCGTAGGCACGGTATTGCTCCGCAGCTGACTCCCCTCCTCCAAGCGCATCAGACTTCATGACTTCTGAAAACCCGATAATCGCATTGAGCGGCGTGCGCAATTCATGACTCATGGTTGCTAGGAATGTTTCGCGAAGCTTGATCGATTTTTCCGCTTCGCGTCGTGCAATATCGGACTGTGTACGTGCTTCGTCGGCTTCTTTTAGCGCGCGCTTCATACCAGCCGCGTGCTCTTCAAGCGCGTCCGAGCGCGCGTGAAACTTGATTGCCGCTTCGCGAAACATGGCCAATCCGTCCAAGAGCACATAGCCAACGACCATTGCGAGGCAAAATAGGATGAGGTCCGCGCAGCAGGGTTGGGTGAAAGGGTTCGCGCCAATGCGCACGATGTGCGTGCCCACCATCAACACCATTGCGGCGACAAATGAGCCTCCCAACAGGCGGGCGAAGGAGCGACCGACCGTCAGGAAAGGAATGATGAGCGCTGCCATAATCCAGGGCGTATACCGCTCGACCGCCAACGGGTTCTTCGTCACAAACAGCAAGTCGCCGACAACGGATAGGAGGAACAGGCAGAGCAATCCATATATGACCCCGATGGTTATGCGACTTGAGGCGATAAGACCCAGCCACGAGGCCACAATCACGGAGGTCAAAAGGGTGATAAGGACTGCGACCTGAGATAGCAGAATGTAGGGGGTCTGGCCTTGAAGCCCACTAATCACAAAGTCATAGGCGCTGGCGGCGATGGTAATGAGACCGGCAAGGGTAATGGTGCGCACAACCTGGCGAACGCCCCGGTCACGCTCAGCCTGAGACTCAGCTGAAATTGTACTCATGTCACCCTTTACCTCTAACCCACCCAGCCGGCGGTGCGCGCAAAAGATGGCAGAAAGGCTTTAAAAAATTATATCTTTTGCCCTTGTTTCTCAGGGGTCGGCGGCTTCCGCCAAGAGCCAATTCCGAAACGCTTCGGCTCCCGGTCTGAGCGGCCGATCTTCTGGATAGACCACATAATAGGCGGCAGCCGTTTCCAGGGTCATCGTGAAAGGTCTGACAAGGCGCCCATCGTCCAACGCTGCCGCTGCCAGCGCTTCGTCCGCCAAGGCCACGCCCTGACCCGAGGTTGCTGCCTCTAAGGTCAGATGGGCATCGTCATAGATCGGGCCTTTTAGAGGGTCCACCGCTGTCGCACCCGCCGCCCTCAACCAGCCAACCCAATCCTCAAAACTGTCTTCATGAATGAGTGTGTAGGCAGCCAGGTCATTTGGTTCCTGCAGGCCTTTGCCTTCCGCCATTACTGCCGGACTCACAACGGGAAAGGAGGCTGAGCCCAATAGCTTTTCAGCGATCAGGCCGGACCAATCCGCCCGCCCATAGCGAATGGCGAGATCAGCGCCGCCGGTCTCAAACTCCACAAAGTCCGGCGTCGGCACCAGGTGAAGCTGAACGTCTGGGTGAGCCGCATAGAAGCGATCAAGGCGGAGCACCAGCCAGCGGGCGGCAAAGGCAGGCTCGACGCTCACGAGAACGGGGCGGCGACCTTCTTCATCAGATGCGGCCTGCGCTGCAGCGACCGCTTCCGCCATCATGTCCAATGCGCTGGTCAACGGCGCCGCCAACTCTTCCCCCGCCGCCGTTAGGTGAACCTTGCGCGCACGCCGTACAAAAAGCGCCTGCCCCAACCAGTCTTCTAGCCCCCGGATCTGATGGCTGACGGCTGAATGGGTGACCCCTAGCTCATCCGCCGCATTGGCGAAGCTCAAATGTCGGGCGGCGGCCTCGAAAGCGCGCAACATGGAGAGAGGTGGTAGGTCACGAGAGCTCATTGTTGAATTTTTCTCATGTATATAGTGAGAAAAGATCGTTTGTTATCAACCCACTCCCACCATAGATAGGGCGCAGGAGGAATATAGAGACTTAAACCCTGGAGAAGAAGATGAATATTTTTCGTGGATATACGGACGGGCTTTCGGCCACTTATCAGGTGGCAACCTATCAATCAGGCGCGGTAAACCGCCAGGCGCAGCCGGTCGCGCGGGCGCGGGCCAGATCCGGGGTGCTTGCGCGTGCACTCGCCGGTCTGACGCGCTTTGGGAAGACAGTATTAAAAGGACGGGGCGGTCGCACTGCCCCTTCTAGCCTTCCCACCCAGCTTGACCTGTTTATGCGACCCGCAGCCTCCTGAAGTCTAGACGACAGGCTCCGTCACGCGCCGCAAGGTCAGGTTGAGACGGCCCCCTTTTTCAAGCAGGGTCGACGTGCCGGGCAGGATGCGATCGATCCCGTGAAAGCGCAGCCTTGAGGGGCCGGTGAGCATCATCACATCGCCAGACGCCAGTTTAAAACTCTGCGTGGCGCCCTTGCGCTCCAAGCTGCCCAGCCGAAAAACGGCAGTATCCCCTAGAGAAATGGACAAAACAGGCGCATCCAGCGGCTTCTCGTCCCGGTCCTGATGCAGTCCCATCTTGGCATCTGGTCCATAAAAGTTCACCAGACAGGCCTCCGGCGGGGCGCCATAGCCAGCGAGATCTTCCCAAAGCGACAGCAATGGGTCGGGCATGGGTGGCCATGGCTTGCCTGTGGTTGGGTGGGTGGGCTCATAGCGGTAGCCATTTCGGTCAGACACCCACCCGAGCGGCCCCAGATTTGTCATGGAAACGGAAAACGGCTTCCCGGTCCGCGGCATGGTTGGCTTGTAGAGGGGGTTCTCTGACAGCAACGCCCTCAGCGTACCGACCAGGTCTTCCTGAGACGGGCGCGAGAGAAGACCCGGCCAAATCCTGGTTCCAGGAGCAGGCTCAAGGGCGGGTGGAGGAGTTGTTTTGCGACTCATTTTCAGCGGCATATTGGGGTTAATTGTTGCGCCAGATGTCGCATGCCGCTATTCAACCGCATCCCGCGACGGTCAGCCATTTTTGAGCGATCTGAGGGGCCGATCTGGCGCGGGTGGTCTTGCGACGTGCAGGGCCCAAACATATATATCTCCCAATCGGTTGCGACCGTTTTTAACCTGTTCACCCCATAGGGGGTCAGAGGATTAAAGCAGAGTGACTTCGGTCACGCGATCAAGCTCACGCTGCTTCAACCATTGGGCGCTGAATTTTCAGGTCCGACTGGCCTGCCGCAGTCATAAAGAGGAAGACAATGGGTAAAGTTATTGGCATTGACCTCGGCACGACGAACTCGTGTGTCGCGGTAATGGAGGGCACCCAGCCCAAAGTTATTGAGAATGCAGAAGGTGTGCGCACCACACCCTCCATGGTGGCTTTTGCGGACGACAATGAGAAGCTTGTCGGCCAGCCTGCGAAACGCCAGGCCGTCACCAACCCCACCAACACACTCTTCGCGATCAAGCGCCTGATTGGCCGCTCTTTCGACGATCCCATGACCCAAAAAGACAAGGGCATGGTGCCGTATGAAATCGTCAAGGCGGACAATGGCGATGCATGGGTGGAAGCGCGCGGTGAAAAATATTCGCCGCAGCAGATCTCCGCTTTCATTTTGCAGAAGATGAAAGAGACAGCTGAGACCTTCACCGGTGAACCTGTCACCCAAGCCGTGATCACGGTACCCGCCTACTTCAATGACGCGCAGCGCCAAGCAACGAAAGATGCCGGCAAGATCGCGGGTCTTGAAGTTCTTCGCATCATCAACGAGCCGACCGCGGCGGCACTTGCTTATGGCCTCGACAAGTCCGACGGCCGCACCATCGCCGTTTATGACCTTGGCGGTGGTACGTTCGACGTCTCCGTTCTTGAAATCGGCGACGGTGTCTTTGAAGTGAAATCCACCAATGGGGACACGTTCCTTGGCGGTGAAGACTTTGACCTTCGCATCATCGAATACTTAGCCGATGAGTTTAAGAAAGAGCAGGGCATTGACCTGCGTGACGACAAGCTTGCGCTCCAGCGTCTGAAAGAAGCTGCGGAAAAGGCGAAGATCGAATTGTCCTCCGGCGCGCAGACGGAAGTGAACCTGCCCTTTATCACGGCAGATGCGTCCGGTCCTAAGCACCTGACCTTGAAGCTCACCCGCGCAAAGCTGGAAGCTCTTGTTGACGATCTTGTTCAGCGCACGATCGAGCCGTGTAAGAAAGCGCTGCAGGACGCAGGTCTCAGCGCCGGCAGCATTGACGAGGTTGTTCTCGTCGGCGGGATGACCCGGATGCCGAAAGTGCAGGAAGCGGTGAAGAACTTCTTCGGCAAAGAACCGCATCAGGGCGTGAACCCGGATGAAGTGGTTGCCATGGGCGCTGCCATTCAGGCGGGCGTGTTGCAGGGCGACGTGAAAGACGTTCTCCTCCTCGACGTGACGCCTCTGTCGCTCGGTATCGAAACGCTGGGCGGTGTGTTCACTCGGTTGATCGAACGCAACACCACAATCCCAACCAAGAAGGCACAGACATTCTCGACGGCGGAAGACAATCAGTCCGCTGTGACGATCCGCGTCTTCCAGGGCGAACGGGAAATGGCCGCTGACAACAAACTGCTTGGCCAGTTTGATCTTGTCGGTATTCCAGGCGCCCCGCGCGGCGTGCCGCAGATTGAAGTTGCCTTCGACATTGACGCGAACGGTATTGTGTCTGTAAACGCCAAAGACAAAGCGACCGGCAAAGAGCAGTCGATCCGCATCCAAGCCTCTGGCGGTCTCTCCGATAGCGAGATCGACAATATGGTGAAGGACGCGGAAGCGAACGCGGAAGACGACAAGAAGCGTCGCGAAGCCGTCGAAGCCAAAAACCAGGCGGAAGCCATGGTCCACGCCACCGAGAAGACGCTTGAAGATGCTGGTGACAAAGTCAGCGAAGAGGTGAAAGCGCCTGTTGCTGCTGCGGTTGCTGAGCTCAAAACAGCTCTGGAAGGTGACGACGCGGAGGAGATCAATGCCAAAGCGCAGGCTTTGACGGAGGTTTCCCTCAAGCTCGGCGAAGAGCTTTACAAAGCAGGTGTTGAAACCGCCGATGCTGAAGGTGCTGACGGCGACAGCCAAGCGTCTGAGGACAGCAAGGCTCAGGATGATGTGGTTGACGCTGACTTCGAAGAAGTCGACGAAGACGATAAAAAGAAAGACGCATCCTAATCCCGCTCCCGTAGGTGTGAGCCTATGACACCCCTTAACCTGATCGGCAAAACTCACTTTGCCGGTCAGGGCGCGGGGGTCGGAAAGGACCTGAAGTCTCGTGTCTAAGCCTGATTTTTATAGCCTGCTTGGCGTGGATCGTTCCGCGAGTGCGGACGAGCTCAAAAAAGCCTATCGCAAACTGGCGATGAAATATCACCCGGACAAAAACCCGGGCGATGAAGAAGCTGAGCAGAAGTTCAAAGAAATCTCTGAAGCCTATGACGTGCTGAAGGATGATCAGCAGCGCGCAGCCTACGACCAATATGGTCATGCCGCCTTTGAAGGCGGTATGGGCGGCGGTCATCCCGGCGGTATGGGGGGCATGGGCGGCTCCATGTCCGACATTTTCGACGATCTGTTCGGCGAATTTATGGGCGGGCGGCGCGGTCAACGCAGCGACGGCGGCCGGGCGCGGGGCCAAGATCTTCGCTACAATATGCAGATCACGCTGGAAGAAGCGTACGAAGGCAAAAAGGCGCAAATTCATGTGCCCAGTTCCGTGACGTGCGACACCTGCACCGGCTCAGGGGCAGCCCCTGGGTCGCAGCCTGTTAACTGCACGACTTGTGGTGGCAGTGGCCGTGTCCGCGCTGCGCAGGGCTTCTTCTCGATTGAGCGCACCTGTCCCGCCTGCCATGGTCGTGGTCAGGTGATTGAAAATCCGTGTTCTGACTGTCATGGGCAGGGCCGGGTTCAAAAAGAACGCACGCTTGCGGTCACTATCCCGCCGGGCGTTGAAGAAGGCACCCGCATTCGCCTCGCCGGCGAAGGGGAAGCCGGTATGCGCGGTGGTCCGGCCGGCGATCTTTATATTTTCCTCTCCATCGAACCCCATAAGCTCTTTGAGCGCGATGGGACTGAACTCTTTTGCGATGTGCCTGTGTCTCTGACTACGGCAGCGCTTGGCGGTGAGATGGAAGTGCCTACCGTTGGTGGTGGCAAGGTGAAGGTCAAAGTGCCGGAAGGCACTCAGACGGGCAAACAGTTCCGCGTGCGCGGCAAAGGCATGCCCGGCCTTCATGCGCGGCGCCATGGCGACCTCTACATTCAGATCCATGTGGAAACGCCGGTGGGCCTCACCAAAGCGCAGAAGGACCTGCTGAAGCAGTTCGACGAAGCCTCGTCTGAGAAGACCAATCCGGAAAGCGCCGGCTTCTTTGACAAGGTCAAAGAGTTCTTCAACGACACGCCCGACTAAACCGTCTTGGTGAGCCCGAGAACAATCCGCTAGTCTCTTCTAAACAATGCAGCTGAGAAGAGATTTTTGCCATGTCCGATGCTCCCCTGATTACCGAAACACGCGGCGCCGTCATGATCATCTCGATCAACGACGCGCCGTGGAACCGCATGTCCGCCGCTTTTATGGACGAGCTTGAAAAGCTTGTTGAAGAAATCGCGGCTGATGACGCGATACGCGCGGTTGTGCTCACAGGAGCGGGGGACAAGAATTTCTCCGTCGGCATGAACCTGAAGGAGCTGGGCACCGCGGTTCAGGAACGCGGCGGACAGGACGCGTTTTTCGACCAACGCTGGAACGTGATCAGCGCCATTGAAAATATGGGCAAGCCCTGGGTCGCCACCTTCTTCGGCAATTGCCTGGGCGGGGGGCTGGAGCTCCCCCTTGGATGCCATTTTCGTCTGGCGGCGGAAGAAGGGTGCCAGATCGGCCTGCCGGAAATGGACCTGGGTGCCGTGCCCGCCTGGGGTGGCAGTGCGCGCCTTCCCCGGGTGGTGGGGCGCACCCATGCGATCGACATGATCTTGCGCGGCAAAAAGATTTCAGGCCCCGAAGCCCATCGCATTGGTCTCGCCAATGAAGTCTGGCCGCTTGCAGAGCTCAAAGACCGGGCCATCGCGCTGGCGGAGGAACTTGCGGGGCAGCCGCGCCTTGCCGTGAAGGCGATGCTCGATGCCTTGATGAGCAGCCCCACCAAGACACTCGAAGAATCGCTGGCCGATGAGCGCGCCGCGGTTCACTTGACGTCGGGGACGCCGGACGCACGCGAAGGCATTATGGCGTTTCTTGAGAAACGCAAGCCCGTGTTCAATCAGAGCTAAGGCAGACAGGTCTTCCTCTTTTCTGCCTGTTCTTTGTGCCCATTGGGCAACAGTGCGGCGCTGTCATGACTCTGTCACATAAGTGTAGCGGACCGGTCATGTAGGCCGCCTATTCGTCTCCTCGACCGGGGCAAATCCCTGAGTACACGAGGAGATACCTAATGATTAAACAAGCACTGGTGGGTGGTGTAGCTGCTGCTGCGCTCTCCCTCAGCCTAACAGGGACAGCCTTCGCGGGTTACGACGTTAATTCGCGCATTGACTCCCTCGAAAACGAACTGCGTGAGCTGAAAGCTCAGATGCAGATGCGTGACAGCAAGCTTGCTGAGTTGGAAGCTGCTTCTGAAGGTCTTGCAGACCTGCCGAAGTTCGACAGCCGGAAGCTGCAAATCTCTAGCCGCGATGGCAACTGGTCCATCCGGTTTGGTGGTCGTATCCAGGTAGACGCCTTCCTTGCTGAAAGCGAAATCACTGGTGGTACAGACACAAGCGGTGCTGGCGCTGAATTCCGCCGCCTTCGCTTCTTCGCGTCCGGTAAAGTTGCCGGCGACTGGAAGTACAAGCTGCAGATCGACTTTGAAACAGCTGGCACCGTCGATATTGAGGATGCTTGGATTTCAACGAAGATCGCTGGTATCAACTCGAAGTTTGGTAACCAGAAAGAGCCAATCGGTCTCGAAGAGCTGACATCTTCCAAGTACATCACGTTCATGGAACGCTCGATGGTCACCTCAACCTTCGCGCCTGGCCGTAACCTCGGTGCCGCGTTCAGCAAGACCGGTGACAATTTCAGTGCGACGGTTGGTCTGTTCACAAACGGTGTCGACAATGGTTCTGATGCCGCAACAACCGACTGGGCGCTTTCCGGTCGTTTGACATACGCACCAATCGCCGAGAAAACAGAAGTTGTGCACCTTGGTGTGTCCGGTTCTTACCGCGGCTTCGACGACAATACCGGCCCTCGGATCCGTCTTCGGAACTTCCACAATGGCACGCGTTTCGTGAGCACTGCAGCCGGTGGTATCACGTCTGAAGGTCAGATGACTTTGGGTGCGGAAGCAGCCGCTGTCTTCGGTCCGTTCAGCGCACAGGGTGAATACTTCACCTCTACGCTTGAAGGAAACGGCACCGGTTCCGCTGACATCGACTTTGACGGTTGGTATGTCATGGCCAGCTACTTCATCACAGGCGAAAGCCGCGCTTACAGCGCATCCAAAGGCGCTTTCGGTCGGGTGAAGTCTGACGATGCGATCGAAATCGCAGCTCGCTATGAAATGGTTGACCTGGAAGACACGGGCTTTGGTTCAGACGCTTCTGAAACCACAGCACTGACGGTTGGTATCAACTACTACTTCAACCCATATGTTCGCGCGATGTTGAACTACGGCACTGCCGAGTATGACTTCACCGCAGCATCTGGTGCGGCGGACGTTGAAACCGACTTTATCGGTACGCGTCTGCAGATCGACTTCTAAGACACGAAAAAGCCGAGGCGCCCAGCTTTGACTTTTGGGCGCCTCGGCAAATTCTTTTGCTGCAACTGTTCCTCGCAGTCAGCTCGACGGTCCGGCCACCCCCAATGTGGGCCGGGCCGTTTTTTGTTTTGCTAAGCTGCTTTCACCGACTCCAGGAAGACTTCGACTTCCTGACGCAGCTCATCAGATTTGGCTGACAGGTCAGAGGCAAAGTTGTTCACCTTTTTCGCCGTCTCTGTGCTTTCACCGGTGACCGCATCCACTTCAGAAATGTTGGATGTGACCTCGGATGTGCCGCGGGCTGCTTCTTGAACGCTGCCAGCGATTTCCTGCGTGGCCGCGCCTTGCTCTTCAACAGCGCTTGAGATCGCGGTGGCAATTTCCGACATTTGGGCGATCATGCCATTGACCTGGTCGATGGCACCAACGGCGTCCTTGGTCGATTCCTGCATGGTGGAGATCTGAAGAGAGATCTCATCGGTCGCTTTCGCCGTCTGGTTCGCGAGGGATTTCACCTCACCGGCCACCACCGCAAAGCCTTTGCCAGCTTCGCCGGCGCGCGCTGCCTCGATGGTTGCGTTCAAGGCCAGCAGGTTGGTCTGCTCGGCAATGTCTTGAATAAGGCTGATGACGGCGCCGATCTTATCGGCGGCCTCCGCCAGGTGCCCCATGGTTTCGCTGGTCTTTTCAGCAGCTGAGGTGGTCTGACGTGAGATTTCGGTCGACTGGACCACCTGGCGGCCAATCTCTTCAATCGCGCTGTGCAGTTCTTCAGCCGCAGCAGCCACCGTTTGCACATTCGCAGAAGCCGCATCGGCAGCACTTGACGCCGCACTCGCACGGCTACTTGTTGCCTCGGCGGTCTGGGTCATTTGTCCCGCCGTATCATGAAGCTCGCCCGATGAGGCAGAAACAGCCCCCAAAAGCGCCGTTGATTTAGCATCAAAGGCAGAGATCAACTCTTCCATGCGTTTGGTGCGTTCCTCGCGTGCAGCCTGGCGTTCAGCCTGTTCTGCTTCGAGTTTCTCTCGCTCAACCGCGTTGCCGCGGAAGACCTCAACCGCCCGGGCCATTTCCCCAATTTCGTGCTTGTTGTCGCGATAGGGGATGTTCGTGTCCAGGTCGCCATCTGCCAAAGATGACATAGTGGAGGTGATCTGCTTCAGCGAGTCCGTGATGCTCCGTCCCACGGCGAAACCGAAGACGGACACAACACCCAAGACCAACAGGCCAACGATCAGATAGATCGTTTCTGTCGTCGACTTGGATGCTTCAAGTGACTTTTCCGCATTTTCAAGACCGGACGCCGCTACTTCTGCAGTGCGCTCGAAGGCAGGCACCATGTCGGCGAAAATTTCGCTGAGCTTTTTGATCTCACCGGCCGCATTCATGGAAAAGTCTGCATAGCGACGGATACCAGCCTGGTACTGGTCCATGAGCTTGGAGACATCCCGCACAAACTCGTCCGATACGAGGGGTGCAAGCGGCACTGCCGTCACGACAGGCGTCGGTGCTGCGGTTACCTGGGGTGCATCCAGTGATGCCGGGTCGGAAGAAGCATCGCCGCTGTCGACTGCAACGGGTGCATCCGCAACGACAGGTACCGGAGCAGGCGCTGGCGCCGTCGTGACTCGCGGCGCAGCTGCTTCCTGCAACAGCGCATCAAATTCGGCGCGGCGCTCATCGATACGCCCGATATATTTTTCCGCGCCCCGGAGCATGAAGTCTTTCTCGTGGCGCCGCATCATCAACATTTTGACGGTCAACTCTGCGAGGTTCACCTCTTTCAGTTTGGTTTCGACCGCGTGGACCGATGCGCGAAGCGCACCTTGCAGGCCCTGTGTCTCATCAATGCCCAATTGCTGCGTGAGGCTGACCACGGAGCGGAACTGGCCGACATGATCGGCGATGCCTTCCTCAATCGCGGTGATTTCTGCTTGAACGTCAGCCGCGGCGGCGAGGCTCTTCATCTCTTCGAGCGCATCCAGCACGTTCAACGCAGACTGCTCATAGCGCTCGACATATTTCATGTCTTTGCGCATCAGGAAGTCTTTTTCATTCCGGCGCATCTGCAGTGCGCCGACTTCAACAGCCATAGACAATTGGGCAAGCTTGGTGTTTTCCATCCGCTCGACGGAGGCAGCGCGAATGCTGATATCGCCTATGACATAGGCGCTACCCAGAATTGCAATACTCACAACACCGAGTGCCGAAAGAATTCCAATACGCGCCGAGACCTTTACGGAGTTAAGAAATCCCAGAAACTCTGTCAGCTTGTCGCCGACGCCACCCAAATTCAATTCTTTCATCGCCCTCACCCAGCGCTAACAATCTTTACAAACTCTTCCGGCCGCCACCCGCACCAGTCCCTCTAGGGCTATCGGACAGCCGTTAAAATTCTCATAAGTCCGATCTATTTTGCTCGGTCGGGTATCGACTTTTGGCCTAGGCCTTTGCGCTATTTTGATTTTACTTTGTGTGCAGACGAAGTCGGAGAAAGCTGGATGAGAACTTCTCCAAAGACACCCGTTTCCATGCGAAATGGAAATCTGCCTACCGCTGTCTGATACCCATGCCGAGTTTATGCTTTTCTACATCTTTAACCCCTAGGGTCTAGGCCTGTTTTGGTGCAGCCGTCATTGGTTGGCCAAGAGACTTATGAATCCTGAGGGGCACTATGACTAAGAAGAAACTCGACTGGGGAAAAGCACCACTTTCAGCACTTAAACGATGTGGGACCGCGATGGTTCTTGCCGGCACACTGTCGCTGGGTACAGCGGGCACAGCACTCGCTGGATATGATGTCAATGCGCGGATCGATGCGCTTGAGCACGAGCTTCGTGAGCTCAAAGCGCAGGTACAGCAGCGCGACAACAGACTTGCGGAGCTTGAAGCTGCATCTTCAAGCCTTGCCGACCTGCCAAAGTTTGATAGCCGCAAACTTCAGATCAGCAGCCGTGACGGCAACTGGTCAATCCGTTTTGGCGGCCGTTTGATGCTTGATGCGTTCGTTGCCGAAGCAAGCCGTACCGGCGGCGTAGAAACAAGCGGTGGCGGCGCAGAGATCCGCCGGGCACGTGTCTTTGCTTCCGGTAAAGTCGCTGGCGATTGGAAATATAAGCTTCAGGTCGACTTTGCGAGCAATGGCGTCTCCATCAAGGATGCATACATCGGCACCAAGATTGCCGGACTGAAAGCGACTTTCGGGAACCACAAAGAACCACAGGGCCTGGAACAGCAGACGTCCTCTAAATATGTAACGTTCATGGAACGGTCCATGGTGAGCGATGCTCTCACAGCCGGCCGTCAGTTGGGCGCCAGCCTTGGCGTGAGCAGCGAAAACTTCACCCTGCGTGGTGGGATCTTCACGAGCGGCATCGACAATGGCAGTGACACGACGACCACTGATCTGGCTTTGACAGCTCGGGGCACCTATGCGCCGATCAACGAAGACGGAAAACTGGTGCATCTGGGCGTTTCCGGAACCTACCGTATGTTTGATGATAACTCCGGCCCGCGCATCCGTCTGCGCAACTTCCACAATGGCACCCGCTATGTAGATACCGGCGTGACCGTCGCAGAAGGTCAGACAACTGTTGGCGCAGAAGCCGCTGTGGTCTTCGGCCCGTTCAGCGCACAAGGCGAATATTATACGTCAACCCTTGAAGGCAATGGTACGGGTGCCGCCGACGTCGACTTTAGCGGCTGGTACGCCATGGCAAGCTACTTCCTGACGGGAGAGAGCCGCCCCTACAATTCCGCTAAGGGTGTGTTCGGTCGCGTGAAAGGTGACGGCGCCATCGAAGTTGCCGCTCGCTATGAGATGATTGATATGGAAGATGCCGGTTTTGGAACCGCTGCGTCTGAAACGTCAGCACTCACACTCGGGGTCAACTACTACTTCAACCCGTATGTACGGGCGATGCTGAACTACGGCTCTGCAGAGTATGACTTCACGGCAGCCGCAGGCACAGCAGACACGGATGTTGACTATGTGGCGACCCGCCTGCAGATCGACTTCTAACACAAATATCCGAGGTGCTTTGCCCGCTCACTGGCGGCACCTCGGCGTTACCTCCTCTGGCTGATCCTGTTCCTCGAAGCCAGCTTTACGGTCCGGCACTTTTGAAAGTGCCGGGCCGTTTTGGTTTATTCAGCAGCCGGCATCTCAAGAATGATTTTGCCGCGCTTGCCGCTTTGTTCCTGACGGGCGAACGCTTTTGCCGCCTCCTGCAGCTCATACGCGCTGTCGATCACAGGCGTGAACACACCGGCAGCCATCAGTTCTGACAGGCGTCCCAACCTTTTCTGGTCGGTATCACTTTCCAGCAGGAAGCCCCATTTACGCCGAGAGACCAGGGACCGGAGAAAACCTCCGACGTCGAGGTGCGGCATGGTCGTGACGTAAGTGCCCTTGGGTCTAAGGAAGGGCAGCGCCTTCGCAAAACTCATGGAAGGTGCAGCATCAAAAATCACGTCGAACTGTTTTTCTTTCCGCGGAAACTCATTGGCGTCATAGGCAAGCGCAACTGCTGCGCCCTGGTCTCTTGCAAAATCGGTCTGAGAGGAATGACAGATGGCGGTGACCTCAGCCCCCAGATGTCTCGCAAGCTGAAGAGCTGTGACGCCTACGCTCCCCGTCGCTCCGGTTATGAGAACATTGTCTCCTGGTTTTGTTTTGGCGATGCGCTCCAGCGCGGCAATTGAGGTCACAGCGCCCCCAACGATCGCTGCCGCTCCTTCGGGCGTCATGCCTGTGGGGAGTTTCGCAATGTTGGCTTCCTTTATGGCGACATATTCCGTGTGGAACCAGGGTCCCTTAAAGATGTTCGTATAGCCGTAGAGCTGGTCCCCTTTCTTGATGGATTTTCCGTCGCTTTCAGCAACACCCCCCATCTCAATGCCTGTCATCACAGGGTTTGTTTTCAGACGTTTGAGCAGCGTCTTGTTCTGCTTGCCCGTCCAGGTCTCGAAGTCACCGTGATTGAGGCCTGCATGGGTGATACGGACCAAGACTTCACCCCTGCCTGGCTTGGGTACAGGTGCCTCGATCAGCTTCAGTGCGGGGCGGCCCCTACCTTGCGGCACATCGAAGCTGACGGCCTTCATGCCGCCCCCATCTGATCTGCATGATCGGCGACATAGGTTTCTATGGATCGCGGTTTGCGCCCCAACAGAAACTCAATGTCGTTCGACGGGTTGAAGGTAAAGCCTTCGCGGACGGCAAAGGTCATTTCCGCATTCATGTCGGCGTACCAGGTCTCTGCGCCCTGTTCGATCAGTGCGTTGCGCAGGTCTTCCGGCGTGATGCCGACGAACGGCACGTCGCGCCCAAGGGCAGCACTTATGCGGTTTGCGGCACCTTCGAAGGTCATGGGATCGGGGCCTGTGAGGCGATAGACACGGTGGGTGTGGCCGTCTTCGATGAGTGCTTTGATGGCAATCTCGGCGACGTCGCGCACGTCAACAAAACTGGTTTTGCCCGGACCTGCCGGAAAGGCGACCATGCCCATGGCCACGAAGCCCGCGAAGTTCTGCATGAACCAGTCCGGGCGCAAAAAGGTCCAGGGCAGGTCTGCGTCTTTGACAATCTCCTCTAGCTCGCCCGTGCGGCGAACAAAGAAGACAGCGCTGTCGGGGTCGCATTCGGCAGACAACATCACTAACCGTTTTACGCCGGCCTTTTTCAGCTGATCTGTCATGCGTGTGAGGGCCGACTTAAACGCGTCGCTCTGATTGGTCACCATGTAGACCGCGTCAACGCCGTCGAGTGCTTTTTCGAACGCGTCGGCATCATCAAAATCGCCTAGGGCGACTTCATAGCCGTCTGCGCCGATCATCTCAGCCGCTTTGGCCGCATCTCTCACGAAGATGCGAAAAGGTGTCTTGGCAGCAATAAGTTGGCGAGCGATTTCACTGCCGACATTGCCGGTGGCGCCGGTGACGAGGATCATGGGATTTCCTTTCAGAGAGTTTGTGTGCGCTCAACGGGCGAGCGGCGCGATGCTTGTTGTCAAAAGATGGGTGAGTGTCTCAGTTGCTGCCGTGTCGCTGATCCGCTTGGCGGTCAGCTCCGCGCAGAGCGTGTTCGCGGCGGCCACAAGACCTACAAAGATGAGGTGGGCACGCGGATCCTCTGGCGGCAGGACTGGAGCGAAGGCCTCCGCAAACTGACGCGCATGGAGGTCTCTTGAGGCGCGGCCCGCGTCGCAGGCGTCGCCGTTTGCTTCGATCGCAGCGGTGAGGGCTGCGGCTGCGGGGCCCGCTTCAAGGGAACAGGCGACATAGGCTTCAGCGATGATTTCTGCGATGGCCTCAACCGTTTCGGGCGCGGCGGCGATACGCGCGCGAACCACCCCTTCATAGTGCCGGTCAGCATCTTCCAGCAGCGCCAACAGGAGGCCGGTGCGGGTCTCAAAATGATCATAGGCCATAGGCTTTGAGACACCGGCCTTCTCGGCGACCAGGGCCAGCGTCAGGGCGTCGGCCCCCTGCTCTTCTATGAGGCTTCTCGCCACGTCCAACATTTGTTGGCGGCGATCTGCTCTGCTCAGCCGGGTCCGTGGTGCTGGTTGCGATTGAGTCATCTCTAACCTACTTTTAGTAACTTACTAATGGTAGGTAGTGGATCAACGGCCCAACGTCAAGGCCGCGGCAGCGTATTTTGCTTTGTGATTGCTGTACGCGACCCGCCCGCCCTGCTATATCCCGCGGAGAATAAGCGGTCTGGGCGTGCTTGACCGACCTGCTTTGCGGAGAAAACAGATGAGCGACAGCGAGATTAAGATCGTCCTTCCCGGCGCTGCCGGGCGCATGGGCCGTACATTGATCGCGGAGATTGCTCAGAAGCCGGACCTCACCCTGTCCGGCGCGACGGAGCCTGCCGGGTCATCGCTGCTGGGGTCAGACGCGGGAACCGTGGCAGGCCTTCCCGAGCCTCTGGGCGTGGCGATCTCGGAAGACCCGCTGCCACTCGTCGCAGAAGCCGATGCGATCATCGATTTCACCGTGCCCGCGGCCACGGTTGAATATGCGGCATTGGCGGCGCAGGCGCGCATCGTTCATGTGATTGCGACCACCGGCTTTGACGCCGAGCAGGAAGCACAGATCGAAGCCGCCGCGCGTCACGCGACCATCATCAAGGCGGGCAATATGAGCCTTGGGGTCAATCTGTTGACGGCGCTCACACGCAAAGTGGCGCAGACATTGGATGCAGACTGGGACATCGAGATCCTGGAGATGCATCACCGTCACAAGGTCGATGCACCGTCCGGCACGGCGCTCATGTTGGGGCAGGCTGCTGCAGAGGGTCGCGGCATCAATCATGACGCCGTGGCAGACCGGGGCCGCGACGGCATTACCGGGGAGCGCACACAAGGCGATATCGGCTATGCGGTCTTACGGGGCGGCTCCGTCGTCGGCGAGCATTCCACCATCTTTGCTTCAGACAATGAACGCATTGTCCTTTCTCACATTGCCGAGGACCGGGGCCTCTTTGCGCGCGGTGCCCTTGCCGCGGCGCGGTGGGGCCAAGGCAAAGGTCCCGGTCTCTTTTCAATGCTCGATGTGCTCGGGCTCTCAGACTTCTAAACAGTAGGAATTTTCAACGTGGCCAATCTTCTTGTGCTTGTCCGTCATGGGCAAAGTGAGTGGAACAAAAAGAACCTCTTTACCGGCTGGAAGGACCCGGATCTGACCGACCAGGGCCGGGCGGAAGCCGTTGAAGCGGGTCAGGCCTTGAAAGAAGGCGGCTACGAATTCGATGTCTCTTTCACGTCTGACCTCAGCCGCGCACAGAAGACCAATGACGCCATCCTGAAGGAACTCGGCCAGTCGGACCTTGAAATCATCCGCGATCAGGCCCTCAACGAGCGGGACTATGGCGACCTTGCGGGGCTTAACAAAGATGACGCTCGCGAAAAATGGGGCGAAGAACAGGTGCATATCTGGCGCCGCTCCTATGACACACCGCCCCCTGGCGGCGAGAGCCTGAAAGACACCGCTGACCGGGTGCTGCCCTACTATCACGCGACCATCAAACCGCGGGTGCTCGGTGGCGAGCGGGTTCTGATTGCGGCGCATGGCAATTCCCTTCGCGCTCTGGTGATGGACCTGGAAGGCCTCAGCCGCGACGAGGTGCTGCAGCTCAACATCGCCACCGGCGCGCCCATTGCCTATGAGCTGGATGATGAGGGCAAAGTGCTCTCAAAGAAAATGCTGATTGAGCGGGAAGCCCACTGACGTCTTAAGTTTGTCGCTGTTTCTGAGCAAACGGCTCTGGAGGGTGACTCTAGTTTGACGGCGCTGGCGCAAAGCTGTTGCGCCGGCGGCGGTCGAGCTCAAACCGCAGTGCCTCACCGAACTGCAAGCGTTCTTCAGGTGAGAGGAATGCCCCCACGGTCAGACGCCGTCCGTGGGAGGTGATGTCGATGGCGACATCTTCTTCCGCCTCTTTGTCATATTGCACCCGCGCCCAATAGGGCTGAGCGACCCAGGCTGTCTCATTTCCCTTCGCGTCCACTTTCCGGATCTTCAACGTGTCGTCTGAGAGCTGTACGGTTTCAAACGCGCGCGCGGCGCGATAGTTCCATCGGAAGGCCAGATAGATGGCCGCAACGTCGAGGCCGAAAAAGCCGAAGACCGGCCAGGCCCCCATCAGCGTGAAGACAATGCCCGCCACAAAGCTCACCACGCCGATGAAGATCATGACGATCAAAAAGCCGCGGCTGCCGAGGGAGCGGTGGGGCGTCAGCCGCGCATCGAAATGCAGCGCGGTGCCCGGGGTGGCTTCCAGCGGGCGTGTGTCGGTTACGCGTTCCATAATGGCCAAATTAGGCCGTTCATATGGGTTCCGCAATGGATCGGGCTGCGTCAAATGGCTATGTTCGCCCCATGAAAATGAAGAAAAAAGATATTGAGCCGTTTTTCGAGATCCTCTCCGCCGACCTGCCGGAACCGAAAACAGAGCTCGACTACAAAAATCCCTACACGCTTGTTGTCGCCGTCGCCCTTTCGGCCCAGGCGACAGATGTGGGTGTAAACAAGGCCACGAAGGACCTCTTCAAAAAAGTCGATACGCCGGAAAAGATGGTGAAGCTCGGCGAAGCCAAGCTGCGCGATCAGATCAAAACCATCGGGCTCTATCGCAACAAAGCGAAGAATGTCATCGCGCTGTCCAAAATGCTGATTGAGGAGTTTAACAGCGAAGTCCCCCGCACCCGGGAAGAACTGGAACGTCTGCCCGGCGTCGGCCGCAAGACCGCCAATGTGGTGATGAACGAAGCCTTTGGCGAACCAACCATCGCAGTCGACACACATATCTTCCGGGTGTCAAACCGCACGGGGCTCGCGCCGGGCAAAAATGTGCTGGACGTGGAGCATGAACTCCTAAAGCGCGTGCCCAAGGATTACCTGCAGCATGCCCATCACTGGATCCTGCTGCACGGCCGCTATATCTGCAAAGCACGGAAGCCGGACTGCCCAGCCTGCAAAGTCGCCGCCTTTTGCACGTTCAAAGGAAAGACGACCGCGGCCTAGTTGTTTGGTGTCGCGGAGACGGACGGAAACGCTCCACGTTTCCTGTCTCCGCTTTGGCGCTACATCTGCAAAGCACGGAAGCCGGACTGCCCGTCCTGCAAAGTCGCCGCCTTTTGCACGTTCAAAGGAAAGACGACCGCGGCCTAGTTGTTTGGTGTCGCGGAGACGGACGGAAACGCTCCACGTTTCCTGTCTCCGCTTTGGCGCGACATCTGCAAAGCGCAGAAGCCGGACTGCCCAGCCTGCAAAGTCGCCGCCTTTTGCACGTTCAAAGGAAAGACGACCGCGGCCTAGGGTTTTGGTTGTGCGGCGGCGGAAAGACGGGCACGTTCAGCGCCCGCCTTGACGTGACCTGATGCGTCTACAGACCCATCAAATGCTCGCCGTTGGGATTGTCAAAAATCATGAGCCACGTGCCGTCTGCCTGCTTGCGGAGAATGGCGACAGACAGGCCACTTTGTTTGACCTGCGTCCCGTCGGGTGCTTCGCCCGTCATGGTCCACGGCGCAAAATGCACGGCGATATTATCCATGACAAACACCTCATGCCCGCCATAGGTGAACTCCGGGTTGATGTGGAAGAACTCGCCAAACGCTTCGCGGATCGCTGCTTCATCGGTGGACGCCGTCCCAGGTTCGAAGATGATGGACGCGCCCGGTTCATAGCTTGCCATGATGCCGTCGAGGTCCTTGTTGTGAAACGCGCCGGTCATGCGTTCCACCGCTGCAAGCACATCTTTCTGTTCGGGTGTCATCGTTTTCTCCTCTTGAGCTCTGCTTAGGGTTGGGGTGATAAGAAGGAGGCTCGCAAGCACTCCTGCAAAAAGCCGTTGCCACATGCACGGTTCCTTTCAGTTTGTTGGGGATGGAAAGCGACGCCCTGGCGCGGCCGCGATGGTCGCCCACGGACGTCAGGTCTTATTGAGGTCGACCGTAGTCGGACAGGTCGACGATCCGCAGAATCTGCTCACTAAGCGATGCGGGTCCGGCAAACTTTGGAATAGCGGTCTGCAGCTTCAAAGCCGTGAGGTCCCCTTCAAGCTTCTTCGCCTGCGCCGCCACCTCCTCATAGGAAAGTCCGCCGCTGCCGCTCATCGTGTTTTGACCCGGTCTGATGCGACCCATCGAGAGAGCCGCGTCCAGCCTGCGGGGACAGGAACATTTCGCCTTCTCACTCGCCAACCCGCAGGCCCGCGATGTGAACGCGGTCACTTCTTTCCGCGCCCGCGACAGTCGTTTGCGATAATTGTCCTTGGAGATGTCGAGAATGTCGGCGGCTTCGCTATGGTCCATCTCCAGAATGTCTCCCAGCACATAGGCGATGCGATGATTGAGGTCGAGACATAGAAGCATGGCCATGGTGCAGGAAACGCGAAGCTCATTCAGCAACACCAGGTCGTCCGCAGCAGGGGACGGGTCGATCGACAGGCCGTTTTCCAGGTCCTGTTGAAAACCGTCAAAGCTCAGGCCGGGATCGCGGGCTCTGATCTTCTTTGCAGACAGGAGATAGTTTGTCGCGACGCGGTAGACCCAGGTGGGGAAAGCGCTGTCGCCCCGGAAGGTTGAGAGCTTCGTCACGATCAGGACGAGAATTTCCTGTGTCGCTTCCAGCGCGTCATCAGGATTGACCAGAATCCGCATGGCCAGGTTGTGTACCTGGCCCTGGACCGCGCGGACCAATTGATCGAGCGCGGGTCTGTCGCCGCCCTGGGCCGCGATCACAAGATGGTGGAAGAATTCCTTATCAGTCACGTGCACCTCAAGTGCTTTGGGTTATCACTATGAGGTTAGACAGGCCCGGCAGGCAAAGTGTGACAGATTATTTTGAGAATTGGGTCGAATTCTCTTTAGTAGCGAAAGGAACTCAGTTGATGGTCCCTGTTCACATCTGCGACACAAGGGTCAACGGGCAGTTCGCCGCCTTCGCGGGCGCGCGCTTCAATGAAGGAGGCGCGCATGATGTCGCTTTCATCTTCATAGAGATAGACAAAGAGCGTGCAGCCGTCGCCGGCATAGCGCCAGATCTCCGCATGGGCATCGTTGCGCTGGAAGTCCGGAGAGCCAAACGCATCACGCAGGCCGTAGGCATCAAGCCCGATCAGGCTGCCGGCGCTTGGCGCCGGTTTGAGCGCAGGAGGCGTGCGGCCCGGCGCTGAAACGGTTTGAGGTGAGAGGCTCGCGCCCATGTTCGCGCCGCTGCCCGCGCAGGCGGCAAGCATCACACCCATTGCTAGAAACACTAAAACACGCACCACACACCTCACGACTTAAGCCGTCACTTTCTTATGCAGATGCACCATAAGGGCTGTCGCGAAAAAAGGTGTTAACAGGTTGACCACGGGGATGGAGGCGAGCGCCGCTGCAGCCACCCCGCCGGAAAAGACCCGAATGCTTTTTGAGCGCCGCAGCGACTTTGCGTCCTCTGGAGTGCGGTGGCGCAGCGCCACCAGCTCAAAATATTCCCGGCCAAGCAGATAGCCGTTCAGCGTCCAATAGGCGACGACGTTAACCACGGGAATGAAATAGAGCGGGAGCGCAAGGATGTTCAGGACGATGAGCAAGGTGGTGAATTTGAGAGCGATCCAGAGGCCCTGCACGAAAGGCTGATCGCGTCCGGCGGCATCCGTCGGGTAGTGACGCTCTTCCACCGCAGCTGCCACCTCTTCCAAAAAAATGCCCGCGAAGAGTGCGGAGACCGGCATAAGGAGCAGCACCAGCGCAACGATGACAAAGGCGCCGGACAGCCAGTCAATCACTTCATCGATGATCGGCCAGCCCCAATCGGCCCCAAATTCCGGGATCGCCTGAAGACCGTAAAAGGCGCCAACGCCCGCTATGACCAGCAAGACCAACGCGAGGCCCAGCGCGCGCAACATGACCGCGCGAAGCGGTTTTGAAAAAGTGTCGCTGAGCGCAGTCGATAGGGCAGAAAACATGGAATATCCCCGGAACAAATAGCGGCGATTGGTGCGCGCCAAACTTCAAATCAGGGGCAGATTAGCCGCCCTCCGGGCTTTGTCCAGCGTGCGTCGCGCCTTATACTCCGCCCAGATTTCCACTCTGAGCCAAGCGAGCTTTCATGTCAGAACCTAAGTTTGATGTTGCCGGGATCGGCAATGCGATTGTTGATGTCATTTCGGAAGGGACTGACGATTTTCTTGTCGCCAATAAGGTCGAAAAAGGCGCCATGACGCTGATCGACGAAGACCGTGCGACGGAGCTTTACGGTGTCATGGGCTCGGCCATCGAGGTTTCCGGCGGATCCTGCGGCAATACGATTGCAGGTCTCGCGGCACTTGGCGGCAAGGCGGCCTATATCGGCAAGGTGCGTGATGATCAGCTGGGCCAGGTGTTCACCCATGATATTCGCGCCCTCGGTGTCGACTTTACCACGGCGCCGGCAACAGACGGACCCGCGACAGCGCGCTGCCTGATCGTGGTGACACCGGATGCTCAGCGCAGCATGAGCACCTATCTGGGGGCGGCCGGGGGTCTTACGCCGGATGATGTGCCGGAAGATCTCATCAAAGCCTCGGCCATTACGTATATGGAAGGCTATCTCTGGGATCCGCCTGGCGCGAAAGAAGCCTTCCTCAAAGCCGCCGGGATCGCGCATAGCGCGGGACGCCTTGTGTCGCTCACCCTCTCGGACAGCTTCTGTGTCGATCGGTTCCGCACAGAGTTCCGCGACCTCGCCAAAGAGGAAGTCGACATCCTGTTTGCCAATGAAGATGAGATCATGTCGCTTTATGAAGTCGACACGTTCGATGCCGCGCTTCAGTCCGTGCGGAAGGACTGCAAGTTTGCTGCCCTCACGCGCTCAGAAGCGGGATCCGTGATTGTCGCCGACGGTGAGGTGCACGTGGTCGATGCGGAGAAAGTCTCCCAGGTTCTCGACACAACCGGTGCAGGCGACCTTTATGCGGCAGGCTTTTTGTTCGGCCTTTCCAAAGGCGCCGACCCGGTGACCTGCGGTCGATTAGGCTCCATCGCGGCAGCAGAAGCGATCAGCCACTACGGCGCACGGCCGCAGGCGGATCTCAAAGCACTCGTCCAGGAAAAAGGGCTGGCGGTTTAAGCGCTGCTCAAAGCTTGCGGAGATAGACGTCGCGGATTGCGTGGTCCGTCCCTTTGCGTAAGACAAGGTCGGCGCGTTCGCGCGTCGGCAGAATATTCTTATGCAGGTTCGCGAGATTGATGGATGTCCAGATGGAGGTCGCGACTTCAACCGCCTCCTCGTCTGACAGGCTGGAGAACCTGTGGAAATAGGCGTCCGGGTCTTTGAAGGAGGTCTTTCTGAGCCCCAAGAACCGGTCGACATACCAGTCGCGCACAATATTTTCGTCCGCATCCAGATAAATTGAGAAGTCGAAAAAGTCCGACACGAAGGGTTGTGGATCTTCGCCTTCCGCAGGCTTCCAGCTTTGCAACACGTTCAGGCCTTCGACAATCAACACGTCCGGCTGATCGATCGTGATGGTCTCACCCACAATGTCATAGTGGAAGTGAGAATAGACCGGTGCCACAACCTGACCCACGCCGGCCTTGATGTCGGTTAGGAAAGAGATGAGGCGCTTCACGTCAAAGCTTTCAGGAAAACCTTTCCGCTGCATTAGATCGCGTTCTTCGAGCTCCGCATTGGGATAAAGAAAACCGTCTGTGGTGATGAGGTCGACCTTCGGATGGTTTGGCCAGCGCTGCAAAAGCTCGTGCAAGATACGCGCGGTCGTGCTCTTACCTACCGCAACGGAACCCGCCACCCCGATAATGAACGGAGTCTTTGCCTGTTTGGTGCCGAGAAACTCCGACGTGGCACCATGCAGTTCCTGCGTCGCCGCAACATAGAGGTTCAGCAAACGCGACAGAGGCAGATAGATTTCGCGAACTTCCTCAAGCGATACATTCTCACCCCAACCACGGAGTGTCTGCAGCTCGTCTTCTGAAAGAGTTAGTGGCGTATCAGCGCGCAGCTTTCCCCACTCGGCAGAGGTGAAGTGGCGGAATGGAGAAATCGATCGCGCGGTCGGTGATGCCGACTTCTTGCTTGGCGTGATGCTCACTTTTTTTTCCGACTTCACTGTCGACATCGAACTTTTCCCTGCCAGTTCTTCTTACTGTTCTTTTCGACTGGCTTTTTCAGTGTGACCAGAGGTTCCCTCGCGACGTGCGAGCTCTGCATAAACCTCACCAGGGTCAATGTCGAGGGCCGCCATCAGGACCAGCCAATGGTAAAGCAGATCAGCGGATTCATTGACGACTGATTTTTTGTCGGAAGTGCCGCTTTCCATTGCGGCAATCACTGTCTCAACAGCTTCTTCGCCCAATTTTTGTGCGCACTTGCCCACACCTTTCGCAAAAAGCGCGGCAGTGTACGACGTTTTTGGATCTTCTCCCTTGCGATCAGAAATGACCGAAAAGAGCGTCTCGAGCTGCTGAGCATCGGTGGCCATGACCTGGCCTCCCTGACAAGGATGAACGTACGAAACGGGCGTACAAACGAGCCGCCGTTTGCCATGCTGGCCGCGGCGGCGCGCTTTCCTATCAGATTTGTTGCTGCGACGCCAGCACTAGGACGTGCGCAGAAATGCTGCATTTTCTGAAGGTTAACAGCAAAGACTTCTAGAGCCGGGTGACAATTCTGTCATCAAGCGCGCCTTGTTTGGTGCCTTGCAAGAGCGTGCCGGAGGTGATGGCGCCACGCAGGTCGGTGCCGCGCAAGTCGGCCCCCTCAAGTAACGCGTCCACCAGGATGGCTTCCTTCATGTCGGCACCGACGAGGAAGGTTTCACGCAGATCGGTTTCAACCATGACGGCGCGCGTGAAATCCGCACCCGGAAGAAAGTGCCCGGCCAGGTTGAAGCGCGTGAGATCTGTTTCCGAAAAGTCTGCGCGCTCGCCCTCGACCTTGTCGCTTTCAATCCAAAGTTTGTGTTGCAATAGAATCTCCGCCAACACATCGCCTGTCGGTGGGCGTCCGGCGCGACGGGAGCGCATCAAGTTTGCCGATCCTTCCGTCGCTTCATCGATTGCCGTGCGTGTAAGATTTGCATCCAACAGATTGGCGCCCTGCATCTCAACACCTGATAGGTTTGCGCCATCAAAAGAACTATCTCGAAGATCGGCGCCTGTGAGCTTCACGCGATCAAGACGGGCTCCTTGAAAGTCGGCGCCCGTCAATTTGCAGGTGTCCATGTCAGCTTTCAGCAGCGCTGCATCTTTGAACGAGCAGGATGGATCAAACAGAACCCGTCCTTCATCGCCTTGCACTTCGCCGCGGCGCATATCTGCGCCTCTCATGTTTGTGTTTGTGAGGATCGCGCCTTCAAATTTCGCGCCCCGCAGATCCGCTCTTTCCAGATTGGCGTTGGTGAGGTCTGCACCGTTCATCAACGCGCCGAAAAGATTAGCACGTGTGAGATTTGCGTTCTTAAAAATAGTGTCGGTGAAATCGCACGCTGGCAGGTCCGCATCCGACAAGTTGATGCCGGCGAGATCAAGCCCGCCAAGATCACATGCTTTCAGGACAATGCGGCGTCCGCCCTTCATCCCACGCAAATATCGTTCGTGGTATTGGGCAAGCCGAGCAACGGCAGCGGCACTTAATCGCCGGCCGGATATTTCTGCGGCTTGTGTACCGGTTCCCAACGTACGCCGGTCGGCGACGGCAGTCTGTGAAGACATATCATTCCCTTGCGGTCGAGAGGTCTTAGTACTGATCGCGCAATTTAAGGCGAAAGGTCTTCAAGCCTCGCAAAGGAAAAGGGCCCGTTTTGAACCCTATTCGTCTCAAAGATCGATAAAGTTTTAATGATCAAGCGCGCCAGAATGGCGCTGTGCCTTGAAAATCCGTCCATGCGACGGAGGCTTTGTGCCATTGGGCCTCGGCTTGAGCTCCGTGCCATCCCAAAACGCGGCCGCCGCCGGCTGCAATTTTGAGTTGGTTGGTGTCGCCCTCTGATTTCTCTATCAGGGTCCGGACGATTTCTTCCGCCACGGCCAAGTCGTTCAGACTGCCGAACACGTCCTGTAAGGCATTGAGCTTTTTGATTTTCTTGTCGACAAGCTTTTTTTGGAAGAGAGGTGCGAAAAATCCCACGGCATATTTCAAGATCTTCAGCCTTTTGCGCAACTCGTGACGTTCTTTGAGCGTGAGGTGGTCAATATTGTCGCCCAGTGATCGCGCCCTCTTCAGGCGTTTGGTGAGCGCCCGCTCAGCAAACTGTCGGGCGGGCATGGCGAGCATCATCGCCATAGAGGGATCATGGGCGGCCTCGCGGCGCCAACTTTTTTCTTCGATATGGAGTGCCAGTGTCAGACAGGTCCGTGTGAATTCGGCGGAGGACACCGCGCGCAATCCCTCATCCCAGGCATTGAGCTGCTGGAGCATGGCGGCGCGATCGAGAAGTTTGACGGTCTCATCGCCGGTCTCTTTCAGGGGCGCCACAAGCTCGCCCCGGAACACATCATAGTCCCGCGCAACGCCGAGTAAGCCTGCGAGCCTGCGTGCCTTGGCGTTCATCTCCTGCATCATGCTCTTGTCGAGCACTGGCGCAAAGACTGCCAGCGCAGCGCGGAGACGGCGAAGGCCGACCCGCATCTGATGCAAGGCCTCTTCGTCTGCCGTTTCCACCAGCGCCGGTTCGTTGGCGACGATATGGGCAAGGCAATGACGCAATACCTGGTCGAGCGCTTCTTCGACGGTCGCCTTTTTTCGGAGTTTCACCGTTTCGCCTTTGACCGACTTGGGCCCAAGGGCGTTTGCCAGGGCGTAGCCGCGCTCCCCTTTTGACCGCACGCCAATGCGCACGGGCACGGTATCGACCAGCTTGAGGGCGACGCGGTAAAGAGACGCCGGATTGCCCTTCTTCAGTTCGAGCTCGAGTTCGCTTACCCGCGTCTCGCGGCGGCCTGCACGAATGAAGCCGCGGTCGAGTGCCAGTTCAATTGCGTCGCCGGCATCGGTCTTGAGCATGCCGATGGTGCGATCAACATCGGTCTCAAAAAGCGGTTCGATCGTGTTGCCATTGAGCAGGCGCTTCAGACCCTTTTTGAGGTCAGGTGGCAATCGGTTGAAGTCTGGTGTCTTGCAGGTTTTGGGAATGCGGCTCTCAAACTCCGCCCTGCCCGCCGCCAGACTGCCGAAGGCTTTTTTGCCCTTCAGGGTCTGGATGAGGCGCCCGTCTTCATTGCGCAGACGCAGCACGACACCTTTCTGCCGAAGCGCGTTGGCAGCGCTGTCGAAATAGGTGGCTTTGAGTTTTTTGGGCTCGTCGGACGCAAATTCTGCTTGAGCAAATGGGGCGCAGGTCGGCAATTCCGCCAACGCCTTTTCATCCAGCGTGAGTTTTAGCTCTATCTCCTGGCCCACTGGCCCGCACCCGCCTGTGTTTCATTCGGTGCCGTCCGAGGTTCCCCCGCCCAGGTTCAGCCCGAAAAGTATTCCCCGGATAAAGAGGCTTGTAAATTGTTGAATCGTCGCAGCCATCCGATCCATGGGATCGGTGATCGCCATCCAATACAGGCGCCGGGCTGTAAGGAGATCGTCGGAGACTAGAGACGAACTGGTATCTCTTTGGCGGCCATGTGAGCCTTCGCTTCACCAATCGTATAGGTACCAAAGTGAAAGATGGAGGCCGCGAGCACCGCGCTGGCATGGCCGTCGGTGATGCCTTCGGCGAGATGGTCGAGGGTGCCAACGCCGCCGCTGGCGATCACCGGCACCCGCACCGCATCAGCGATGGTGCGGGTCAGTTCCGTGTCAAATCCTTCCTTGGTGCCATCGCGGTCCATGGAGGTGAGCAGGATCTCCCCTGCCCCAAGGTCCACAACCTTCTTCGCATATTCCACCGCATCGATACCGGTCTCATTTCGACCGCCATGGGTGAAGACCTCCCAGCGTGGCGGTTCACCCGGCGCGGAGACGCGTTTCGCGTCGACCGCCACAACGATGCATTGCGAGCCGAACTTTTCCGCCGCCTCGCGCACAAAATCCGGATTGTGGACAGCCGCCGTCATGATGGAGACCTTGTCGGCGCCCGCGAGCAGGAGCTGGCGCACATCTTCGATGGTGCGCACCCCACCACCCACGGTGAGCGGCATGAAGCATTCTTCGGCCGTGTGGCGCACCACATCAAAGAGGATGGAGCGATCTTCATGGGAGGCGGTGATGTCGAGAAAACAAAGTTCATCTGCGCCTGCCGCATCATAGGCACGCGCCGCCTCCACCGGATCGCCGGCGTCGACCAGGTCGACAAAATTCACGCCTTTCACGACGCGGCCGTCTTTCACATCGAGGCAGGGGATCACGCGGGCTTTGAGCATCAGGCCGCTCCTTTCAGGAGCGCGATGGCTTCTTTCGGGTCCAGGCGGCCGTCATAAAGGGCCCGACCCGAGATCGCGCCTTCCAGCCCATCACAGTCTGCCGCTATCAACGCTTTGATGTCGTCGATGGAAGAGAGACCGCCGCTCGCGATCACAGGGATTGAAATGGCGTCCGCAAGAGAGACCGTTGAGTCCAGGTTGAGGCCTTCCAGCACGCCATCGCGATCAATGTCGGTGTAAATGATGGCGGCGACGCCCACATCCTCAAACTGTTTGGCCATGTCGAGCACCGTGAGGTCGGAGACTTCGGCCCAGCCTTCCACCGCCACCTTGCCGCCTTTGGCATCGAGGCCAACGGCCACCTGTCCCGGAAAACGCTTGCAGGCCTCGCGGACGAGGTCCGGATCTTTTACCGCCGCCGTGCCGATGATGACGCGCGATATCCCTTTGTCGAGCCACATCTCTATTGTCTCAAGATCGCGAATGCCGCCCCCCAACTGGGCCGGAATGGAGATCTCCTTCAGGATCGCTTCCACAGCGCCCGCGTTCACCGGCTTTCCTTCAAAGGCGCCGTTCAGGTCCACCAAGTGCAAATAGTCGAAACCGGCATCTTCAAAGGCGCGGGCCTGGGCGGCCGGATTGTCGTTGAAAACCGTTGCTTCTTCCATGAGCCCGCGCACTAGACGCACGCATTCGCCGTCTTTCAGATCAATTGCGGGAAAGAGAGTGAGAGGGGCTCTTGTCGAACTCATGGGGCTTACGGTTTCCATTGGAGAAAATTGCGGATGAGGGCGAGGCCCAGCGCCTGGCTCTTTTCCGGGTGGAACTGGGTGCCCACCATATTGTCACGGGCCACTGCCGCTGTGACGGGCCCACCATAATCGGTGCGGGCAACAACGTCCGCCTCATCAGCTGCCTGCAGCTGATAGGAGTGCACGAAATAGGCATGCGCCACAGGCAGGTCCGCCAGCACAGGATGGGCGCCCGTCAATTGTAATTCGTTCCAGCCCATATGCGGGATTTTCAAACTCGGGTCGCTTGGTTTCATTTCCACGACGTCACCGGCGATCCATCCAAGGCCTTCATGTTCCCCGTGCTCCAGTCCCCGGGTTGCCATCAACTGCATGCCGACGCAGATGCCGAGAAAAGGACGCGCTTTTTCATGCACCATTTCTTCCAAGACGTCTGTCATCCCCGGGACGGCGTCGAGCCCCCGTCGGCAATCGCCAAAAGCCCCGACACCCGGGAGCACGATCCGGTCGGCAGCGCGCACCGCTTCGGCGTCGCCGCTCACTTCAATATCCATGGTGAGGCCGAGTTCCCGCACGGACCGCTCAAACGCTTTTTCGGCGGAGCGGAGATTGCCGGAGCCATAGTCGATGATGACGGTCTTCATGGAGTGGGACTCTAATTCTTACTTTTGATGTCTTAGTTCAATGCCGGAGGTTTTGGAAAAACGCCCAGCACCTCTTCGTTCGGGTTTGCCGGATGGGGCTCTTCCGGCTGGTTCCGGTCCGCGCGTTTTGGCCAAACCGGACCTTTTGGCTGTGTATAGGTCGCGGTTGCGCCGGTCCGCAGCCCCGCCCCAGGTCCGCTCCGGTCCAGTACTGCACTTGTGACAGGATCAAACGAGGCTTCCGGTAGAGCATGACTCCAATTTGCAAAGAAGCGGGCCTCGGCTTCTTCTTCGTCGGCGCCATGAACAATCGCGACTGTCTGATAGCCTTTGCGGGCAAGGGCCAGACGGCGGAGATCGTTCGCCTCCAGGGCAGCGAGCAGTTGAAGGCCTGCTCCCAAGAGAACGACAATGTTCTCGCCGAAGCCCAAGCTTCCGCCGGCGACAGCAATCAAAATCGAGAGGCCAAAATAGGCCGCCCCTTCCCACCACATGCGGTGATAGAGAAACCATATAAGCGGCGACAGGATGGCCCAGCGCGCCATGCCTTCTTTCACAAAGCGCACGTGATCTTCCGCTCGCGGGAGCGATGCATTGGCATGAACCGTAAAGGTGCGCATCGACAGCGTCCGTTTACCTGGTTGATCCGCTTCTCAGCGACAGAAACAAGAGGCCCACTCATGAGCCTCCCTTCATGTGGGGTTCTTTAGTGCGTTTCCGGGATAAGTGAAAGCACTTATCCGTCCGGAAACGGTACCGCTCTAAGGGCCACCAGCAAAAAGCCAGCGGGTCAGCTCCCGATAACGCCTTTGGTGGACGGCACCACATCCGCGGTGCGGGGATCGATCTCGACCGCCGCTCGAAGCGCCCGTGCGAGCGCCTTATAGCAGCTCTCCACAATATGGTGGGTGTTCTCCCCATAGAGGTTTTCCATGTGGAGGGTAATGCCGGCGGCCTGGGCAAAAGCCTGGAACCACTCTTTGAAGAGCTCGGTGTCCATTTCACCCAGTTTCGGACGCTTAAGATCGACGCGCCAGATGAGGTAGGGCCGCCCGGAGACGTCAATGGCGCATCGCGTCAGGGTCTCGTCCATAGGTATGAGCGCATTGGAATAGCGCTTGATGCCTTTGAAGTCGCCCAGTGCCTGGCGCACGGCTTCACCCACGACAATGCCGCTGTCTTCGGTGGTGTGGTGCATATCAATGTGCAGATCGCCATCGACCCGGACTTTCAGGTCGATCAGGGAGTGGCGCGACAGCTGTTCAAGCATGTGGTCGAGAAAGCCGATGCCCGTATCAATGTCGTAAATGCCATTGCCATCCAGATCGAGTGACACAAAGACTTCCGTCTCTTTGGTCTTACGCTCCACGGTGGCGACGCGGCCCTGAGCCTCAATAGACATAGGGGTAGACATGGGGTTCTTCCTCATTTGGTGCGGCAGAAGTGCCGCAATTGCGGGCGTTCTAACAGGTTCAGCCAGTCCCTGCCAGCCTGTCCGGCCACCCGCTAGCGCCAACAGTAGAAAGCGTATGCTTAACAAGGGTTTAACGGACGTTAACCGGTTTTGGTCTCAAAAGGGCTCTCGGGCCGTTAACCCTGCCCAATTGTTAATGTGACATGTCAGCTCTCTTGTCCAAGTCACCATAGTTAACCAATTGTGAATCCCGTCTCGGGCTCGGATTTCGCTATGGACTCATGCGGTTACGGCAAGTTCTTGAGACTTAGACGTTAAGGATTGAGGTTTTCGTTCTGGTTCGTTCTGGGCTGATCAGGCCGTGAGTGCCCACTGACACGCCTCACGGGCTTTCAGGCGGCTCAAATAGGCTGCGGTTTTGGGGTAGGCGTCTTCCAGCGGGTAGAGATGAGCGAGCAGGTCCAGGGAATATCCCGTCATGATGTCCGCGGCTGTGAATCCGGTGCCGACCAAAAACTCGCGATCGGCGAGTCCCTGCTCTACCGCCTCGAGCGCCGCGCGGGCTTTCTTTTCGCCGTCGGCGATGATGGCGTCGGCGGCCCCCGCGCCGTCTTTCGCCAGCTTCATGGCGCGCACGAAGCCCAGGGGCCGCGACAGCGTGGCTTCGGCGAACCAGCACCATTGGAGATATTGTGCGCTCTCGGCCGTCCCCCGTTCCGGCCGTAAACGTCCCTCGCCATATCGGTCCAGGATGAACTCCAGCATGGCGCCGGACTCAAACATGCTCACATCGCCGTCGGTCAGGGCTGGCACTTTTCCCGCTGGGCTAATAGAGCGCCACTCCAAACTATCGCGATAAGCAGGCGAATAGTCGATGGTCACAATCTCCACATCCAGGTCCAGTTCGAAGGCCAGCCAGATCGGCCTAACCGATCTGGTCCCGGGCACGTGGTAGATTTTGAGCATAGGGCGCGGTCCCTATTTCTTCCTCGGCCAGTCCGCGAGAAGGCGCTCGGCAGCGTTTTTCGCATCCAGCGCAGGTTTGGAGGCCCCTTGAACCTGCGCGAGCGTAATCGCGCCTTCTTTCAGGAGGGTCAACTCGCGGGCCAGAAGCCGCGGCTTCTTGAACCGCTCCAGCTCTGCCGCCGCCGCTACCATCTCAATAAAAGCCTGTTTGGCTTCTGCCGCTGCTAAATGGACCGGGTCAGCCGGATGAGGAAACTCCCCCGCCGCCCGCACGAAGAGGCAGCCGGAGAACTTGCCGAGCGGCGAGCGGTCTTCAAACCAGGCTTCCAGCGCATCAAAAATCGCCAACAAACGCCCCTTCCCTTTGAGATTGGGATCCGCCAACACCTCACGGAACCAGCCATTCACCGCCTGTTCCCGTGCCTCCAACACGCCCAGAATAAGGGCGTCTTTGGACGGGAAATGCCGATAGAGGGTCATTTTGGCGAGATTTCCCTCGCTCAGGATCCGTTCAATGCCCACGGCGTGAAAGCCTTCCGCGTTAAAAAGTGTCTGGGCGGTCTCAATCAGGTCGTTGCGGCGTGAGGGACGCGGCATCATTCTCTCCTTCAGGTCGGCGGCCCCAGCGCCGACGCGGCGCGGGCCTGCCAAATGGTACAAAGCAGTCTGTCTGCTTAGCGCGAATCCGCACAGAACGGCGTTTTCACAATGGACTCATTTTAGGCCAGGACCTGATGTCCTACGGCAGTTAGCCTACCCTTCTTCCGCCTTCACGCGGTAGTGAAAATACCGGACGTGCAGGTCTCTTTATCAAGCTGGATTGAGGGCTTATGTAGGGGCCACCCCCAAGACATCGGAGATTGCAGATGGAACCGCGCGGCACCGCTCAAATCACTCAGGACCTCGCCCAATTCATTGGGGAGCGCGATCACTTCTATTTTGCATCCGCTTCGGCCAAGGGGGCGCCCTATCTGCAGCATCGCGGCGGTCCCCGCGGCTTTTTGAAGGTTTTGAGCGAAACGGAGCTCGGCTACGCGGATTTTGGCGGCAATCAGCAATATGTGACGCTTGGGAACCTCAAGGAAAACCCAGCCGCCTTTATCTTCCTGATCGATTACGTTAACCGGCGGCGCATCAAACTCTGGGGCGAGGCACGCGCCGTGGAGACCGACCCTGCCCTGACCCGGTCCCTCGCCCATCCCGGCTATCGCGCAAGGGTGGAGCGCGCGATCCTGTTCAAGGTGAGCCGCTGGGACGTGAATTGTTCCGCCCATATCACGCCGCGCTATGCGCCGGATGTTCTGGAGCCCGCCTTTGATCGGCTCGAGAACCGGATCAAGGCGCTGGAAGCGCAAGTCCGGGAGCTTGGCGGTGATCCGGGCGAATTTGAGCATGTGGGCGGATAACGCCGCGAGCGAATCCTGTCTCTTTTCAGATGGCGGCGGCGCCCGCACCGCTTCTTCTTGACCAAAGAGGCGATCCGGCCCACATGTACCCTGCTTTCCTGTCAATCTTGAGGACCCGACCCATATGAGCACTCCCCCTGTCTGGCATGGCACAACCATTCTTTCTGTCCGCAAGGGCGGCAAGGTCGTGGTGGCAGGCGACGGCCAGGTCTCCATGGGGGACACGGTCATCAAGAACAGCGCGCGCAAAGTGCGGCCGCTCGCCGGCGGCACGGTGATTGGCGGGTTCGCCGGCGCCACCGCCGACGCCTTCACGCTTTTTGAGCGGCTGGAAGCGAAACTTGAACAATATCCGGGCCAGCTGATGCGCGCCTGCGTGGAGCTCGCGAAAGACTGGCGGACCGACCGGTACCTTCGGCGCCTGGAAGCGATGATGATTGTGGCCGACAAGGAAACAACCCTGGTGCTGACCGGCACCGGTGACGTGCTGGAACCGGAACATG
This sequence comes from Parvibaculaceae bacterium, assembly GCA_965212385.1. GTDB lineage: Bacteria > Pseudomonadota > Alphaproteobacteria > Parvibaculales > Parvibaculaceae > Mf105b01. The sequence goes on along the minus strand of OZ243109.1, from coordinate 3,771,030 downwards.
GGGTCACCGGCATAGGTTCCGGCGGCAATTATGCTTTATCGGCGGCTCGTGCGCTGGTCGACATGGACATGGACGCCGAAGACATTGCGCGCAAAGCCATGGGCATTGCCGCGGATATCTGCGTCTATACCAACAGCTCCCTCACAGTCGAAACACTGGACGCGGATGGCTGACGCCCTCAACGACGCGCGTTATCGCTTTGTCCCAGTGACATACCAGCATCTGCCCCTGCTCCGCCGCTGGTTTGATGAACCCCACGTGCGGCGTTGGTACAGCGATCCCTCGGCGCTTGAGGATATCGCGGACCATATAGAAGAGAGCGATGTACACCCGTTTCTGGTGCTGTATGGCCACCTGCCGATCGCCTACCTGCAGTCCTATGACATAGACGGATCGCATCCTTATGCCGCAAATGCCTTCGGCGCCGTCGGCATTGATCAGTTTATCGGGCCTGCCGCCTTTCTGGGGCGTGGCCATGGAAGCGCCTTCATTCGTGCCTATCTTAGGAAATGCGCTAGCGACGGCGTGGCCCATGTGATTGTTGACCCGAAACCTAATAATCACCGCGCCATCCATGCCTATCGGAAAGCCGGTTTCGAGGATCTATGTTATGACCGCAGCCCAGAAGAAGGCGCGGTCTTGTTGTTGAGTGCGCGCCTCGCTTAAGACGCGACCGAAGAGATATGTGAAAGAAGATCAGACGATGACTGCCTTTACCCCCCGCGAAATTGTCTCCGAGCTCGACCGCTACATTGTCGGTCAGGCGGATGCCAAACGGGCCGTTGCCATTGCGCTCCGCAACCGCTGGCGGCGGCAGCAATTGGGGGATGACCTGCGTGAAGAGGTGCTGCCAAAAAACATCCTCATGATCGGCCCCACCGGTGTGGGCAAGACCGAAATCTCGCGCCGTCTGGCGAAGCTCGCGCAAGCGCCCTTCATTAAAGTGGAGGCCACCAAGTTTACGGAAGTGGGCTATGTCGGGCGCGACGTCGAACAAATCGTCCGCGACCTGGTTGAAGCCTCCATCGGGCTTGTGCGCGAAACCAAGCGTAAGGAAGTGGAAGCGAAAGCCTATAGCGCGGCGGAAGAACGCGTCCTCGATGCGCTCGTCGGTACAGAGGCGAGTGCGGCGACCCGCGAGTCCTTCCGCAAGAAACTTCGCGCGGGCGACATGGACGACAAGGAAATCGAGATCCAGGTCGCCGACACCGGCGGCGGCATGCCCAGTTTCGATATTCCCGGCATGCCGGGGTCCCAGGTCGGCATGATCAATCTCAGCGACATTATGGGGAAAGCCTTTGGGGAGCGCACCAAGCCGCGGCGCATGACGGTCAAAGACAGCTACGACCTGCTGATCGCGGAAGAATCCGACAAGCTGCTCGATGATGATCAGGTGAATGCTGAAGCCATCCACAAAGTGGAGAACAGCGGCATCGTGTTTCTGGATGAGGTCGACAAGATTTGCGCCCGCTCAGACCGTCAGGGCGGCGACGTCAGCCGGGAAGGGGTCCAGCGCGATCTGCTGCCGCTCATCGAAGGCACGACGGTCGCCACCAAACATGGGCCGGTGAAGACCGATCATATCCTTTTCATTGCTTCCGGCGCATTTCATCTGGCGAAACCGTCCGACCTCCTGCCGGAGCTGCAGGGACGTCTGCCCATCCGGGTGGAGCTGAAGGCGCTGACGCGGGATGACTTCCGGCGCATTCTGACAGAGCCCGAAGCGAGCCTGATCAAACAATATAAGGGCCTCATGGCCACGGAAGATGTGACCCTTGAGGTCACCGAAGACGGCATCGACGCACTCGCCGATATTGCGGCGGATGTGAATGCCACGGTGGAGAATATTGGCGCGCGGCGGTTGCACACGATCATGGAGCGGGTGCTGGACGAGATCAGCTTCTCGGCAACGGACCGGGCAGGGGAGACCGTCACCGTTGACGCCGACTATGTGAAGGCGGAACTTACCGACCTCGCCAGCAACGCCGATCTCTCGAAGTTCATCTTGTAACCAGGAGCCTCCCCATGCCCGGAACCGCCCTTCGCGCCATGCCTGTCCTTCAGGTCAGCGACGTTCGGCGGAGCGAGGCGTTCTATGTCGAGAAACTGGGCTTTTTTTCCCATGGCATTTGGGGCGAGACGGCGGATTTCTGCATTGTGCAGCTGGGTGAGATGAGCCTCGCCCTTGATCGCAGCGAACGGGACGGGCCACTGCCGCTCAATCAATATTGGGCGGCTTACATCTATGTGGACGACGCGAACGCACTCTGCGCGCAGTATCGCGCGGCAGGTGTCGAGATCGTCCGCGAGCCCCAAGACGCCCCTTACGGCTTGCGCGACTTCGATATCAAAGACCCGGACGGACATGTGCTCGCTTTCGGCCATGACCTTGGTGCCCCGACGACCCGGCCGGGTCTGATGGATGGGCCTGCCGGATAGACCTGCCTGGGCCAAGGGCAGAGCCTTTATGGTTTCCCAAACCTTAATGAAACTCAGTGCCGTTGCGGATCCGTGACGGTGTTTCGCAGCGGGCGAGTCTTTGTGATCAGCGTCCTTCGCGGGGGACTCATTTGGATGACCAAAATCTTGCCCCCTGTTCCACAACGGGACAAAGAATGAATCGAGGTTCATCGCTTGATGGCGGTCAGTGCGGCAGATTTTGCAGTGAATCTGGGCTGCTGTGCCCTTTATGCGGGGAAATTCGCTGAAAGCGATTCGAAGCCGAAACGATCAAATCGCGCTGGACTCATCTTTCAGGAGGGCCAGCAGCCGATCCAACGCCGGGCCTTTCAGATTTCGGATATCCCGGGCCAACCGGTTGGCCACTTCGGTGGCACGGGGGTCCAGGCCACCGGTTTCGACGGTCACTTTGGGATGGGAGAGGCGCGCGAGCTCTACAAGCTCTTCCGCATCGTCCCAAATGAGGCCCAAATGCCCGATAATCTTCTGAACCAGGTGAAATCCGGGGCGGCCGCGGCGGCCATGTTCGAGCGCTGACAAATAGGCCGCGCTCACACCCACAGCGGCCGCCAGACTTGAGAGGCTTTCGCCTTTTTCTTCCCGCAATTCGCGGAGGCGCTCACCAAATGGGGTCATCTCTGGCGCCTCAACCACAAATAAAGGGCCCCGCCGCCGCCATGTTTTGGGTGCGCCGGCTGAAATCCGGCGACATGGGTCCGGAACTGGGGCTCATTCAGCCAGCGCGGGACCATGTCCCGCAGCACAGAGCGCCGATCAGGGTCCGCATGAAATTCACGTCCATGAAGAAGATGCCCTTGGGTGCCCTTGCCCGTGATCACCAGAACGAGGCGCTTTCCCTGGGCTCTTGCCGCCATGACAAAGCGCAAAAGCTCCGGTTCGGCGGAGTGCCGGGTCGCACCATGCAAATCGAGGCGCGCTTCCGGCGTTAACTGCCCTCGAACGAGCTTTTTGGCCGTGCGATTGTCCAACGCATTGAGCGGTGGGGCTGTCGGACCTCGTTTGAGCGGTGGCGCTTGATGCGCCTTGTCCCAATTGGATGGTTTGGCTTGTTTCGGGAATGGAATGTTTTTTTTCGGAGGTTCGACCTCCGGTTCCGGAAGATCCGTGACCGCTTGCTTCTGGCCTGAGCGCGGCGTGGCATCGGCGGTCACTTTGCGCCAGAGCGCGGCTTCGTCGGGCGTTAAGGTTCTGCGACGGGATTTGGCCTTCCTGCGGCCATACCCTGTAGGGGCAGAGAAATCGGTCGGTTTTCGCGCCACCGGCCCTACCTCTGTTTTGCGGCCAGCGCCGACGGCAGAAGCACCCAGAACCGGCCATCGGATTTCATCTCGCCCGCTCTGGACCCGGCAGCGGCCCCAGAGCCCCAGAAATAGTCTCCGCGGACAGGCCCCCGGATGGCCGAGCCTGTGTCCTGAGCGACCATCAGCTTGCGGGTCGGCGTGGCTTCCCCTGGCAGGATTGCGTCAAACCAGATGGGCGCGCCCAAGGCATGGGTGCGCCTATCAACGGCCAAACTGCGGCCCGGGGTGAGCGGGACGCCGCCTGCTCCTACCGGCCCAAGGCCCGGATCTGTGACGTCTCGGCGGGTGAAAAAGACGAAAGACGCATTCGCTTCAAGGACCGATTGCATCTCGTCAGGGTTCGCGGCCAGCCAATCACGAATGCTCGCCATCGAGACATTTTCGCGGGTCAGAACCCCGCGCTCGATCAATACCTTGCCGATGGCGGTATAGGGCCGGCCGTTTTTCTCCGCAAAACCCACTCTGGTGACGGACCCGTCTGGGAGCTTAAGCCGCGCAGATCCTTGGATATGGGTGAAAAAGGCATCGACCGGGTCCTTCACCCAGGCCACCGCCAGCGCATCGGCATTGAGCGCGCCGCGATTGATGGCGGCTCGGTCCGGGTAGGGGACGAAGCGCCCGCCTTCCAAACGGCCCCGAATGGTCTCACCTTTGAGGTTCGGGTCGAATTCGCCCAGATCGAGTCTTTGCAGGTCCCCCGGTTTCGCCAGGAGCGGTGTCTGATAGGAACCCTCCTGGGACAAACTCGCTTCAATTTCGGGCTCGTAGTAACCAGTCATGAGACCGATTGGTCCCTCTTCGGCCGTGACCGCAAAAGGTGTGAATCCGGTTTCAAAAAAGCTTCTTGGATCGGCGGCCGCGGCGGCTTCCAGGGCCTCCCTGCAGACCGGCTGCCAATCGCCTACGGTCCCATAATTGACGGCGCCCCCCGTCTTGCCATCAAGAGGCCTGGTCGCGGGTGCGCGAAGGATCCGCCCGCAGGACCGGCGGAAGGTCTCCAGCGCCGCCCCCAGATCGTCTCCTTCCCAACCGGGTAGGGCCGCAAAGCTGGTTTTCGACAAAGTAGGGCCAGATTGATCGCTCACCTGCTCCTCCGTGCCGCTGTCCGGATCAACACAGCCGACAAGGCCCAGAAACAAGCCAAAAACCAGGAGTGAAAATGAGTGTTTCGCGGTAGGGCCGCGTTTAATGAAGGCGGGTCTTGGGCGCACTTTTGAGCGGTCTGGACCCAAAAGGCCATGCAAGGTCACAGACCCCGCGACCGATCACGCGCCGCCCGTGGCAACCAGATGCCAGTTCGGATCACGGCTGGTGATGTCGCGCTCAAAGGTCCAAACATCGATCACCTCACGCACGGTGACCGGATCTCCCTCAATCACGACCCCTTCCTCGTTCTTGGTCGACGAGGTTTGTTCGCTCACAAATTTCACGGTGACGAGGGCCTGATTGCCGTTCACAAGCGCTTTGGCAAATTCAGCTGATTTGAGGCCCACAAAGCTCATCTCAATGGAGTCACCGCGGCTTTCGCGGGCATCAATGGCGCCGTTGAAGCTTTCGAATACTTCCGGCGCGAGCAGAGGCTGCAAGGTCGCCCGGTCGCCCGCGGCAAAGGCCGTGACAATCATCTCATAGGCCAGCTTGGCACCGCCTAGGAACTCATCGCCATCAAAGCGCCGGTCGGCAAGCGTCAATTCGGTCAATTGTTGCTCGATCTCGGAGCCAGGTTCGACGCCGCGGATCTTGCGCGGCGCGGGTTCTGCAGCAGGTTCGCGTGCGGCATCCGGCGTGCGGGCGCCCGGCAGATTGATCACGTTATCCTTGTCATTCTCCTGCGACTGTTCATGGGCGGTATAGGGGTCAAAAGGCCGACGCTCCTCACCCGTCCGGCGCCCCAGGACACTGCGGAGTTTTAGAAACACCACGACAGCGATCACCAGGAGGATCAGGTTGATAATGCTAAAGTCGCTGCTCATCGAATGGTTGCTACCTGTCATTGGGGTCAGCGGCCAACTTCCGAATATCGGCGGACCCGCAAGGGGAGAGCGCCCCGCCTTTGCCTCAAGTTGGTTTGAAACAATTTTGGGAGCGCTTATCTGTTAAGAGTAATCTAGGGCAAACAGCGCCGCATTGCCACTGATTGCCCGATCGAGCGGTCGTGTTTTGTTTGAAATCAACCGAACCGCTCGAAATAGGCCCCTTCCTGTCAGGCGGACGCGGACCGCAATGCTGCCCAGGGCCACTCAGACTCGCCAAAAGGACCCATATGCCCCTTGTTTTTCTCGCCTTCGTTCTTGTTCCTATCGCAGAGATCGCGGTCTTTATTGAAGTCGGTGGCTTGATCGGCCTGTGGCCCACCTTGGGGATTGTTATTCTCACCGCGCTCATCGGAACCAGCCTCCTTCGTGCCCAAGGGCTCGCCGCCTTTGGTCGTGCTCAGGCCGCCATGAATGAAGGCCGCCTGCCTGTTGAAGAAGTGATGCACGGGTTTTGTCTGGTGATTGCAGGGGCGCTCCTGTTGACGCCGGGGTTTTTAACCGACATTGCGGGGTTTCTGCTCTTCGTCCATCCCGTCCGACTGTTGCTGGCACGCGCCGCCATGAAGTGGTTTGCCAAAAACGGTACGGTGCATGTTCACACAAACGCGGACTTCGCCCGGCGTTCAGGTCATCCCCATGGCCAGGCGCATCCGGCCGACCCAACAATTGTCGAGGGAGAAGCGGAAGAAGTGCCGCCACAGCGGCCCAGCGCTGACAATGATGATCTTCCGGGGAACGACAGGTCAGGCGAGAGTCCACCCTCCGGCTCCGGTCGGTGGGTGCCGCCAAAGGACTCCTAGCGACCGCGCTTGTGAAACGCCCATATTCCGTGATAGCCACTGTCCGCAAATCAAAAGCGGCTGGGCCTGTTGTCCAGCAGAACGGGAGACGGCATGGCAGAGACAGATCAAATTGAAGCAGGTGGCGCAGGCAGCGACGGTCAGGCTGGTCCGCAGCTTCGGGTGATCACTCAATATGTGCGCGATCTTTCATTTGAAAGCCCGAACGTCCCCGGCAGTCTCGCGCCGCAGGACGAGTCGCCGCAAATCGCCGTCAATGTCGATGTTGGGGTGAACCCACTTGCGGAAACCGACTTTGAAGTTGTGCTGAAGCTGAAAGTGGATGCCAAAGTGAACGGCAAACAGCTCTTCCTGACAGAACTGGAATATGCCGGCGTCTTTAAAGTCGCCAACATTCCGCAGGAAAGCATGCAGGCGGTTTTGCTTATCGAGTGCCCGCGCCTGATCTTCCCGTTCGCCCGCCGCATTGTCGCAGACGTGACGCGCGACGGTGGCTTCCCACCCTTGATGGTGGACCCGATCGACTTCGCACAGCTCTTCCGTCAGCAGATGCAGGCGCAGCAGGAAGCCGGCGAGAAAGAACGCCCCGACGCGTAAATATTGACGCCCTTTCGCGGCCGCGCTTTGACTTGAGACATTTCGTTCTCAGGTCGACATTCAGCGCCTGCCGCCGAGGGCTTCGCCGTTGAAAGCAGGCGACGGTGCCGCTTGCGTCGGATGCTAAATCTCTTTCCAGAGCGTCTCTTCGCCAAGACTGGCGACAAAGGCCTGGTGCGCAGCGCGTTCTTCATCGGTGATGCGCGAGGGAAGCGGCTTTGGCCGCTGCCGGCGCACTTCATGGGCAATCTTGCCGCTCGCATCGGTCCCACTCACCGCATCGGCGGCGAGGCTCAATCCAGGTTCGCGCCCACCGATCAGTTCCAGATAGACTTCGGCCAGCAGTTCGCTGTCGAGCAGCGCCCCGTGCTTCACGCGGTTTGAATTGTCCACATTGAAACGGCGGCACAGCGCATCAAGGCTGTTTTGCCCCCCGGGATATTTTTTGCGTGCCATGGCGAGCGTATCCACTGCCTGCGCGTCCGGCAGGAGCGGGCGGTTCGCCATTTTCAGTTCCGCGTTCAAGAAGCCCATGTCGAAGGCGGCGTTGTGAATGACCAGAGGGGCGTCTTTCACAAAGGCCAGGAACTCGTCTGCGACTTCATCGAATTTTGGTTTGTCGGAAAGGAACTCGTCCGAGAGCCCGTGCACTTGAAAAGCGCCTTCCGACATTTCCCGCTCCGGGTTGATGTAGACATGATAGGTCTCGCCGGTCGGCATGTGGTTTTCCAGCTCCACACATCCGATTTCAACCAGACGGTGTCCTTCCTTCGGACTGATCCCCGTCGTTTCCGTATCGAGCACGATCTCGCGCATGTCTGTCCCCAAAAATGTTCCTGCATCTCCCCAGATGCACACTTCTTTTGTCGCATTTTCGAAGCGTAAAAGTCTGCACCTTTTGCTGAAAAATGCTCCGGCTCTCAGCCCAGAAGCTTTTTCAGAACCTCGCCCTCGCGGCCCTTCAGGTCTGCGATGATGTCGCGGACCTGCGCGCGTGCATGATCCAGTCCCTTATCGCTTTCAACAATATAGTCGGCGCCAGCACGTTTGTCGGCGTCACTCACCTGCTTGGCGAAAATTTCCTCGAACTTCTCTTCGGTCATTTCCGGTCGGGCGAGCACGCGTTCGCGTTGCAATTCATAAGGTGCGCTGACAACGACAATCACATCCACGCGTTCGCGGCCGCCGGTTTCAAAGAGCAGCGGGATGTCGAGCAGGACCATTTCAGCCCCATCCTTTGCCGCCTTTTCCAGGAAGTTTCTGTTCGCCTGACCCACCAAAGGATGGACGATGCTTTCGAGTTTTTTCAATGCCTCCGGATTGCCGATGACTTCTTTGGAGAGAAGTGTGCGATCAACCGCGCCGTCTACGACAACGCCCGGGAAGGCTTCTTCCAGAGGGGCCACAGCTGCACCGCCGGGCGCATAGAGCTTGTGCACCTCCGCGTCCGCGTCATAGACAGGCACGCCTTCGGCCGCGAACATTTTGGCGGTTTCAGATTTCCCCATCCCGATAGAGCCCGTGAGGCCAATCAATAGCATCTAATGTTCCTTCAAGTCCTTTAGTACAAGCGCCCGCAATTCGGGCGTCACTTCCGGCCGCACCCCAAACCAGGCCTCAAAGCCCGGCACCGCTTGGTGGAGGAGCATGCCCAGCCCATCCACGACTGGGTTTCCTTGAGCGCGTGCCCGCGCCAGCAAGTCTGTTTCCAGCGGCGAATAAACAATGTCCGTCACCAAGGCATTTGCTGGGAGCTTCTCCAACGACAGCTTCAGGGGATCCATGCCGGTCATGCCTAAAGATGATGTGTTGACCAAAAGGCCGATGTCCCGAAGCGCCTCCGGCGCCGCCGCCCAAGAGAGCGCGGTTCCGGTTACATCAAGTTCTGTCAGAAGCGCGGAGGCTTTTTCTACTGTGCGGTTCACCAGCCGAATTTCCGGTACGCCGGCATCGGCAAGTGCCACAAGGATGGCGCGCGCCGCGCCGCCGGCGCCCAAAACCATCGCGGGCTTAGAGGTGAACTCAGCCTCCGGCGCATTGGCTTTCAGGTTTGCCATGAAGCCATAGCCGTCCGTGTTGCGGCCTTCAAAATGGGTGCCGCAATCCACAATCGTGTTCACTGCTTTCAATCTTTTTGCCGCGTCGTCGTGATGATCAAGCAGGGCAAACACCGCTTCTTTATGGGGCACCGTGACATTGGCGCCAATCACACCCTCACTCCGAAAGGAGGCAAGGCAGGCTTCCAAGTCTTCGGGGGGAATGCCGTGCTTCGCATAAACGGCATTCTCAACGCCGAGCGTCTCGATCCAATGATTATGGATCAGCGGCGAGCGTGAGTGTGTGACCGGCCAGCCGAGCACCCAAACGCGAGAGAGCTTTGTCATATCGAGCTGCTCATGTCTGGTCTTTTACGTCTCAAGGGCACCCTCTTTGCGCAGATAGTCAAAGAGCGGCAGCAGCGGCAAGCCCAGAATGGTGAAGTAATCGCCTTCAATGCGCTCGAACAATTGAACGCCGGGCCCCTCCAGCTGATAACAGCCAACGCTGGTGAGAATTTTTTCGCCGGTCCGTCTGATGTAATGGTCGAGATACTCGTCCGAAAAATCCCGCATGGTGAGATGAGCCTGGGTGACATGGCTCCAGGCAATCTCGCCGCTCCGCGCCACCGCCACCGCACTGTGGAGCGTGTGGGTTTTGCCGCGAAAGAAGCAGAGGTTTTTGCGCGCTTCGTCCAGGTCTCTCGGCTTGTCGAACAGGCGTGCATCACAGGTCAGCACCTGATCCGCGCCGATGACAAACTGGTCTTTGGCTTCGGCGCTTACAGCCTGCGCTTTCAGCTTCGCGAGATGTTCTGCGAGCGCGGTTCCATTGCCTTCAAACCCCATTTTCGCTTCCGCTTCATCGACAGGGGAGACCTCGACGCGAAAGGAGACACAGGCATTTTCAAGCAGCATGGCGCGCACACCGCTGCGGGATGCGAGCACAAGAGTTGGCGTATCAGACATGTTGGGTCTCACTCATGGGGGACGTTGATTTCATTATCTACTGACGGCTGTAGAGATTGAGAATGGCGGCGGCTGTTTCTTCAACCGATCGGCGGGTGACGTCGATCACGGGCCAGCTATGTTTATTGAAGAAGCGTCGTGCTTCCGCTATTTCCGCCGTAATCAGGTCTTTATCCACATAGTCGGTTTCTGTTTGTTCATTCAACGACAGCAATCGGTTTTTCCGAATTTGTGAAAGCCGGTCGACACTTGCAACAAGCCCGACGATAAGCGGGCTGCTCGCGGTCTCAAGATCCGGCGGCAGGGGCGTGCCGGGAACAAAGGGCACGTTGGCTGCTTTGATGCCGCGGTTCGCAAGATAGATGCAGGTCGGTGTTTTCGACGTGCGGCTGACACCGACAAGGATGATGTCGGCATCGTCCAAATCACCGGCGGTCTGGCCATCATCATGGGCCATCGTGAAATTGAGCGCGGCAATGCGGTCGAAGTATTCCGCATTCATTTCGTGCTGCACGCCGGGCTTATGGGAAATCTCCCGACCCAGATAAGTGCCAAGCGCACCGATCACCGGATCCAGCACGGAGATGCAGGGAATGTCCAACTCACTGCAGCGCTCCAGCAGCTGATCACGCAGGGTTACGTTGACCATGGTGAACATGACCAGCCCTGGTTCCCGTTCAATCTCTGCGATGGCGCGGTCCAGCTGTTTAGGGCCTCTCACCAGGGCATAAATATGCTCCACCGGGCTCACATCTTCATATTGGGCGCAGGCCGCGCGAGCGACGGCATTCAAGGTTTCGCCTGTCGCGTCGGAGACAAGATGCAGATGAAAGAGGCGGCGACTTGTCATGAGGTCAGGATTTCCGGACGCTTTTCTGCGTGTCAGAGGGGTCGGTTACAGCTTTTGCTCAAAAGCTGCCTAAAACTATCGGGGCAAAGGCGCGATAGCCAGACTTTCGTTAAGCTTCACCATCGATATGTCCTCGTTGCAGGGACCTGTGGATGAATGTGGAAAACAGGCATAAGTCCCCGGTTTTGTTAAGGCCCTACCTGGCCATACCCACGTTTCTTTTTTCATCGACGGTTCTATTCGTCGTTAACAATTGCGGTTTCAAGGCATGGGGAAAACGGGGACAAGTAGGGCGGCGTCTGTTCAGGCCGACTTATCCCCATGGTTCAACTTATCCACAATCTGGTTCTGCACAGGCCAAGTCGTCCTAATTGCATGGACTCTGTTCAGGGCGTTGGGAGTCACTCACACCAGAGGTGTCGTGCATAACTAAAGGGCACACGCGACAAAATGCCTTCAGTTTCGGGGACAAAATTTGATCCCCAATCTCCACAGGCATCCACTATCCACTACATCCTTTTATAAGATTCTATATAAGGGGCCTCACGTGGGGAAAGTGTGTGACGCACGGTCCGAAGAGGACTCCCAATCAAGGACCCCGGGCTTTAGAAAGTGTCATGACCAACCCAGTTTCCGACAAAAAGTTTTTGCGTGCGCTCGCAGGGGAGATGTTTGACCACCCACCTATCTGGCTCATGCGTCAAGCCGGCCGCTATCTTCCAGAATATCGAGAGACCCGAGCGAAAGCTGGGAGCTTCCTCAATCTCTGCTACACGCCTGAACTGGCAGTGGAAGTCACCCTTCAACCAATCAGGCGATATGGCTTTGATGCGTCGATCCTTTTCTCTGACATTTTGGTCGTGCCGGATGCGCTCGGACAGAAGGTCTGGTTTGAGGAAGGGGTTGGACCACGCCTTGAGCCGATCACTGATGTTGAGGGATTGAAGATCCTTGAGCGGGACCGTGTCCTGGATCATCTGAAGCCGGTCTTTGAGACGGTTCGAGGGTTGCGGCAGGAGCTGCCGCCAGAGACGGCGCTCATTGGCTTTGCTGGCGCGCCCTGGACGGTGGCGACCTATATGGTGGGCGGCCGAGGCTCTCCCGATCAGGGGGCAGCCAAAGCGTGGGCCTATCGCGACTTGCACGGCTTTCAGTCTCTGATCGATCTCCTGACGGAGGTGACTGGTGACTATCTGGAGGCGCAGGTCGAGGCGGGGGCTGAAGTGCTGCAGATTTTTGATACCTGGGCAGGGTCACTGCCGGCGGATCAATTCCGGCGGTTCTGTCTGGAGCCGATCAAATCTCTTCGGGCGCGCCTTGCAGCCTCCTGTCCGGACGTGCCCGTGATCGCCTTTCCGAAAGGGGCGGGGGCAGCCTATGAACCTTATTTCAAAGAAACCGGTGTGAGCGCCATCAGTCTCGATACGTCTGTCGATCCGGAATGGGCGGCAAAGGCACTGCAACCGATCGGTCCCGTTCAGGGCAATCTGGATCCGTTGCTCTTGCTGGCAGGCGGATCTGAGATGAATCGCGCGGTGGATCATCTGCTTGAAACCCTGAGTGGCGGCCCGTGGATCTTCAATCTGGGTCACGGCATCGTCCCGCAAGTGCCGCCGGAGCATGTGGACCATCTTGTGAAACGCGTGCGGGGGCAGTCATGAGCCAGGGACAGCGCATTGCCGTGGTGCTGTTCAATCTGGGCGGGCCTGACAGTCCGGAGGCGGTGAAGCCGTTCCTGTTCAATCTCTTCTCCGACAAGGCCATCATCAGTGTGCCGCAGCCCTTTCGCTGGTTGATCGCCAAGATTATCTCGTCGCGCCGCGCACCCATTGCGCGCGAGATTTATGGCCATATTGGCGGCAGATCGCCGATTGTTCCGGAAACAGAACGTCAGGCTGAGGCGATTGAACGGGTGGTCTCAGACCTGGGGGAAGAGGGCGGCGCGGTGAAATGTTTTATCGCCATGCGCTACTGGCATCCGTTTGCGCACGAGGCCGCAGCGGAGGTCGCTCGCTTCCAACCGGACAAGATCGTGCTCTTACCGCTCTATCCGCAATATTCGACGACCACGACGGCATCGTCTCTTAAGGACTGGACAGCTGCGTGGAAGAAAGAGGTAGGGCCGGGTAGTGCTTTGCTTAAGTCACCAGAAATAAAAGAGATTTGCTGTTATCCCGAAGCACCGGGATGGATCGACGCCCAGGCGGCGCTCATCCGTCAAGGCATTGATCAGGCTGGCGGCGCTGACAATGTCCGTGTCCTCTTCTCAGCTCATGGGCTGCCCAAAAGAACCGTGGAAGCCGGCGATCCCTATCAGCGCCAGGTGGAACGCACCTGTGCCGCGGTGGCGGCGAAGCTCGACCTTCCCAATCTTGATTGGGTCACCTGCTATCAGAGCCGGGTGGGGCCTCTGGAATGGATTGGCCCCTCGACGGATGATGAAATCGAGCGCGCTGGCAGAGAAGGCCGCAAGATTGTCCTGGCGCCCATCGCCTTTGTTTCCGAACATTCCGAGACCTTGGTGGAGCTCGACATCGAATATGGAGAACTCGCCAAGAGTGCCGGCGTAGAAACCTATATTCGTGTGCCTGCGGTGGGTACGCATCCGGCCTTTATCCGCGAGCTGGGAGATCAGATCCGGGCGGTGCTGATCAGCGATGATGTGATCTGTCCGGAGGAGGCCGCCGGCGGCGTGTGTCCTGGGAACCGGCCCTAAGGCTCACTGAGACTAACTTGTTTTGAGATCGAAATGACTGATTTTCTGCTCGACTATTACCTCTGGATCAAAGCCTTTCACATCATCAGCGTGATCTTCTGGATGGCGGGCATGTATTATCTGCCGAGGCTCTACGTCTACCACACGGAGACAGAACCAGGCTCAGAGCTCTCGGAAAACTATAAGAAGATGGAGGAGTTGCTGCTTCGGCGGATCATCAACCCCGCGATGATCGCCGCCTGGGTGCTGGGTCTGACGCTTGCCTGGCTGTTGTGGGACTCCATCGGATCCGACGGCTGGTTTCATGTGAAGCTGTTACTGGTGACCGGGATGGCTGCCTATCACGGGTTTTTATCGCGCTGGCGGAAAGCCTTTGCGCGGGATGAGCGGCCTTATACGTCCCGGCAGATGCGGATATTGAATGAGGTGCCGCCGGTCCTGACCATCTTCATTGTCATCCTGGTGATCGTGCGGCCGTTCTGACATTTGGGATGATCGCTGCCCTCTCAGTTCAGGGCATCTGCCCTTTTTTGGCTTGTAGCCTCGGCCTCCAAGGGCTATATCATGGTGAACACCCGCCGGGATCCTCCCGGAGCGCGACCAAGATTGGGCGCCGGGCTGCCGACCTTCCCACTTTGAAGACACACATCAGACGGCGCCTTTTGGGACTTTCATTTCCGCACTTCGGTATCTAAGCCGGGCTGCGTTCCAGATTTCTCCTCAGCAGATCTCTGCTGATCGACAGACAGATCTCACTGACTTCACCTGATTTCCAGTTTTCAGACATTCAAGTCCCGAATTTCCTAATCAAAGACGCCTCTTTTCCTTCCTATCGCTTGGTACGTGTCTGGTCCCGAGCGCAGCACGAGAAAAAATATGAAGCAGATCAAACTGCAAGAATTGAAAGCCAAGTCTCCTACTGAATTGTTGGTGGTTGCAGAGGAGCTCGAGGTTGAAAACGCGAGTACGCTCCGCACCCAGGAGCTCATGTTTGCGATCCTGAAGCAATATGCGGAACAGGGGACGGACATTATCGGCGAAGGCGTCGTCGAAGTGCTGCAGGATGGTTTTGGCTTCCTGCGATCGCCGGAAGCGAACTATCTGCCAGGTCCCGATGATATCTACGTATCTCCCTCGCAGATCCGCCGCTTCTCGCTCCGCACCGGCGACACGGTGGAAGGCGATATTCGCAGTCCCAAAGAGGGCGAACGCTATTTCGCGCTCATCAAAGTCAATTCCATCAATTTTGCCGATCCGGAAGAAGCCCGTCACAAAGTCCATTTCGACAATCTGACGCCGCTCTATCCAGACGAAAAACTGGAAATGGAAATTGATGACCCGACCCGGAAAGACACATCGGGCCGCGTCATCGACATTGTGGCGCCTTTGGGTAAGGGACAGCGCGGTCTCATTGTGGCGCCGCCGCGGACCGGTAAGACAGTGCTCTTGCAGAACATCGCCCATTCCATTTCAGCCAATCATCCGGAAGCCTATTTGATTGTGCTTTTGATCGATGAGCGGCCGGAAGAAGTGACGGATATGAAGCGGTCGGTGAAGGGGGAGGTTGTTTCCTCAACCTTTGACGAGCCGGCGGTGCGGCACGTTCAGGTTGCCGAAATGGTGATCGAGAAAGCCAAACGCTTGGTGGAACACGGCCGTGACGTGGTGATCCTCTTGGATTCCATTACCCGCCTGGGTCGTGCCTACAACACGGTGGTGCCGAGCTCCGGCAAGGTGCTGACAGGCGGTGTGGATGCGAATGCGCTCCAGCGTCCAAAACGCTTTTTCGGGGCCGCGCGGAACATCGAAGAGGGCGGCTCGCTCACCATCATCTCAACGGCGCTCATCGATACAGGCAGCCGGATGGACGAAGTGATCTTTGAGGAATTCAAAGGCACCGGCAACTCGGAGCTTGTGCTCGATCGTAAGGTCGCCGACAAGCGGGTCTTCCCGGCGATGGATATTCTGAAATCAGGCACCCGGAAAGAAGAGCTGCTTGTGGACAAGGTGGAGCTGCAGAAAATGTATGTGCTCCGCCGTATCCTCAATCCCATGGGGACGACGGACGCCATTGAGTTCCTGCTCGATAAACTCAAGCAAACCAAGAACAACGCTGAATTCTTCGACAGTATGAACACCTGATCCTCGCTTCAGGTAGTTGGTGCTGCTGGTCTTCAGTTTGGCGGTCGCCGGTTAAACGATCCTCGCTTTTCTCTGGTCGGGGGATGCACTAGGCTTGCGCACTTGCTTTTGGAGGGGAGACATTCATGTCCGATAAAATTGTTGATGGTCGCGCCACGTTTAAAACCATGGCGGAGAGCAGCCAGGAAGAATGGGAACTGATCGCCGCCAATAATGGAGAATTCTCCAAAGGCCTGGCTGATCGGGTGCTCGCCCATTTGAAACTTCTGGATGGGGATTTCGGCGGCTTCGCTGTGGATCGTTTGGAGCACTCGCTGCA
Source organism: Parvibaculaceae bacterium (assembly GCA_965212385.1). Classification (GTDB taxonomy): domain Bacteria; phylum Pseudomonadota; class Alphaproteobacteria; order Parvibaculales; family Parvibaculaceae; genus Mf105b01. The sequence continues at coordinate 3,754,783 of OZ243109.1, read as the reverse complement.
ATCCGCGACCCTTGCGCATCGCGCGGGCAAGGACGAAGAATATGTGGTCTGCGCGCTGCTCCACGATATTGGGGACACGCTCGGGACTTACAATCACGCGGAGATCGGCGCGGCGATCCTGAAACCCTTTGTCTCAGAAGATAATCACTGGATGCTGGAGCATCACGGCATCTTCCAGGGCTATTATTTCTTCCACCATATCGGGCTTGACCGGGATATGCGCGAACAGTTCCGCGGCCATCAGGCTTTCGAACACACGGCGCAATTCTGTCATCTGTTCGATCAGAATGCCTTTGATCCTGACTATGACACGATGCCGCTTGCGGCGTTTGAGCCCATGGTTCAGCGGGTCATGGAACGGCCGCGTGCCAGCATCTATAAGGGCTCACCGGCTGCCGCAGCCGAGTGAGGACGCCCTAACGAGCTATTCGAACTCCACGTCCGCCCAATAGGCGACGTGAACGCCCCTCGCTCTCGCAAACGTCTTCGATTTACAGGAATTGACCCGGAGTTCTGGGCCGCTCCTGCTTCGACATTTGAGGCGGCTCAGCTCGCCGTAGACCAGTTGCTCTACCCCATCGACGCGTTGATCGGCGTCGATGACACAGACGCCTGACCCAAGCGTGATATTTTCAGGATCGTCTTCGCTCGCGTTTTCTGCAAGGTGGATAAAGACCTTAAAGCCGCCTTGGGTTGAGCGGTTCGAATTGACGATGGCCTCGCCGCGCGCGTTCCTCAAATCCAGCGTGTCATCCACGTCGGACGCTTCTGTACTGTATGAAGCCGTCACTGTGTTTTCGTTGTTTTGGCCTCTTTTGCCGGTATGAGACGTGAGCTCTCTTCCATCGGTTTTGAGGAACACGACGATACGCAAGGAGTCGCCGGTATTCCGGGTCGGGAGCGTCGTTTTGGTGGTGCAGTCGCCGGCCTGGACGGCGGTCGATGAAAGGCCGATCAAAAAGGCTGCGGCGGCGGCGCCTAAATATCTTGCGATTTTTCCCATGAAACCCTCCCTGGTGGCTCACTGCGCTTTTCCTTGCGCAGTGAACGGACAAGTTTATCGGGTTTTCGGCGAAGGTCACCGGGCCAGGCCGCCGAATGAGACGCTGGTATAAACTTGAAGTCGCGGCGCGGCGCCTATGGCCGATTGGATCAGTCTACCCGGGTTGGATCAGTCTACGCGGGGCGGGCGCTGTGTTTTACTCGATTGGGGCGAGAAGCTCCGGGGCGGTCACCAGCTGCCGCACGCCATGCGACTTGGTTTCGTTGAAGACATTGCCCGCTTCCGCCCAGCGGTTGAGCGATGAAATATCGAGCTTCGTGCATTGTGGTCTGACACTCCAGGTCACCTTGAGGGGCGAGCATTGGGAATGCGTGTAGGACGGTCCTGTCGTTGAACCGCCAAACACGACGGGTGTGCCTGTGTCTGTTGGCAGGGAGCGCGCCTGGTGCAGCCCATCGACAATATTGCCGCCATAGGCGAAATCGGCGAAGTCGAGAGCCTCTGGGTCATTCACGACCAGGAAGGCTTGCGCCTCCACCCGCAGGTTTGGATTGGCGCATTTTTCACTGAGGCAGGACCCAAGTCCTTCGCCCGGTGTGATGTCACAGGACGTGTGCACCCAGTGGACTTCGATGGTGTCGCCGGGCTTTACCCCTTTGAACGCGCCGGCGCCGTTTGTCGGGTCGGCAAGTTCAACCTCTGTGAGATCTGCCGTGGCATTGCATTGATAGCCGCCATGATCGCCAGGGCCAGCAAAGATGGAAAAGCCCGGCCCTTTATGTTCCGCGTTCGTATGAGTGTGGATGTTGCACAGGTTCATTGAGTCTGCGCTAGGTGACAGCGAGAAAAAGCGGCTGTTCAACCCATGGGCGCTGCCAATGTCGCGGGGCGTCTGCGGGCCGTATCCGGTGCAAATGCCAGCCTCAGCATCATCGATTGCTGTTGTTGTGTCGGTGCTTTCGGCCTGCGCCGTGCCGCCTAGGGCGACCGAACAGAGGAGAAGAGCAGTTGAGAATAACCGATGCATGACGACCCACCTTGGTTTTCAATTCGACTGACAGACCGGTATCAGTGTTCCGCAAGTACCCAAGGCAGATCAAGCAGTATCCTTAATCCCACATGGGGTATTAGGCGTTGGGCTTCGACAGGTGCCGGTCAGGGCTCGATGATCGTCGCGCCGGTCGTCTTGCGGCCCTGAATGTCGATATGGGACTGGGCCGCGTCGGCGAGCGCATAGCGCTGATTGATGTCCACCTTCACGGCGCCCCGTGCAACGACGTCGAACAGATCTGCTGTGGCCTCCGCCACCTGTTCCGGCGTCATCATGTAATGCAGCATGGTCGGCCGGGTCACATAAAGAGACCCCTTGTTCTGTAGATCGGCGAGATCAACCCCGGTGACCGGCCCTGAGGCGTTGCCGAAGCTTGCAAGAAGACCGCGCGGCGCCAGGCAATCGAGCGACATGTCGAACGTGTCCTTGCCGACACCGTCATAGACCACAGGCACCTTCGCCCCGTTGGTGATGTCGGCCACCCGCTCGGGCACATTCTCGGTTGAATAATTGATTACGTGCGCGCAGCCATGGGCGCGGGCGAGCTCTGCCTTTTCCTCGGAGCTCACGGTGCCGATCATGGTCACGCCCAGCTCCTTGGCCCATTGACAGGCGACAAGGCCACAGCCGCCGGCCGCCGCATGGAAGAGAATGGTGTCGCCGGCCTTCACCTTGTAGGTTTCTTTGAAGAGGTAGCGGACGGTGAGGCCCTTCATCATCAGCGCCGCCGCTTCATCCTCCCTCACGCCGTCGGGCAGTTTGATCAAACCGGCGGCGAAACAGTTCTGCGCCTCCGAATAGGCTCCGATGGGTCCGGAGCCATAGGCTACTCGATCGCCGATTTTGACGTTGCTGACGCCGTCGCCGACCGCCTCCACCACGCCGGCTGCTTCAAGGCCAAGCCCTGAGGGCAGGGCAATCGGATAGAGTCCAGAGCGGTGGTAGGTGTCGATATAGTTGAGCCCGATGGCCGTGTGTTTCACCCGCGCCTGGCCCGGACCTGGATCGGGTAGATCCACATCTTCGAGTTTCATCACCTCCGGTCCGCCGGTTTCGTGGATGCGTATTGCCTTAACCATGTGTGCTCCCTGGGACGTTTCCCGTTTTTGTTATCGGCCTGTCTCTGAGTCTGGAGGCCGAATTATTTGATTCGGATACGGAACGTCTTTGTTGACGTGTTTCCGGACGCAAAACCGCGAGGCACTTTTGCTGGAAACACTTAGATCCCTCAATCCTCTTCCATCAGAGGTTTGCTTTAAAGAACTCGAGTGTCCGACCGTTGGCGAGATCTGCATCAGCTTGATCAAAATGCGCGCCGCCAACACGCGCAAAGGCGTGGTCGCGTTCCGGGTAATCGTGGAGCGTTACCTGGGCGTGACCATCCAGTCCTGCATGGATGGCGGCTTGCGCCTCGGCGGGGACAAACTCGTCCTTGCCGGCGATGTGCAACATGAGCGGTTTCGAAATGTTGCTTGCCTCGCCTGTGAGGTTTTGCAGGTTCACGCCATAAAAGCCGACAGCCGCATCGGCGTCTGTGCGAGCGGCGGTGAGGTAAGCAAGCTGGCCGCCAAGGCAATATCCGACGGCACCGACTTTGCCATTGGCACCGTCAAGCTTCCGCGCGGCATCGATGGTGGCCTGGACGTCGACCATGCCTTTGTCTACGTCGAAGGCGTTGAAGAGTTCGAAGGCCTTGGCCCATTCCTCTTCGGATTGGTCTGTGATGTCGATGCCGGGCTCAATGCGCCAGAAAAGATCTGGTGAGAGGGCGAGATAGCCCTGTTTGGCCAGGTCATCGCATATGCCGCGCATGACGGCGTTGATGCCGAAGATTTCCTGAATGACGACAATGGCAGGGAAGGGACCATCGCCGTCTGGCTTGGCGAGGTAACCGGAAAAGCTGCCGTCGGGACCATTGATGGTGATTGTTTCTGAACTCATGAGGGCCTCCTGTCAGAGAGAGTTGGGCGAGTTGTATGTCACTGCCCGATTATTCTGGGTGATTAGTTTGGCGATAGCGTAACGGGCTCGGACGCCTGTTGCGAGCGTGTTTCTTCAAGGATCGGGAGCGAGGCGGCTCGCTTCAAGGGCAGCACGAAGGTCACCCGGGTCGGTGACTGGTGCGGAGCAGACCGGTCCGGTGCAGACATAGGCGGTGGCTTTGCCGTCCACCATGTTTTTGCCCTTGGCGGGATGACCGTCGGGCAGGTCGGTCCCGGCATCCAGATCCAGAAGCAGGCGGGTAGGGAGCGACAGGTCGAGGACCGTGTCTTTCAGCGCGGCACGACCGGCGTCGCCTGGCTCACCGATGAGCACGATCTGGGTCAGATTGACGGCGGTGTCGAGGCTTGCAAGCCAGGACCCATGGGGGAAAGCGTTTTTGGTGACGGCGCCGCCAAAAGCGATGATCAGCTGGTCCGCCCGGGTGCGATAGTGCTCGTCGCCGGTGAGCGCATAAAGGCGGACCAGGAGCCCGGCAAGGGTGCCGTTGGCGGCAGGCGTGGCGTCATCGGCGGCGGTGCGGGTGCGTACGAGCAGCGCTTCTGCATCGTCGGCGGTGTAGAAATAGCCGCCATTCGTGTCGTCCCAATAATGGGCATCAAGTTCTGAGATGAATCCCTGCGCATCGTCGACATAAGCCCAGTCGCCGGTCGCTTCGAACAAGGCGAGGGCGGCGGCGCAGATGTTCGCCAAGCCGTCGGACATGGCGCGGTGCTGCAAACGTCCAGCGCGATAGGCGTGATGCATGCGTCCGTCGCGCTTCATGGATTCGGTCACGAAACGATAGGCGGTTTGACTCAACGCTTGCCAGTCATCACGCCTGAACACCAGGCTGGCATTGGCAATGGCGGCGATGGCCAATCCATTCCAATCTAGCAGGACTTTGTCGTCGAGCCCCGGTGCGATGCGCTGCGCTCTTTTGTCGAAGAGTTGTTGACGAAGCGATTTGAGTTTCTTCTCTTCGTCTTCATTGAAGTCGCGGGTGGTGAGATGAAGGCGGTTGAGGATCGAATTGCCTTCCCAATTGCCGCCCTCGTGCACGTCATATTGTTCTCGGAACCAGGGGCCGTTGACGCCGAGCTCGGCATCAATCTGGTTGGCGGTCCAGACATAGAACTTGCCCTCTTCCCCTTCGCTGTCGGCGTCGATGCTGGCGGCGAAGGCGCCGTCGGGGGTTGTCATCTCCCGCGCGATCCAACCGATCGTCTCTTCGATGCGAACCGCATAGAGAGGGTCTTTGGTTTCCTGCCAGGCTTCGGTGAGACGGTCGATCAGAAGTGCGTTGTCATAGAGCATCTTTTCGAAATGTGGCACCAGCCAGTCTGCATCGACGGAGTAGCGGGCGAAGCCGCCGCCCAGATGATCATAAATGCCGCCTTCGCACATGTGGGTGAGCGCGGTGGTGACGGCCGCGCGGTGGTCCTTGTTGCGTGTCGCAATGTGGGCGCGCCAGAGGACATCGAGGAGGCCGGTCTGGGGAAATTTGGGGGCACCTTTGAGGCCGCCCTTGGCCATGTCCATGACGCCCATGAGCTGGTTGGCGACGCCCAGCAGCATGTCGAGGGGCGGTTGACCGCTCGTGTCCTCGACCCTTGCGAGGGCGTTTTTGAGCGCGTCGCGGTTGCCATGAATTTTCGTGGGTTCCTCGGTATAGAGGCGTGCGATTTCTTCCAGGACCTGCGGGAAGCCTGGCCTGCCATACTGGGGCTTCGGCGGAAAATAGGTGCCGCCCCAAAAAGGTTCACCGTCAGGCGTCAGAAACATGGTGAGCGGCCAGCCGCCTTGTTCTCCCAAGGCGTGCAACGCGCTCATGTAAATCGTATCAATGTCGGGACGTTCCTCGCGATCTACTTTGATGTTTACATAAAGACGGTTCATAAGTTCTGCGATGGCCGGATCTTCAAAACTCTCGTGGGCCATCACATGACACCAGTGACAGGCTGCGTAGCCGACGGAGAGCAGAATGGGTTTGTTCTCCGCCTTGGCGCGGGCGAGTGCGTCAGGGCCCCAAGGGTGCCAATGGACCGGATTGTCTTTGTGCTGGAGAAGGTAGGGACTGGTCTCGTCGGCAAGCAGGTTTGCGGGGCCGGGCTGGGTCATTAAACGATCTTTCGAGGAAACAGATGGTCCTCAAGAGATAGCATGGATGTTGGTCCTCACAAGATGCGGTGAGGATTGAGGAACAGGTTCTGAGGAGTCGATTCGGTTTGGAAACGATTTTTGCACCAGCAACGCCAAGGGGTCGGGGGGGGGTTGCCGTGATCCGGATTTCCGGCGCGCATGCCAGTGCCGCGCTGGAAGCTCTGTCCGGAAAGGTGCCTGGACCACCGAGACTTGCAGAGCTGCGGCAGTTGAAGGATCCGCACTCCAATCAAGTGCTGGATCAGGCGCTGGTTCTATTCTTTCAGGCGCCGCACTCCTTCACAGGGGAGGATGTGGTTGAGCTTCATCTTCACGGTGGACTCGCTGTGGTTGATTCCGTCGTCGAGGGACTCGGAAAGATTGAAGGCCTTCGGTTTGCAGAGGCGGGAGAGTTCAGTCGGCGCGCCGTGGAGAATGGCAAGTTTGATTTGTCTGCGGCGGAGGGCATTGCGGACCTGATTGAGGCTGAGACGTCTGCTCAACAGGCGCAGGCGGTGCGTCAGATGAAAGGCTCTTTTGGGGCGCAGTGTGACGCGTGGCGGGACCAGTTGGTGCATGGGCTGGCCTATGTCGAAGCGGATATTGATTTTGCCGATGAGGATTTACCGGAGGACCTATCAGCGTCGGTGCTACCGGGGCTGACTGGACTTTATGAGGAGATGAAAGGGTTTTTGGCCGACCGCCGGGGCGAGCAAATCCGAGATGGAATCTTCGTTGCCGTGGTAGGGCCGCCCAATGCCGGCAAGTCCAGCCTTGTTAACGCTTTGGCAAGACGGGATGCGGTGATCGTTTCAGAAGAAGCCGGGACAACGCGGGATGTGGTTGAGGTCCGTTTGCGGATGGCGGGCCTGCCGGTGACCGTCTGCGACACGGCGGGCCTCAGAGAGGGGACCAGTTCTGTCGAGCAAGAGGGCATTCGGCGGGCGCGGAAGACCGCAGAAGAGGCGGACCTCAGGATCTGGATGCAGTCTGCCGAAGATCCAAGCGCTGATCTCTTTGCCACGGCCGACGTTCACGATCTTAAGGTCGTCAACAAGACGGATCTGTCAGGCGAGCAGTTGAAAGCTCCGGACGTCTATCAAACGTCGTTGAGCACCGGTGCGGGGGTGGAGGCGTTTGAGGCTGCGCTGGAAGAACGGGTGGCGGATTTGTTTGGTGTGGGGGAGGAACCGGTGATCACGCGGGCACGTCATCGTAAGGAGCTCGACTCCTGTGTGGCGGCGCTGGATGGGGCGATCTCTCTCCTTCGAGTCGGAGGCGAAACAGCCCTTATAGCGGAAGAGCTTCGCCATGCTGTGCGAGCTGTCGGGCGGATCACCGGACGTGTGGATGTGGAGGAGTTGCTGGATGTTGTGTTCAGGGACTTTTGCATCGGGAAATAGTGTTTCACGTGAAACAGTTGAGTCCAAAAGGTCACATCCAAGCGAATTGATTTTGACCGCGGACGCTTTCCAGCCTAGATGTTAGCCGAGAATTTGAACCCGGTTTGTGAGCCGGTTGATGCGGATGAGGCGTGATGGATCGCTTTGATGTCATCGTGATTGGTGGAGGCCATGCAGGCTGTGAGGCCGCAGCTGCATCAGCCCGGCTTGGCGCGTCCACGCTGCTGATTACCCACAAATGGGCCACTGTGGGCGAGATGTCCTGCAACCCGGCGATTGGCGGTCTTGGCAAGGGCCATCTGGTCCGGGAAATAGATGCGCTGGACGGGGTGATGGGTCGGGTTGCCGATGCCTCTGGGATCCAGTTTCGGCTGCTGAACCGCCGAAAGGGTCCCGCTGTGCGGGGGCCGCGGACACAAAGCGATCGTAAGCTTTATCGTGAAGCGATGCAGAAGGCGATTTCAGATCAGCCGAACCTGAGTGTCGAAGAGGGGGCGGTCGTCGACCTCCTTGTCGAAGACGGTTTGGTTTGCGGGCTTGTTTGCGATGACGGTCGATCATTCTCAGCGTCCAAAGTTATTCTCACGACCGGAACTTTCCTTAATGGAGAAATTCACTTGGGGCGCAAGCGGGTGCCCGCGGGCCGTGTGGGGGAGGCCCCGGCGCTGGGGCTGTCGGAGCGGCTATATGGCCTCAACCTCAAGATGGGGCGCCTCAAAACCGGCACACCGCCGCGATTGGACGGGCGGACCATTAATTGGGATGTACTAGAAGAACAATTTGCAGACGAGCCACCGGTTCCCTTCTCGTTTTTGACGGGTGAGGTGCCTCAGCGACAGATTTCCTGTCACATCACCAGGACGACGCCCGAGACCCACGAGATTATCCGAGCCAACCTGGAAGAGTCGCCAGTCTATGGCGGGCGTATTGATGGGGTGGGGCCCCGGTATTGTCCATCGGTGGAAGACAAGGTTGTCCGGTTTGCTGAGCGTCCGTCTCACCAGATCTTTCTGGAACCGGAAGGTCTAGACGATCACACCGTCTATCCCAATGGGATTTCGACCGCGCTTCCAGAGGATGTTCAGGAGGCGTTTATTCAGACCATTCCAGGTCTGGAGGACGCGGTCATTCTGCGGCCGGGCTATGCCATCGAATATGATTATGTGGATCCCAGAGAGCTCTTGCCGACTCTTGAGACAAAGGCGCAGGCCGGTCTCTTTCTGGCGGGCCAGATCAATGGCACCACGGGCTACGAGGAAGCGGCTGCGCAGGGCCTCATGGCGGGTCTGAATGCCGCATTGGCGGTGCAGGGCAGTGAGCCCTTTATCCTGGATCGCGCGGACGCCTATATCGGTGTGATGATCGACGACCTAGTTACAAAGGGCGTTTCGGAACCGTATCGGATGTTCACTTCAAGGGCTGAATACCGATTGAGCCTGAGGGCGGACAATGCGGATCAGCGTCTCACGCCTTTGGGCATGGCGGTTGGTTGTGTCGGTCCAGAGAGAGCGTCTCATTTCACAGCAAAACAGCTGAAGCTCGCTGAGGCGCACCAGCTGGCCAAAACGCTGGACGAGACTCCGGCCAAACTGGCGAAAGCAGGCTTCAAGATCAACCAGGATGGGGTGCGGCGGACTGCCTTCGATTTACTTGCCTATGCTGAGATTGGCCTCAAGGATGTGCTGGAGGTGTGGCCTCAGCTCGGGGAGTTGGAGCCTGAGATTGCAGAACAGCTGGAGATTGATGCGACCTATGCGGTCTATCTCGAGCGCCAAGCGGCGGATGTTCGGGCGTTCCGGAAGGATGAGGCGCTGGTGATCCCGGCTGAGCTGGATTACCAGGCGGTTCCAGGTCTTTCACAAGAAGTACGTCAGAAACTCGCAGACGCGCGGCCTGTGACATTGGGACAAGCGTCCAGGGTTGAGGGGGTCACCCCGGCGGCGATAACGACCCTGCTTCTCTTCGTAAAGCGCGGAAATCTGCGCCGTTCGGCCTGATCCTGTGGATAAAGGTCTGCAAGTCCTTGATGCGGAATCCTTTTTCGAGGTGGCACATGTTTCACGTGAAACAATGGCGCGACTCTCGGCATACGAGTCCCTTCTGAGGAAGTGGCAGAAATCCATCAATCTGGTCTCAAAATCGACCCTGACGGACGTCTGGCGGCGCCATTTCTGGGATTCTGCCCAGCTTTTGGCCCTGGCTTCGGCCGAAGATCTCAAATGGGCGGATTTTGGAAGCGGGGCAGGGTTTCCAGGGCTTGTTCTCGCCATTCTCGCCCATGACCGTCCCGGATTTCAGATGAATCTCATTGAAAGCGACCAACGAAAGTCGGTTTTTCTAAGGGAAGTCATCCGGGAAACGGGGGCACCGGCCAAAGTCTATACGTCACGGATTGAAGCTGCGGATACGATTGCGGCGATTGGGTCCTGTGACGCGCTGTCGGCAAGGGCCTGTGCGCCTCTTGACCGTCTTCTGGCATGGTCAGAGCCTTATTTTGGACCTGATACCGTCGCCTATTTTCTCAAAGGCGCTCAGGCGGATGAAGAATTGACCCTGGCGCGGAAATCGTGGACATTTAAGGTTACTTCTTATCCGAGCCAGGCGGATCCCCAAGGATCCGTCCTTAAGGTGGAGCAGCTTGCACGTGTCTGACATTTCATCCTCTTCGGCTGATCCTGCTTCTGACGTTTCGACATCGTCTGCCAGCTCCGGTGCGCCTCATCCGCGTGTCCTGGTCCTGGCAAACCAGAAGGGCGGCGTTGGCAAAACCACAACCGCCATCAATCTGGGCACCGCCCTTGCGGCGGTAGGGGAGCGGGTGCTTGTGGTTGACCTGGATCCTCAGGGCAATGCGAGCACGGGGCTGGGTGTTGATCGCGCAGATCGCACACTCTCAACCTATGACGTGCTGATCGGCGCCGCGCTTATCGAAACTGCGATTGTGCCCACCAAGGTGCCCGGGCTTGATCTGGTGCCGTCGACCATGGATCTGCTCGGCGCGGAGCTCGAGCTGGCAAGTGTCCCGCGTCGTTCTCATCGGTTGCGGGACGCCCTCACACGGATGCCACCGGCGGGCCGTGATCTGGAAGGCGTGCCGGAAGAGATGAATGTGCGCCCCTATTCGTACATTCTGATCGACTGTCCACCGTCGCTTAATCTGCTCACGATCAATGCCATGACCGCAGCGGATTCCATTCTGGTACCGCTTCAGTGTGAGTTCTTTGCGCTGGAAGGTCTGAGCCAGCTCTTGCGAACGGTGGAACGGGTCCGGACCAGTCTCAATCCGCGGCTCGACATTCAGGGCATTGTGCTCACTATGTTCGATCAGCGAAACAACCTGTCCGGTCAGGTTGCCCAGGATGTGCGCGCCCATTTGGGCGACAAGGTTTACAAGACCGTCATCCCCCGGAATGTCCGCATTTCCGAGGCCCCGTCTTATGGCAAGCCGGCCCTGGTTTACGACCACCAATGCGCCGGCAGCCGGGCCTATATGAAGCTCGCATCTGAAGTGATCCAGCGGGAGCGCGTATTGCGAAGCCAAACCGCTGCATGACCATCGTTTCAAAGAGTTGCCTGGTGATCTTTGAGTCAAATCTGATGATTCTTAAGGTCGCTGATTAAGGTATTGAAAAGATTCATTTATGGCGCTACCGGGCCCTACTTTTGAGCCAGAGCGTCCAAAAGCTCAGGTTTCATAAGGGTCCCCCATTTTGGGCCAGTGGAACCAAGAGTCAGGGCCATCAAAAACAGGCTCTGAAATGTTAAGAAAAGAGGAGACCGGCATGGTCGATGAAAGCGCTGGAAAGAACCGATTGGGCCGCGGCCTTGCGGCGTTGATTGGCGATGATGCAGCGGTTGCGCTCGGCGATGAGACCGCGCCGGCCCCCAAAGGGGTCCGGGAAGTCCCCATTGAGTTTTTGCGGGCCAATCCGTTCCAGCCGCGCCAGATCTTTGAAGAAGGGGATCTGGACGATCTCACGGAATCGATCCGCGAAAAGGGCATTCTGCAGCCGATTATGGTGCGGCCCGTGCCGGGCGGATCTGACAATGAGTTTGAGATTGTTGCGGGGGAGCGGCGCTGGCGGGCGGCCCAGGCGGCTCAACTCCATGATGTCCCGATTGTCGTTAAGGAGCTGACCGATAATGAGTCGCTGGAGATCGCGATCATTGAAAACGTGCAGCGGGCCGACCTCAATCCGATTGAGGAAGCAGCCGGCTATCAGCGCCTTGTGGATCAGTTCACTTATACCCAAGAACAATTGTCCAAGATGATCGGGAAGAGCCGATCCCATGTTGCCAACACGCTGCGGCTTCTCAGTTTGCCAGATGGCGTTCAGAATCTCCTGTCCAGTGGCACGCTTAGTGCCGGGCATGCGCGGGCTCTGATCGGTCATCCGAATGCGGATGGTCTGGCCAAAGAGATTGCGGCCAAGGGCCTGTCGGTTCGCGAGGCCGAAGCCCTCACGCGCAAACCTGCGCCGAGTGCACCGAAATTGAAAGGCGGGTCTTCGCCGTCTATGAAAGATGCAGACACGGTGGCTTTGGAAAAGAACATCACCAATGCTCTTGGCCTTACCGTCTCCATCGATCACAAGGGAGAAAAGGGCGGGACCGTGAAGGTGAGCTACACCTCTCTCGAGCAGCTTGATGAAATCTGCCGCCGCCTGTCTCGGGTTTAGCTCATCCGTCTACGGACGAGTCCCTTCCAGTTGACTCAAACGTCAAGTCGCGACGCTGCTGCCCACCAATCACTGACTGGGTGCGCTTCTACCGCCCCCCCGACCGGGCGGCGTTCTTTTGACGCGTTCCCGAACGCAAAACCGCCAAGTCTGATTTGGGCACTTTTGCTGATAACGTTTTTACCGACGGCCCCCTGACCGGGCGCCTTGAGCAACACGCATCAGAGCTTGAGCGCAAATGGCGCGGTCTGGCAGGCCGGTTGTCTTGCATTGTCGGTCGGCATCGCCCAACAGGGTGAGTGCGCGTTCCAGGCGTTTGCGATCCCAGCGTCCGCATTGCCTTTTCATGGACGCCGATCGCTTGAAATGAACGGGCGGCCGCAGCGCCTTGATTGCCGCTTCGCGGTCACTGCCGGCCTCCATGCGACCGAGCACCAGATGTAATTGCTGCATATGGCGGGTCATGGCGATCAGAATGGCGACGGGTGCCGTGTCGGCTTCGGCGGCTTTGGCCATGGCTACATCCAGTGCGCCAAAGTCGCCAATGGCGGCGGCATCAACAATGTCGTCCAACCGGGTCGCGGCAGTGTCGCCGATGCAGGCTGTGACGTCGGCGAGGCTGACACTCCCAGCCTCGGGTTCCGACTGCATATAGAGGATCAGCTTATCCAGCTCCTGCAGGGTCACGCCGCGATCGCTGCCCAGATGGCTGGTCAGATAGGCAAAGGCATCGGGGTCGGCGCGGAGGCCGGCCTGACGCAGCCGTTCTTCGATCACCCGTTCTAGCGTGCGCGCATCGTCGGCATAGCAGGGCAGCGCTGCGCCGTTTTTTGCCGCTTCCAACGCTTTGCGAAGGCTGGAGCGGGGCGTGAGTTCGCCCCCTTCCAGAAGAATGAGGGCATCCCCTGCCGGCGTCTCCAGAAAGGAGGTCACGATTTTTGACAGGGAGTCGCCAGCGTTTCTTACCCGCACGACGCGGCGTCCCCCCATCATAGAAATCGCTGCGGCTTCATCCGCGAGGCGCGCGGGATCCTGTTTCAGGTCGGTATCCGATAGATCTGTCAGGCGAAACGGATCGCTTAAATCATCCAGAACGGATTTTGCGAGCTTGTTTGAGCGCTCGCGAACCAGGCCCTGGTCTGGGCCGAAGATGAGGATGACCTGAGCAGCCGGGTTGGGGCTCGCAACGAACCGGTCGATTTCGCTCGCCCGAAGTTTCATGGATCCGTCCTACGCCAAACCAACACCAGACGATCAGCGCGTCTGCTGTCGCTCAAAGTAAACGGCAAGCTTGGAATGGATGTCCTCGACCACCTGATTGGCCACCCGCTCTTCCGCATCGCGCTCTGCGATGATGTTCGCGAACTCCGATGCGACGCGGTTAAACGCAACAATCCCGAATGATCTGGCTTCGAAGAGCAGCTCACCGGTCTCAATCTCATGAAGGGCGAAGGTTGTGCTTAGTCGCAGGTTTTTTCGTGTGACTTCGGTATCTTGCTGAACGGCAACATCAGACTCCGTCAAACTGGATTGCAAGCGGACCTGATAAAGCGGCGGCGTCAGCGAACTTGCCCGGAGCTTGTCTTCAAGAGTGATCCGCAACACCCGGTTTACCCGGTCGCCAGGCGCTTGAACTGAAATTGCGGCGAGCTCCGTGACGATGCTTTCGCTTTGGCCACGCGTCGCGTAAAGCGGTGTAAAGCCGCAGGCGCCCAAAAACAGGCTGAGGATCAGTGTTGCGACAACGCCTTGCATAGATCGCTTAGCCGATGACCACGTTGACGATCTTGCCCGGGACGACAATGACTTTGCGGACGGTTGCGTCTCCAATGGCATGTTGCACTTTCTCCTGCGCCAGCGCTGTTTCTTCCACTGTCTGTTTATCTGCATCGACAGCGACGGTGATTTCGTCGCGGCGCTTTCCATTCACCTGAACGGCCACGGTCACTGAGTGTTCCACGAGCAGGGCGGGCTCTGCAACCGGCCAAGGTGTTTCAGCGACGAGCGTGTCGTGGCCGAGCGTTGCCCATGCTTCCTCCGCCAGGTGCGGCATCATTGGGGCGACGAGTTGGGTGAGAATTTCAACTGCTTCGCGGCGCGTCCACTCGGCGGCTGTTTTGTCTCCCGGCTTGAAAGCGGAGAGCGCATTGCTCAGTTCGTAGATCCTGGCGACCGCCCGGTTGAAGCCCAGGTGATCGAGGTCTGCGGTGATCGCTTCCAGCGCTTTATGAACGGTTCGCCTGAGTTCTTCTGCGGGCGCGTCAAGCTCAGGCTTCGGTGTGCCGACCGGGGCCAGACCGTCAAGCGTTGTTTGGATCAAACGCCACAGGCGTTGCGTAAACCGCCATGCCCCTTCGACACCTTCTTCGGTCCATTGCACATCCCGTTCGGGCGGGCTGTCGGACAACATGAACCAACGCGCAGTATCTGCGCCATACTGATCAATGATGGCGGAGGGATCGACGGTGTTCCGCTTGGACTTCGACATTTTTTCGATGGCGCCGACCGTTACCGGCGCACGGCCTCCGGCTTCGTCCAGATAAGGCGTGTCACCCTCCCAGACGAGTTCCTCTGGTGCGACCCAGCGCCCATCGGCGGCTTTATAGGTTTCGTGGGTCACCATTCCTTGTGTGAACAGGCCTGCAAACGGTTCGCGAATATCCATCTGCCCCGTTTCTTTCATGGCGCGAGAGAAGAACCGCGAATAGAGCAGGTGGAGCACTGCATGTTCGATGCCGCCGATATATTGGTCCACCGGCAACCAATGGTTTGCGACATCTGGAATCGTCGGCGTTTCCGCTTTTGGCGCCGTGAAGCGGGCGAAATACCAGGAAGAGTCCACGAATGTGTCGAACGTGTCCGTCTCGCGAAGGGCAGGCTTGCCGCATTTCGGGCAGCGCACATGTTTCCACGTGGCATGATGTTCGAGCGGGTTGCCCGGCTTGTCGAAGGTGACGTCGTCCGGCAGCACAACGGGGAGCTGGTCACGTGGAACCGGTACTGTGCCACAATCGCCGCAATGAATGACAGGGATGGGGCAGCCCCAGTAACGCTGGCGAGAGATGCCCCAATCGCGCAGACGGTAATTGACCGTGCCTTCGCCGAGGCCAAGTGCTTCCAGCTTTTCAATGGCTGCACGTTTGGCGGCGTCGACTTCCAGGCCGTTCAGGAAGTCTGAGTTAACGGCCACGCCGTCCCCATCGAACGCTGTGTCGCTGGCGTCTTGTTCGTCGATAAAGGAGGAGAGATTGGCGCCCTCAAGTTTCTTCGGTGCCACCACCGTGGTCACCGGCAGTCCGTACTTGCGGGCGAAGTCCAGGTCTCTTTGGTCGTGAGCCGGACACGCAAAAATGGCGCCTGTGCCATATTCCATCAGAACAAAGTTTGCCACATAGACCGGCAGTGTCGCCCCTTCAATGAAGGGGTGCCGGGCCTTCAGCCCCGTGTCGAAGCCGCGCTTCTCCGCTTTTTCGATGGCCTCTTCGCTCGTTCCCAGCTGCTCACACTCACGCACAAAGCTCGCGAGCTCATCATTTGTCTCTGCGAGTTCTTTCGTGACCGGGTGGCCCGGCGACAAAGCACAAAAGCTTGCCCCAAACAGTGTGTCGGGCCGCGTGGTGAACACCTCAAGCGGGTCTTCGCGGCCCTCTATCGCGAATTGGACATGAGCGCCTTCGGAGCGCCCAATCCAGTTGCGCTGCATGACGCGCACTTTGTCGGGCCAACGCTCCAACTCATCAAGCCCGTCCAGAAGATCATCCGCCCAATCGGTGATCTTGAAAAACCACTGGGTCAGTTCGCGGCGTTCGACCAGGGCACCCGATCGCCAGCCGCGGCCATCGATGACCTGCTCATTGGCGAGAACGGTCATGTCGACGGGGTCCCAGTTCACCTGAGCGGTTTTGCGGGTCACCAGGCCGGCGTCCAACATCTCCAGAAAGAGCGCTTGTTCCTGGGCGTAATAGCTTGGGTCGCAGGTTGCGAATTCGCGACTCCAGTCGATTGCGAGACCCATCTGTTTCAGTTGAGCCCGCATGGCGTCGATGTTTTTGTAGGTCCACTCGCCTGGGTGGACCTTGTTTTCCATAGCGGCATTTTCTGCGGGCATGCCGAATGCGTCCCATCCCATGGGATGCAAGACGTCATAGCCTTGCGCTTTGCGGAAGCGTGCGATGACATCTCCCATGGTGTAGTTCCGCACATGACCCATGTGTATCCGCCCGGACGGGTAGGGGAACATCTCCAGGACGTAGTATTTCCCTGCGCTGCCTTCACGTGGCTGATCGGGCGCAAGGAAGGTTTGACTTTCTTCCCAGACTTTCTGCCACTTCGTTTCTGTGGTTTTCGCGTTATAGCGATCAGCGGACATGTGAGCTCTTCAACTTGGAGAAACAGGATCGACACGCTTCAACGTCAGCAAGGACGCGGGGCGTGTCTCTTTTGCATGGGAATGCGCCAAGGAGCAAGCTTGGGGGCAAGCTTCGCACGACCTACGCCAATATGACGGTCTGGTCCAAGAGGCGATCTGCGCGATCCCTGGGCTACTCGGTCGTCCGCTGACGTCAGGAACTGGCCAGGGTGTTCCCGCGGTTCCTAGCCCTCGTCTGCTTCCAGCGTATTGACCCGAAGCTCTCTGGCTCTCATTAGGATCGCATTCTCTAGCTGGAAGCTGGTTGCTTCATTGGCACCCGCATCGCGCCATTCGTCGCCTGCCCGTTCTTGGCGGAAAACGGCAACTTTCAAGCCATCTGCCCGGAGGCGTTTGTCCAGAATATAGACCGTGAGCTTAAACCGCTCGGTTGGCGCGGCTGGGTCGGAATACCATTCGGTGATTATTACGCCGCCGAAAGGATCCGCAGAGGCCAAGGGTACAAACGATACGGTGTCAAGGGATGCGCGCCACAGGAAGCTATTGACCCCAATGCCGCCGCCGCCGGATGCTCCATCACTGGCGCCGCCGAACAGAACCAGACCGTCTTCACCAAAAATGCTCTCCCGCTCAGCATTTGGATCTGGATTAGGGTTTGTTGGGCCCCGTTGGCCAGTCGTTGTCGGGAAGTTTGAGTCGCTTGGCCCGCATGCTGCCACCATGAGTGCTACGGACGCGGCTGCGAGCACTTTCTTGATGGTCCCGGACTGTCGGGTCTGTTCAGACGCCTTGTCGGTCGCGGTGGCAAAGGTAGGTGAAAAACTCATAATCGACTTGGCCTCTAGCATTTTGCGCGTTTCCCGCGTGCAGCAGCGGTCATGGGCCGCTCCGCACTTTCTCTTGCTCACCGTGACCGAAAGACCGCTGATGAGCAAGTTTTCCCTCTGATTTCAGGCGTTTATATCGACTAAAGGTGAATGCGTCTACGGCATAAGTATCCGCGTAATTCATCGCGCTGATTGCCCAATCCGACGACGCGACGACACCGGCCGACAGCGCCATCATGCCTATCATCTGTTAGGCACTAACGGCACAAAAGGAAACTGATGCAGATAGGTCACAAACCTTGGGGACCGAGCTGCGACAATTGGACGAATCCCTTCATAATTCGGGCTCATGAGCGCCGGTAGCACTTTGTTAACCATATAGAAACCACTTGTGACGTTTGCGCAACATCGCGCCAATTTTGAGGCAAAACAGTCCTTCCTTCGCTTGACGGTGGCACCGCATTTCGAATTAATCGGGGTACGCGCTCGGGGGGGCAATTAAGTCGGCCCGGCGGTCAAGTGGACCAGAGCAGTGGGGTTTTCCAGTGAAAGCCGTTTCCGTTGATTTGGACATTTTGTATTTGAACAGCTAATTGCTGAACTGCGAGGAACAAATGAAAAAGACACTTCTTGGGACGACAGCTCTCGTCTCGGCTGGTCTGGTAGCCGGTCCGGCTCTTGCGAGTGACCCACTTACCGTTACGGTTAGCGGCTCTCTTGTTACGGGCTTCTATTTCGTTGACATGGACACCGTTGGTGGTGTCGACGCTGACGATACCAAAGTAGCCGTGGTTGCACGTAACCTTGACGTTGTTGCTTCTGGCACGCTGGACAATGGTCTGGTTGCTGGTGGTGCGCTGAAACTGCAGCTTGATAATGACGAAGCTGCAACCGGTACATCCAACGCAACATTCTCTGAAGTTTATGCCTTCCTCGAAGGTGGCTTCGGTCGTCTGGAAATCGGTGCTACCGATGGTGCTGCATTCAAGATGCACTACTCCTCACCTTGGTTCGTTCCAGGTAACGGCGTAGACTCACCAAACATCTACAACATGAACAATGGCGGTGCGTCGTTCTCTTCTTCTACTTCGACCTTCTCGTTGATTTCAGAAGACTCGAACAAGATTTCGTACTTCACACCTCGCCTTGCTGGCTTCCAGCTTGGTGCATCGTTCACACCAGATGCTGGTGTAAATGACCCAGTTGCAAACGGTTTCGGTCTCTCCGCTACCAACTCTGCAACGGAAGATGTTACTGAAATCGCTCTGAACTATGCTGGCGATTTCAGCGGTGTGTCTATTGGTGCTGACGTGTACTACGTAACCGGTGAAGCTTCACCTGTGGTTGCTGGTACAGCAGTTGACGATCCAGAAGAACTCGGTTTTGGTGCTAGCCTCGGCTGGGGTGGTTTCACTCTCGGCGGTGCTTACAAGCAGTCTGAAAACATCTTGGGCACACAGGGTAACGCAGCTGTAACTGCTGCTGCTGCCGCTGCTACCCTTGGTGCAGAAATCGATGCTTGGACTGTTGGTCTGGCTTATGGAACAGGTCCATGGACCGTAGGCGCAGCTTACTTCCAGTCTGAAACGGACAACGGCGCTGGCGTAAGCGTTGGTGAGAACAGCTTCCTCCAAGTTGGTGGCGGTTACTCGCTCGGCGCAGGCGTTGACGTTGGTCTTGATGTCCAGTTCATCGAAGACCAGGCAGGTGCTGCCGCAGCTGAAGTTGAAAGCACTTCTGCTGGTGTTGTTCTGGCGATTTCTTTCTAAGAAATTTCCAAACCTACAGTTTGAGAGAGCGGGTTTCGGCCCGCTCTCTTTTTTTGTGCCCGACTTTTGGTGGGGCTTGGCCTTGTGGTACAAGGCGGGTCTCTGCAACCTTTGGCTTGTTTTGGAGGCCCATATGGGCGGTATCATCTGGCTTGCGTCCTATCCCAAATCCGGCAACACCTGGATGCGGTCATTCCTGCACAACCTGCTACGGAATGCCTATGAGCCGGTTGACATCAACGAGCTTGATCAATTTTGCATTGGGGAATCCGCTTCAGGCCAATACCAGAAGTACACGTCAACGCCAGTCGATCAGATTGATCACGAAACACTCGCTAAGCTGCGTCCGAAAGTGCAGGAAGACTACACGCACTACTTTCCAGACTCTGTCTTTGTTAAGACCCACAATTTTCTGGGGGAATGGTATGGTGTTCCCCTGCACAATATGGACGTCACCGTTGGAGGCATCTATGTGCTTCGCAACCCGTTGGATGTTGTGTTGTCAATGACTCACCATTTTGGCGGTGACGTCGATAGCGCGATACGCCGAATGGCGAATGAAGGGGCCTTGACCGAAGCTGGCGCCACCCATGTCCCGGAATTTCAATCCTCCTGGTCTACCCATGTGAAGAGTTGGACCGGTCAGCCTAACCCACAGCTGCTGGTGGTTCGCTATGAAGATCTGCAAGCGAAGCCCCGCAAGTTTTTCAAACAGGTTGCGACTTTTCTGGGGCTCAAAGTGAAGAAGGAGCGGCTTGAGCGTGCTATTCGCAACTCTTCCTTCAAGGCTTTGAAGCGGCAGGAAGAACAGAAGGGCTTCAAGGAAAAGTCAGAGTTTGCCGAGTCCTTTTTTCGAGAGGGAAAGACAGAGCAGTGGCGCGACGCGCTTACCGAGCAGCAGATCAAACAGATCATCTCTGACCACCGCGAGCAGATGGAGCGCTTCAACTACGTTCCCGATGGCTACTGAGCCGCGGACACACTCGCTCCCCCAATCAAATTTGGTATTCCGCGCAAACGCTGCAGAGACGCAGGCGTGATCCCGCCCAGCGCGTAAACAGGGACATTCGCGTGGCACGCAAGTCGGGCGAACCGCACAGGCCCGAGCCCTTGTGCGCCTGGATGGCTTGCGGTGGCAAAGGCTGGCGACAACAGTGCTGCATCTGCGCCCGCCAGGCATGCGGTTCTTAGCTCCCGCTCGCCATGAGCCGCGGCGGTGATGATCCAGTTCGCCTTCCGCCGATGGGTCCAAACATCTCCACGGGCCGCCATCCAGGACGGCAGATGAAGCCCGTCAGCCGCGACCTGGTGCGCCAGGCTGGCGTCGCCCGCGATAAGAAGCCCTACCTTCATGGCCTTGGTTCGCGTCCGGAGAGACTGGGCGAGCGTCAGCCGGTCGCTGCCGTTCAACTCATAGTGCCTCAAGATGAGCGCATCGCCTGCTTTCAACGACTGCAATTGATCAACCGGATTATCGCCGCGCGCTGCATCTGTCAGCGCGAGGCGTTTTGGGAGCAAGGCTTGGTAGCTTGTCACGCGCAAACTGCCCCCCTCTCATCTTGTCGTGTTTCCGGGTGGTCAACCGGTTCCCCTTCACCCGCAAACGCTCTAGTCTCCGCTCCATGCAAGATACCCATTCCACCACCTCTGAACGCCTTGCCTCTGTTTGCCAGAGCATCGCCAAAGCCGAAAAAGACGCTGGCCGTGCGGCGGGCGATGTGACGCTTGTGGCGGTGTCTAAAACATTTGCACCGGAAAACATTCGCGATGTGCTTGAAGAAGGGCAGCGGGTGTTTGGAGAAAACCGGGTACAGGAAGCCCATAAGAAGTGGCCAGCGTTGCGTGATGAATTTGCAGGAGTCGAACTGCATCTTATCGGTCCCCTTCAGAGCAATAAAGTCGCTGACGCTGTATCTCTTTTTGACGTGATCGAAACCCTGGATCGGGAGAAGCTTGCGCGGACATTAGCGGCGGAGCGCAATAAGGGTCACTCTCTTCCGAACCTCTTCATCCAGATCAATACTGGTGCGGAGCCTCAGAAGGCTGGTGTTCTCCCTCAAGAGGCCGACGCGTTTATTGCGCTCTGCAGGGATGAACTGGGCTTACCTGTTGTGGGCCTCATGTGCATTCCGCCGGTCGAAGAAGAGCCTGCGCTTCACTTTGCCCTGCTTGAGAAAATTGCGCAGCGAAACGGCCTCACCCAACTCAGCATGGGCATGAGTGGGGACTTCGAGGCAGCGATCGAGTTTGGTGCGACCCATGTTCGGGTTGGCAGCGCGATCTTCGGACCTAGAACACTACTGAGTGCTTAGGCTTCCAGGGCAATATCCATGGTCGAGTCTGCACCGCATTTGGTCAGAAGACGGACCAATATTTCCTGAGGCAGCGCGACACACCCTTCCGTGGCGCAAAGCGCACCGTCTCTTTCCTTCGCGACGTGAAAGAATATGGCGCTGCCCTTGTGGGGTACCACCGGGTCATCATTGTGACCGAGGATTACACACACATTGTAGAGCTCGTCGTCGCGCCACAAGGATTCCGCGCTTGCGGGATAGGGGAGTGTAACAGGTTGATTGTAGTGATTGTCTGCCGGCTCGTCGCACCATCCGTCAGTTGGGTCGATCGGGTCTGCCGGGAGTCCTGAAAGGGGCTCGGCCAGTCTGTCCGGCCGAAACAGGATGCGATGGAGCGGCCACACACCTGCAGGTGTTGCCCCGTCTCCTTCCTTTTTGTCTTCGTTGGCAATGATCCCGCTTCTACCTAACGCACAGACGACCGTCTCGCCGTCAAACGAGAGTGTACCTTTTGTCGCTCCAGGTTTTGCGCGGACCAGGATGTTCATGGAGAGAGTCTAAAAACCATAGACCGCGGCCGCAAGCGCATATCGGTGATCAGTAGCCCCGCTCATCGACGAGTTTCAGCATGTCATATTGATCCAGGGCCAGCGCCATAGCGGCCGCGACACCTTGTTGTTCCTGCTCTAGAGCAAAGTGAACTTTCTCTGCAGGTGCGGGGTGGTCCGGATCGGTCAGAAGGGCATTAAATGCTTCTGCGCTGAGCGTGGGAATGGGTGTTGTTGTTTCGGCTTTTGGTGCAGACGCGTCAGCCTGCAGAGCTTGTGTTGGTAGCGGAGCCACTGAGCTCGCCGCGGCAGCTGTTTGGGTTGCTGCAGGCGATTGGCCCTGCAGGAGGGACATGATGTGTCCGCCGACATCTTGGCCCGTCGCTTGTTCGATTACTGCTTCGGCTACAGAGATCCCGGCGCCGACGGGGCCGCCATAAATGGCGCCGCCAACAATGCGCGCGGCGGGCTCCATCTCGTCGCCCGTCAATTCACGATAGAGAGTTGAAACCACCGGCAAATGCTGAAGCGGGTTGATCATGTCCAGGAAATCGTCAAAGGAAAAGCCGTCCTCGTCTGTCGGGGCTGCCTGGGCCGCTGTCTCTTTTCCACTATCGGCTGCAGAAATCGATCCTGTGATGAGTGCGTCGTCATTCGCGTCCGCCGCTGCTGCAGTCGCTGCCTGTTCCGCCAGATAGCGCTCTGTTCTGAGCTCCATGACGGCCTTTGAGCCTTTGGTATAGCGGCTCATCTGCAGATAGAGCGGCAGCTCGGCAGCGACGGCTTCCATGATGAGGGTATCTCCGATTGGTTCTGTTTTTGCCCTGCAAGAGGGAGGCCGACTAAATTGCTAATATTTTCAGATGCTTAGCACCTATGGGGCGCCGTCCATCGGCAGAATTTGCCGGGTTTCCGTGCGGGGCAGGGCAGCATCCGCCGGTTGGGCATTTGGGTCCGCTGTGGCAAACTGCGGTCTATATTTCGGTCTGCTGGTGCCTCGCGCATCACCTTTCACCTTTCAGGATCTCATGACACAAAAGACTGCCGCCGCGACGCCTCAGGATATGTTGCGCCAGGCCTTTCAACTCTTCGATCAGGGCCAAATTCATGAGGCGGCAAAGCTTGCTGAGGCCCTGCGTCAACAAGCCCCGAACCACCCCGATGTGCTGCACCTTATGGGACTTATATGTCTCAAAACAGGCAATCCAACCGATGCTGAAAAGCTGATCGGCATGGCGGTCTCTATCCTGCCGGACAAAGCGTTTTTGCGGGTCAATTTGGGCAATGCGCTCAGACAGCTTGGGAAAACGAGAGAGGCGATGACGGCTTATGACAAAGCTGTCGGGCTCGATCCGGACTTTGCTGGTACTTACCTCAATCGAGGGACCCTCTATGCCGAGCTTGGTAACGTGCCAGCAAGCATCAAAGACTTTGAAACGGTCATGCGGCTGCAGCCCGATGACCCGCAGGGCTATTTGAACCTCGGGCAGTTACAACTCGCGCAGGGCGCGTTCGCTGATGCCAGAGATGCCTACCAGGCGGGCCTTGATGCGCGCCCGAATGGGCCGATGTTGCTGCTTGGGCTGGCGAATGCGTTGGAGCGTTTGGGGGATCTGGACGGCGCCTTTGCGGCGGCAGAACAGGTCCTCAAACAACTGCCTGATCTTCCCGGTGCGTTGCGCATCTGGTCTAGCGTCAAACGCCGCCAAGGCTCTGCGGCGGAAGCGCGGGACCGGCTCGAACGGGTGTCGGTGGCGAAGCTGCCGCCGGGCGGTCGGCGTCTTATTCATGGGGAGCTGGCACAGGTCTATGACCGGCTTGGCGAAGCGGCGGATGCCTTTGACCATTTTGTGGCGCAGAATGACGCCGCCAAAGAACAGCTGGCAGACAGTCCTTTCGACAAGTCCAGTTACATGTCGCAGGTGACCGATCTCAAAGAAACGTTTACTCCGGAATGGGTGGGCTCCTGGACCCTGGTTGATCCGGCCGACCTCGAGCCGGTGCCCACGCCGGTGTTTCTGATTGGGTTCCCACGGTCGGGCACCACGCTTCTGGACCAGTTCCTCGATGCGCATAGCGCGACGGATGTGATTGAAGAGTTGCCAGTCCTCCTTCCGGTTCGAGACGCAGTGGCGGATGCGGGGGGCTATCCGCAAGCGCTTGCGACACTGTCGGTCGACAAGATCAACGAGCTCAGGCGCCTCTATGTGTCCGAACTTACCAAAGCAGGTTTTGATCCGGCTGCAAAAACACTGGTGAACAAGCTGCCGCTTAACATCATTCATGTGGGGCTCATTGCGCGCGTTTTTCCCGAGGCAAAATTCATTCTCGCGCTTCGCCATCCGGTAGACGCCGTTCTGTCCTGCTTCATGCAAGACTTCCAGCTCAATGCATCGATGGCGCATTTTCTCACCCTCAAGGACAGCGCCGCCCTCTACGACGCCGTGATGTCTCTTTGGGGCCAGTATCGAGACTTATTGTCTCTTAATGTCGCTGAAGTTCGATATGAAGAGCTGATTGTTGATCCGCAGGCGGCACTTTCCGATGTGATGGCCCTGCTGGAGCTCGCCTGGGAAGAGGGGCAAGATGATCATGTCGCGCATGCCAATGCGCGAGGGTCCATTCGCACGCCGTCTTATGGGCAGGTGACCCAACCGCTTTACAACCGGGCAGCGGACCGGTGGCGGCGCTATGAAACCCAGTTGGAGGGAATTTTGCCCCGTTTGCAGCCGTTTGTTCGTGCGTTCGGATATGATTAACCTGCTCACGGGGTGCTCAAATGGGCGTGAGGCATTCCGTGAGGTGGTTGGCAAGCGGGGGAGCGACAGCTACATGACCAGCAGCAACGGGGGCGGGGTACGCTTGTCCCGAGTATCAAGATGGTAGGACTGGGAGCTGACCCGAAGATGAGCACGATCAAAAAAATCCTGATTGTTGACGATGACGATGCGCTGCGCGAGTCCCTCGTAGAGCAGCTGGCATTGCATGAAGAGTTTACCTGTACGGCCACAACCTGCGCGGCGGAAGGCATTGAGCATGTGCGTGGCAATCACGTTGATATCGTTTTGCTGGATGTGGGTCTGCCGGATATGGATGGGCGCGAAGCCTGCCGCCTGATGCGGAAGGGCGGGCTCAAGGCGCCCGTGATTATGTTGACGGGTGCGGACAGTGACAGCGATACGATCCTCGGCCTGGAAGCGGGTGCCAATGATTATGTCACCAAACCGTTCCGCTTTGGTGTGCTGCTCGCGCGCATCCGTGCGCATCTGCGCCAACATGAACAGAG
The DNA here is from genome assembly GCA_965212385.1 of Parvibaculaceae bacterium. Taxonomy (GTDB): domain Bacteria; phylum Pseudomonadota; class Alphaproteobacteria; order Parvibaculales; family Parvibaculaceae; genus Mf105b01. The sequence continues at coordinate 3,729,432 of OZ243109.1, read as the reverse complement.
CGAAGATGCGGTCTTCAAAATTGGTCCGTACACGTTCAAACCCTCTGCCAAGATGCTTGTGGATGATACAGACAAGAAAGTTCGTCTGACAGAGAAGGAAACGGCGATCCTCAAGTTCCTCTATCGCACCGGCGTCAAGACCGTTGGTCGCGATGTCCTGCTGCACGAGGTCTGGGGCTATAATTCAGGTGTCACCACCCACACATTGGAAACCCATATCTACCGGCTTCGCCAGAAGATCGAGCGGGATCCTTCCAACGCGGAACTGCTGGTGACAGAAGCGGGCGGCTACAAGCTCGTTCCCTAACCTATCGAGTGACTTCTGTCAGACCCTGTGGATCGGGGCTGACAGATAGATCACCACGCCCAACATCACGAAGGTGCCGAAGAGCGCCGCGATGACAAGGGCAGTGGCGCCAAAGAAGTAAACCGCCAGCACCAAGAGCATGACGATGTTCGCTAAAAGGGCCAGCGCCCGCAGGGCTGTCTCCTGGTCCGGGTCAGGTGTGTTGGTGGGCTCGGCCGACATGGGAATTCCTTCTTGAGTGGGTGCATTCGGATTAATGCGCCTCAGATTGCGGTCCCGATATCGTCCTTTCGTTCACCTCTCTCAACGTGGCAAACCGCCGCGCGTCATTTTTTGCCGCCGGCGCGGTCCTCTGGCACATCTGCTGTCAGTGCGTAGGCATCGATGAAGCTTTGCGGCATGCGCGTGGCCCTGCCAGACTTGATATCAATGCAGACGAAATCAGAGCGGCCTCTGAGCAGTGTTTTCCCGGTCGCGGCGTTCACCATCTGAAAGCGCCGGCGGAGCCGCAGTTTGCCGTCATTGCCCGTTATCCAGGTCGCGATATCGATCTGCTCCCCCTCGTGAGAGGGGCCCAGATATTCCATCTCATGGGCACGGACGACCATGCCTTTGCCGATCTTTGCGTAGGCGTCAAAGTCGAGGCCGAGCGCCTTTGAATGATCCCAGGCCACCTTCGCCATCCAGGTGAGATAGACCACATTATTCGTATGCTGAAAGTCGTCGATATAATCCGGTTTCACTGTAACGCTCACGATGAAGGGGTTCGGGTGATCCCAGATGTCGGCTGAAAGTTTGCTCTCTGGCATGACCCATCCTTGTGACCTTGTGACTTCTCAAACTGTCTCTTTAGGGGGTTAAGCCCGCCCTGCCAAGGGCCGCGACCGACGCAGGTACTCGACGCCGGCCGCAGAACCGCCTAGTTTTCGCACATGAGTTTACGTGATGCTGTTTCTCTCCTGGCCGCGACCCCCTTGTTTGAGGGTGTAGACCCTGTGCGCCTTGAGGTTCTGGCGTTCACCGGCTCCCACATGGCATTTGACGCCGGGGAAACGCTGGTTGAGGAGGGAGCGGAAGCTGACGGCGCCTTTCTGATGCTGTCCGGCGAAGCGATTATGCTGGCGACGGATGCTGACGGCCGCGGGAATGCAGCCCGGCTGGACAGGGGCGGCCTGGTTGGCGAACAAGCGTTGACGCAGCCAGTCTGCTGGTCCGCGACCATCCGTGCAGCACAGCCGGTCGAAATATTGAAGCTGGAGCGCGACGTCTTTTTGCGGCTCGTGGATGAATTTCCGGAAATCGCGGCTGGGTGCCTGCGGAGCGCTGCCGCGCAGGTGAATGCGCTATCGGATGATCTCAGGGACCTTGATCGGCGTTTGACCGCCGCCCGGGAGACGCGCACCGCCATGAAAATCGCACGGGAGGCCCGAAAGGGACCGCTCGCAGCCAACACACCTACAGATCCCAACCTCAAGTGAGAGAATGAATGAGTGAGAGTCCGGCAGTCACAACATTAGACCAGGCAAAAGAGAAAGGCTGGCCGCCTAACATACAGGCGGCCTTCAAGCGCATGTCGCCGGCGAGCCGCTATCTGGGTCTCGAGATCCTTGATGTGAATATGGAGACGCTGACCGTGGAGGTTGCCTTTAATGCGTCAGAGGAGCTTTGCAACATGTGGGGCGGCATTCAGGGCGGCATGGTGGCGGCCATGCTGGATGATGTGATGAGTTTCGCCGTGGGTCTTGATCTGGATTGGGGTCAGATTTCACCGACCCTCGAAATCAAAGTTTCCATGCTGGCGCCGGCACGTCCGGGCCGTCTTTATGCGAGCGGTACCGTGATCAAGCGTGGCAAGTCTGTTGGCTTCATTGAGAGCGAGCTCAAAGACGCAGACGGCAATGTGCTGGCGACCGGGTCTTCGACCGCGACCTTTGTCACGCTGAAGAAGAAAAACTAGCGCTGAATTGCTTCAGCGCGCTTAGGCTTCGCGTGCTGCGCGGAGCTCGTCATAATTCTCGTAAGAATTTTTGACCACCGCGTGGTTGAGCATCACTTCGGCAACCTGGTGCTCACCGGTTTTGTCGAAGATGCGGGTGCGCACCCAATAGGACTCGGTGCGTTTGCTTTCAGCGATGGCGGCGACTTCCCGGCGCAGAATATAGTCTTCACCGACAAAGAGCGGTCCATCGATCATGCGGATTTCAAGATCGGCAAAGAGACCGACCGCCGGGCCTTTAGTCGGAAAGCCGGCTTCGCGGTTCGAATATTCCGCCAGCACGCTCACCATCTCTGTTGGAATGATGGCGCGTCCCCAGGGCGACGCGGAGGCGTTGGCGTACCAGGGAGAGTTCTCCGTGATGGCGGTGAGCTTTTGTGTAAGGGAGAAGGGATAGAGTGCGCCCATATGCTGGTCAGCGTCCATTTTCACGAGCTCATCCTTCGCGCCCTTCATGCCGACGCTTAGGTCTTCAAGAATGACCAGCTTGCCGGGTGGGGTGAGTTTGGCGCGGCGGGCCTCCAGAAGTGTCTCCCCGTGATCGGGACCCAGACTTGCGGTGGCTTCCAGTACCGGCGTCCCGTCCGCCTTTTCCGCCCAGGCGCGGACCGATGTCTCGCCGTTCTTTGGCGTTTCCACGAAGGCGCGCACCTCTTCGCCTTCCACCACCATGTTTTTGAAATGGGACGAAATGCAGCCGCGCTCGAACCAGGCTTCACCCCAGATCTGAAGCAGGAGCGGATCGAACTGGGAAAAGTGTGTTGGGCCTTCAATCGGACCGGCCTGGAAGCCCAGCTTCTCCGCCATCGCGTCATCATGGATTGATGTGTGGCCGCCATATTCCTGCTCCGCCAACATCTGGCGGGGTTTGCGCAGGGGGCCGGAGAGGGTGAGCGATGTGTCAAAGGTCATGGGCGTCTCGCGGAGTCGGTTGTGGGATCAGACTTTGAAAGTGGCGATGACGGGGGCGTGGTCAGACGGTTTTTCCCAGCCCCGCGCGTCGGTCAGCACTTCCATAGACTTGGCGGCCCCCTCCATCGCCGGTGTCACCCAGATATGATCCAGGCGGCGGCCTTTGTTCGCGGCCTTCCAGTCTTTCGCGCGGTAGCTCCACCAGGAATAAAGCTTCTCCTCATGAGGCACGAATTCGCGCATGACATCAATCCATGAGTGGGACTTCTGCACCCGCTCCAAATGTTCCACTTCGATGGGTGTGTGGCTCACGACTTTCAGCAGCTGTTTGTGCGACCAGACGTCGTGCTCAAAGGGCGCGATGTTGAGGTCGCCGACCAGCACCATCTTGGACGTCTTTTTGTTCTTGTGGCCTTTGTACCAAGCTTCCATCTCATTCAGGAAATCGAGCTTGTGGGCAAACTTGTCGTTCTTCTCCGGGTCCGGCTCGTCGCCGCCGGCGGGCACATAAAAATTGTGGATGCGAACGTCGCCGGCGTCGGGCACCGTGACGGCGACATGGCGCGCGTCGCCCTTGTTGCAGAATTCGCGCATCTCAACGTTGCTGAGCGGAACCCGGCTCACGGTTGCCACGCCGTGATAGGCCTTTTGACCATTTAACGCGATGTGTTCGTAGCCTGCTTTCTTGAACGCCTTTTCCGGGAAGACATCATTATGGCACTTGATCTCCTGAAGGCAGAGCACATCGGGTTTTTGTTCCTTCAGGAATTTTTCCACGCTGCCAATGCGCAAGCGCACGGAGTTGATGTTCCAGGTGGCGACTTTAAGTGTTTTTAGTTTTGGCACAGGTGGAAGCCTCGCGAGAATGACCTTGGGCGGATGGTCAAGTCTAAGCTGGATAAGAAGAGACCGGTGATCAGAAGATGTTGAACGTAAGCCCTGCGACGCCGATGGGCCAGCGGCCTTGTTCGAAAAGTTTCAGGCGCAACAGGAAGGGGTGGTCTTCTTCGGCACCTATGGCGGTGGCAAGCGCCGCGCCGTGCACCGCCTGCATGGCCGCGCCGGCGGCTGCTATGGCGATCTCCATATCCTCCACACCCCAAATGTTGGCGGCGGTTTCGGCTGCAGTGCGCACCGCGGGTTCGGCGACCGAGGCGGCATAGGTGAAGCCGATCTCAAAGGCTTCTTCGCTCAAGACATCGAGCAGGTCGGTTGAGAGAGCGGCGCGGAGACCCTCTTCTGCTTCCCAGGCGCCGCCGTTCCAGTCCCCGCTTTCGGCGGCGATGGTTGCGTCCTCCCAGCTGGAAATACGGGCGGGGCGTGCATCGGGAAACCCGAGCGCGTCCAGATAGGCCTGACCCACCTCGCGCGTTTCGCGGCGGAGCGGCGTGCCGAGTTCCGTAAACCAGGAAATGTCGGCGACCTCGCGCCCAAAGTCCCGCAGCTGGGCCAAGGCCGGCATTTCAAGGGCCAGCTCTTCCAGCTCCGCGTCAGAGAGGGGCTCCTGCCCCGAAAAGTCCATGCTCATGGAGGCTCTTATATCGCGGGTGGCGGATCACCTAAAGAGGTCAGGCCAGAAGCAGACATGAAAACGCCCCGGCCCATTTCCTGGCGCGCTTTCCGGGCGGAAAACCGCACACACTTTTCCTGAAAGCGCTTTTTAGGCGGGGCGGACATGAAAACGCCCCGCCTAAGGGGGGCTGGCGGGGCGTTCATGCGCTTACTCTGCGCTGGCGCCGAGAGGGGATAGATCGGCGCCGGGGGCGGGCGGAAGACCTAACGCGAGGATCGCTTGGGGGGACGTTGTCCTCAGGTTTTCCGCCTGTCTGGGTCTATAAATAGGGCTCCGGTGGGGTGGGTTCAATGCAATCTGGCGAAAATCACTAACAGTTTATAAATGGGTGGTGTGCCGTTAACCCTATGATTTTCCTAGAAATTCTGACGAAAACCTTGGATCACAGCCAGTTTTTGCAAGCCCTCTTGCGCGAGCTTAACCCTCCAGAAGCCATAGTCCTTAAGGTGTGTTTTTGCGCCTAAACATGCTGATCGATGAGGATGGGGTTGCCGTCCGGATCGATCACGATGCAGCTTGCCGGGCCACTCGTTGAGTCGTCTGCCTCGCTCGCGAATGCGACACCGTCTGCTTTCAGCTGTCTCTGGAGCTCTCTCACATCGGTGAAGGTCTCAAGGGTCTCTCCCTTCGCATTCCAGCCGGGATTGAAGGTGAGGGTGTTCTTGTCAAACATGCCCTGAAAGAGACCGAGTGTGCAGCCTGGGGCGCTGCTGGGATTTTGCAGGATCAGCCAGCCTTGGTCCGCATCGCCGCCAATGACAGTGAAGCCGAGCTTTTCATAAAAAGCGCGGGAGGTGCCCAAGTCTTTGACGGCGAGGCTGAGAGAGAAATTGCCGAGATCCATGGTGCGCCCGATCCTTGTTCTGATGATTGTCCGCATGTCAGCAGATCATGACAGACAATCATCGTTCAAATGGAGCACCAATCAAGTCCGCGCCTTGTTTAGGACTTAGGAAACTCCGAGGCTCTCGGCTGTGAGGTCCAGCGCCTTCACGGCGAGGCCGAAGAGCTCATCGATTTCCGGCTTGGTAATGGAGAGCGGGGGCGACAGAACCATGGTGTCGCCGATGGCGCGCATGATGAGACCGTTTTCAAAACAATGGTCCCGACAGATACCGCCGGTATTGCCGTCAAAGCGCTCGCGGGTCTCTTTGTTTTTCACGATCTCCATAGCGCCGAGCAAGCCAATGCCGCGGGTCTCCCCGATGAGGACATGATCGCTAAGTTCAGCGAGCTTCGACTGGAAATAGTCGCCAATCTCGCCGCCGGTTTTTTCTACCAGCTGATCGCGCTCCATCACGTCGATGTTGGCGAGCGCCACGGCGCAGGCGACCGGGTGCCCGGAATAGGTGAAGCCGTGGGACCATTCTTCGTCGGCATTGAAGAGGGCATCGCCCATGCGTGGACCGACGGCCACGGCGGAGAGCGGCTGATAGCCGGACGTCATGCCTTTCGCCATGGACATGCTGTCGGGCTCAATGTTGAATGTTTCCGAGCCGAACCATTTGCCCGTGCGGCCAAAGCCGCAGATCACTTCATCCACATGGAGCAGCACATCATGCTTCTTGCAGATGCGCTGGATCTCCGGCCAGTAGGTTTCCGGCGGGATGATGAGACCGCCAGCCCCCTGCACAGGTTCTGCGAAGAAGGCAGCGACATTGTCTGCGCCCAGTTCCAGGATTTTCGCTTCCAGCGCTTGCGCGACCTTCAAACCAAATTCGGCTGGGTCGCTGTCGCCGCCTTCGCCATACCAATAGGGATAATCGATATGGGTGAAGCCCGGCAGCGGCAGATCGGCCTGCGGATGCATGGAGGGAATGCCCGAGAGCGAGGCCGCCGTCATGGTGACGCCGTGATAGGCCTGTTTGCGGGCGATGATGGTTTTCTTCGTCTTTTTGCCCTGGAGGTTCCAATAGAAGCGGATCATTTTGACCGCGCTGTCATTGGCCTCCGAGCCGGAATTTGCAAAAAAGAACTGATTGAGATTGCCGGGTGTCAGTATACTGAGCTTTTCCGAGAGCTCGGCCACGTAAGGGTTCGTCGTCTGAAAAAAGTTATTGTAGTAGGGTAGCTCAGTGAGCGCCTTGGCGCCGGCTTCCGCGATTTCTTTGCGGCCATAGCCCGCATTGACACACCAAAGGCCCGCCATGCCGTCGATCAGGCGCTTGCCTTCGGAGTCATAGAGATAGACACCGTCGGTGCGGGTGATCACGCGCGCGCCCTTGGCGGCAAGCTCATGATGGGTGCTGTAGGGATGCAGGTGATGGGCGGCATCCATTTCCTGCCAGCGTTTGGTCTGGTTTGAGAGTGTGGCTGCTTGAGACATTTTGTTTTCTCCCGGGACGGTTCTGTCCCTCAATCAATGGTTTGGAAACAACATTGGTGACGGCCTGAAGCCGCGGGAGATTGCCTTAAGGATTGAAGCCGATGCGCGCGCAGAGAACCAAGAGCTCGCCCTTGGTTTTGCTGGGAATATGGCTGTGATCCTGTCTCATGAGGGAAGCTTAGCGCGACTTGAGACCACGCTCAATTGGAGTCTTGGAGGTTACATTCCTCACTCAAATATCTAATTTCAGTTAAGGTGGGTTCGCCATTTACCGTTTGCAGCTGAACCTTAATCCCGCCGTCAGCAGTAGGAAATCTGGTATCAATTGTTCGGATTGGCCCTACTCCAGAATCAACACCAAGCACCTGTAGTTCAGGCTCGTAGTTCTGCGTCTCACGTTTAGCGCGCTCAAACGTGTCTACGAAATCGTCAAACTTACCCGCCCTGCTCACGTTAATGCCCAGGACCTTTTCTTGGCAGACATACAAGGTGATGTCGGTGCCTTTAACGTTCCACATTCCTGCAAAGTGCTCTGAAGGCGTAACGCTTAAACCCTGACCTTCTGCCGTGTTGATGGCCTCGTTTAGGCTGCTTCCGAGAGAAAAGCCGCGTAAACGGTCATCAGCCGCAACAGTGTTGAAACTAAGCAGAACAAAAAAACTTGCGCACAAAACCGTCAGGAGCACTTGCGTCAAGCTCATGTCCGTTGATCTGATGCTCCTAGACATTCAGCAATAGGTGTTCGCGTTCCCAAGCGGAGATGACCTGCTGGTAGGCGTCGTGCTCCACCATTTTCACTTCCGTGTAGACGGTGACAAATTCCTGGCCCAGCACTTCCGCCAATTCCTTGTTCGCGTTCAGTTTCAGGAGGGCGTCGAGCAGATGTCTTGGCAGCGCGTGGGATTTGCTTTCATAGGCATTGCCCTCTTTCGGCTTGGACGGCGTGAGCTTGTTCACCATGCCGAGATAGCCGCAGGCGAGTGACGCCGCGATGGCGATATAGGGATTGGCGTCGGCGCCGGCGACGCGGTTCTCAATCCGCCGGGCATTGCCTTCAGAGATCGGCACGCGGAGCCCCACGGTCCTATTTTCTTCTGCCCAATGGGTGTTGATGGGCGCGGCGTTCCAGATCACGAAACGGCGGTAGGAATTCACGTTCGGCGCGATGAGCGCCATGGCCGAAATCAAATGCTTCTGCAGGCCCGCAATGTGGGCGTGGAAGAGTTCCGTGTCCTCCCCCTTCTTGTCCGCAAAGAGGTTCTTGCCGGTCTTCGTATCCACGATCGATTGATGCAGATGCATCGAGGAGCCCGGGTGCCCGCCATAGGGCTTCGCCATGAAGGTCGCATAAATGCCGTGACGGATGGCTGCCTGGCGCACCGTGCGTTTGAACAGGAAGGCCTGGTCCGCAAGAGAGAGCGGATCGCCATGGTTGAAATTGATCTCAACCTGCGCGGGCCCGGCTTCATGGATGAGGGTGTCCACATCCAGTTCCTGGGCTTCGCAATAGTCGTACATGTCTTCGAAGACCGGATCGAATTCGTTCACCGCATCGATGCCGTAGGACTGACGACCCGTTTCCTGACGGCCGCTGGCGCCGATGGGCGGTTCCAGCGGATTGTCCGGATCCAGGTTTTTGGCGGCGAGATAAAACTCTAGCTCCGGCGCGACGATGGGCTTCCAGCCTTTCGCCTCATAAAGCGCCAGCACGTTTTTCAACACACCGCGGGGTGAGATGGGAACGGGCTTCCCCTCCCGCGTGTCCGCGTCGCAGATCACCTGGGCGGTGGGTTCCTCATACCAGGGCACCATGCGGAGCGTGCTCGGGTCCGGGTTCAGGATGCAATCCGGCTCCGTCCACTGGATGTAGTCGCTTTCGTCGATATAGTCGCCGGTCACCGTCTGCCCGAAGACGCTTTCAGGAATGCGCAGGCTGTCGCCGTCGACGGCGGCCAGGAATTTCTCCGTAGGCAGAATTTTTCCGCGTGCGATGCCGGACATGTCCGGGACCATGCATTCCACTTCCGTCACGCGCCGGTCGCGCAGCCATTTCGCGATCTTGGCTTTTGTGTTGAGCTCGGGTTCAGCGGGCGCCGCGGGTTTTTTCTTTGCGGTTGGTTTCTTCGGGGAGGCCTTCTTTGAGGCTGGCATGGGTCACCTAAGTGGTTCTATTTGAGGGTCTCGCGGACGGCATCTCCAAATGCCTGGAACAGTTTCTGCGAGTCCGGGTTTTCCCAGAACTTCCATTCCGGGTGCCATTGAACGGCCAACGCAAAACTCTTCGCTGTCTTATGCGACAGGGCTTCCGCGGTGCCGTCCGGGGCGCGTCCTTCAATTGTCAGCACATCCGCCGGCTTTGCAATCCCCTGCCCGTGGAGAGAGTTAACCTGGATGGTTTCCGCGCCGAAGAGCGCCGCGAATTTGCCGTTCGGGGTCAGCGTCACTTCATGGGCGGCGCCATATTGCACCTCCAGCGGGTCGTCCTTGCCCTCCCGGTGGTCGAAGCGGGGTTCGAACCCATCGTCGGACGGAATTTCGTGAATGTGGGGGTGGAGGGTGCCGCCATAGGCCACGTTCATTTCCTGAAAGCCGCGGCAGACTGCCAGGAGCGGCACGGCGCGGTCGACGGTCTGGCGAATGAGCTCCAGGGTCAGCGCATCGCGCTGGGTGTCGTGCAGGGTCCCTTCCCTCGACGGTTCGCCGCCATACTCGCTCGGGTGCACGTTCGACCAGGAACCGGTCAGGAAGATGCCGTCAGCGGCGTCGAAAATCTCTTCCAGGTCCAGCGGGTCCGGCAGCACCGGGATCAGGAAGGGTGTGCAGTCCGCGCCTTCCGCGATGGCTTTGATGTATTTTTCGCCCACCGCATGGAACGGGTGCTCGCCCATCATTTTGATGTCGCAGGGAATACCAACAATTGGGCGTTTGCGTGTTTTGACCATACTTCTTGGCTATCACGGCGCCCCCCCTCAACGTCAAGGGGTGGCCAAGGCCGGCGGGGCTACTGCGCCCCAGAGTGTTTAAGAACTCGAACGGTCTTTGTCTGCGCTCACGGCAAGTTCGCTTTGCTCACGGCCCCCTTTTTGGTGTTGGGCGGGAGCGGCGCAGGGGCGCCGGGCCACGGTCGTGGCCTTGGGCATTCTGTCAAATAGGGCTCGTGGCCTTGGCTAGCGCCGGGCGCCGGGACGGCGTTCATCGCGCAAAACGAACAAGGCATTGTCGGCTTTGATGCCGCCTTCAATGTTGCGGAGCGCGATGGTGGTTTGGAGCCCTTGTGCGTCGCGCACAATCCATTGGCGGAGCTGCAATTGCGGTTCGTCGAAGACCAGGGTGATATCGCCGGGCGCTTCGCCGCTTGGGTCTGCGAGGGTCACGCGCAGCAGGCCCGGCTCCCGCTTCACTTCCCGCACGTCGGAAGACCGTGCGAGGTCGACATCGGAGGCGAGCAATAGGTTGAGCGGTGTCGCGCCGATGGGATAGCGCTGCGCCGTGTAGTCTTCTTCCTTGACGATCACCCAGGTGCCGTCCGCGACCACGACCAGCTCGGTCGGCGGGGCGTATTCAAAGCGCAGGCGTCCGGGACGGCGCAGATAAAACATGCCTTCCGAAATGGAACCGTCCGGTCCCACCTGCAGAAATCCGCCCTGCAGATGCTCGATGGAATTGAGGTAGCCGGTGATCCGGTCAATATCAGCCCTGTCCTGGGGCGCGAGGGGTGCCGCCAGGGCCGTCGCATGGGCGCCCGCGAGCGGCGTCAGCAGCGCCAGGGCCAGAATGGCCACGCCGGCGATGGCGGCCAGCACCAGGGTGCGGGCCCGCGCGTGTGCCGCTTTCCGGCTTTCTCGTCCAAAATCGCTCATGGGTGCCAACATAAGAGACCTTTGTGGCGGAATGAAGGAATGAAAAGGGCGATGAAGGGTTTAGGAAGTGAACGATCAGGCGATGGTTGCAGTATTTGTGCTCGCAAAATCCGCATGGCAGAATAGGTATTTCTGTATATGGGGGCGCGTATGAAGGAAATATGGGAGATCCTGAAGCAATCACTGGAATCGCTTCCTGAGTGGGTTCGAATCCCTCTTACCGTGTTGCTCGTGCTTGTGTTGATTGTGGGCGTCGCACGTTTTGCGTTTGGTCCAGAACGGTTTGATGGCGGTATCGATGAAGTGGTCGCCTGGCTCGTCAACGAGCCTGATGGCCCTGTGCCCCCCGATCCGGAACCTCCGGTTATCCCCACTCCTGTTTCTACCCCTACCGGGTCCGTGCGAATTTGTGAGGATTTTGAAACAGTGGACGGCGAGGAGGAGGGTAGAAAGTGTGAGCCAGCTTGGAACCAATGTGGTGCCTCGCCAATTTTAGATGGCAGAGACAAAGACGCTAACGACCCAAACGATACAATTCCGCGTCCACAGCCGTATTTTATTGAATTTACCGGCAGCGCTTGTAGCGCCACGCTCTGGGACCATCATCCCAGTACCCAAATTAGCCTTCCGAGAGTCGTGACGTCTAACGTTGTTCCGAGTCGTCCCGACACGGCTACAAATACCGCGGCTATGGACCCGCAATACTATCAATTCGAGTGTCAGTGTAACTGACTATCGACCTTAATACCGCACGCCCTCGCCCGGCTCACCAATCAGGACCTCGCGTTTGCCGGCATGGTTGGGACGGGAGATGACCCCCTCTTCTTCCATCTGTTCCACAATGCGCGCGGCGCGGTTGTAGCCGATCTGCAGCTTGCGCTGGATGTAGGAGGTGGACGCGCGTTTGTCGCGGCCGACAATGGCGACGGCCTGATCATAGAGATCGTCGCCGGATGATTGCGGGGCGCCAAGGCCCAGGATCTCATTCACGTCGTCGTTTTCGGATTCTTCCGTGACCGCGTCGAGATATTCCGGCGTGCCTTGCTTCTTCAGGAACTTGACCACCTTCTCCACTTCATTGTCGGAGACAAAGGGCCCGTGCACGCGGGAGATGCGCCCACCGCCTGCCATGTAGAGCATGTCGCCCTGCCCCAGCAGCTGTTCCGCCCCCTGCTCGCCCAAGATGGTACGGCTGTCGATTTTGGAGGTGACCTGGAAGGAAATCCGGGTCGGGAAGTTCGCCTTGATGGTGCCGGTGATGACATCGACGGAGGGCCGCTGCGTGGCGGTGATCATGTGAATGCCGGCGGCGCGGGCCATTTGTGCCAGGCGCTGAATGGCCGCTTCGATTTCCTTGCCGGCCACCATCATGAGGTCGGCCATTTCGTCAACGATCACGACGATGAACGGCATGCGTTCCAGGCTCAGCTCTTCATCTTCGTAGATGGCCTCACCCGTCTCGCGGTCATAGCCGGTCTGCACGGTGCGGATGATCTGTTCGTCATTCTCAATGGCTTCCGCAATTCGGGTGTTAAAGCCATCAATATTCCGTACACCGACTTTCGACATTTTGCGGTACCGGTCTTCCATCTCCTTGACGACCCATTTGAGCGCGACCACCGCCTTTTTCGGGTCCGTCACAACGGGCGCCAGCAGATGCGGGATGCCGTCATATATGGAGAGTTCCAGCATCTTCGGATCGACCATGATCATTTTGCACTGGTCCGGCCGCATCCGATAAAGAAGCGACAGGATCATGGTGTTGATGCCAACGGATTTACCGGAGCCGGTGGTGCCTGCAATCAGAAGGTGTGGCATGCGGGCGAGATCCGCGATGATGGGCTCGCCGCCAATATTCTTGCCGAGTGCCAGAGGAAGCGCGGAGCTGGACGAGTCATATTCCGACGATGACAGGATTTCTTTCAGGCCCACCATTTCGCGGCGCACGTTGGGAAGCTCGATGCCGATTGCGTTCCGACCGGGAACAACCGCGACACGGGCCGAGACGGCGCTCATGGAGCGCGCAATATCGTCGGCAAGGGCAATCACGCGAGAGGATTTGATACCGGGCGCTGGCTCCAATTCGTAGAGTGTCACCACGGGTCCGGGTCGGACATTGATGATCTCACCGCGAATGCCGAAATCATCCAGCACGCCTTCCAATAACCGGGCGTTTTGCTGAAGCGCTTCGTCTGACAGGCTTTCGTCGGCGGCCTGGCGCTTCACCGCGTTCAGAATGGACAAGGCGGGCAAATCGAAATCTTCCGCCGGCAGCAGATCCAGCATAGGCTCGCGCTCAGCCTTGGCGCGCTTGCTGGGTTTGGTTTTCTTCGAAGACCGCCGCACGGGCACCCGGCGTTGACGGCGGCGCGGCTCTTCCGGCTCGTCGAGCATTTCGCGCTCAACGGCGAGTCTACGCCGAGGGGCCACCTTGGGTTCCTCGATGAGCTCGTCTTCCTCGTCCGCCCAATCCGGTTCTTTTCGGAAGCGTTCTACCAATCCGGTGACGCGATCGCTTGCGGCATACCAGAAGATGCGGAGGCGACTTGGTTCCGCATCGGCATTGATGGCGCGCAGCTCCGCCCGATTGTCTGCCCAATCGTAATAGGCATCGACAATCTGCCATCTGAGTTCGGACACTTGATCGATGCTGATGTCACTTGCATAGCTGATCAGAAACAGCGCGAGGCCGAGCGCTATGACACCCACAAGCGCATGTGCCGGTGCGTCACCAATGAGAATACCCAAATTGCCAGCGGTGAGGGCCGCGAGCGCATCGCCAATCACGCCGCCGAAACCGACAGTGAGCGGCCAGTTTGCGGTGGTGGGGAGGACACTTGCGAGGAGCGCCAGAACGCCGAGCGCCAGCACGCCCACAAGGGTGCGTCGTCGCACCTGGTCAACGGGTGTGTGGGTGAGCAATCGCCACCCCCAAATGCCCGCCAGCGGCACCAGGAATAGACCTGCAAGGCCTAAGAGCTGATAGGTGAGGTCGGCGGTGACCGCGCCACTGCTTCCCATCCAGTTTTGAAGAGGGGCACCCGTTGCCTGATTCCAATTGGGATCGGCGGCGGACCAGCTTGCGAACGCCAGCGCCAGAAACCCCGCCAGGGCCAGAAGCGTCAGGCCGATGATCTCCGCCATGCGATGGCGAACAAAGACGCGCACACCCATCGGCAGATAGTTGACTGGGTTTGGAATGGATCGAACGAGGGCCATGGTGTTCCCCTTAGCTCAAAACGTTTGTGAGGCGGGTCAATGCGTCTTCAATTGTCTTTTCTTCTTGCACCAAAGCCAGGCGGATAAAGCGGGCGCCTGGATTCTTGTCGGCAAGGGTGGCGTCATCGCGCGCGAGATAGGCACCCGGCAGGACTTTGAGGCCTGCTTCTGCCCAAAGCTGTTTGGTGACGGTCACGCCGTCGCCGACATCAAGCCACAGGAAGAAGCCGCCGGCTGGACGGTAGAAGCCGAAGCGATTGCCAAGAATTCGTTCGGCAATATCGTTCTTTACCTGATAGCGCGCACGGTTCTCGGCTGAATGGGCGTCATCGTTCCAGCATGCGGTGGCCGCCGCCAGAACAGGCAAGGGCGTTTGCGGCGCCGATATGTTTCGGAAGGCACGAAAGCGATTGATCAGTGCTTTGTCGCCCGCACAGAAACCAGTGCGCAGACCCGGCAAGTTGGAGCGTTTGGAGAGCGAGTGAAACACCATGATGTTCTCAAACACATCGCCGGACTTTGGCACCGCCAAATCCAGTGCAGCCTGAAGGCCGCCGGGAGGCTCTTCTTTGTCATAGATGTCGGCGTAGCACTCATCGATCACCAGGGTGATGTCATGCTCCCGCGCCAGCGTGATCAGACCTTTGAGGTAATCCAGTGGCGCGACCGTGCCTTGTGGGTTGGCGGGCGAGCAAAAATAGATCATGGCGGTGCGGGCCAGAAGGTCTGAGTCGAGCGCGTCAAAGTCTGGCAGGAACCCATTCTCGGGCGTCGCTGCGATGTAGTGCGGCTCGGCACCCGCCGCGATCGCAGCAGAGGCATAGCACTGATAAAACGGGTTGGGCATGAGCACGGCTGGCTGCTTGCCTGCTTTCTCTGTCGGGCAGGCAACAAGCGCCAGATTGAACAGCGCTTCGCGGGTACCGTTTACCGGCAGGATGCGGGCATCTGGCTCCAGGACTTCTGGGGCCAGGTTATAGCGCCGGGCAAGCCATCCGGCGGCGGCGTCCCGAAACGGGGTGGTGCCGATGATGGGTGGATATTTGCCATAGTCTTTTTCATGGGCGCGCAGCACGTCCGAGACAAAGTCGGGAAACGCATGCTGCGGCTCGCCAATGCTCAGCATGATGGGCTCCTGGCCCGGCTGCACGCCGTCCAGAAGGGTATTGAGCTGGGCGAAGGGCCCATCGGGCATATCTGCGAAACGGTCACTCATGGGCTGATCTTAACCATGAGCTCGGCGCTGCGTCTAGAGTCGGAATTCCGAAAACCTGTTAAAAAGCAGGTGCTTAGCACCGGTTTTGGAAGGCTTTTGTTAACCGCTTGTTAACCATGTTGGTTAGCTCACGAAAAACGGGCACCTGATCGTCATCAGGTGCCCGCTCCCCTCATCTCCTCCCTGGAGACAATTTTTAGATCAGCGTGGGGTCACGTCTGCCTCCGGGTTGGCGCCAATCTTGTGGATCGCCAGGTCGGCGCCGACCGCTTCCTCTTCTTCCGAGAGCTTGATGCCCATGACCGCCTTCAGGGCGCCATAGACAATCAGGCCCATGATGAAGGCGTAGCCCGCACCGATTACGGAGCCGGCCAGCTGACCCATGAAGGTCACGCCGCCCAGACCGCCGAGCGCTTCCGTGCCGAACACGCCAGCTGCAACGGCACCCCAGACACCGCAGAGCCCATGGAGGGGCCATACGCCGAGCACATCGTCGATCTTCCATTTGTTCTGACACATGTCGAAGAGCACCACGAAGATCACACCGGCACCGGCACCAACAGCCAGCGAGCCAATCGGATGCATAATGTCGGAACCGGCGCAGACAGCGACGAGGCCTGCGAGCGCGCCGTTGTGGATGAAACCCGGATCGTTCTTGCCGACGATCAACGCCGCCAGAATGCCGCCTGCCATAGCGAGCAAGGAGTTCATGGCGACAAGCCCGGAAATACTTTCCAGCGACTGTGCGGACATGACGTTGAAGCCGAACCAGCCGATGCAGAGCAACCAGGAACCCAGTGCCAGCCAGGGAACGGATGATGGCGGGAAGCCGATCAGTTTGCCGTCCGGCGTGTAGCGGCCTTTGCGATGTCCAAGCATGAGAACAGCGCCAAGGGCCAGCCAGCCGCCGACCCCGTGCACAACAATCGAGCCTGCAAAGTCATGCAGGGGCGCGCCGAAGGTTGCTTCGATCCAGGCCTGGACGCCGAAATTGCCGTTCCAGATGATGCCTTCAAAGAAGGGATAGACGAAGCCTACGATTGCCGCCGTGGCAAATGCCTGTGGCCAGAACTTTGCGCGTTCTGCGATGCCGCCGGAAATAATAGCCGGGATCGCGGCTGCGAAAGTAAGCAGGAAGAAGAACTTCACAAGGCTGACGCCCTGCGGTCCAAATTCGTAGCCCTCGGCCGTCGCATCGCCCTGAAGCACGGCAGCGCTCACCAGGAAGTCGACGCCATAGGCGACTGAGTAGCCAATAAAGAAATAGGTCAGGGTGGAGATGGCGAAGTCCACGATGATCTTCACCATCGCGTTCACCTGGCTCTTGTGGCGGACCGTGCCAACCTCAAGAAATGCGAACCCTGCATGCATTGCGAAGACGAGGATTGCCCCCATCAACAAGAAAAATACGTCACCACCAGCTGAAGCGGTTTCCATCAGATTGCCTCCGTTGCCACCCATGCGACCCGGTGTGAGCCCCATGTCCCCCAGAACGGGGAAGTCCGCCGTGCCCGTTTTTTCGGCATCCGGCGGACAAAAAAGTAGACGCGCAAGACCCCCTCACGCGTTAACTCATTGTTAACCCAATCAAACCTCGTGCCATCTGTCGAGCATTTTGGGATTGCCTTCAGAATCAGCAACTTGGCGGCAAACCCGGCAAGTGCTGGATTTCTGGGCAGCGATGATTTTGCTCACTATTTGTGCTGATTGCCACTTAGGCGCGCCCGAAATTTAGGCAATTCAAGTGGGGTTTAGGACGCCAATCTGCTGTGAGTGCGGGGAATTTCTCGTACCGACAAGCTGGCGGACGCGGTGCGGGGCGCGCGTGGGCTGGATTGGCTTTGGGCAAAAAAGAGGGATCCAGATCGGGGGTGACCTGGATCCCAGTTAGGCATCAATGCTGCGGGAGTTGGTGGCTGCAGCACTGACGCCCTAGCTTTGGGAGGAATGCCAGGGCCACTGATACTCAAGTGGCCCTGACTGACTGCATGTACTCGTTGCAGTTTGTGTCAGACCAAGCGCCTTAGATGCGCTGTGATCCGGAACCGAACTCTGGATAGGCTTCGAGGCCAATCTCAGATTTGTCGAGACCTGCGATCTCTTCTTCCTGGCTTGCCCGCAGTCCGATGGTGAACTTCAGAGCCAGCCAGAAGGCGAGGCTTGCAAGTGCTACGAAGGCACCAATGGAGACCACGCCTACACCCTGGGTGTAGAAGCTCGCGCCTGAATTGGTGAGCGGTACGGCCATCGTGCCCCAGATACCTGCGAACAGGTGGACTGGAACCGCGCCAACCACGTCATCGATTTTCAGCTTGTCGAGAAGCGGCACCGTGACAACCACGATCGCACCACCGACAGCACCAATCATCGCGGCAGAGCCGAGTGTTGGTGTCAGAGGCTCAGCAGTGATCGACACCAGACCAGCCAGCGCACCGTTCAGTGCCATGGTGAGGTCCACTTTGGTGTAGAGCAGTTGTGTCAGAACCATTGCTGTAACAACGCCAGCGCCGGCAGCAATGTTCGTGTTGATGAAGATCTGCGATACGTCGACCGCGTTGGATGCAGAGCCGAGTGCCAGCTGCGAACCACCGTTGAAGCCGAACCAGCCGAGCCACAGGATGAAGGTACCCAATGTAGCGAGCGGCATGGACGAGCCAGGCATCACATTGATTTCGCCGTTTTCACCGTACTTGCCATGACGTGCACCCAGAACGATCGCGCCGACAAGAGCCGCCCAACCACCTGTTGAGTGAACGATTGTAGAACCAGCGAAGTCTGAGAAGCCCATTTCTGAGAGCCAGCCGCCGCCCCACTGCCATGCACCCTGGATTGGGTAGATGAAGCCGGTCAGAACTACAGTGAAGAGAAGGAAAGGCCACAGCTTGATGCGCTCGGCGAGCGTGCCGGAAACGATCGAAGCGGTTGCTGCCACGAACACCATCTGGAAGTACCAGTCGGAAGCGGCTGCGTATCCGCTGCCTTCGCCGAAGCTTGGTGAGTCTGCCAGAGCGGCTGAGTCATCAGGACCCCAAAGTGACAGCGAACCGATGTAACCGGCGTCAACGCCGTCATACATTAGGTTGTAGCCAACGAGGTAGTACATGATGCCCGCTACTGAGAAGAGCGAGATGTTCTTCGTACATTGGATCGCAACGTTCTTGGAACGCACCATCCCTGCTTCGAGCATGGCAAAACCAGCTGCCATGAACATGACCAGGAAGCCGGCCATCAAGAACAGAAGTGTGTTGAAGATGTAGGCTGCTTCGCCTGCTCTCAACGCTTCATCTTCTGCGAGGGCTGGTACGCTCATGGCTGTCAGGCCAAGAAGAGCAGCTGCCCCAAATTTCATTAGTTTGTTTATCATCAGCTCTCTCCTATAGAGCGTCCGCATCGGTTTCACCGGTGCGGATTCGCGTGACTTGATCTACTGGTGTCACAAAAATCTTGCCGTCGCCGATTTGGCCTGTCTTGGCGGCAGTGATGATGGTTTCGACGACCTTGTCTGATTGCTCAGACTTGACCACGACTTCAATCTTCAGCTTCGGTACGAAGCTCACGGCATATTCAGCACCGCGATAGATTTCCGTCTGGCCTTTTTGGCGACCGAAACCCTTCACCTCGCTGACAGTCAAACCTTCCACACCTTCCGCTGTGAGCGCTTCGCGCACAGCATCAAGGCGAAACGGCTTGATGATGGCCATTACGAGTTTCATCAGGTTCTTCCCCTTTGTTAGTAGGGCCCGCTTTCGCGTGGCTCCTGTTCCCAGCCCCCTGGCTTTTGTTTTCAGGGGAGCAATGAAGGTCCAGATTCCACGGATGCGGACTGGTCCGTGCGCAAAGGGGAGTCAAGAAGCGTGCCGTTTTGTCAACTTTCTGTTAACTCGCTGTTTCTGCTTATGTTTTGAGCTTGCCCTGACTCTGGAAGCATCAAGATCAGGCGAAATGTGCACAAAATATAACCAGATGATCGTCTCTGCTCATTTTTTATGCACATCGAACGCCAGACCCTTTGGGGCGAATGCAGAGTCATACTCCGCATTTCCAGTTTGGGCGGATTGAGGTACACTTTCCGCCAATTCTGAGGAGGAAGAGCTGGTCCACAGCTCTCATCAAACAAACAATTAGGGATGGAGACCGCATGTCGGACTTTTTGCGGGAGAAGTGGCCGGTTCTGGTGAACGGGGCTGCCGGGGTGGTTATTGCAGCCGTCGTTGTGATGCAGTTTGCAGGCGGCGGTGATGAGGTGGATACGACGAGCCTGCCAGATGCGGCGCCTGTATCTGGGGGTGAGACGGCGGAAGCGCCGGCAGAGGAAGTCCCAGCGGTGGCGGCTGCACGTCCTGCCGGGGATATTGATGGCGCGCGCATCATCAATGCAGACAGCGAGCCCGGCAGTTGGCTCGCCCATGGGCGCACCTATTCAGAACAGCGCTATTCTCCTCTAACGCAAATCAATGATCAGAATGCGAGCGAGCTCGGCCTTGCCTGGTCGTTCAGTACAGGGACGGTTCGAGGCCTGGAAGCCAGCCCCATCGTGGTCGACGGCAAGCTCTACACCACAGGCAACTGGGGTGTGGTTCATGCGCTCGACGCCAAAACAGGGGAAGAGATCTGGGATTTTGATCCTGAAGTGCCAGGCGAATGGGCGCGATACGGCTGTTGCGACATCGTCAATCGCGGTGTGGCTGTTTGGAAGGGCCGTGTCTATGTGGCGAGCTTTGACGGCCGCTTGTTTGCGCTCAATGCTGAAGACGGGTCTGTGCACTGGGAGGTGAATACTATTCCCGGTGCGCCCTACACCATTACCGGCGCGCCGCGCATCGTGAATGACAAAGTCATTATCGGTAACGGCGGTGGTGAGTTTGGTGTCCGCGGATACATCACCGCCTATGACACGGAGACCGGCGAACAGCTCTGGCGCTTTTATACGGTGCCCGGCAATCCGGCAGACGGGTTTGAACATCCCGAACTCGAAGTCGCGGTTGATACCTGGAAAGGCGGTCGCTGGTGGGAAGTCGGTGGCGGTGGCACGGCCTGGGACTCCATGGCGTATGACCCGGACCTCGACACTCTTTATGTTGGTGTCGGCAATGGATCGCCCTGGACCCGCGAAATTCGCTCCCCAGGTGGCGGCGATAATCTATACCTCTCCTCGATCCTTGCGCTTGATCCCAATACGGGCAAGCTGAAGTGGCATTACCAGACAACGCCTGGCGACAATTGGGACTACACAGCGACGCAGCACATTATTCTTGCTGACTTGGAGATTGACGGAGAGACCCGTCAGGTGCTGATGCAGGCGCCGAAGAATGGCTTCTTCTATGTGATCGACCGGGTGACGGGTGAACTTCTCTCCGCAGAGAAGTACATCACGGTAACTTGGGCGAGCCATGTAGATCTGGAAACAGGCCGACCGGTGGAAAACCCGGCGCTCGGCTATGAAGGCTCCACACAGTTTGTGTTGCCGTCCGCCAATGGCGGCCATAACTGGCACCCCATGGCGTACAATCCGGACACGGGTCTTGTTTACATTCCCACCATGGAGATCGCCGGCATTTATTCGCTCGCGCGGGAATGGCGGGATGACAAGGACTATACGGTTCGCACCAATTGGTGGAACACCGGCCTTGATTGGCAGGACTATATTGATGCCATCAACTCTCTCGAAGAACTTCCTATTGACCGCGGCTATCTCAAAGCCTGGGATCCGGTCGCGGGTGAAGAGCGCTGGGTGATTGAGATGCCTGCCAACCTCAATGGCGGTGTGCTCACCACAGCGGGCAATCTGGTGGCGCAAGGGACAGGCGATGGGCGCTTTGTCGTCTATGGCGCCGATACCGGCACTGTCCTCTGGGAAGCGAATATTCAGACCGGCATTGTGGCGCCGCCCATCACCTATGAAGTCGACGGTGAGCAATATCTCGCCGTGATGGCGGGCTGGGGCGGCGTCGCGCTGGCGTCCGGCGATGCACGCACGTCCGCGGCGGCGAAATATTCCAACGACGGTCGTCTGCTGGTCTTCAAGGTCAATGGCACGGAAGAACTGCCGGAGCTGGCGCTTCGCGATCTGACGATCCCGCCGCAGCCGGAGATCACGGCGACGGATGAACAGATCGCCAATGGAGAGGTCCTCTTCATGGGAAGCTGTGCGCTCTGTCACGGCGCGTTGGCTGTGAGCGGCGGTGTGTTGCCGGATCTTCGCCGGATGTCACCGGCGGTTCACGAGAACTTCAAGGCGATCGTGATTGACGGCATGCTGGCGGATAATGGGATGGCGAGCTTCGGTGATCTCTTCACCGAAAGCGAAGTTGACGACATCTACGCCTATATCGTGAAGCGCGCGACGGAAGACCGGGCGCTGCAGATCCCGACAGAATAATCCGCTGACGGATTGTTTCAGCCCCGGCGCTTGCATAAGTGCCGGGGTTTTTTGTGCCTCGCTCAGGTGGACAGCGCCATCTCAATCGCTCGCCCAAGGCGGAGCAGCAATTCATCTTTTTCGGGCGCCGCCTGGATCATCAGGCCGACGGGCAGGCCGAGGGCGTCTGATCCGATGGGGAGTGTCAAGGCACAGAGCCCCAACTGATTGCCCAGTGTCGTATTGCGCAGCGCCATATTGTTGGCTTGCCCATAGGCACCATCATCGCTCAGGAGCGGCGCAATTTCCGGCGGCGAGATGGCGACCGTGGGCATCAAGACGGCGTCATAGCCTGCCGTCTCCTCTGCATAGCGCCTCTGAATTTCCGCGCGCAGTAGAAGACCGGCGCCGAGGCTCGATGCGGTGCCGTGCTTTCCCATCTTGAAGCGAGAGGCGACGGCGGCAAACATGTCATTCTCGCCCTTCTCGACCTGTTCGCCCCAGAGGCCATAGGCTTCCGCGATTAAGATGCTTGCTCCCTGCCAGGCGAGGCTCTGGATCTCATCCAGCGACGGCAGTGGTTTGTGGACGATGCGAAGGCCCTTCGCGCCAAGGTCATGGATCGCCTGATCAATGGTTTTGGCAATGCCGGCGTCGAGACCATCAAAGACAAGGTTATCTGGCACGAGGACCGCATGGTCTTTCACCGAGACATTGTGAATATCGGCCTTCGCGCCGCTTAAAAGCGAGAAGAGTGTTGCGGCGTCTGCGACGGTGTGGGTGAGCGGCCCAATGGTGTCGAGCGACGGTGAGAGCGGCACGGTTCCCTGCAAGGGCACCCGGCCCCAACTCGTCTTGTGGCCGACGAGCCCGTTCCAGGCCGCCGGGATCCGAACCGATCCGCCGGTATCTGTTCCCAAGGCGGCTGCGGCGAGGCCTTTTGCGACAGAGACGCCAGCGCCCGACGAGGAACCTCCCGGTGTCCGTGCTAAATCTGGATCGTGCGGATTTACGGGTGTGCCGAAAATTGGGTTGATCCCAAGACCTGAAAAGGCGAGCTCGGTCATGGTCGTTTTGCCGAGCAGAACAGTGCCGGCGCGCGACAGGCGGTCGACGGTCAGCGCGTCTCTGGCGGCGATATTGTTTTTCAGCAGGTTTGAGCAGGCGGTTGAAGGCTCACTGGCCACATCAAACAGTTCTTTCCAGGAAAGCGGCACACCGTCGAGGGGAGAGCGCCGGAAGCCTGTTTTGGCGCGCTCGGCTGCATCAGAGGCTTCGCGTCGGGCCCGTTTCTCGGTCACACGGACATAGACGGTGTGATCCTTATCCTCGTCGGCGATCCGATGCAGAAAATAATCTGTGATGTCGCGCGGGTCCGCACGGCCACTGTCGATCGCTGCGCCAAGCGCCAGGGCAGGCTGGTGCGCCCAATCTTCACTCATTGCTCTACCGCCGGTTTGTTGTTCACCGCGCCTCGAGAGCGAGACCCGGATCGATCAAAGTCTGACCGGCAATGTTTCAAAGCCGCGGAAGGATGGCAAGTGTCGACGTTTGCCGGGGGTCTCGCTTAAGCGCACGTTTGGAAAGCGGGCCAGGAAGGCGTTGATGCCGATCTGCGCCTCAAGACGCGCGAGTGGTGCGCCAAGGCACATATGAATGCCGCCGCCAAAAGATTGGTGGTGTGTATCTTCCCGTTCAATATCGAATTTGTGGGGGTCGGGATAGACGCTCGGATCGTGGTTGGCGGCCGCGAGCGACGTATAAGTGGTGTAGCCCTGCTTTACCGGGCAGCCATCGATTACTTCATCTGCAAAGGGCAGCCGCGCGCTATCCGTGACCGGACTGTCGAAGCGCAACATCTCTTCGACGGCATTTTCGATCATCGACGGATCGTCCTGCAGCTTTTTCATCTGATCTGGATGCGTCAGAAGTGCGTAGAGTCCGTTCCCGATCAGGTCGGTGGTTGTCACATTGCCTGCGATCAGAAGCAGTGTGCACATGGACATGATCTCGTGATCTTTGAGGCTGTCTTCTTCTTCCTGAGCACGAATGAGGTCGGAGATGAGATCGTCCTTGGGCTCGGCTCGTCTCGTCGCAATTGTTTTGTCGAAGTAGCTCTGCATGGCTTCGCCAGATTCTTCGATGCGCCTATTGGTCTCCTCATCACGGATCGGATCGAAACTGAAATTTAAATCGTCTGACCAACGCTTAAAGTGATCGCGATCTTCAAGGGCGACGCCCAGCATTTCCGCAATCACCAGCGTTGGCAGGGGGCCTGCGAAGTCTGCGATGAGATCGATCTCGGCGCGGCCGTCGATTTCATCAAGCAGGGCCTTGGTGATCTCTTCGGTCCTGCTGCGCATGGCTTCAATCGCGCGGGGGTTGAAGGCCTGGCTCACCAGGGCGCGGAGACGCTTGTGGTCGGGATCATCGAGAAACAACATGGAAGGCTGATAGTTTTCCATGCCTTCCGGTGTGTTGGTACCTGTGATCAGGCGCACATAGGAGTCGGGACTGGACTTGCGCGGGTCGACCCCCCAGTCGCGGTTGCGCAAGAGACCACGGACATCGTCGTGACGGGTGAGAATGATCCGCCCTAGCTCGGTATCTTCATGCACAGGGGCTTCAGACCGCAGCCTGTCCAGCACCTGGTGAATGTCCTCACGGTAGGTTTGGTCCAGCGCCGTCAGGGAAATGCCATTGGGCAGCGACGTGTCATCCTGGTGTTGTTCGGCCACAAGCTCCTCCTCTTGATCTCAAACTGACAAATTGTCATCGAAGCCTAGCGGGCGGCGGCGGTGCGTGCAAGGGGAAACGATTTGGTTCCTGCGTCACTGGCGCAACTGGACTTTTGGGCCAATCCGATGGACCTTGCGCCCATGAATTCTGACGCGGAAAAATATGACGTGATTGTTGCCGGAGGCGGGCTGACAGGGCTGCCTTTGGCTCTGGCGCTGGCGCAAGGCGGACTCCAAGTCGCTGTGGTTGATACGCTCGACCCGGCCGTGGATGTGGATCCAGCCTTCGATGGCCGCGTTTCGTCGATTGCCGACGCCTCGCTCCGCATGCTCGACAAGCTCGGTGTGGCGCAGCATCTGGACGGCCAGCTGCAGCCCATCAATGATATTGTTGTAACGGACGGCCGCCCGGGTGAAACGGCCGCACCGCTTTTTCTGCATTTCGACCACAAGGAAATTGGGGATGCGCCGCTTGGCGTGATGGTTGAAAACCGTCATTTGCGCGTAGCCCTTCGCAAAGCGCTCGCGGGCGCCGACGGCATCACGTTGATGGCGCCGGACAAAATCGTCTCATTTGACGTCGCGCCATCACATGTCACCGTCACCCTGGAGTCGGGCCCGGTTCTGGAGGGCGCCCTGCTGGTCGGCGCCGACGGTCGGAACTCGCAGATCCGCCGCCAAGCAGATATTCAGACGGTCGGCTGGTCCTATGGTCAGTCAGGAATTGTCACCACGGTTGAACACGCACTCCCCCATGACGGTGTGGCGCAGGAATATTTCCTGCCGAGCGGTCCGTTCGCGGTCCTACCCATAGTCGGTAATCGCTCGTCGCTGGTATGGACTGAGGAGACGGAGCTCGCGGACGCGTTGCTGGGTCTTGACGATGAGGGTTTCACAACTGAATGCGCGAAACGCTTCGGGCCTTATCTCGGCGAGATGCGTCCCGTCGGTCCCAGATGGTCCTATCCGCTCAGCCTGCAATTGGCGCGAGACTATGTGCGTCCACGGATTGCGCTTGCGGGCGATGCGGCGCATGGGATCCATCCGCTTGCGGGCCAGGGACTTAATCTTGGACTGCGGGATGTTGCGGCGCTCGCGGATGTGCTTGTTGATGCACGTCGGGTCGGTCTTGATATCGGGGCCTTGGCAACGCTCGACAGGTATCAGCGTTGGCGGCGGTTTGACAATGTGTCTCTGGCGGTGGCCTGCGACGGGCTCAACCGGCTTTTCTCAAATGATGTGGCACCGCTTCGTCTGCTCCGCGACGTGGGGCTTGGGATCGTCAACCGGATCGGCCCTGCCCGCCGGTTTTTCATGCGTCTGGCAGGCGGCGGGGTTGGCGATCTTCCGAGGTTGATGAAAGGCGAACCGCTCTAGTCGCGGTCGTCCGCAAACGTCAAAGGGATTTCGCGCAGATCCCTTACCTCTCTCAACGGCCCGAACCTTAGATCCTCATCTTCATATCCCAAGGTTGCGAGTGGCGATGCGCTTCCCACCACGAAGCGTGTGCTGCCGTCTTCGTCGTTAAGGGGGAACGCGACATATTCGACCAGGGACTCGCGACCCTGTTCGCTTTGTTCGACCCCCAGAAGGTGGAGTCCGCAGGGCGTGTCGAGGGCACGGTCAAGCACGGCGAAGATGGGCGAGCCATCTTCCGCGACCTGTCTGCGTTCGAGCACGCTGCCGGTCAGATCGACCACGCCACGTTCCGCAAAATCTGTTCCCAGCAGCCGGAACCGCAAGGTGTCTGCATCAAGGCGTTCGATCAGGAACACTGACGGCAGCACGTTGGGGATGGCGATGGGATCAAACGCGGTGCGCGGCGGAATGCCTCCGGCCTGTTGCGCCAGCTTGTCCCAGTAAGCCGTCAATTCTTGAGCCTGCCGGGACGTAAATCCGTGATTGTTGTCTACTGCGTCCTGCATGTATCACTTTCGTATCCCCCCAAAAGTTTCAACCAACTCATCCGCAAGTCCCGACTGGACGCACGGACACTTCACTTGGCCAGCGCAATGCGCACAGCCTGCCTAAGGGCACACACGTGGTGCCTCCGCTCCTCAACCCTCTACTGATTGGTTCGTCCGGCGTCTCCGCGCGCGTGACGAACGGCGCTTTCTAGACGAAGATGGTAAACAATTGCGCTGCGGCAGACTGTCGCGGTGTGAAAGATATTCACCGATTGATCCTGATGCGGACCGAATATGTCAGCGCGAAAGGCCTGCCTCTGCGAGCCTAGCCAGGTATTCCGCCCATTTTGCCTCATACTCACGCCCGAGCTCGTGGAGGTAATCCCAGGTGAACAGGCCACTGTCGTGCCCATCGCTGAAGAGCAGTCGCGCTGCATAATTGCCGACGGGTTCCACATCGGTGATGGTCACGTTTTGTTTTTGGGGCACGGTTTTCTTCTGACCCGCGCCGTGGCCTTGAACCTCCGCACTGGGGCTTTCCACGCGGAGATATTCCGCCTGCAGATCAAAGCGGCTGCCGTCGTCAAAGGAAATGGTCAGAAGACGTCCCTGTTCTGACAAGCGGAGCTCTGTGGGCCACGGGCGACCTGGATCAGCCTTTGCGTTTTCGCCGGTCATCCAAGCTGCCGTGCTTCATCGGGCAGCATGATGGGAATGCCGTCGCGAATGGGATAGGCGAGCCCGGCGCCTTCAGACACCAGTTCCTGCGCGTCCCGGTCATAGTGCAGCGTTTCTTTGGTGACGGGGCAGACCAGGATCTCCAGCAGTTTTGGATCAACGGCTGGCGAAATGTTGGCAGGGGGCGTCGAAGTAGGTTCGGACATGATGCGGGTGTTTCCAGTTAATTATAGTCTATTGGACGGTTGAGCCGCCGTCGGTGTTGTCGCGGGCCAGTGCTATCTCTGTCAATGCGATCAGCATTTGGTTGCGGTCTTCCAACGTTTCGGCTTCCAGTAGCGCCTGTTTTTCGTCGGGCCCGTAGGGCGAAATCACCGACAGGGAATTGACGAGGCTTTCGTTGGAGGCGTTCTTAATCGCTCCCCAGTCCGCAGACAATCCATTGGTCTCCAAATATTGCTTCAAGATTTCCAGCAGGCGTTCGCGGGAGACGTTTTCCTCGCCAAGCCCTGCCTTGAGGTCGCCTTCGAATTCTTCCGTGTCGACAAAGCACTGGCGATAAGGCGTTACCGTATCCAGTTCTTCGCGAATGCGGAAACGACAGAGACCTGTGAGGGTGATCAGAAAACGGCCGTCATCGGTTTCCATGAAGGAGGTGATGCGCCCAATCGTGCCAACGGTATGGAGCCGCACTTTTGCTTCGACAATGCCGGCATTTGTAGACGCGGCGGCGACAGAGGGCTGAACCATTCCAATAAGGCGTTCAGCGCCCAAGGCGTCTTCAATCATTTGCAGGTAACGAGGTTCGAAAATATTCAGCGGCACCTGCGTTCGCGGCAGAAGAAGTGCGCCCGAAAGTGGAAACACGGGGATGCGCGATGGGATGTCGCTGGCTTTTAGAAACTTTCCACTCACAGTTTGATCTTCACCTTGTCAGTTTTTGGGTCAATCTCTTGGCGCTCCGCCTCAAGGCAGGCTCGGGCTTAACTAAACAGAATGGATGACAGACGTTTGCGGCCTTCCTTGGTCACATCGTCCGTTGGTCCATAGGCATCAAAAAATTCGAGCAGTTGTTTGCGTGCTGCTTCGTCGTTCCAGGCGCGGTCCATGGAGATAATCTCAAGCAGCTCGCTCACCGCACCCTCACGGTCGCCCGCCCCATTCAGTGCCAGGGCCAAGTCAAAGCGGGCCTGATGGTCTTTCGGATCGGCCTCAAGCTTTGCGCGGAGCTCTGCGGTCTCGCCCACATCACCTGTTTTTGCTTCGAGCGCGATGGCGGCCCGCACGCTTGCAAGTTCCGGATCGTTCACCTTGTCCGGGGGCGCCAGTTCCAGTGTTTGACTGGCGCGCTCCGCATCGCCGCTTTTCAGATAACAAAGCGCAAGGCCCGCGATGGCGCCGACGTGACCCGCTTCCTGTTGCAACGCCTGCGCGAACATTTGCGCTGCTTCCTGCAGCTGGCCTTGTGCGAAGGTCTCGCGGCCCATCTCGGTCAGTTGGTCAGCCGGCGAGGGTCCGATTTCGCCTGCCAACTTCTCGATAAACTGTTTGATCTGGCTTTCCGGCAGGGCGCCCTGAAAGGCATCAACGGGTTGGCCGTTCTTGAAGGCAAACACGGCAGGGATGGATTGCACGCGCAGTTGCTGCGCCACCTCGGGGTGGTCATCAATGTTCATCTTCACCAGACGCACGGCGCCTTGCGCCGCATTGACCACTTTCTCCAGGATCGGCGTCAGTTGTTTGCAGGGACCACACCAGGGCGCCCAGAAATCGACAATGACCGGCACCTGCTGCGAAGCTTCGACAACATCTGCCATGAAGGTCTCGGTTGTTGTGTCCTTGATGTAGTCGCCTGCACCAGTCGGTGTTGGGGGCGTATCAGGGGTGCCTGCCAGATCTGACATGAGGTTCCTTCATTCTTCTGTCTGCAAAAAAGATAGGTCGATGGGCGCTGTTTAAAGGCCCGCCGCCGCTTCCAGGTCGATAATAGTGGGTTCGTGGCCGCAATGGCGGATGAATTTTAAAAAGTCGGCTTTTGAGATGGTGGTGGTCGCCTCATTGGTCAACGGATGGTAGTTGAGCCACTCGTGCTCCATCATCGGTGCATCGAGTATCAGACGGACCTTTTGGGCTCTGTCGTTGATCAACGCGAAAGGCGTCACCGAGCCCGGGCGCACGCCCAGCGTCTCCCACAAGAGCTCAGGTTTTGCGAAGGAAAGCCGCGCAGACCCGAGGGGTTTGGCCAGACTGTTAAGACGGATATTTCGTTCCTCTAGCGTAACAACTAGCCAAAGTGCTCCCTTTTTGTCTTTGAGGAACAGGTTTTTGCAAAAGCCGCCTTTTTGGTCGGACAGGTTTGCTGCCCGCCAGGCCTGGGCATCGTCAACCGCGTGGAGTGCAGGGTGATCGATGGTGTCGGCGGCAATGCCCAATTCCTGCAGCAGGGCCAGCAGTTGGTCTTTGCTGACCGGCTCTGTGACCGCGGCTGTATTTGTTGTTTCGTTCTGCGTCGTCATGTCCTTCTCTTGCCAGCAAGTCGTGTGCTTGCCAAGGCCCCATCGGGCATCTGGCATCCCGCCGGTTTCAACAGGAAAAGTCAGGCACAATAAGGGCTTGCAAAGCCAGCGCACATGGGCGATATACCCCCCTCGGCGGGCCCACGGCCCGCCCGGAGCGCGGGCGTAGCTCAGGGGTAGAGCACAACCTTGCCAAGGTTGGGGTCGTGAGTTCGAATCTCATCGCCCGCTCCAATTTTTCAAAACATCTCTGAGATGAAACCAGGTGAGGTGGTGCCGCGTCGCTGCCCCGCTGGATACCCCTCTCACGTCTAAGCTAAGTCCCGGCCTTAGGATGCGCTCCTGATGCGGCGGCGAATGTCTACCAGGCGTCCAACCTGTTGAACGAAGCTCGGCACCTCATCGAGGTTTTGCTCCACTCGAAGGGCATAGGAGAGAACGGCGAAAACGTCGCCAGCCATCACGCCCTCGCCCGAAGCGGCCCGGAAGATTACGATGACAATCGCTGCCAACGTGAACAATTCGGCGAGAGACCAGCTTGTTGCATCCAAGTCCGACAAACGAATGCGCCACTTCGCCATCCGACCAAAATGTATGTGCCAGCGCCTTGGTCGGGGATCGCTGATGGCCTCGACCTGTTTTTCCCACTCAGAATTCAGCTCAATGTTGTTCCGATAAGCGCGGATGCCCGTTACTGCATTAATGATCAGGATCGGCAGCATTAGGCCCAACATGACGAGACCTGAACCCAGATCGTAGAATGCGAGAAATACGAGACTACCGACCAAGCCAACGACGAGCGCCAGCAGAACCGGCATCTCGTGTTCAAGAAACTCAATCAGCTCCTCCACCATGTCGACGCGCGCGGAGATTTCACTGACCTCAGCGCCCTCTTGGCGCTGGTCGCGAACGGTCTTGTAAGACATTCGGGCATTGAGCCTCGAAAACAAACGTGTGTCGTAGAATTGGCGAAACGCGCCCACGCCTGTATGGGCCAGCCAGATTGCGATCAGAGGCCATATCAGGTTCATCTCCCCAGCGATCAGACCATTGATTGCAATGCCGATGGCCCAGGGGTAGGCGAGCTCAAACAGGTTTTCCAGAAAGCTCAAGGAGTAGGTGAAAGCAATGGGGAGCGTGCTTCTCTTCAGATCTCCAAGAGCCGTGTCATTCTGATGCTCTAATGTTGTTGTGGTTTGCATGGATCACCCCGAAGACTTTTCTAAGCCGGCCTCTATTGGACATTTGTTGCAGGCTTCTGCGTCGCAGAGTCGACAAATGGCATACCCATGCGCCAAGTCTTCTACGGTCGCGCGAAGAAGCTTGTCGACGATCTGTTCTAAAGCCGCTCTCTCCTTCTCGGTGAGGCTTTTTAAGCCAGCAGCGACAACCGTTTGCCGCTTGGCGAGAACTGCGCGCGCTTTGGTTTTCCCTTTTGCGGTGAGGACCAAAGCCACTGCGCGCCTATCGCGTTTGGATTGTTTGCGTGCAACCAGACCGGCTGCTTCCAGCCTATTTATCAAACGCACCGCACCTGCGTGGGTCAGGTCGAGGCCCGCGCGCAGCGTTTCGATTGGCATGCCGGGTTCGTTCTGGATCAGGACCAATGCCGCCGCTGACGGACCGGCAACGGTGGCCGTCTCCTGAGTGGCACCAAGTACGGCGTCCGCGATGTTGTTGGCAAATGCGCCGACAAGATTTTCCAGCCGATCAGTCATTCTATCTATATATATGATTGAGTCATATAATCAAGCGCATGTGCAAGCTTGCGGTGGGAGGTGTGACGTTGGTGCTTGCGGCACCGTTCCAAAACGGCTCAGCAAATTGAACCTTCTTATCCTTTGGCCGAGATGTTTAATTTCTCAACGGTCAACAAACGGCATTCCATGTGTCATAAGTTGTCCCTCGTTCGTCGGCAAGCAGAGCGCGGCGTTTGATGGATTGATACAGGAAATCGGGTACCGCAGTGCTTTCCAGGAACCAACGGCTTCAGCGCGACAGTGACTTCACGGGTGACAGACTCTCCACCTTCCGTGAAGTGTTTCTTCGGCATGGCCTTCCCGGCCTAATCCTCGCACTCATTTGTATCGTCGTCCCCGGTCTGCAGATCGCATTCGGTGACAGTCTCCAGAGGGGGATCAATAACGTCGATCTCTATGTGATCTCGTTTGTCCTGATGTTGTTGGCTATGAATGCGCATGCTTGGTTCATAGACCGGCGGTGGACCTTCGCAAAACTTGGCTGGATCCTCTATCTCGGCGCGCTGTCCTTCTGGGAGGAGTGGGTTTTCCGTCTCGCCCTTCCTGAGGTCCTGGAGGGCCTCGGTGCCTCCTTCTGGGTGGCGGCCGTCCTGAGTTCGCTTGTTTTTGGCGCCGCGCACTATTTTACCCTGCGTTGGCGGTGGCAATGGTGCGTGTTGGCGTTTGTCGGAGGCCTTGCCTTAAGTCGGCAGATGGACGTGCAGGGTGATCTGTTGCTCATCACAGCCTTTCATTGGATCGCCACCTATCTCAATACGCCTCGTCCGCCCGGGCAGTCAGAGCAGGCAAGAGGAAATGGCGACCCTGAAGGCTAAGCCGTCCTGGACTTCGGCTTCACACCCAGCTGCGTGATGAGGAGTGCCGCGCCGGTCAACGCAATTCCCTTCAAGAAATGCGCCTGCTCCATGACACGCTCTGCTTCCGTGTCCGCATAGATCATTTCATATCCGTGGACGGCAAAGGTCACAGGCACCATGAAGAGCACGAGCAGCCAGGCGCCCAGACGAGGTCGCCAATTGGCCAGGATCATTGCCGCGCCTACGAGTTCAACGACGCCTGAAAGGTAGATCCAAAATAGCTGGAAGGGGATCTCCTCAGGCATGAGGTCGATGTAGTAGGGCACATTTGTGAAATGTGTGAGGCCTGACAAAAAGAAGAGGGACGTAAACAATGCGCGGCCTACAAGACCAAGCGATGGATGATTGGGCAGTTGATCTTCTTCGAACATTTTCACGACCTTTTTGTTGCGGTGGCCTTGCGCCTTCCCGTGTATTTTTCTCTGGACTTTAATTACGGATAAAATATATCCTAATTAAAGAATGGACGATAGGGAAGACGAAAAATGAAACTGCTGAAGAATATTCTGATCGGACTCACAGTGCTGGCGCTGTTGGGCGTCGGGGCGTTCGCTTATCTGGGTGTGCAGTCACGAGGTGGAACCGCTTTGGGCCTGGTTGATGGAACGCTTGCCGCCTGTCCCGCGTCACCCAATTGCGTGTCCAGCGCAGCCGATGCGCCCGCTGACAAGAAAGTGGCGCCGCTGAGCGCATCCGCGTGGGGCAAATTGCCTGCTGTGCTTGAGGAAATGGGCGGCAAGGTTACGGCGCAGGAGGAAACCTATCTGGCGGCTGAGTTCGGCTCCTCTCTCTTCGGGTTTGTCGATGACGTAGAGTTTCGCCTGGGCGAAGCTGATGTGCAGGTGCGGTCCGCCTCACGGGTCGGCTATTCTGATGCGGGTGTAAATGCTGCGCGCGTTGCGGCTCTGCGTGAAAAGTTGGGAGAGTAGAGAGGCTTACGCATGAAGATTGGAAAAGGTGTTGAGTGGGCAGCACATGCGTGCGCGGTCCTCGCGCTGTTGCCACCAGGGGCAGCGCTCTCACGTGAGTCTCTCGCGGACTATCTCGGTGTCCCGGCACCTTACCTGGCCAAGCAGTTACAGGCGTTAAGCCGGGCAGGACTGGTGTTGACCCAGCGCGGCGTGGCGGGTGGTTACCGCCTTGCGCGCGAGGCTGACGCGATTTCTCTTTGGGATATCACCGCCGCGTTGGAAGGCACCACGCCAAGTTTTCGCTGCACTGAGATTCGTCGGAACGGGCCTTGTGGGGCTTCACCAGCCGAGTGTCCCGGACCGTGCGACATTGCGGCGGCCTTTCAACATGCGGAAACCGTTTACCGGGACGCGCTTGCCGCTGTACCGCTCACGCAGGTGGTCGCCGGCGCCACGGCGGTTGCGACCGAAAAACGCAAAAAGCGAATTGTCGAGTGGATCGAAGAGAACGCAACGCGTCTCGCTTAAACGTTTTGCGTGCGTCGTCGAAGGGTCGACGCTGCTAATTCAGCGCTGGCGCTACTTGGTGCCCAGGATGAGCCGAATGGTGTCCCAGACGTCGAAGGCAAGTGAAATCGCGATCGTGGCTGACATGACAATGGCCCAGATTCCATAGGGGCTAATAGTCTTTGCATTGGGCCCAAAAACATCGCGTGTCACGAGGTAATAGAGAACCGGTGGCCACAGAACGAGGTGGACGGCAGCGATCCAGTCAATGTTTCCCGTAACGTCCGTGACGACGGCGGAGGCCGGTACATTGAGAAAGAGCATCATTCCAACGGCAAAACGGGCGCCCCAGTGCTGGAAGATGAAGAGCAGGCCGGTGAAATAGACAACGCCCATAAACCGCAGCCACATGTTGACCCAATCCGGCAGACCCTGAGCTTGTTCACTAAACTCTCTGAAAAACTCAAGTATGAATTCCATCAACATCTCCTCCGACGCAGGCAATTGCTATCGTTTATGGTGTTGCGTTTTCTCAAGATCGATCCTGCCAAAGGATAGTCGTGCTCACGACGGCCGCGCGTCCTCTTGGCGGTCTAGTTTGCGTCTGGCGTCTGAACCTGGTCGACGATGCGCAGCAAGGCAGCGGCAATTTCCTCAGGCACCTCTTCCTGAAGGAAGTGGCCTGCCTCCGTCTCCGTGACCGGCGCCTTAGGGAAATTCTCTTTCATCATAGATAGGCCTGGGCCCAAGATCGGATCGTTCATGCCCCAAACGATTTCGACGGGGATATCCAATCCCTCCACATAGCGTTCAATTTCCCGCATCTGCACGGCACTCGGCTCGTCCGGGTTGTTGGGAACCATGCGCATCATGGCCAAAGGCGCCTTGGCGTTGCCGCTCTCTATGACGGGTCGGCCATAGAGCCCCGTCACTTCGGCCGGCATCGAGTTAGGGTCGCCCTGGGTGGCAGGCAGGCGGTCAAAGATTGAAACCACCCGCTCAAACAGTAGCTCGCCGACCAATGGCGTCTTGGCGATATCATGCGCCGTCGATAGGCTGCCAGCTTCCTTCGGTGCGTTTGCACCAGTGTTGAGGATCACCCCACCCTTGAGCAGGTCGGGCGATCGGGCCAGAGACCCAAGCCCAACGGGCCCTCCCCAATCCTGACCCATAAAGACCAGTTCGGTGAGCTGCAGTTGTGCAAGAGCGGCGTTGATCCACCGGATGTGATTGTCGAGGGTGTGCTCGGTGACAGGCACCTTGCTGGAGAAACCCAGACCCACCAGGGTCGGCATGATCAGCCGCAGTCGGTCTGTCGGGAGTTCGGCTGCTACTTTGCGATAGAGAAAACCCGAAGTCGGGTTGCCGTGCATCAGAAACACCGGGTAACCGGACCCCACCTCAAGCATGTGAATCTTGATGCCTGGCTCCACTTCGATGAAGTAGCTTTTGTAGTCATCGGTGACGTGCTTCGCGGCATAGTCCGGGAGCGGGAATGCTTCAAAGGTACCGGCGTCAAGGGTGATGGTCCCTTCTCCCTCCGGGGTCACCAGTTCTCCACTGCGCGTTAAGGCGAATGCAAAGCTGACGGCGACTAGGACAAGGACGCCCAAGGATATCAAGATCGTTCTTTTCATAGGCTCAACCTTTCGAACATGTCGCTTCAACCTGTTTCAGTGCGCGTCTTACGCGGGCGCGGCGTTCTGGTAATCGTTCTGCTTATCTTTCAGCTTATCGCTCTCCTGGCGCATCTGTTTCCACAGATAGCGCAAAGCAATGAGTGCTGGGATGTAGTAGAGGAAGACGAAGATCGCGATGAGACGGGTGGTGTTGCTCGCGAGATCAAAGAGCAACATCGTCGGCAGATCGATCAAGTCGGTGATAAGCCGAATAAAGATCAGTATAAAGAGCATTGGCGCACTCTTGAGCATGAATGCAATGATGAAGGCGAAGCCGACCGCGAGGTTTCGCGCCGTATATATATAGGTTGCCTGGTTGATCTCTTCGGCGCCCGAGCCACCCAAAAATCCAGGTAGATTGAATGCGGCTATCGGCCCCAGAAACATCGGCAAGACTTCAAGAATGATGATGAGCGTCAGCCACCAGGGAATGTGCGTCTTCATTTTTTAACTCCTCGAGGTTGCTGATCGACTCTTTGTCGATGGTCCGACGGGCAGCCGCCACACGACCTCTCTCCGCGGAAACAGTAGGAAGTGGCATTCTTAGTGTCAATTTTTGGACGCCCTCTTTTCGCGGCAAGTACGTCTGTTTTTGGCTGTTTTCCGGCTTATTCCAGACATCTAGTCAGATTTGTGAAATTTATATGTTGCAACAAATAATGTTCCGACATATATAATTGTCATCTCATCGGAGGAATTTGCATATGGCTGACCTACAGGTACCGGTTCTCATCATTGGTGGCGGCGGCGCAGGATTGACCGCCTCCATGTTGCTCTCGCAACTCGGGATTAAATCGCTGCTGGTCAATGCGCGGCCCACGACATCGGACCTTCCCAAGGCGCATGTGCTGAACCAGCGCGCCATGGAAATCCTTAACGACGCGGGTGTGGCGGACGCCATCTACAAGGTGGGGACACCACCGGAGAACATGAAAGCGTCGGCCTGGTATGCCGGGTTTGCTGGCGGCAGTGCGGCGGCAGGACGCAAGATCGGGCAGCTGGAAGCCTGGGGCGCCGGCTATACCGATCCGAACTGGATTGCCGCGAGCCCCTTTCCTTCGACCAACCTGCCGCAGATCCGCCTCGAACCCATTCTCAGAGCGCGGGCGGAAGAACTGGCGCCGGACATGGTGCGATTCAATCACGAAGTAACGGCGATTCAGCAGGACGCTGACGGCGTCACGGCAGAAATTCGTGACCTGACATCTGGAGATGAATACACAGTGCGGGCGGCCTATGTGCTGGCCTGTGACGGCGGCAGAACCGTCGGACCGGCACTCGGCATTGAGATGGAGGGTCCCCGCGACCTCGCGCAAGAAATCTCCATTCACATGACGGCGGACCTGTCCCGCTGGGCCACCGATCCCGACGTGCTCATTCGTTGGATCTGGGTGCCGGAAATCGCCGCCATGTCAGTCTTGGTTCCGATGGGCCCGGAAAAATGGGGTCCGGAGTCTGAGGAATGGGTTTTCCACCTCAACTATCCGGTAGACGATCCACGGGCAATGGATGATGCGGCCATCGAACAGGATATGCGCACGGCGCTGGGCATCGGTGATCATCCGCTGGAAGTGCACAAAGTTACGCGATGGTCGCTTGAGGGCGTTGTCGCTCAGCGTTTGCAGATAGACCGGGTCTTTTTGCTGGGCGATGCGGCACACCGTCATCCTCCGACCGGCGGGCTGGGTCTCAACAGTGCGATCCAGGATGCGCACAATATTTGTTGGAAGGTGGCGCAGGTGCTTCAAGGCAACGCGGCAAGCTCGCTGCTTACTTCCTATGAGCCTGAGCGCAAGCCTGTCGTGCAAAACAATGTGGACTGCTCGGTTGAAAGCGCGCTCAATCACTTTGTCATTGGGGCAGCGTTGGGTATTGATGACCAGGCAAGTGGTGCCGAAAACTGGGCGGCCCTCGAACGCTTATGGGATGACAAGCCCGAACATGACGTGCTTCGCCGAGACGTGTTCAAAGCAATCGCCACCCAGACAATGGAATTCGGCGAACACAATATCGAATATGGGTATGAGTATGTTGCTGAGGGCAGCGCCGTTGTTCCGGACTTGAACGTTCAAACGGAGTCGCCTGATCCCCGGCGAATTTACCGCGCCAGCACGGCGCCGGGGCACTGTCTGCCACACGCGTGGCTGGAAAGCCCAGACGGTCAACGCCGGTCGACCCTGGATCTGGTGCAACCCGGCCAATTTCTTTTGATCACTACAGATACTGGACAAGCCTGGCGTGATGCCGGTGGGCAGGTTGCGCAGTCTCTGGGTATCGAGCTCTCTTGCATATCCATTGGCCTCTCAGATGGTGATTATCTCGATCTGCGCGGAAGCTGGCTCAATCAGCGCGAGATCGATCCGGAAGGGGCCATACTTGTTCGCCCAGACCGGTTTGTTGCCTGGCGGAGCCTGGGTGCGGTTCAATCCCCGTCTACTGAACTTGAGCGCGCGCTGGGGTCGATCCTGGGCCGCAGTGAATTGAGGAGCGCCGCATGAGCGAAAAGAAACTTCGCGAGCCACGAGAGGATCAGCTTGGTCGCGAAACCTTTATCAGCCTCTTCCTTGCGGCGGGTCGTTTAACGGACGAGGTTGAGGCGGTTTGCAAAGAAGACGGCATGACAATGGCGCACTACACGGTCTTGTGGGTTGTCTGCCTCACCGAAATTGAGAATGAAGGTGGCGTCTCTATGCGCACGATTACGGACGGTCTGCTGACGCGGGCGTCCGATGTCACCCGCCTGGTCGACCGACTTGTGAAAGGCGGTCATCTGGAGCGCTTTCCGTCAGAGGAAGACCGGCGGGTTGTGCTGGTGCGCACGACGGCCAGCGGCCGCGCGCTGTTTCGAAAAGTGACAGCCGGCATCAAGGCGCTGCACCGCGAGCAATGGAGCGCTTTGTCTCAGGATGAGTTGAAGACGCTGTTCGGCCTTCTGACGAAAGTTCTGTGGGGCAATGATTCAAGTGCTGCACGGCACCCGCTGGAATCGCTGCCCCCCATTCTCGCTGCTGAGCCGGCCGACTGACGGCCCGGCCACCTGTTCAATCGGCCAATCGCAGACCTGCTCACCTTGGGAGGAAACCAATGTTGTCTCGGCGAACACTCATCAAA
Organism: Parvibaculaceae bacterium; assembly: GCA_965212385.1. Classification (GTDB taxonomy): domain Bacteria; phylum Pseudomonadota; class Alphaproteobacteria; order Parvibaculales; family Parvibaculaceae; genus Mf105b01. The sequence continues at coordinate 3,691,001 of OZ243109.1, read as the reverse complement.
ACGCAGCTGGCGACAGCCGCGCTCACTATGGCAGGAGCAACCCCATCCATGGCGCAACCAACAATCAAAAAAGTGGATGTCCACCAACATATGTTGCCGCGCATCTACACAGACGCGCTGGCGAAGATTGGGATCACCGGCGCAGGCGGGGTCGACTTTCCTGAATGGACGCCTGACACAGCGATCGCGATGATGGATGCACAAGACATTCAGACAGGGATCCTCTCCCTCTCGGCCCCGGGGGTGCATTTTGGAGACGACGCAGCCGCGACGGAACTCGCCCGCACGTGCAACGAATATTCGGCTCGCGTGATCCAGGATGATCCGGTGCGCTTCGGCGGCTTCGCCGTGCTTCCCATGCCGTTTGTCGATGGGGCCCTGAAAGAGGCGGCCTACGCTTTGGACGAGCTCAAGCTGGATGGGGTGGTCTTGCTCTCGAGCCACTCGGATGGGAGCTATCTGGGCGATCCGAAGTTTGATGCGCTCATGGAGCTCCTCAATGAAAGGTCTGCGGTCGCATTTGTGCACCCGACGGTGCCGGTCAGCGCGCCGACGGATGCGCTCACCATTCCACCTTTTGCGACGGAGTTTGTCTTCGACACAAGCCGCGCTGTTATCAACCTGATCTGGAATGGGGTGGCGGAGCGCTATCCAAACATTCGGTTTATCTTTTCGCATGCGGGCGGCACCGCTCCTTATCTCGCCTGGCGGTGGTCGCTTCTTGAGATGACGCCGCAGATTCAGGAGAAGGCCCCGAAAGGTATGCTGCACTATCTTCAGAACTTCTACTACGACACGGCTCTCTCTGGCAGCGACCAGGCGCTGGGCGCGCTCACGCAACTGGTCTCACCGGACCGGATCCTGTTCGGGAGCGACTATCCGTTCGCACCACCGCCGGTCAGCGTTGCGGCCTGGGCCGGCGTTACACGCTTCCAAGGTTTGAGCGACGAGGGCAGACAGCAGGTGGCGTCGACGAATGCTTTTGCGCTCTTCCCCCGGCTTGCCTAGGCAGAAGCGCGCCAGCTCATTCTTTGATGCGCGGTAGGCCTGAACGGAGGGAAGACCAAATGCGGACAATACGGGTGCTTGCCGTTGGTGTTCTGTTGGCCCTCACGGCTTGTGACAATTCCGAGGAAGAGCTGAGTGCGGAGGATGTGAGAGAGCTGGAAGCGTTAGCGACGCTTCCAAACCAGGGGCCGTCACCAGACGGACCGCTCATCGCCTATGTGGGCGCAACGATCATTGATGGTATCGGCGGTGATGTGGTGGCTGGCGGAAGCGTCCTTGTCCGCGGCGAGACCGTGTTGGCGGTCGGCACAGATGTCACCATTCCAGAGGGTGCCGTTCGTCGCGATGTAAGTGGGCGATGGATCGTGCCAGGGCTCATTGACGCCCACGTTCATTTCATGACGTCCGGTCGGAGCTATACACGTCCTGGCTTTGTCGACCTCACTCATCTGGTCCCTTACGAAGAAGAGGTCAACTGGATCAAGGCGCGCGCGCCTGTCACGTTGCGCCGTTTTCTTTGTGCGGGGGTCACCAGCGTGGTGTCGATGGGCGGTCCGGAGATTGAATATACCGCCCGCGCGCTCGCCGAGGCTATGGACGATGCGCCGACTGTCTTTAACGCCCATGGCGTTATTGCGCCTGTTCCCGAATTCCTCGCGCGGCAGGTTTTTGACCCCTGGGACGGTGAGTTGCCTATCAGACCCGTGCGGTCAGAGGAACGTGCGCGTGTTGAAGTTGCAGAGGCGGTCAGGAGAGATGCGGTTCTCATCAAGACCGCAGTTGAAAGTGGCAGTGGTCTGTTTCAAAACCTGCTGCTCGGCGATTTCCAACCTGTCCACAAAGAGCTGGTTGAGGCTGGCTCGAAATTCGGTCTTCGGGTCACCAGCCATGTCCATGCGCTTGAGCCTGCCCGCACATTGATAGAGCTCGGCGTCAGCAGTCTTCAGCATCTTCCTTCTGATCTGCCGGTCGATGCGGCCTTCGTCGATCTTGTGGTCAAGGAAGAGACCGTTATCGTCCCGACACTGGCGCTCCGTCAACGCTCCTTTGTCGATCTCTTCGACCAAGAGTTTGATCTTCTGCCGATCGAAGCAAGATGTGGCGATCCCGAAGTTATTCAGTCCTGGGCTGATGCGGGTCGCCTGCCACCACTCCAGGACCCACGGCACCTAAATCATGAAGCGCAGACACGTGTGGCCATCGCCAATACGAAAACGCTTTATGAGGGAGGCGCCCGGCTCGCCGTTGGGACCGATGCCGGTCTTATGGGGTTGCTTCATGGGCCGTCCATGCATCTGGAGCTCCGGGCCATGAACGACGCGGGTGTTCCGCCGAAAGATCTTATTACCGCTGCGACGATCAACGGTGCGATTATGGCGGGTACTGAGGAATTCTATGGTTCCCTTGAGCCGGGCAAGTTTGCGGATTTTCTTGTTCTGTCAGCTAATCCGCTGGAGGACATCGCCAATCTGCAGGCTATCGAGACTGTGGTGAAGCACGGTCGAGCCTTTGCGCAAGCGGATTTGTTGCCGACGGTGGAGTGACCGACCTCTTGCGGTGCGGCCTTGGTGACATGCAAGGCTGTTGATCGGCGTCGCCGCAGAATGCTGCTCACAAACTTGATTGATGGGCGGTTCCGTATATGGTCAGTATCAGGATGATAGACCCTGTCTCGCTTTCATACACCGTTGCGCAGATCGCAGGCGTATTTATCGGGTTTGGCGCGCTGATCGCCTTTTCCGCGCCAAAGTCCACCACCACGGGCCAGCGGCAGGCGATGACAGGCTGCGTCATGACCGGCCTCTTTATCCTGGTGACTGCCCTTCTCCCCATTTTGTTGTTGGCTTTCGACATGGCAGCAGAAACCGTCTGGTTTGTTTCTGCGGGCGTGATCCTGATCTGCGACTGGATCACAATCTGGCCGCAGCGAGCGCCGTTTGTCGATGCGGTCAAGCGGGGCAATCCGTTGGAGATATTCTTGATGTTCGGCATCGAGGCGGGCGTCCAACTTCCGCTGGTTCTCATTCTTCTACCGGTTCTGAATGATCAATCCGCGGCGCTCTATGCCACCATGTTGATTGTTTCCATATTCCAGGCTGCTTACCTGATGATGCTGCTGGTGCTCGAGCTCACCGCCGACGAAGCCTAGCTTTTTGCGATATCAACAAAGCGGTCGGCCAGTCGTTTGAGCGGTGCAGCATAAAGCGTTTCGGGTCGGACGAGACAGGCGCATTTCCACTTCAGCGTGAAAGCGGTCGGGATGATTTTCAGTTTTCCTTCTGCAATCGCACCTTCGAATAAGGACAAGGGTCCCGGAACGATGAGGTCAACGTCCTGGGCGAGCGTCATCAAGGTCGCGTAGTTTTCGCATCGCACGCCATGTTCCGCCAGGCCGTCGGCGCGATTGGGGGCGGTCTCCATTTGCCTGGTGACGCTGGCGGGCGAGTGCGGCGTCGCGAGCGGGAGGCTTGTCACCTCTGTGAGGCTCCACTCTTTGTTTTCCTTGAATAAGGGATGGCCGGGCCGGGCGACATAGAAGAGAGGCTCTTCCGCAATGGAAAGCGCGTGCAAGCGGGGGTCGACTTCCGTCTCGTCAAAGGGACCCGCCGCCAGATCGATCTCTCCTGAGAGGACCAAGTGTTGAAGGCGTTCCGCTGCTTCCGTGCGGACATCGATGCGGGTGAGAGGAAACTCCGTCAGGTGGTTCGTGAGGACTTTCGGCAGGAACAGATGCTCCACAATAGGGCCGACACCCAATCGAATGGAGACCGGTCCTTGTTCGGTCATGGCCGAAATCTGCCGCTCAATTTTGGAGAGTTCGGTGACAATGCCGTTGGCGCTTTGAGCGACATAGGTGCCCGCCGGGGTCGGCGTCATGCCCCGCCGACTGCGATGAAACAGGGTTGTGCTTAGACGATCTTCCAGGCGCAGGACCATTTTGCTGAGCGTCGGCTGGGTCGTGTTCAGAACATCAGCGGCTTTTTTGATGCTGCCCGTTTCAATGATGGCCGCAACGGCCCGGATTTCCGCGACATCCAGCATGTGATATTCCAAAAATTGGTATCATATCAAAAGTTTATTCATTTTTAGAATACCACATGCGTGCCCATCTTGTCACCGGTAACGGGCCCAGTCCCCAACTAACTGGCGCGACCTAGCTGGCCCGACCTAGCTGAGAGGAGACACCATGATCAGATGCAGTTGTTTGATCCAGGCAGGCCAGATTGCTCAAGCGCAGCAGACCAATCTGGAAGCGGGCCTCGACAAAATCGCCCAGACCTATTTTTCAGAATCCGCAGATGTCGGTTGGACGCATATTGCAAAAGGGTCTGGCTTCACCGACGGCAAGCCGTCCAAGAGCTCCATCGTCTCGATGAATGTGCCAGCGAACACGGCTCAGGAAACTCGGGTCGATGTATTGCATGCGATCTGTGACCTCTGGACCGCAGAGACCGGTTGTCACGTTGATGATGTTGTTGCCACGGCCATGAGTGCCTGACGCCCCTTTGATCTCGGGAGATTTCCAATGCCTCTTTATGTTTGTTCAAGCCCAAAAAATCTGATTGCCGAAGAACGCAAACCTGCGATCGCTAAAGAGCTCACTCATATTCATTGTGATGTGACCGGCGCGCCGTCCTCATTCGTCCATATCTTCTTCGTCAACCCGGACGATGATGGAGATGGCTCGGTCAATCTGTTCGGCTCAATTCGCGGCGGCCGGACCGATGGTCAGAAAGAGGAAATCGTCTCGCGCATGAGTGACGCTGTTGCGCGGATTGCGGAACTTGATCCCGCGACCGTCACCATGGGCACGGTGGATGTTCCGGCAAAATGGGCCATGGAGGGTGGCGACATCATGCCGGAACCGGGGGAAGAGGATGCCTGGTTTGCAGCGCATGCCGCCAAGGCTGCGAAAGAAGCGAAAGCGGTTGCGTCCTAAACAGGCTTTTTCCTAGCAGGGTCAGCGCTGGTTCAGTTCGTCCATCCGTTTCTTGAACTGGCGCTGTTCCCAATCGCCGCCAAAGAATTTGAAGAACCCGAATATTGTGAGCCCGTGGAGGAGCACGCCGCACCCCCAGCCAAGGGCCACGGTAATGACCCAAAGGCGGTCTGGGTTCAGCATGATGTTGAGCACATAAAGACCCGGCATGATCACGACGTAGGACAGCCAATGCATGTGAAAGCCTTTGAGGTTTTGCACATATTGAATGGCGTCGCGCTCCTGCATTTCTTTCAGCGACTTGTCGGGCGAGAGGTTGGTCATCATTTCAGGCTCCTGCGTTAAGCGGGTCACGCTTGTTTCGAAAACAGCAGCGAGGCACTTCAGGGATTCCAGCGTCGCTGGATTGCCGCTTTCGATCCGCTGGATGGTGCGCACGCTTAGGCCCGCATGTTGGGCGAGCTGTTCCTGCGTCCATCCTTTGTCGAGGCGTCTTTTTTGAATGCTCATGGACGTGCCTTTCTGCTGAGAAACGGATAGCCGGACGTGCGCCGATTTAACCACGACATGCCCCCGCCAGACCACGACATCAACCTGACAGCGCCCCGCCAAGGCTAAGTTCTATAGCTGTTTCCCGCCGATTATGTGGCGCCCTGGCTCTGCCGGTCTTGTGACTATCCAAGTAACCGATAATCGCTATTCACGATCTGTGTTTGTCTCAAAACAGACGAGCCCTAAGAGTTGGAGGTCGGCAAAAAACCTCGGTTGGCAAATGCCAACGACTGCAATCGATTGGGTGGCGCATGAAATTTCTCTTTGGTCTCGTCTCGCTCGCTTTGGTGGTGATGGTCTCTGCAGGCGATCACGCCTTAGCTGAAGCCGACGGCGCGGTTGGCGCATCTGATGTGCGATCAGCGATGGCCCTGGTTCAATCGGAGCAACGCGGGAACAAAGAAAACTGGGTGACCACCGGCGGCGACTTCTTTGAGACGCGATATTCTCAATTGTCGCCGATCAACAAGTCGACGGTCGCGGATCTCGGTTTTGCCTGGGACTATGACACGCTCACCCAACGGGGCATGGAAGCGACGCCCGTCGTGGTCGACGGCAAGATGTTTTTCAGTGGCACCTGGGGCCAGGTCTATGCGCTTGATGCGGCAACCGGTGAAGAGCTTTGGTATTTCGATCCTGAAGTTCCGGGTGAAGTTGCTGGCGATGCCTGCTGCGACATCGTGAACCGAGGTGTCGCTATTTGGGATGGCATGGTCTATGTCGCGGCCCTCAATGGCGATCTCATTGGGTTGGATGCAGAGACCGGTGCGGTTGTTTGGCGAACGCCCACCGTTGATGCTGACAATACCCGCCGTTACACATCCACCGGCGCGCCCCGCGTCGCGGGTGATGTGGTGGTTATCGGAAATGCGGGCGCGGATTTTAATGCACGCGGCTATTTCGGTGCCTATGACATTAAGACGGGCGCATTTAAGTGGCGCTTTTATGCGGTTCCCGCGTCCACCGAAGGCCCGCATGAACATGCCGAGCTCGCCATGGCTGCAGAGACGTGGGATCCAAACTCCCGGTTCGATGTCGGCGGTGGCGGCACTGTCTGGGACAGCATGGCGTATGATGCCGAGCTTGATCTTCTTTATGTCGGCACCGGCAATAGCGCGATCTATCCTCAGTCTTCGCGCAGCCCCGCCGGAGGTGACAATCTGTTTCTAAGTTCCATCCTCGCTGTTCGGCCGGCGACCGGCGAACTTGTCTGGCACTATCAGACGACGCCTGGGGAAAGCTGGGACTACACCTCGACACAGAACATGATCCTTGCAGAGCAGATGGTCGACGGTGTTGCGCGCAAAGTCCTCTATCAGGCGCCGAAAAATGGTTTCTTTTATGTGCTGGATCGAGAGACCGGCGAGCTGATCTCGGCAGAGCCTTATGTGCCGGTCAATTGGGCGTCACATATTGATCTCGAAACCGGTCGGCCGGTGTTTACGGGCGAGGCCAACTATTTTGAAGACCCCAAGATCGTCTTTCCTGCGGCCAAGGGCGGCCACGGCTGGCGCCCGATGGCGCTCAGTGAGGAGACGGGTCTCGTTTACATTCCCGTCTATGAAGATGCCGAGCTCCATGTGAACCTCTTTCCAAACGGCTACGAGTATCGAGACGCCGCGCCGGCGGGGGGCATGGCGCCTGTGCCTCTCATCGAAGCGGCTGTCGACTTCTACCGGCCCGTTCTGCCCTACGACGCTGAGTACCTGAAAGAGAAGATCCGGAATGCCGAGGCGCCGCCGCGCCAGGCCTATTTGCGCGCTTGGGATCCTCTGACACAGACCATGCGCTGGGAAGTCAAAGTCAATTCGTTCCGCAATGGCGGCGGTGTGCTCGCCACGGCGGGCGGCCTCGTGTTTCATTCAACTGGTGCCGGTTGGCTCGAGGTCTATGACGACGCGACAGGCGAGCTGCTGCACAGCATCGAAACGGGCACCGGTCTCATGGCGGCGCCCACGAGCTATGAAGTGGATGGCGAGCAATACATCGCCGTTCTCGGCGGCCTTGGGGGCGGTGGTCACTTCAGCTATCCGAGAGACTCGGCCGCGTACAAATATGGCAACGCGGGGCGGATGATTGCGTTCAAGCTGGGTGGCGGCGAGGTGCCGCTTCCGCCCGAGGTTGATTGGGGTGCTATTCCAGAACCGCCGGCACGACGCGGTGGTGACATTGCCATGGGGCAGGAACTGTTCATTTGGCACTGTTCGATGTGCCATCACAATAATGGTCCCGGGATCATCCCCGATCTCCGACGGCTGGGTGAGGGCAAGCATGCTCAGTTTGACGCCATCGTCCGCGACGGCGCGCTTCTCCAAAACGGCATGCCGAATTTTGGGGATGTCTTGGACAAGGATCAGACGGACGCCATCCAGTCTTTTCTGATCGAGCTTGCCTGGATGGCCTATAGCGGTCAGTCCACCGACACCGATGAGCCGACGATGACGAGCCAGTAGTGGGTTTGCCTTCAGGACCTGTCGATGGTCTTGGCGGTCTGCACCACGTGGTTCAAGAACCGTGCGATGGTCTCCCGCTCGCTGTCCGAAAAGGGGTGGAGGAGCTGTTCATTGAGCTCCCTCGCGCCGCCTGACGTACGAGCCACCAGATCCGCGCCCTTTTCCTCCAGGAAAGTTTTGTGCACCCGGCTGTCTGTCTCCGACTTCTCCCGGCGCACCATGTCTTTAGAGACCAAAGTGTCTACTAACCCCGTCAATCGAGATTGAGACATGCCGGCGCGCTTGGCGATCTCCGCGCTCGGCAGGCCGTCTTCCTGTGCCAGCACAAACAGAATGACCTGATGCGCGGTGGTGATGCCTTCCCGGGATTTCAGCTGCCGGTCTACGGCACCGAACAGACGGCTGTTCGCCTGTTGGATCATATGGAAGACGCGCGGAGATTTTGCCATTGATTTTACTTCAAGGTTGAAATAAAAAACTTCAACCTTGAAATACCTGCTTTGAGCCTGGTTCGCAACTGGCCTTGTTCAGCTAACCCCCACCAATAGAGACGTCCATGATTGCCTCGTCCCTCTATGTTTTGACCCTGCTTGCCAGTGCGCTCTGGTTCACCGCGGCGCTCCGCTATTTTGGGTTTCAGCAGTTTGCCGCCGCGAAAGTGATGGTGGCCAAGAGCCAGCGCCAGTCACCACTCTATCCGACCATGGCTGCCGGAATTCGTTTCTTAGGCGGAATGAACGGCTCTTTGGCTCTCTTGTGCTGGTCGCTTCTCGCCATTGCCGCGCTGGACGTCAACCTGTTCACGGACCCGCTTGAGCGCGTTGTCATTCTGGTGGCTCTTGGCGCCGCCCACCTTTCCCAGTTTGCTCCGAACGTGCCCATTCACCGAAGCGGCGGACGCCAGGCGGATGACTCGCTTTGGGATGTTGTTTCGGGCCCGATGAACTTCATCTATCTGATGGATGCGGCCCAGATGAGCTTGGCCTTTGTGGCCGCCCTGGCGGTCGTTCTGATCTAACGGTGTTGCGCTTCAGCTTGGCTTTTCCGCCAGCAGCGCTGCAACAGTGTCTGCCGTTGCCTCGGCCGTTTCCCTCAACCTTGCGCGCGGTGCGCCTGCGCGGGCGCGGGTTGCGAGGTTGAGCAGGGTGCCAGCAGCGAGTTCTGCGGCTGCGGCTATCTCGCTGTCGCGGGCGTTGGGCGCGCGGTCGGCGATGAGGCTTTTCACCGCCTGATCCATGCCCTCAAGCTGTGCCTGCACCACCTCCCTAATCTTGGCTTCGTTGGTGGCCTCTGTCACCGCCGTGGTGAACACCAGACAACCCTGTCCCATTTCTGCGTCGGTACCGAGATAGATGTCGAGCGCGGCGTTATAGAAATTCATAAGGCCTGCGCGTAAATCCGGCCCGGTGGCAAGCGCGCTCACAGCTTCGCTGGCCATGCGCTGCCCAAAAACCTCCAGGGCCGACAGATACATAGACAGTTTATTGCCATAGGCGGCGTAGAGGCTTGGGCGGCTGAGTGACGTGGCCGCTGACAGGTCATCAAGGGAAGTCGCGGCATAGCCCTTGGCCCAGAAGACTTCCACGATTTGGCCCAGAACGGCGGCTTTATCGAATTTGCGGGGCCGTCCTCTTGCGCTCTTTTGTGGGGCTGCGTTCATCATTCTGTACTAATTCGCATAAATTCCTTGACCTGTCACCTGCAGACTGAATTAATATGCGAAACAGTACATAAATAAACGCGACCGGAGGAGCCCCGATGGGATGGATTAGAGATGCGAAGAGCATGATCGACGATCTGAACCGCACGTCGCCTTTCATGCGGGTATGGGGGCCGCTGCTCAATGCCCCTATGGTCCTGGGTGGCCTTGTTTTTATAGGTCATTTCGAAGCCGTACTGGTTCTTGTGACCTGTGTGGGATCGGTACTGGTCGCTGCACAGATGCACAAACGTGCGCCCTTCACGCGGCTCACCAGCCTGGTGCATGTCGTCTGGGTGCCGCTCTTTCCTTATCTCTTGCAGGAGCTGCTGGACCGCGGCGTTGGGGACATTTACGGCGCCTGGCTCGCCTTCGTGACCGTCTTGATGGGTGTGTGCCTGGTGCTCGATGGGCGCAATCTCGCGCTCTATTTCTCCAGCTCGCCTAACAATAAGTATGAAGGAGCTGACAGATGACGCTTGCTCAAGATCCTGGCCGTTTGTCCAAACCAACAGTCATCCGCCGCATTGTCGGCTCTGAATTGCGGGGACTTCGCCACCGGTTGGCCCTTAGCCTCGGCTTGAAGCGTCTCCATGACGCCGTGCCTGAAGACTGGCAGGCCCCGGATAGTGCGCTGGCCAACGAGGCGCGCGGCTATGCGACGGCGCTGTGCTCGCCCATGCTGGTTGCCCATTCAGAGCGCACCTATTGTTTCGGCGCGTTGTTGGCGGCCCGGGACGGGCTGAAACTGGATAAAGAGCTCTTTTATCTCGGTTGCATCCTCCATGATCTGGGCCTCAGTGACGCCCATAAGGATGACCCAGGGTCTTTCGAGTGGGTCGGCGCCGATCTCGCGAGAACGTTCTGTCTCGAAAAGGGGCTGGCAGAAGAGAGAGCTGACATCGTGCATGACGCGATTGCGCTCCATTCATCCGTCGGTGTGGTGCACAAATGTGCGCCGGAACTTGCCTTTGTCCACTTTGGCGCCGGTCTCGACCTTCTCGGCTCGCGCCTGGAAGATGTGCCCAAAGCAGACCTCTCGGCAATTCTTGAGCGCTATTCGCGTGACAATTTCCAGTCAGAATTTGGCGCCTGTCTGCACCATCAAGCTGCCAGTAAACCGTCGTGCCACATCGCTGGTCCGGTCGGTATCGGCTTTGTCGACCGGATAAGATACCGATTGGACTAGTTCCGACCTCCAAGCTCCGGCGTTAACCCTAATATAGGGTTTAAGTCGCCTGAACGTTCGCTGCACGCTAGGTTTTACGCCTGTAAATGGCGGAATTCACCGAGTTCGTGAAATTGCCGCGGCGTACTGGGGTACTGAACAGTGTTAACGGGGCTGGCCCGCCAAGTTGCGTTATGGGCCGTTGTGGTAGTGAGTTTTGTAGCGTTCAACGGGTCGGCGTTTGCCGGCTCCGGATTGGGCGCGGGCGCCACGCCCAACTGGGAACCCTGGGTCGAGGCGGGTGGCTTCGTTTCCAATCGCAATGACCGGGCGGAAGCGGTCGGCTGGGCGCCGGTCGCTCAAGACGAGGACCAGCTTCTTTTTGTTGAGGCCCGCGGCAAGCTTTTCGAGGGTGGATCAGAAGAAGGCAATTTTGCGCTGGGCTATCGCGAGATGCGACCCAATGGCTGGAACCTCGGTGTCTGGGGCGGCTACGACGTTCGCACGTCTGAAAACAACAACACGTTTCACCAGATTGCGGGTGGTGTGGAAGCGCTCTCCAAAGATTGGGACCTGCGGCTGAACGGCTATTACCCGCTTGAGGATCGAAAAAGCGTTGGCTTCGCCTCCTCAAGTTCATCGGCAGCAACGACGACGACGGGACCTACACTGGGTCTCGTTGGCTCCCAACTCTTCTTCGCTCGGGGCGGCGCCACAACTACCACAACGACAACCACTACCGCCGGCTTCGATCTTGCCGCATGGGGTGTGGATGGCGAAGTCGGCCGCCGCGCACCATTGGAGGAATGGTTCGATTGGGTGCAGCCGGTCGATCAAGGTCTCGACCTTTTCGACAATGAGGCGCGTCTCTTCGTCGGCGGCTTCTATTTTGACAATTCCCTTTTCCCGGAGGCGATCTGGGGGCCGCGGGTGCGGGCGGAGTGGCGTCTTAATGATGTGATTGAGAGTCTGCCGGGATCACGCCTGACCTTTGAAATGGAAGCGCAACATGATGATGTGCGCAAAGAACAGATTGAAGTCGGTGTCCGGTTGCGCATTCCGCTCGGGTCGCCAAACCGCCGCACCGGTACACTGGTCTCTCAGACGGCGCGGATGATGGAGGCGCTGGAGCGCGACACCGACATTGTCACGCAGAGCCGTTCCGGCTCGACGGTCACGACAGTGACGAGTGTCGATCTGCCAACTACTCTTGAACCGGTCAAAGATCCAGCGACGAATGTCGATCTTGATCAGGTTGTTTTCATTGACACGCCGGGCACGTCCCAAGCTCAAGTGACGGCGGCTGGCGGCAAAAGTCTGATTGTGCTTCAGGGCGACAATGGCACCTTTGGTCAAACCATCCTGCAAGACGATCAATCCATCATGGGTGGCACACAAGGCATTCTGGTTGAAGGCCGGAGCACCGGCGTTCAGGACACCTATGTCGCGCCGGGCGCTGCGGCAACGATCAATGTGGTCGCGGAAAGTGACGCGGTTCGGGTGGGTAACAACACCCATGTCACCGGCTTGACGATTAGCAGTGACGGTATGCAGGCGACGGATGGGATCAACATTCCGACAGCTATCACGAATGTCTATATCGACAATAATGTTCTGCAGAATTTGGGTGGCCGTGGTTTGGAAGTCGATACCGGCGCCCAGTTCACCTTTACGAACAATACTCTGACGGATCAGGGTACCTTCAGTGCAGTTGATATGTCGAGCGACGTCACGGCGGTGATCACCAACAACATTTGGCGCGACATCACCCGTACAACGATTGAAGTGCGTCCAAACTCAACGCTCACCTATACCGGCAACGATCATCAAGGTACGGCAGGCGCAGGCGGTGGCGCCGTCTTCCTCTTTAGCGGCGGCGCGGGTGCCACGACGATTGTTGATGGAAGCGGCAATCTCGATAATCTGACGAATGCGCCGACGCAATGTCAGACCAATGGGGCATCGTCGTTCACCGGCACGATCGACTTTGGTGGTGTGTCACTCACCGACAATGTGCTGCCGTGTAACTGACCGGGTGTGCAATCTGGTTTGGCAGGTTGATCAGACTCTTTCGGGCAGTACAAATGTCAACGGGATCTGATCTGCAGCTGCTTCGATTGCACCGAGCTTTGATGGATCGGCGAGGATGCCCCGGAGACAGAAACGCGCGGTGGCGCGCGCGCCTACATCCGGAGGTGTCTCTGCCGCAACCGTTTGCGCGATGATGCTTGTTTCGGTGAGCTGAAACATCTGCTCTGCGGACAAGGCAGGCTGCTCACACTGGAGCGTGCCCGCTTGCCGTCCCGCTTCAATAAGACTTCGATAGTGCGCCACCATGGTGGCGCGGGTCTGCTGTGCCGGTTCGAACCCGGGCTTTGAAAGTTCCGGCAAATAGAAGATGGCCGGGAAATCCCGATCGGCGGCTGCGACGGCCGTCGCCTCTTCCATGATGGATTTAAACAGGCCAACTTCCGGCGGCAGGTCGAGTTTGGTGAGCTCTTCATAAAACACCATGGAGGGTGCGGCGGCGAAGCTCAGCAATTCGTTTAAGAGCGCGTCTTTCGTCGGAAAAAGATTGAACACAGACGCGGGCGCCGCCTTCAGCTCAGCGGCGATCTTTCGAATGCTGGTGCCGGCATAGCCGTCGCGGGCAATGTGTTTTGCCGCAACAAAAAACACGGCCTCTTTGGTGAGCTGAGGTTTCCCGTCTGCTCTTGGGCGGCCCACTGGGCGCTTGGTTTTTTTTGCCACCGATGTCTCTTGAATCTCGGCCATGCGGAAATTTACCGCAGAAAACCGCCAATGTCTAATTTATTTCATCTGATAAAAAATAATTGACTCCCAGCCAGTCATGGACATATGGTTCCCCGGAATTCATCGACGGAAGCGCCGTCTTCGAAGGGGAGGTCTCTCATGGCGACAGTTTTGATCACAGGATGTTCCAGGCCCACCGGCTTTGGACAATTGACAGCAAAAGCTTTTGCCGCTGCCGGGCATAGTGTGTTTGCGACCATGCGCGGTGCAGATCGCGGACAAAGCCTTAGTGACTGGGCAAGAGAAGCGGGCCACGACCTCACGGTTTTGGAGCAAGACGTCAATGATCCGGCATCGAACCGCGCCGTGGTGTCAGAGATCATCAAACGCTCAGGATCGATAGATGTGCTGGTGAATAATGTCGGCATGAGCAGTTTCGGTGCCTTAGAGACGCTGCACGACGACCATATCCGTCAAACCATGGAAACCAATTTCTTCAGCGCGGTTGATCTAACCCGCGCTGTTTTGCCGGAGATGCGCAAACAGCGGGTTGGACGTGTTCTCTTCGTGACCTCCATGGCGGGCGTCACGGGCATCCCTGGCGAGTCGGTCTATTGCGCCAGCAAGTTTGCGCTTGAAGGCCTCGCTGAATCCCTCGCCTTCGAAGTCGAGCGCTTTGGCATTCAGATCAGCACGATCAGGCCGGCCTTCTTCAATACAGGCATGAGCATGCATAACACCGATGCGTCCGGGTTCTTCGAAAAAGGCACCGAATATGATGCCTTCAATGATCGCGTTGTGGCCTCCACGTCCGAAGGCGAAGTCGCCGGCGAAGATCCACAGATTGTCGCAGAGACCATTCTGGAAGCAGCAACAACCTCCTCGCCGAAATTACGGTGGGAGCCCGGCGTTGCGGCACCGGAACTCAAAACGGCGCGCGCCGCCGCAACGGACGAAGAGTGGCGTGGCTATGTCATGGAAGAACTGGGACTTGCCGACTGGCTCGACCCCGCAGCTTAAGGAGACAGATCATGAATGAACATTCTCTCACCCTGCCGGGACTCTCTGCGGATGAGCTTGCGCGTGTTTCCGCGCCTCTCGAAAAAGCCTGGACGCTTCCCGCGACGGCCTACACGGACCCAGATCTTTATGGTCTCGAGGTCGAGCAGATCATGCGGCGAAGCTGGTTGCCGGTCGGTCGTGTTGACCAAGTGCCGAACCCTGGCGATTACATCTGTTTCACATTATTTGATCAGCCAGTGATGCTTGTGCGCGGCACGGACGGAGAGGTCCGTGTGATGTCGCGGGTTTGCCTCCATCGCGCAGCACCTATCGCTGATGGGCGCGGCAATCGTAAACTCTTCTCCTGCCCCTATCATGCCTGGAGCTATGCAACGGATGGGCAGCTCGTTCGTGCACCTCTCATGGAGGGCGCCGAAGGTTTTGACGAGAAATCCTGTAAGCTGCCCGAACTCCGCACAGAAATCTGGGAAGGCTTTGTCATGGTCAATTTTGACGATGCTGCTGCGCCCTTTGCGCCGCTGGTGGCGGGGTACCAGTCGACCTTTGCAAACTACAAACTTGAAGACATGGTGATTATCAAGACGCTCGAGTTTGACAGTCCCTGGAACTGGAAGGTGCTGGTCGAGAATTTCATGGAGGCGTACCACCACATCGCGATCCATAAGACGACGTTCGAACCCGTATACCCAGCCAAAGAGTCAAAAATTCCGGACGCCGACGGTCCCTATTCGATCCTTCATATGCCGGCGAAGGATGCGCATGTTGACGACCCGGATGGTCTGCCGCTCATCGAGGGATTGGAAGACTGGCAACGGGATGACCTGTTGGCGACGGTCTTGTTCCCGTACTTCCTGCTCGCTTTTCAGGGCACGTCGGCGACTTGGTATCAGGTGACGCCGCTCGGTGCCGACCGTCTCCATCTGAAGATTCACTTCCTTGTGCCGAAGACTTCCGCCGAGTTGCCGAATATTGACGAGATCGCGGAGGGCGCAGGTGCGCTGCTCTCGGTGATCCACCATGAGGACATCGACGCCAACGATATGGTGTGGGAGGGGCTTAAGGCGCCGCTTACCTCGCAAGGTCGGCTCTCTCCCTTAGAGCGCTCGATCTGGCAGCTTAATCAGTGGTGGCTTGGCGAACTGACAAAGGCGCGCGTGTGATGTTGGGTGCGGATATGATTGGCGCAGCCGGCGTTGCGCTGTTGCTCGGTGCCTTTGCCGGGAACCTCATGGGCTTGTTGCGTAAAGAGAGTTTGCTTTACCCGAGTGCCAATTTTGTTGGCGCTTCTCTTGCGACCTATGCCTCCTGGCTCATCGCCTATATGCCATTTGTGGTGCTCGAAGGTGTTTGGGCTTGTGTCTCGCTCGTTGCGGTCTATCGCGCCATGCAAGCTCCCCGGCTCGCGCGATAAGGCAGGGCGCGTTCCAAGTCAGCTTGGTTTTGGAATGTGGTTGGCCTCTATGCGGATACCGTCCGGATCTTCGAACAGGCAGGAATACATGCCTGGAAACCAGTCGTCCTGCCCGGCGGGCGCGCGTACGATCTGGGCGCCTAACCCTTTTGCAAATTCGGCGAGGGCGTCGACATCCTCTCGACTTTCCATGGACAGGCAATAGTGGTGGAGCCCGGCACGGCCCTGGTCAAAAGGCACGTCAGCATTGTCGTTGCTGCAGGCCTGAATGCCGATCGCGGTTCGTTTCCCCACACAATAATAGTAGCCGTCAATATTGATCATCTCTCTTAAACCCAGGTGGGCAAACAGTTCCTTGTAGAAGGGCAAGGAGCGTTCAAAATTGCTGACGGTGAAATTGATATGGGCAATGCCTTTAAGTGTCATGGCGATCTCCTAGGCAGATTTGGACAGGTTCGCCTGGCTTGCGCTTGTGAGCTTCCAGGGCGGTGTGGCTGTAAACGCCAATAGAGTTGACGCAAGTGCTTTCGGCGCATCATGAGGCACAAAGGTCTTCGCATCCGGAATTTCCGCCAAGAAGGCGTTTTCCCCGATGGCTGCTGCGAGCCTGCGGGCTAGGTCCATTGTAAAGAGCTCGTCCTCGGAGCCCCATGCCAGGAGGACGGAGGTTTCCGCTTTTGCGAGTTCGCTTGGAAGCGCCAGTGTCAGGTTGACGTCAATTGATCGCAGCAGCTTCTTCACGTCACGGCGTACAGCGGCGGACTTCGCCATCGGGCGGACCCATTCCTTAAGCTGGCTGTCCGGCAGCGCTGTGTTTGCGAAAGCCGCGAAGGATGTTTCGTGGCGCCGCAAGGGACCGACATGGTGCATGAGTTTGGCCATGAGCCAGGTCGCGAAAGGTATGCGGGGAAGCCAGGTTAGATACTCGAAGCCTTTTGCCGGACAGACATCCAGGGCGTCGCAGTTTGTCAGGACAAGCCTGGAGACCCGTTCATTGTGCCGCGCGGCGACAATCTGTGCGATCACCCCTCCAAAATCGAGGCCGACAATCGTCACGTCATCCAGATCAAGGGCGTCCAGAAAATCTGCGACCAGTTGAGCCACGCCAGTGAGCGACAGGTCCGCCTTTCTCTCTAGGGGTGTTGTATGTGCACCAAGGGGCAGATCCGGCACGATGCATCTGCGGTGGGAGGTCAGGCGTTCGATTGTTTTGTTCCAAATCGCCCCGTTCAGGAACAGTCCGTGCACAAAAACAATCACAGGTCCGGTCCCACTATTCCGATAGGTGACGGAACCTTGCGGCAAGGTGACAGACTTTTCGGCGTGCATGTTCATGGCGCTTTGCTCCACCAAATTGTTCTTCTTATTCAAAGTAACCAGTGGTTACATAGACGCGATGCTGTATAAGATCAAGAGCTGTGTTTGAAATTTGCGCCGGAGACGGGTTTGTCGGGGAAAACCAAAGCCACCTATCACCATGGTGATTTGAGAGAAGCGCTCTTGCGAGAAGCGCCGGATTCCATCGCGGAGCAGGGGCTTGAGCAATTCACGCTGCGCGGCCTCGCGCGGGATCTCGGGGTCACCCATGGTGCTGTCTACCGGCATTTTGCCGATAAGCGGGAACTGCTCGTGGCGCTCGCCTTGGCGGGTCATGAAGACTTCGCGCACGTGCTGCGCATAGCGGTCACGGACGACAGCGATTTGGAAGACGCTATCAGTGCCGTGTCGCGGGCCTATGTGCGATGGTCGCTGGCACATGAAAGCGTCTACCAGGTTATGTTCGGCCCGCGGCTCAACGAAGATGGACGCCACCCCGAACTGGAGCGCGCCATCGAGGCGACGTTCCGCTCTGTCGATATTCTCTTCGAAAGACGCGCGACCTCCAAAGCGCAGGCGAGACATCTATCCGTGTCGCTCATGACCCAATTGCATGGGTTCTGTGACCTTGTGCTGTTGCGGCGTATCCGCGTGCGCGGTGCCAAAGCTGCTGAAACCTATTTGATGCAATCCATTGCACCGCTGATCAGTGGCCTCGTGGCAGCGCTGGACTAGTATCGAGTGGGCGCAGGCTTCTCGACAATTTGTCACAAAGATTTTATCTCGACGCGTAACTGCCAGTTTCTGTCAGGAGCCTGGCAATTGGCTCTGGCGTTTCGCCCTGAGTGCGGTACGGTCTGTTTATGAACCAGCCGGGTGCGATATTGCGATCTCGTTCGGTGCCGTGCAAATCCCATATGTGCCTGACCCTCTGAACGGGAAACTGGCGGGGAGGAGATTAGAGTGGCAGATCAAGAGACTGTGTCGGGTGAGGCTGCACCGAGCATCTTGCCTCCGGGCACTCGAACAGAAACCAGCTTTCAACACCCTCTCGCCTTTGTGGCGGCGGGTCAGAAAATCTCTGTCCTGCTGGATGGCACACTAATCGCGGACAGCAAGGACGTAATTGTCGTCCATGAAAAGGGCCACACGCCGGTTCTCTATTTTCCGCGCATTGATGTGCGAATGGACATGAGCCAACCGCTTGAGCGTTCGAGCCATTGTCCGCGTAAGGGCGACGCGTCTTATTTTGAGTTTGCAGGCGACGCCGACGCGGCCGCAGTGGCCTGGTCTTATGAAGACCCCATTCCTCAAGCGTCGGTCCTTAAGGATTATCTCGCTTTCTATCCAGACCATCTCGAGATCAAAAGAGAAGACTGATATGACATCTCCTACGTCGACCCCGCTCAAAGGGAGCGTGTCGATTGCGCTTGGCGATTATGCACTCGTGCGATCTCAATCGCGCGCTCTGACCGACCATCTGAGCGATGCGGAAGCGACGGTTCAATCTATGGAAGACGCGAGTCCTGCCAAGTGGCATTTGGCGCATACGACCTGGTTCTTCGAGACCTTCATCCTCATTCCCAATGTGCCGAGCTATACGGTCTTCGACGAAAACTACTGTTTTCTGTTCAACTCTTATTACGACGCGGTGGGAGAGCGGCACCCGCGTCCGCGGCGTGGCATGCTTGCCCGCCCGTCTCTGGAGGAGGTCCGCGGTTATCGCGCCCATGTAGATGACGCGATGGAAGAATTGTTGGCGGGTAAGGTTGATGCCGATCTCGCAAAGCTGGTTGAGCTTGGGCTCCACCATGAGCAACAGCATCAGGAACTCTTGCTGACCGACATTCTGCATCTTTTTGCACAAAACCCCTTGCGCCCGGCGTTTGCACCGGCTGTCCCGCTGGAGATGACGGAGACGAGTGCGGACTCCACCAGCTGGGTTTCGTTTGATGGTGCGCGCGTTCGTCTTGGGGCATCTGGGGACGGTTTTAAGTTTGACTGTGAAGGGCCGGAGCATGATGCATTGGTGCAGCCCTTTGAGCTTGCGACCCGTGCGGTCACCAACCGGGAATGGATCCGCTTCATGGAGGCCGGCGGCTACCGCGATCCGCAATACTGGCTGTCGGATGGTTTTGCGATTGCCACGGAGCGCGGCTGGGCGGCGCCGCTCTATTGGTACGAAAAAGATGACGCCTGGTGGTCGCTGACCTTGCGCGGTCCGCAACCTGTTCATCTGGATGCGCCGGTCACCCATGTGAGTTTCTATGAAGCCGACGCCTATGCGACCTGGGCAGACGCGCGGCTGCCATCCGAAGTTGAATGGGAACACGCCGCGCGAGACCATGAGGTCGCCGGAAACTTCGTGTCCTCCAATATGCTGCGCCCCCGTCCGCAGGACACATCAGCAGGCGCGCTTGCGGGCCTCTTTGGCGATGTGTGGGAATGGACGGCAAGCCCTTTCACACCCTATCCGGGCTTCAAGCCCGCGCCCGGCGCGGTCGGCGAATATAATGGCAAGTTCATGAGCGGCCAGATGGTGCTCCGCGGGGGATCCTGTGCCACACCCGGCGGTCATATGCGCGCGACCTATCGAAACTTTTTTCACCCGGACAAACGGTGGCAATTTTCCGGTCTCAGACTCGCAAGGGACGCTTTTTGATGTTGGACACGCTCACAGCACCGGATGAAGAATTTGCGGCGGATGTTCTGGACGGTCTTGGGCGCGCGCAGAAGACCCTGTCTTGTCGGTGGCTCTATGATGAGCGCGGCTCGCAATTATTCGAACAGATTACGGACCTGCCGGAATATTATCCAACCCGCACAGAGACTGAGATTTTGAAAGCCTGTCGCGCCGAGATCGCGGCGGCGGCTGGCAGCGATGCAACGCTCGTGGAATACGGATCTGGTGCCTCGGTCAAAACACGGCTGCTGCTTGATACGTTCGACGCTCTGCATTGCTATGTCCCGATCGATGTGTCGGCCACATTCCTGGAAGAGACGGCCGCGCAATTGCGCCGCGATTATCCCGGGCTTTCCGTCAAATCGGTGGTGGGAGATTTTCTGTCGCCGATTGCTGTTCCGCCGAGCGCGCGTGGCGATGGGCGCACGGTCGGATTTTTCCCGGGCTCGACGATTGGCAATCTTTCAAACGAAGAGATTTCAGACTTCTTCCGACGTGCCCGACAAGACTTAGGTGACGGCGCTGCTTTCGTTCTTGGTGCTGACCTGAAGAAAGACGTCAACCGCCTCATTCCGGCCTATGACGATGCCGCCGGGGTTACGGCGGAGTTTAATCTCAACCTTTTGAAGCGCATCAACCGCGAACTGGACGCCACCTTTACGCTTGATCAGTTCGCCCATGAAGCCCGGTGGAACGAAGAGGCGTCGCGGATTGAGATGCATCTGGTCAGTCAGGTGGAGCAAATAGTGACAGTTGGTGACACCAGGATTTCCTTTGAAGCCGGCGAGACAATTCACACAGAGAACTCTCGTAAGTTTGCGCTTGATGAGTTGGTTGAGTTGGCGGCGGCCCAACGCTGGAGCTTGTCTAAGGTCTGGATGGACGATGAAAAGCTCTTCAGTGTTTCGATGTTGGATGCGGTTTAAGCCGGTATCTCAAATCCTTTAAGGCTGAATACGTGGCCGTTTGATGCCGCTTTGCGGAAGGGCAGGATTGCTTGATAGGCGTCTGAATTGTACCAGCCGTCGAGCTTCTCCTCCGAGGGGAAGCGAATGACGACGATCCGCCCCTTTGGGGCTTCGCCTTCCAGAACAGTCGGCGCTTCGTCCACGACGAGAATTTCTCCATCAAAAGGGGCGAGGGCGTCCAAGAAACCTGTCTCATATTTTCCGTATTGTTCCCGGTCATTGATCTCGACAAACGCCATTGCATAGGCCGTCATCGCTCTGTCTCCTTCTGATTTTTCGTTGGATTTAGAGTGCCTTAGGCTGCGGGTGTCAGGGAAGAACCAATTTGTCACCTGATTAAAGAAAGAAAGGTCTTGAACAAACTGAGGCCAGCCATTAAATAAAGAAAATACTTTATATAAAGGAGCTGGCCGATGTCAGAGCCCCGGTATGATTTGCTTGATGATGCCCTCACCCCTTTGAAGGAATTGGGGCCGTCGCTGAAGAATGGTTTTGTCAATCATGCGCCGATGGCGGCCGAGGCATTGGTGGCCATGGGGCAAGGGGAGCGCGCCGCCGGTTGGGTGACGGCCAACCTTGGCAATATTCTGCCGGCGAATGACAGTGTTGCGCCGCTTGATCCAACAGAGTTGGAGAGCGCGATTGGTGATCCGCGTCGGCAGGACGCCTGGCGTTCCACTTTCCATCAGCTACTGGAAATCGGTCCCTGGGAGCCCGTCTTGGATGAATGGGCAGACCGGTTGGCGCCTGGGCTCTTCGCTGCCGCAGCTCACGGCATCATTCGCGCCGGTCACGGGGCTCGGGCACTTCGTGCAGAAGATACTCCCCTACGGCGCCGCGAACTGGCAGAGGGTCTCGCTCTCTGGGCGGGGTCCTATCAACCCCTGGCGACAGAGTGGAAGGACAATAGCCCCACGTTTTCTCCTAAAGAGGCCTTGGCGCGGGTGCCCCTGGTCCCGCTGGCTTATCGCCGCAATGAGGGGGCGATCACCACGGCCCTTGAGCAGCTACCCCATGCACAAGGGTTCGATGAAGTGATCTCTCTCATCGACGTGACCGGTGATCTCCCAAGCCTTGCTCACGACATTGCCGTGGAGTTTGCGCAGGTGTTTCTCTATCGGGTTCACACCCCCCTTACCGCGATTGTCTTTACCCATTCAATCACGGCTGTCGCTGCAATTTTGAATATTGCCCCTCATGTCTCAGATGCAACGGCACGCAAACTGGTCTCTTACGGTTGGCAGACCGGGGCCGGCCTGCATTCCGCCTATTCGGAGTTTCCTGCGCCGGGTCCTGGGTCCACGCCCACCGAAACCCCAGATCAGATCGCTGAGCGGGCAGTGCGTCATGGCGATGACCATGTGATCAAACTGTCTGAGGCATGCCTGATGTTTCATGCGGCGACAAGCGACGAGCGTTTTCTGATGGTGCCGGGTCATGCGCGCGCGATGCTTCCCGAAAACCCAGTTCCTGGTGCTTAGGGGGATCAGATGGCACTGACCTATCCCACTCTCATCCGGCTTGGAGCGATAGCTGCCCTTGTTGGTGGCGTGCTTCGATTTGGCTCGAGCTTTATCCCCTGGGTCGAAGGTTCCGCGCCGCTGGAAGGCCTCTATTTTGTCATTGATGTCGCACTGCTCTTTGGATTGATCACCATCTATCTTGCGTATGCCGACCGGCTGGGATGGTTGGGATTCACCGGTTTCGTCATTGCCGCCATTGGCCAGGCCGCCATTATTGGACCGGACCATGTGCCGTTTGGCATCGACGTTTACTTCGTTGGTGCTCAGGTGATTGTCGCAGGGCTCGTTCTTATGAGTGCGGACATGTTGCGCAACGCGGTTTACCCGGCATGGGTTGCCGGATTTTGGATCGCAGTTCCGTTGGTCAGTCTTGGATTGGGCGCACTTGATCCATCGCCCTATGGCTGGGGATATTTTCTCGGCGGAATGGTGTTCAGTCTCGGGTTTATTACCGCTGGCTTTGCGCTTCTAAGGGACGCCGACTTGTCTAGAAGGTAATGCGGACGCCGGCGGTCGCACGTTCTGAGTACCCGTCACCGGAAAGGGCTGCGCTGCCCTCAGCTCGGGCAAAGACTGAAAAACCCTCTCCCAGATGTGCGGTAGCGCTAGCGCCAAATGTTGCCCTCGTATCGTCCCTGTCGGTTGCGAAGTTCACCGCATTGGCGGTGATGGCGTTGCCCCCTAATAGATCGTGTTCGATACCGACCTCCGCAGTGAGGTTGACCACACGATTACCTTTGAGATCGAGATCCAACCCGCTGATCATGCCTACTTCCAGAAGCATGCTGTCGCTTTCGACAAAGTCCACGGCGATGCCGGACGCGTCCGTGAAACTATCAATGTCGCTGTCGATGTAGGTGAGAGAAGCGCGGGGCGTGACCGTCCACCGGTCTGTTTCGCCAGCGACCTCGACCTGATGGCCGACTTGAAGGCCTGCCGTATAGGTGAAGGAGTCGGTATCGGCCACCCCGGCAAGATTCGGCCGGTCGATATCGATGTCATATCGCGTTAGTGTCGCCAGCGCTTCTGCAAAGAGGCCGCCGCCCGCGGTCCAGAATGCGCTCACACCCGCGCCATATCCGCTGGCCCTAAAGGCGGAGCCATTTCCATTGGTGACGGAGGTGTCTGTGGAGGAGTGTTGCAGGAAGCCGCCAAGGCTCATGCTGCCCGGAAGGTCTGTTTCCAGAACAAGGTCGTAGCCAGCCTGCACAAAGCGATCGCGGGCTTCATACTGGTTTCCGCCGGTAAACTCTTCCGAACCACGAACGTAAGCGCCACGCAGCCAGGCACCGGTCTTCGCGGACGCTTGGCCTTCAACATGACCCCAGCGCTTCTGGGCCCAGGGCATCTGATCGCGGGCGAAGCCGGAAAGAGCAAGCGGGAGCGCCTGATAGGCGGGCACCTGCGTCGCGATGGTCCCGTCGGACTGAAGATACCAGTTCTGTCCGTCTGCCTGGTTTAGTTCATATTCAAAAAGGCCCCCGACCACGGCGCGTGAGAGCGTGAAGGCATCGCTGGCGGACCCGACGCCGCGCACTTCAACAACACGAATGCCATCGGTGGCACCTGTTCCGGTAATACCGCCTGCGCCGCCAGCATCGGTGATCGTGATGCCTGTTGCGCCGCCTGCGCCTGTGGTGACGGTGTCCAGTATGAGCACGTCTGTTGTATCGACGGCGCCGGTATCCAGCACGGTGTCGAGATGGAGTTCACCGCCGTTGGAAATGAAGTTGGAGGTGCCGCCAAGACCGGGAACGTTGAGACTGGTGATCGCCAGAACATCGCCCGCAACAGGGGTGGTACCGCCTGTCTCCAAGTCTGCAAGGGTCAAGGTGCCGGAGTTGATGAAGGTCTCCAGATCAACGATATGGCCCTGTTCGATGCCTTCATTTGTGATCGAAAGCGCAGCAGATCCTGTCGCAAATGTTTCGTTTGCGGTGTTGAAGGCGGTCGCACCGGTCACCGTCGACACGCGGACCGTCCCGGTCGCCGTATTGTCAAAGGTATCGGTACCCGCGCCGAAGATCACCACGCCAATGGCCTCTGTATCTCGCGTACCATCGCCATTGGTGTCGGTAAAGCGTCGAAGGTTGATGCTGTTGGACGACAGGTTGGTGATTGTGTCATTACCGGTGGAGAGGGTTATGCGGCCTGTGATCGTCCCACTATTGCTGATCGTCACCGCACCCGGACCTGACACCTCAATGGCATAATCAGACAGTGAGCCAACTGACCCGCTGTTGCTGACAGTGATGTTTGTCGCTGAGCTGTAGTCTACGTCAATGCCCGCGCCTGAGCCGGAGGTCGACCCGCCGAGCACGGCGCCGTTCACATTGATGGTGGCTGTGCCCCCCGTCGTTACCCGAATGGCATCATTGTCGACGCCGGTGGCCGTAACATTATTGACGGTAATGGTGGCGTTTCCTGCAATGCCGGTGAAAGCCTCAATGCCTTCGTCGCCAGCGGTGATGGTACCGGTCGCGGTGATTGTCACACCGCTCTGGCCATAGGTGTTGATGCCGTCATCAATCGCTGTGATGTCGGTCGCTGTGATGGTGGAGCTGCCGGCATAGGAATAGGCCTGAATGCCGTCTGATTCTCCTGCGCCTGTTGTCGTGACTGTGCCGTTGGCCGTGATATTGATGGATCCAGGCCCAGCCGCGGAGATCGCGTCGCTGGCGGCACCGGTTGATGTCACTGCACCGTTGGTGGTCACAATAATGGAGCCACCACCGGCATAGGCACCAACTGCGACATTGGCTGCCGTGACATCGCCGTTCGTTGTCACACTGCTTCCCGTGGCGCCATAGGCATAGATGCCATATGTGCCAGCTGTCAGGTTGTTGGCGGTAACGCCCACGCTGCCGCCGGTTGAGTAGGCGTAGATGCCAAGCCCGCCGGTCGTGATCGTTCCTGTGTCTGTGATGCTCAGTGTGCCGGTCGTCGAGGTCGTAACGATACCGTTTGATCCCGCACCCGTTGCAGTGACGCCCGCTGAGTTTACAGTAACGTTTCCAGTTGTGCCGTTGCTAAGAATAGCGACTGCGCCGGCGCCGGTTGCGGTGACCGGCGCACCGGTATTAATAGTTGTGTTTCCAACTTGAGACGAGGCAATAATCCCGTAGGTCTGTCCCGAAACAGCACCCGTTGTGGTGACGTTCACGGCGCCGGAGCCTGCGCCCCCGGAGACGGCGAAAATGCCGTACCCGTTTGTCGACGTGACGCCGGATGCGGTGAGGTCAATCGTGCCACCTATGTTCTGGACATAGATACCCCTCGCGGCGCCGGTTACGTTGACGGTTCCCACATTGACTGTGGTCGCACCTCCGGCATTGTTTACTGCGACACCATGCGAACCGGCTCCTGAAGTCGATATGCTGCCCGGTGCGGTGATTGAAATTGCATTGCCACCAATGGTCGACGCAACAATGCCGTAGGCTGTGGCGCCGGTTGTCGTAATGCTTGTGGCGCCGCTGGCTGAGATGGTGACGGAACCATTGGTTGTTGCGGTGGCAATCCCGTGCGCACTGTCGCCTGTGGTGCTGATCGACACGGTTCCCTGGGTCGTGGTGCTTAAGTTCCCCAGTGCCGAGGCGGCAGCGCCATTGGCAACACCTGTCTCATTATTCCCGGTTGTGCTGACAACAACCCCATCTTGCAGGATGACCGTTGCGTCGTTGACGTCATAGTCGATGCCGGTCGTGAAGTTGTTGCCTGCAGGCGTACAGGTGGCGGTACCGCCAGCTGCAATGACGCCGCATTCATTTGCAGCGTTGGCCGAGCGCAGATGTCCATAAGCGCCCATCGACATAACCGATGTCGAGAGCATCAACGCCAAACGATGTCGGGAAAACCCGCGGCTTATGCTACTCACTGCCACATCCTAAAAACTACCTGGAAGACCCTATGTGCCGCCGCCAGCCTAAGGTCTTGCCCCAAAAAACTCACCATTTATTAACCAGTAGGGAAGGTGCTGAGTCAATTGGAGTTTGGGCAGATATGTTGCCTGGACGTCTCAATCAGCACCGATAGTTAATGGATAGATCGAAAGGTCAGTCGGGATCGGCCATTGTCACCGTGCTGATAAATTCGGGCGCCAGTGGGCTGACAGCGAGCGGGCAGCGCACGTCGGGCAGAACGGCGATGTCGAACAGCTCTCTGATATCTCCCTCTAGGCGCAGCCATTCCACAACATTGCCGGTCGCAAGGTCGATGATTTGAACACCGCACCAGGGGTCGGCATCGCGCTTTTGCAACTCATCTTCAAGTTCAAGCCCAGCAAAAGACTGGTCGCGCGGGAGCGACAGAGTGACGAGGGCGTGGTTGTTGTGGAAGGCAAGCCCGCGCACAAAGCCGGGCAAGAAGGCAATGTCTTCCGACGTGCCCGTCTGTCGGTCAATTCGAACCAGGTGGCCGCGGCCTGAATTCAGCGCATAGAGCTGATTGTTATGCAGTCTTGGTGAATGCGGCATGGACAGTTTGTCTGTTAGTACACGGTCATGTTGAACGTCTATCAGGATGCCGCCTTCGCCGCGACGGTCCCGCCAACCGGTGACGCTGTCGCTTCGGGAGACGGCGGTGACATATCTGGCTTTGCCATTTTCCATCGCGAGGCCGTTCAGGTGACAACGGTCCTCCGGCGCAAGCTTAGTGATGAAGGGCGGTTGCCACACGGGTTTGAAACCATGAATGGGATCGACCGTCGCCAGACAGGAGTAAGACGTGTTCACAAAGATGATGCGGCCAGAGGGCTCAACGGCAATTTCGTGGGCGTCCACGTCGCCTGTTGTTTGCGCGTTCCGGGGCACGTAGCAGACGTCGTATTGATTGTTGGCGAACTCGCCCTCGCGCAACATGTTTTCCATGCGCCAGATCTGAGCGTGAGAGGCAAGATAGATGCGCTGCCGCTGTGCGCAGAGTCCCATCGCTCGTGGAAACCCGGTTTGATGGATAGAGAGGCCACCATTTGGCTGTGCGCCAACGAAATACACAATGCCGGATTGGTAGGACGTGAACACACAACCGGCACCGTTCCGTGCCAACCATCCCGCCAGGTTTCGGGAACAGGAAATCTGCGTCCCTGCAGGCGCAGCACCTTGTTCATTCGGTGATTGCGGCGCCGGTGTCTCTGGGTCTACGGTCATGGCTCCTCCATAGCAGGTTTGCTGGGGGCGCAATAGCGGAGATGGCTGATATGGTAACCAGAAGCGAGCATGGGATTCCGCAGCCGATGGATGATGTCAGCGGACCTCCGACAAGCAATGTGCTGCGGGAGCTTCTGACACCGCTTGAGTTCGCCAACCTTGCTCTTTTCTGGTGGCGGTTGCCGTTTCATCTGCGTGGGGACGGTCAGACCGTGCTGCTCCTGCCTGGGCTTGGCGGTGGCGAACGCTCCATGGCGGTCATTCGCGAATATTTGCGGGTGCTGGGTTACGACCCTCAAGACTGGGGGCTCGGCCGCAATGATGGCCGCGTAATGGAGAAGCTTCCGCGCGTGAATGAGATGGTGCGCTCGCTCTCGCGCGATGCGGGCAGACCGATCATCCTGATCGGGTGGAGCCTTGGTGGATACTTCGCCCGGGAAGCCGCCCGCGAAAACCCGTCTGCCGTCTCTCAGGTCATCACGCTGGGCAGTCCGCTGGTGGGCGGTCCGAAATATACGGCCACGGCGCGCTTCTTTGATCGCCGAGGATTGGACTATGACGCCATCGAAGCCCGCATTGCTGAGCGCTATCGGATCCCCCTCACGGTGCCGGTCACCTCGATCTATTCCCGGGGAGATGGCGTGGTTTCCTGGCAGGCGTCCGTCGATAAATGGAGCCCCAATGCCGAGAATATTGAGGTATCCACCACGCATTTCGGATTTGGCATTTCGCGCGAAGTCCTGACCCTTATTGCAAAGCGCCTCGCGGCTGTTCAGACGCGTTGAGCCAAAACTGCCTGATTTCAGCCAATTTCCCAAAGTCCATGTTCAATTTTGAAGCACTTGGTGCGCGTGGGTGAACATCCAAAGCTCTGTTTGCCGCGTAGAGAGTGCACATATAGTCGATGTTGCACTGCACAAAGGATACGTCATGCTGCATGAACCGGTTAAGGATCTGCCTCAGAAACTTGAAGGCATCAAAGGCCCGCGCATCTCCAACTCTCTCAGAGAAGTCCTGACGCCGCTGGAACTCGCGAAACTCTCCATCTTCTGGTGGCGCCTGCCAACACGCCATAGAGGTTATGGAAAACCGGTCATCCTCCTGCCCGGGCTTGGCGCAGGTGAACAGTCCATGATTGTGATCCGGGAATATCTCCGGTTCCTGGGCTATCAACCGTTCGATTGGGGCCTTGGTCGCAATGGCGGCGAAGTTGAAGAGATGCTGGAAAACTTCTCAGACATTCTTGCGGATCGACATGATGAACTTGGCGAGCCTGTTGCGCTTGTAGGCTGGAGCCTTGGTGGTGTCGTCGCCCGTGAAGCAGCGCGCGACAATCCGGATGCGGTGTCTCAAGTGATCACCATGGGCACGCCCCTCATCGGCGGACCGCAATATACGGCTCCTGGTCCGTTCCTTTATTCGGAAGAGCAGCGCGAAGAGATTGAAGCCACCGTCTCCGAACGCTATAGCGTGCCTCTTGAGCTGCCGGTGACGTCGATCTATTCCAAGAAGGATGGTGTTGTCGCCTGGCAGGCGTCCATTGATCGATGGAGCCCAGATGTTGAAAACATCGAGGTCAACACGACGCATTTCGGGTTTGGCTTCTCCGAAGAGGTGCTGCGGTTGATTGCGGAGATTTTGGGCGGCCACCGACGCCGGTCATAGCACAAACAGGCTCACGCCGCGGGCGATACATATGGCGCCAAGGGTCAAGATGATCCATTGGCTCCATTTGCGGAAATTGGTGTCGGAGATCCTGTCCAGGATCTTCGTCCCCAAGGTGGTCCCCAGCATGGCGCAGGGGATGACCATCACGTAGAGCCACCAGGGAAGAGTGGCGAGATCGCCATTTGCTTCTATTGCGACTTCTCGCACAAGAATGCCGAAATAAACCAGCTTCATCAGATGACTTAAAGTCTGAGTGACGGCTTTGGTCGCCACCACCTGATGCCGGGTAAGTTCCGATCTTACAAAAAACGCATCGAGCAATGGCCCGGCGACGCCGGCAACCAGATTAATCAGTGTAATGATGAATCCGCAGAAGACCGGCATGCCCGGACGGGTAATGTCGAGGGAAAAGCGCGCGGGCAGTGCAGCGGCCGCAAAGGGGACGGCGCCAACGCAGATAAAGACGAGCGCCTTGTCGGGCACAAATGAGATCGCGCTCAGAATGGCAAGCGAGAGTACCGCGCCGCCGACGTAGAATGTGAAGATCGGCCAGACAATGTGATCTCTTGTCAGAAACGCCCGATACCCGTTCGAGACCGCCTGGGTCGTTCCGTGGAGCATCATGGCGGAGCCCACAGGCAGGACGACCAGGAACATGCCCATCAGAACGATGCCGCCTGCCATGCCGAAAATGCCTGACAGGGTGGCTGTGGCCACGACCGTTGCTGCGATCAGGGCGGTAAGTCCGATAGTGACCATGGAACCTCTCGTGAGTCTCTTGCGATGGTGGGCAGCGCGCTATCCCTTTATCCCCCTTATTCCTTGGTTCTCAAAACGACTTTTCGGAGCTCCATATGTGAGTTAAACTCACATATGGACGACCGTCTCCTGCAGAACCTCCCGCCACTTACGGCGCTGCGCAGCTTTGAAGCGGCCGCTCGCCATGGTTCTTTTTCGAGGGCGGCGGACGAGCTTTACGTCACCCATGGGGCTGTCAGCCGTCAGGTGAAAGCCTTGGAGGCCTGGGCGGGGGTGGCGCTTTTTGAGCGGCAGGGCAGGCGCGTCGTGCTGACCGCTGCGGGTCGACGCTTCGCAGATAAGATTGGTATCGCTTTCGGGGATATTGCGGCGGCGGCTCGTGTCCTACGGTCAGAAGGAAGTGCAGGGCGCGTCTTGACGCTCAATGTCCTGCCGACATTCGCGATGCGATGGCTTTTGCCCCGACTTGTGACATTCCAGCTCGCGCATCCTCAGATAGAGCTCCGCCTGGTCACATCAGATCAGCCTTTGGACCGTATCGCACCGGGGCAGTTTGATATTGCTGTGCGCCGTGACGGTTCACCGTCGCTGCAGGACTTTCGAACGGGGTTGATCTTTACCGAAGAAGAGCTGCCCGTATGCAGCCCCGCATTTGCTGCGGCAAACCCGGTTGATGCTGCGGAGGATCTTAAGTCGCTCCCCTTGCTGATCGCAGATACGAGACCGGGCTCATGGGACAGGTGGTTTGGTGCAGCCGGCGACGGCGCTGTAGGTGAAGAGGTTGGGCTTCGGCGGTTCGACCATTTCTATCTGGCGCTGCAGGCGGCGATAGATGGGTTGGGCTTTGCACTCGGGCCTCTCCCGCTCATTGAAGAAGACCTCGCCGAGGGTCGACTGGTGACACCCCTGGCGGGACCGAAACTTTCCGCAGCGCCCTACTGCTGGGCTGTCCCGCCGCTTGCCGATGATGATCCGGCGATCTCTCAGTTTTTGACATGGATTGAAGACGAAGCCCGCGCGTTCCGCCGATCGAGGCAGGCAAACGAGCTCAAGACCTGAACCGGTTCACCAGTGCTTTTGCGGCTGCCCGCAAAGACCTTCGTTGGGCTTCCAGAAAGGACACGAAGGAGAACCGTGCAGGAGATGCGTCCCTTTTTACATCGACCAGCATGTCTGCGATCTCAATGGTTTCGTTCCAGAACGAGGTGATGAGGTGGCCGGAGACTGCGGAGGAATCGAGGCGCTCGATCCAATCGTCTTCCAGCACGCTGCGGATCATTTCCTCTTCGAGCAGCAGACCTGCACTTTGACCTTTGTAGGCTTCATCATAGGCACATTTGATGGTGAAGCCGGTATCGCCTGAGATGAGTGTCAGATTGACGGCGATTGGCGTCCCATCAAGCCGAAGTACGTCTGCTCGAGTGACATTGCCGCCGTCGCAGCCACCGAAGGCTTGTTTTGCAAAGGCCCGCGTAGCATCTGTGCAATCGAGCGCGGTCCCTCTTGCGCCCTTCCAACCAGACGCTTCTATCCGCAAGAAGGCATCAACCGCGTCGTCCAGTTCAGCCCCGTGGTCATGTGCCGTCCAGGTGACGGTGCCCAGGTCGTCCAAACGTTTGCGGTTTCGCCGCAGATCCTTCCGGCGCTTCTTGGACACATGCTCCTTCATGTGATCCTCAAAGCTTTCGCGCTTTGTGAGCACAGCGCGCTCAAACCCGTCGAAGTTTTGCGATGGTAGAGACCGTTTCGCAAGCTCTGCCTTTAATGCCGCTGTGACCGGTCCCTCAATGCTCATATTCGGCATCAGCCATAGATTGCTGCCAGTCACAGGCGCGCTCATGGCGTCTATCAAGCCGGAGATCGCATCTTCGCGGTGACGCCGATCAATCAAAGGGATGGAGGTCGTTGTGTAATCCGTCGTCCAGGCCTTGTTCACTGTCATCAGGCCGGCCCAATGCAGACGATCAGATATGTACGGCATGAGCGCGATAAGCATCTGGTTCTTCCAGATGGTAATCGCTTTCAGCGGCCGCTTCTCAATGTGGTTCAGAAGGGCTGTGCAATAGTTTCTGTGATAGTACGCATTTTCTTCAAGGGCATTTTCAATCAACCCTTCCCACTCGGCGCCGAGTGCGAGCAAGCCGGCCGCATCGATAATTCGAGTCTCGGTGACAGATGTGGACGCCTCTTTCTCTGCGGAGAACGCTTTTGGTGTCAGGACCATATTCATGATGCGCCCTCAGTCACAGGCTTGCGGGCGGGCAACCAGAAAGCGATATCAAGACCCAGCCTCTGTTTTACGAGGAACGTCAAGATGAGACTCCGTGCCGCAACGGATGCGGCGGTTGCGATCGCAGCGCCTGCAATGCCAAAGCTTGGGATCAGGGCAAAGTTCAGGCCCACATTGAGGATCAGCGCTGCAACACAGGTTGCCGCACACGCGCGCTCCTCGCCCAACATGTTCAACAGATCTTCACCCGGCCCAGCAAAGGCTTGAGCGATGAGGCCCGCCATCAGGATTGCAAGTACAGGCATGGCGCCGTCAAAACCTTCGCCGAACAGATTCAACAGGAAAGGCGCGGCCAGGTAGATCACGATCGCGGCCCCAACGGATGCGATCAGCGTGAGCCGTGTTGTTGTGCGGGCAAGAAGGCTCAAGGCCGGTGCGTCGCCCAAGGCATTCAGAGCGGTAAAGCGCTGTGCCGTCGCCGCAGTGGCGGCATATTGAACAAAGGCAACAAGTTGCAAGATGCGGGAGGCCGCGAAGTAAACCGCGATGGTTGCCGGCTCGACAAAAAGGCTGAGGATGAGGATGTCGGCATTGGAGAAAAGGATCAGCGTGCCGTCGACGAAGACAAGCGGCAGCGATGTCTTGAACCAATCTCCCAGGCGGTGTTTCCGCGGGCCCGGCGACACAATCCTTCTCAACCGGACCCAGACGAAGCCGGTTTGAACAAGCAGGCTCACGAGCGTTGCGACGAGCACCACGCCGATCGCCGTGCTGGCTGACACTGGCACTCCTGCCAAGTACACGCTCAGAACTCCCGCCCCGATCAATCCATGCCGGATAATGAAAGGCGGCGTGATTGCCACAATCGTCCAGTTGAAAGCGCGGGCGATGTTTTCGACATAGTCCTGCAGCGCAAAGAGTGGAAATACAATCAGCGCGATCGCAAATGGCAGGACATACACAGATTCGATGGCGGGGCCGGCGAGCCACAGCGCAGCGCCGCCAATAGCGGCCATCACAAGGGCGGCGCCAGTGACAAAGAGGGCACCTGTTTGAAGGAAGCCGCGCAACAGGTCGTTTTCTTCGCGTGCCTGGTAGTGGGGGGCAAAGCGGCAGACCGCTTGCGCGACGCCCAGGGGCGACAGATGACCCAGGACGAGGATCCAGACCCAGACGAGGGCGAAAATACCGTAATCGGTCTGCCCTAGAACACGGGCGAGCAGAACCTGACTGGCATAGGCTAAGGCTGCGCCCAGGCACCGAATGATGAGGACCTTTAAGGCCGCGAACGCAGACTCCTGAGACTCCTGGTCTGCTCCCACGCGGGCGCGCACCATCCCGATCAGTCCAGCGACCGACAGTTTTGGTGTCGCCGTCTCGTTGGTGTTGACCGCGTCGCTCATGAGGCGTGTTACTCTGCTGCGCTTATGGAGAGAGGGCTGATCCCGTCTTCAGCGTTTGGATTGACCCGGAAGCGCATGGTCCGTTTGAAGGACTGCTTTTTCTGCAAGCCGGATTTCCGCCAGAAGGCGGTCAACGCAACTTTGCCCCAGAAGGCCGGTCCGCTGATCGCACGGGACTGTGGTGTCCACCCCAATTCGTTTCGCAGCACGCCATTGCCGTAATTCATGGCGTAAGACCTGCGAATGGGGCCGGTCCAGTGCTCCGTTGTCACAGAAACATTGAGGCAATTGCCGTTGGTGACGCGGTGCGGGCCATTGAGGGCCCAATGCAACATATCTCCCGCTTTCAGGTCATAAACCTCTGCGTCAGCGTCGAAGGCGGGGTCGTACTGAATTTCTTCCTCGGTCACGCCGCGAATGATGTTCTCCAGATCGGCGGGGCGGAGGAATGGTTCTGTCGCGGGATAGATGCGAATCTGTTTTTCACCTCGCACTTGCCAGAGCGACTGACCGGGTACGTCAGCGTGGTAGAAAACCTGAGCGCCGGGCGAGGAGATCAGAAGGCCTAAGGATTTCCGGTGCGGCCTAAAGCCGGGGATCGCCGCTTCCAATTCCGTGTACATGTCGTTTAGCAGCGTGTCGAAGCGGTCGTCATGCTCCTCGAGCTTTTGCATATTGATCCAGAGCCGCCCGCGCTTGATTGCTTCCAGGACTTCGTGACCTGATAGGCCGCTCCGGTCGCAATAGACCCAGCTGGATGCATCGTGGCCGGAGCCCGCCATGGTATTGATGGGGCTGATCGCCTGGGGCATACGTTCAATGAGGCCTGCGAGCACGTCATCTGAAAACAGGTTGGTGTTGGCAAGTGTGTGGCGCAGATGAGCTGTCTCCTCGCCCCATGTATTGGCGACGTCCTGGCTCAGGTTCTCAATGATGTTTTCGGTCATAAGCGCGTCCTCGGTCAGCACATGGTTTGCCCCAGATTTCCGCAAAAATTGTGCCGTCTGTTCTTCTTAGCGACCGGAGGTCAAAGCCCCGTTAATCCCGCAATGATGCAAGCCTTTTTCCTATCCCTGTGCCGTTTTGGGACAGATGTCGGTAGGACCGCAAAAAGAAAGCGGAACGAGGCGCTGCAAATTGGCACGGCCGATGCAGTGGACGGACTAAGGGACGAATCTATTCGATGGACCGACCGCACTGGGTCAGGTCTGCGGGGAGTTTGGGTATGAGTTTTGTGCAGGCTTATTCGCGGTTGCGCGGGGTGTCGGTTGTGATCCCCAGCGACATTGTACGGTATGTGTATCTGGCAACAGCTGGCGTTGTATTACTGGGCGTGTTGCGTGAGGTCTTTGTCTTTCAGATCGGTACGGAGACGGTTCTACAAGACCTTCGGCATTTCGCCCTTGATGCGGAACGCAATCTTGGTGCCTGGTATTCAAGTGCACTGATGGTGCTGATTGCTGCATGTGCAATGGTGAACTGGCACAAGGACCGAGTGCGCGACGGCTTGGTTTCCTACAGCTGGGTCTTTATCGCAGTGGTCTTCTTTTGTCTCTCCATTGACGAAACCGTTGGCTTTCATGAGACGGTTGACGTGCCGCTTCGCGATCATTTTGAATTGACCGGCATCTTCTACAATCCGTGGGTCTTTTTCGGCGCAGCCTTTGTTGCTGGGTTTGTCGCGCTGCTGGTCCCCTTTCTGCTCGACCTGCCGCGGCACATTGCCATTCTCTTCGTGGTTTCCGGCGCTATCTATGTCGGAGGTGCCTTGGGCATGGAGCCGCTGGATGCGTTCTTTGAGCATGGATATGGCGAAGGTCATCTCTACCAGGTCATTGCCACCAGTATTGAAGAAGCACTAGAGATGTTGGGGCTCACGCTGTTCCTGCACGGCAATTTCATCTTTATGGCGGAAGCGCGCACGAACGTCCTTGTCAGACGGTCGGCTTGAGGTCGGCCGTTGGGCGCGCAAGTTTGTCGGGGTTGCGCATCACATAGATCCAGCGGATGAGGCCTTCCTTATTCGGCACGACGCTGATCACGATGTCTGACGCTTCATCTTGCTGCAGCGAGACAATTGCCGGGCGTCCATTTGCGAGCACCCACTGGGGCGCAATGCGTTTCGCGTTTTTCTCAAGCAAGGCTGTGAAGACAAGAGCAATGTCTTCGGGGCCGACCAGCGGGCGGTAGGCCGCGCGTACCTTGCCACCACCGTCTGACAGTGCAAGAGCGTCCGGCGCCAGCAGGTCCAAAATTTTCTTTCTGTTTTGTGATTGTGCTGCTGCCATGAAACGGGTCAGAAGATCGCCGACCTCCGCACTTGATGCATCAAAGCGCGGGCTTTCTTCACTGACGCGCTTTTTTGCCCGCGTTACCAGCTGTCTGCACGCCGCCTCTGTTTTTTCAAGTGTTGCGGCGATGTCCGCATAGTCCGCATCAAATGCTTCACGCAAAATAAAAGCCGCGCGCTCTTCCGGTGCCAATCTTTCCATTGCCCAGAGAAGTGCCAGTTGAACGTCTTGGGCCTGCGCGAGTGCATCTTCCGGTGTTGCTTGGGGCGTGTCTGTTTCCGACAGGATAGGTTCCGGCAGCCAGATGCCGGCATATACCTCGCGCTTGTGGCGGGCGCTTTTCAGGGCGTCGATGGCCAATCGTGTTGTCACGGTGGTCAGCCAGGCGGCCGGTGTTTTGATCTCGGTTTCATCCGCACCTGCCCAACGCAGCCAGGCGTTTTGCACAACATCTTCGGCAGCCGCCCGCTCCCCCAGCATTCGATATGCCAGGGAAGTCAGCCGACCGCGTTCCTGTTCAAACGTGGCGGTTGCTGTGTCGTTCATGCAGCCTTTTTTATCACGGTCTCCATTTGGTCGCCGACTTTGATTTTCTGGCACGCCAGCCCATGACCCAGCCCGCGCTTCAGAACCGGGTAGGTTCGGCAGAAGGCGGCAGCAAACGCGAGCGCGACCATTGTGCGCTTGCCATATTGGTGTTCGATCTCAGTTCGATAGGTTTCGCTGTCCGTATCGCCGGCGATAGCGGCTTCCGCGAAGCGAAACCCCAGTGCAGCTTCCTCACCCATGGCATCGAAGTCGCGCGCCAGGATTGCGCGGAGCAGGCCCGGGTCTACACCCTCGGCGACACCATAATCCACCATCAGTTGGACGCACGGACCGCAGTCTCCTTCCAATACAGAGGCGAGTGCTGCGCCGAACCAGAGCGGTTTCGGCGCGTCTTCTTTGTGCTGCGAAAGCAGCGGAAGAAGCGCCAGTTTCAATCCAGCCGACGTCGACGTGTCGATGACGTCGTGCATGTAGCTCGCATCATAATTGGTCTGACGTTCCATAGACCTTGTGCCGAGGTGAAGAAGCCAACGGATCATCGGTTACTCCTTTGCAGGCGTGAGTTGAGTTGCGAAATAGAGCCCTGCCCAGGCGGGAAGTTGAATGCCCACCAAGTTGACTAGGGCGATTTCATCCATAGGCACGCCGCGCGCCAGCCAAATTTGAAGATGAAAGAGGCCGTGAAGGCAGGGCCAAATGGCACCCATAATCGCGATCTGAGGTGTGTTGTTTTTCACCGACCAAGCGAAGGCACCGGCAGCCACCAGATAGATCAGCGCAATGTCGCGTACAAAATGCAGGTTGAAGGGACCCATCATGGCGACGCCCGGGGTGGTTTCGTACCAATACATGGAGGCGAACCACATGAGGGTGGCATTCACCAGGTAAATGACAGCGATAATGCCGAGGACGATCTTGGCCATTTCAAGCTCCTATTTCAGCGGGTTGAGCCGCCTCGTCCTTATGACGAGGCGGGGCAGGCTCCTGTGACAGAGCAGCGAAAGTTTTTGAAGCTTGAGTGCGTACCAGGCCTACGCAAAGAGCCACATCCGGCCCCACTGTCCAGCCAATTTGCTTGCAGAAAGCCGTGTCGCCTAGCGATCACGGAAATTTGTCCCTTTTTATTTGCAAGCCTCTTGCATGTGAGGTGGTGCCACATATCTCCAAAGGCTCAAGGGCAGGCCGCTAGGGATGTAGGTAGGGTACGGCAGCAAGTCACATGAATTGGGACGATCTTCGACTATTTCTGGCCGCGGCGGATGCGGGCTCCATGAGGGCCGCAGCAAAAATCCTTCGCGTGAGCCACACGACGATTTCTCGCCGGATCGAGTCCCTGGAAGCGGATTTCGACACACGGTTGTTCGAACGGCGAAGCGATGGCTTTGATCTCACGCCCGCGGGCCAGGCGCTGTTGCCCGTGGCGCAATCAATGGAAAGCAATCTTCAGGGGGTGGAACGCCAGGTGCGCGGTGCTGACAAGGAGCTTGCCGGGCCGCTTATGGTGACGCTGCCTGATATGTTCGCCATGTATCTGATGGCACCGATCCTGTTTGAGTTTATGGAGGCCTATCCCTCCATTGATCTGGAGGTGAACGAAAGCTGGAGCGTCTTCGATCTTTCCAAACGCGAAGCCGATGTCGCCATACGTTTTACGAATGATCCGCCGGAGCATCTTATTGGACGTCAACTCGGGGTCTTTCATGAGGCAGCTTATGGGACAGAAGCCTATCTCGCTGCACATGGGCCGCTGGAGACCAGCCAAACGGCACGGTGGGTAGGCTATGGCGACGCCGCGCTTCGTCAGCAATGGGTCGCTTCCAGTGCCTTCCCACACCTCCCAACAGTCGGACGTTTTGACCATGTGCCGATGCAAGTGGAAGCCGTGAAAGCTGGGTTCGGCATAGGCCTCATGCCCTGCTTTGCCGGCGACGCGGTGCCAGAGTTTGTTCGCCTGACCGATCCGTCGCCACGCATCGCTGTCTGGCTGCTGTCGCATCGCGACCTGCGGGCCACTGCGCGGGTGAGTGTGTTCCGTCAGTTCATTACTGAGCGGCGTGACTATCTGAAGTCACGTCTTGAAGGCAGTCTTAAGCCGCTGATTCAATAATCGTTGATGCCGCAACTTCATTGCGGAGCGGTGCTCCTTTCAAGAAGGCAGTGAGGTTTTCCAAGAAGAGATCCTGCGCTCTCAGGGGCGTGCCGTTGGACTTTGGCGAAGCGTGAGGTGTTACCCGCACATTGGGGTGCTCCCACAGAGGACTTGCTTCCGGCAGCGGTTCCGTCTCGAAGACGTCCAGAATGGCGACACCGGGAGTCCCTCTATCTAGTGCAGCCAGCAGTTCATTTTCGTTTACCAGCCCGCCACGCCCAATATTGACGAAGGTGGCTCCCTCTTTCATCGACGCAAAGAAGTCCGCATTGCCCATATGGTGAGTCTCGTTGTTGAGGGGACTGGTGAACACCACCACGTCGCATTCGGGGAGCCGCGCCTTCATGTCAGCTGGGCGGATGGTCTCATGAGCTTGCGGGCTTTCACCGGAGCGTTTCACGCCGATGACATGGGCATCAAATGCACGGGCGCGCTTCGCAGTTTCGTTCCCGATATTGCCAATGCCCACGATCATCCATGTGGTACCGGCGATCTCTCGAAAGTCGACACCCTTCCATTTCTTCTCCGCCTGGTTTTTGAGACGGGCACCTGGGTTTTGGAACTCAGCGAGAACCGCACCCAAAACGAACTCAGCAATCGCAATTGCCTGGGCGTCGGAGTTGGTGAGGCGGATGCCCTTCTTTGCCAGTTCCACAAAGAGCGGATTGTCAAAACCGGCTGCTGTCGACTGAATCCATTCAAGAGAGGGCAGGTTCAAAAGATGATCGACATAGTCAAACACGCGCTTGGTGATGAGTACATCAAGGCTGAGCCACGCAGCCTTCGGACTGACCTCGTCGCGCGTCACCGTTGTCCCATTGCGGGTGAGTGATCCATCGCGCTGAAACAACACCGGTGTGATGCCTTCAATGGATGAAAAGCGCGTGCCCAAGGCTTCCGCGCCATCCGCCGAGATAAGAATTTCCATATTTGCCCTGCCCTCAATGTGAATTTCTTTTCATAAGCATATCGTTTGTCATGGGGCTTAAGTAAAGTCATGCCGACAATTTAAGTGTGAGGGGCAATGACGGACGTGGTTGAAGAGCGGAGCGCTGAACAGAATGCTGTTGGCGGTCCCGTGGCGTCGCGGGCGGGACAGTTCAGTTGGGCATTTTTTGACTGGGCCAATCAGCCCTATTTCACGCTGATCACGACTTTCATCTTCGCCCCTTACTTTGCAGCAGGGTTCGTTGCGGACCCTGTTCAGGGGCAGGTATTATGGGGGTACACCCAATCCATTGCCGGTTTGGCCATTGCTTTTGGATCGCCCTTGCTTGGCGCGGTGGCGGACCAGACCGGCGCCCGCAAGCCTTGGCTCGCGGTGTTCTCGCTCATTTTCGTTGTTGGCTCGCTGATGCTCTGGACGGCGCTGCCCGGCGCGCCTGACGGCCCGACCTTCGTAATGGCGGCGGTCGTTTGTGCGGCCCTCGGCATGGAGTTCGCCCTTGTTTTCTACAATGCAATGTTGCCCACGCTGGTGCCTGAGAAACGGATGGGCACGCTCTCGGGGTTCGGCTGGGGCATTGGCTATGTCGGCGGCCTTGCTGCTCTGTTTTTTGTGCTGATGTTTCTGGTCGCTGACGCTGAGAGCGGCGTCACCATGATCGGTGTTGAACCCCTCTTTGGCCTTGATCCTGTGATGCGGGAAGCCGAGCGGTTTACTGGACCATTGGCGGCGCTTTGGTACACACTTTTCTCCCTGCCGATCTTCCTGCTCACACCTGATACGGAGCGGACATCAATCAGGGCTGGTGCCGCGATCAAAGCAGGTCTTGCGCAGCTGAAAGCAACTTTTTTGAAGCTCCGGGCGTACAAGAATATCGGTCTCTTTCTCGTGGCCCGCATGACCTATTATGACGGTCTGTCGGCCATCTTCGCGTTTGGCGGCATTTACGCCGCGGGCACCTTTGGCTGGGAGATTCAGACTCTCGGCATTTTCGGGATCGTGTTGTCCATCTTTGCGGCGGTTGGTGCGTTTCTTGGTGGGTGGATGGATGATCGGTTCGGATCGAAGCGCACGATCGTGGTGGCGGTCGCCGGACTGGTTCTCGGCACGCTCGCCTCTGTCTCCATCACGGCGGATACGATCTTCTTTGTCTATGACGTGCCACCACCGGTCGCAGGCGCCGGTCCTTTTCAGAGCGTGGGCGAACAGGTCTATATGTTGGCCGGCATCCTCATTGGGATCAGTGGCGGCCCGGCGCAGGCGGCCAGCCGCACGTTGATGGCGCGCTTGTCGCCCAAGGACATGATGACAGAGTTTTTCGGGCTTTATGCCCTGTCGGGCAAGGCAACAAGCTTCGTCGCGCCGTTTGTGATCGCCCTGGCGACGGCGGCGGCCAACAGCCAGCGGGCCGGTCTCTTTGTCGTTGTCGCTTTCCTCCTTGTTGGGCTTTTGTTGCTTTTGCCTGTGCGCGAAGAACGGACTGCCAGCTGATTGAAGGTTTGCATCTGACATCCGCCTCGCCCATGCTCAGGGCCATAAACGGGGGAGCGGGTTTTGAGTGACAGACAGGATGAACCGGTACGCGTGCAGGTGCCGGGGGAGGCGAGTGCGCAGCTTTTGTCAGCTGTCGGCGGGGAGCCCGCTGACACGAAGGGTCAGATTTCCTGGGCGACCTTTGAATGGGCGCGGAATCCTTATGTCATCCTGATCACGATTTATGTTTTCGCGCCCTACTTCTCTACCCATGTCGTCGGTGATCCGGTACGCGGCCAGGCGATCTGGGGGAATATCAACGCTATCGGTGGTTTTGTCATTGCGCTCTTAGGACCGCTGCTTGGCGCGATTGCCGATAGTGGAGGGCGGCGCAAACCCTGGATCATTTCCTTTGTCGCTATCATGGCCTTCGCCACCTTCTCCATGTGGTTTGCGCTTCCAATGGATGGGGGCGTTGGTATTTTGGGCGCGGCTGTCCTCGTCATTCTCGCGAATGTCGCGTTTG
Organism: Parvibaculaceae bacterium; assembly: GCA_965212385.1. GTDB lineage: Bacteria > Pseudomonadota > Alphaproteobacteria > Parvibaculales > Parvibaculaceae > Mf105b01. The sequence goes on along the minus strand of OZ243109.1, from coordinate 3,649,364 downwards.
AGTTTTCCGCTGTCTTTCACAACTCCATGTTGCCCTACGTCGCCCCCCACAAGAAAGTTGCGGGGCTCTCGGGTCTGGGGCTGGCGCTCGGCAATCTGAGCTCTCTCCTCATTCTGATATTCATGTTGATCGCCTTCATGCTGCCGGGTGTTGTCGACTGGAGCTTTGTGCCCACCGCCGCGCTCTTCGGCCTTGATGTTGCGGCCCATGAAAACAGCCGCATCTCCGGGCCCATCGCGGCGGTGTGGATGGTGCTCTTTTCCCTGCCGCTTATTCTCTTCACGCCTGACACTACTGCGAGTGGTGCCAATGCCAAAGATGCGGTGCGGAACGGCCTCAGCTCTGTTGTCCGCACGGTCAAAGGTCTGAAGCACTATCAAAATGTCGCGCTCTATCTGCTGGCGCGCATGTTTTACAATGACGGCAAGACAGCGGTGCTCGTCTTTGGTGGTGTCTATGCAGCAGGTGTTTTTCAATGGGGACCGCTTACGCTCACCATCTATGGCGTGGTTTTATCGATCTTTGCCGTCGCTGGTGGCTTTCTGGGCGGGTGGCTCGACAATACGTTTGGGTCCCGCAATGCCATCCTGATCTCCATCGGCGGAACATCGCTCGGTCTTTTGCTGGCTGTCTCCATGACGCCCAATGAAATTTTCTTCGTGCCCTATGATACGGCAGCGGCGGAGCCTCTCTGGTCATTGCCGTTCTTTTCGACTGTGCCGGAGATGGCCTATTTGAGCGTTGTCATTCTGATCGCGATCTTCATCACCGCGGCCTATGCGAACAGCCGTACGATGCTTGCGCGTATCGCGCCGCCTGAAAAAATGTCCGAGTTCTTCGGCTTGTATGCTCTGTCTGGAACGGCGACGGCGTTTCTCGGGCCTCTGTTGGTGGGTGTTGCGACGGCGCTCTCTGAAAGTCAGCGGGTGGGCTTTGGTTCCGTTCTTATTCTGTTGGTGGGCGGCATGGCGTTGATGCTCTTCGTCAAAGAAGAGCGGGCAGAGCTCGCGGAAGAAGACCGACGGGACTAGGCGGGATTGGGTCTTTTAGAAAAGATGCCAGCCTTTGGAGATCACCCACTTGATCTCCTTGGCGAGGTTGGGCGGGAAGGCGTAGTCGTCGATCGTGCCAGGAGACATCCAGGCGAACTCGGTGTGCTCTTCCGACAGCGTGACCTTGTCTGTTTCCGCGGCGGCTAGGAAAGAGAGACCGATCACCAGGTTTTCCTGTTGCCCCGTGGACCAGGTTGTCAGCGGTCGAATGTGTGAAAGAGCCAGGTCAACTTCTTCGGAAGTCTCGCGTCTTATGCCCTGGTCGACGGTCTCCCCTTTATGCAGGCTGCCGCCGGGAACATCCCAGAGGCCTGGAAAGGGATCAGAGGCCGGTGCGCGCTTTATGATCAGAAGTCGACCGTCCCGCCAGATTTGTGCCTTCACAACGATCCGATGGGTGAGGCCGACATTGTCCATATCGCTCAGCGTCCGCTGGTTTAGTGACGGAAGTGGCGCATGCCCGTCATGACCATGGCGAGACCCTTATCGTCGGCCGCCGCGATTACTTCATCGTCCCGCATGGAGCCGCCGGGCTGGATGACGCAGGTGGCGCCCGCCTCTGCTGCAGAGAGGAGCCCGTCTGCAAAGGGGAAGAACGCATCGGAGGCAACTGCTGAACCTTTTGTGAGTGGTTCGGCGAGACCTGCTGCTTCTGCTGCATCTTCTGCTTTGCGGGCAGCAATGCGCGCGGAGTCCACACGGCTCATCTGGCCGGCGCCGATGCCGACGGTTGCGCCATCTTTCACATAGATGATGGCGTTCGACTTCACATGTTTGCAAACGCGGAAGGCGAATTTCAGGTCGGCCAGTTCTTGGTCGCTTGGCGCGCGTTTGGTCACGACCTTAAGCTCGAGATCGTCAATCACCCCATTGTCCCGTGTCTGGGCGAGGAAGCCGCCGGCCACTGTTTTCACAAAGAGTCCAGGTGTGCGGGCATCGGGCAGGCCCCCTGTTGTGAGGAGCCTCAGATTCTTTTTGCCGCCGATGATCTTGCGGGCGTCTTCATCAGCATCAGGCGCGATGATGACCTCGGTGAAGATTTTGGCGATCTCTTCTGCCGTCTCGCCATCGAGTGTCTGGTTCAAGGCGATAATGCCGCCGAAAGCTGAAACCGGATCGCAGGCGAGGGCTTTGCGATAGGCGTCGGCCAGACTGCCCGAAGTTGCGACGCCGCACGGGTTGGCGTGTTTGATGATGGCAACAGCGGGCGCGATTTTCGGGTCGAACTCGCCCACCAGTTCAAACGCTGCGTCTGTGTCATTGATATTGTTGTAGGAAAGTTCCTTGCCTTGGAGCTGGGTGGCGGTCGCTACGCCTGGCCGGTTTTCGCCTGTCACATAGAAGCTTGCGGCCTGGTGCGGATTTTCGCCGTAGCGCAGTGTTTGTTTGAGGGTGCCGCCAAGCGCGCGATAAGCGGGTGCGCCTTCCTCAATCTCGTTTGCGAACCAATTGGAAATGGCAGCGTCATAAGCAGCTGTGCGGGCATAGGCTTTTTGTGCCAGCGCCTTTCGCGTTGTGAGGCTGGTGCCTTTCTTCTCCTGGATCTCTGTGATGACGCGATCATAGTCGGCGACGTCGACGATCACATTGACATAGGCATGGTTCTTTGACGCCGCGCGGATCATGGCGGGACCGCCAATGTCGATGTTCTCGATGCATGTATCGTAGTCAGCGCCTTTGGCGACGGTTTCCTCAAAGGGATAGAGGTTGACCGCGAGGAGATCGATCGGGCCGATGCCATGCTCTTCCATGGACGCGGTGTGGCCGTCATCATCGCGTACGGCGAGTAGGCCGCCATGGACCATCGGGTGAAGCGTTTTCACCCGGCCATCCATCATTTCCGGGAAGTTGGTGATGTCTGACACATCTTTTACCGGAATGCCCGCTTCGGCAATCGCCTTTGATGTGCCGCCGGTGGAGACGAGGTCGACACCTGCTTCGTGGAGTGCTCGGGCGAAGTCGACAAGACCTGTTTTGTCGGAAACAGAAAGAAGGGCGCGGCGGACGGGCTGGATATCGGCGGGCATCGGTGGATCCTGAGAAGAGAGAAGAGGCCTAAACTCCGCGCCGGATAGCACGAAAGCGCAGGCTCTGGAAGGGAGAGGTGGGCTCTCGTCGCCTTATTCCGGGCCTTATTCCGGCTTCTGTTGCTCAGATTGCCCAGATGCGTCGGTTTCGGCGTCGGTCGGGGCTTCTGCCGTCTCATCCGGAATGCCGGGGAGCTCGCCGGGCAAGGCCGGGAGCTCAGGTTCCTCCGTCTCGGATTTGCTGGCGTTTCCGGTTGTGGATAGGCGCCGCCACGCCCAGTGGACCGTCGCTTCGTCGCGGAAGGCTTCTCCGTTGACAACAATCTGCTCGCTGCGCCGCGTGCGATCCGCGGCTCCCAGATAGACGCTTTCTTCCAGCGTGATGCGGCTTTTGCCGTTCTCGACCCGGGCACGGAACTGCCAGCCGTCTCCGTTGGGCAGGAGCACAAGCACGTTTGATTTGTCGTGCGCGAGAGAGGCACGGGCATCCGGGTGCAGATGGAAGCGGATCGCGAACGCCGCGGGATCCGCGTCATCTTGAACCTGTTTGAAGGGGACGAGGAGTTTCGATGGTTCTTCGGGGGCGCGGGTCAGGCTGTCTTCTCCACGCAGGTCTTCACCGCTCGCGCTCAAGAAGAGACGCCTACGGTGTACAAAGCCGAAAAGCTTCCGGTATCCATCATGAGCGGCATCGAGCCAGATGCCCTCTTCGCTTTCATTGCGTCTGCTTTCAACCCGGGCAGGCCCTTCCATAAGACGGGAGCCCAGCAGGATGCGCGAGAGCGCTCCTTGGGTGAACCTCGCAGACGAGGTGTCGTTCACCACCAGAGTTGAGTGAGCGGCCGTCGCGCGGCTCGCGGCATGCCAGTCGGCGCCCAAGATCCGTGTCGCCCCGCAATTGGTGACGAGGCGACAACGTCCCACACTCATCTCAAAGGAGAGGCAGCCTGCATGAGCGGAATGGGAGTAGGCGCCCGGCGGCGGCGGGCCCGTGTCCACTGTCACATAGGTGGGTCCCGCCGACATGCGCTGATAGCCGGAGTGAGGCGCAAAGCCGAAAGGCTTTCCTTTGGCATCGTCTTCGGCGAGGGCGGCTTCGACGGCGCCTTCCGGTCCTTCATCCGCCCCGTTAAACAAGGCCAGTTTGCCATCGCCGTGTTTAAAGAAGCGGAGCATGGGCATCATGCGATCGACGGCGTTTCGAATGGGTTGGGGAACGCCGTGACCTTGGGCGATCAGTGCGTCGCGGAGCGCGACCAGATCGAGCAAGATGGAGAGCTGAGCGGCTGGATTGCGGCTGATATGCCCACCATCGGGCAGGATCTGCTGCATCAGTTCCTGACCCACCAGATCAAGGCCTTTGCGCAAGCGTTTCTTGCCTTCCGACAGACAGAGGCCCGAGAAGGCGAGACCGATGGCGGCGGTGAGGCGCTGCTCACCTGCCGGTGCCCACATCACGGTGCGCGCCAGATGACGCGCCTGCTTTGCCATGTTGCGCAACAGTGTTGAGCGATAGATGAGGTCGGACTCTTCCATCAGGAGGGCGCCATTCGCGGCCCAGGACGTCAGGCGTCTGCCGATTACATGGGGGCGCCACCCAATGTCGTGCCACTGGCCGGATGTAGCGATCCAGCTTTGAACGAGGCCTCTCGCATGAGCGCGCGCGGCGTTGCCGCCGGCCGCCGAAAAATGCCGTACCCAGGAAAACCCATGGAGTTCTTCGGTCCAGGTTTCGCTGGGCGCTTCCACCTCGAACGGAGAAAGTCCGTTGGTTCTCACCTGCCCGCCGGGCAGGTCATAGCGGCCCTGAAAGAGCGCGTCGGCTTTGTCCACCCGCCCGGGCCGCAGGTCTTTTGGATAGTAGGTGATGGTATCGGGCATGGGCCCGCGCAAGGTCTGGCGATAGGGCCAGGTGCTGTAGATCGCCGTCAGGCTGAGGTCAGCGGTGCGGCGGAGCGCCGCGAGGGAGAGGTCGCTCAATCGGTTGCCCGGATTGAGGATATGCCGTTCCTGTCGCCGCGGGGCCGGGTGGGACGTTTGTGTGGGAGCGCTCACCGGCTTGGTCATGAGCGCGTGCCTCGTGCCGGGACGCTGTCCCGTTGGTCAGGGGAGGCGTCCCGCTTAGGGCCGCTTGCGAAGCGTTGCAATGTTCTCAGCATAGGCGGATGCACCACCTTTGAATGTTGCGGTGCCGGCGACTAGTACGTCCGCCCCTGCCGCGATGACTTTCGGGGCTGTTTCGAAGTTCACGCCGCCATCGACTTCCAACTCAACCTGCTTACCCGTCTCTTCAATCCGTTTGCGGATGATTTCGATCTTCCGCAACTGACTTTCTATAAAGGACTGGCCGCCGAACCCCGGGTTCACGCTCATCACCAGAACCAGATCGATGTCCTCAAGAATTTCATCCAGAACACTCACCGGGGTTGCCGGATTGAGAGACAGACCTGCCTTCAGCCCGTGTGCCTTGATCATCTGGACCGTCCGGTGCACATGGGCGCCGGCTTCCGGATGGAACGTGATGATGTCGGCACCTGCGTCGGCAAACGCGTCCACGTAAGGGTCAACGGGGGCAATCATCAGATGCACATCAAACGGTTTGTCGGAGTGCGGCTTCAGCGCCTTCACCACATCCGGCCCTATCGTAATGTTGGGAACGAAGTGCCCGTCCATAACGTCAATGTGGATGTAGTCCGCGCCCGCTTCAGAGACGGCGCTCACCTCTTCGCCCAAGCGGGCGAAATCGGCTGCCAAGATAGACGGTGAAATTTTTACAGGATTTGCCATAGAAGGATGCTTATCAGGTCAGTTTGTCAGGTGCAACGACAGCAAAGCTGCGATTTTTAGTGACCTGTTGTCAGGCGGACTGCGTAGAATCCGTCCATGCCGCCTTTGTTGCCCAAGTGGCTCGGCAGCGTGCGCAGATCACCCTCTGGGGTGATGCATTCGCTGAGCCCACCGACCTCGTCTGGTGTGATGGGCTCTCGCCTGAAAGAGGGATTGTTCTTGAGAAACAGGGCAGCCTGTGCCGGACCCTCCAAAGGCTCAAGAGAACAGGTGCAGTAGACGAGCGTGCCCCCAGGTTGCAGCCACTCTGCGGATTTGGCGAGCAAAGTTGCCTGGACAGGGGCGAGGCTTGCAATGTGTTCGGCGCTTTTCGTGCGCAATACATCCGGATGGCGTCTCACCGTGCCGGTCGCAGAACAGGGGGCGTCGAGAAGGATTTTTTTCCACTTGCGGCCTGGCGCCCACTCTGTCGCGTCGGCTTTCACAATGGTTGCATTGAGGCCGGTGCGAGACAGGTTTTCTTTCAGCCGTTCTAGGCGGCCACCCGCTCGATCGACCGCTGTGACCTTGGCCCCTGCTGCTGCGAGGGCCAGTGTCTTGCCGCCGGGCGCGGCACAAAGGTCGAGTACGCCGTCGCCGGTAACATCGCCCAGCAGCTTGTGGGGCAGCGCAGCGGCAGCATCCTGCACCCACCAGGCGCCGCCGGCATAGCCCGGGAGATCCTCGATACGGCCTGGATGGGACAGCCGGATACTCCCGGTGGGAAGGAGCGTTCCGCCCAGAGTCTCGGCCCAGCTTTCCGCATCAGATTTTACAGATATGTCGAGGGGCGGTTCTGCCAGATGTGCATCGGCTATGGCGGCGGCAATATCAGCGCCATAAGCCCTTTCCCAGGATTTCCACGCCCAATAGGGTGTGTTGGCCATGCCTGCCTCGCCGGCGGTGTCCTGTGCTTTTACGAGGTCAGGACCTTCACGGGTGATCCGGCGCAGAATGGCATTCACCAGGCCTCGATAGGGGCGGGCATGCCGGTTGGCGTTGGTGAGTTCGACAGCGCAATTCACGGCGGCATGAGCAGCCGATCCGAGGAACATCAGTTCCGCGGCGCCAACCCTGAGCAGCGCCAGGGCAAAAGCGGCTTTGTCTGGGAGTGATTTGTCCAGCATGGCATCCAGGACAGCGTCGATCTGCCCAAGGCGTCTGAGGGCGGTCGTCGCCATGGCGCGAGCAAAGGCGCGATCGCTTGCGTGATTGGCCAAATCCTTGGCACTCAGTTCTCTGGTCAGGGCCGTTTCAAGGGTGTCGCCCTTATTCAGAACGGCTACGAGCACTGCAGCTGCCGCACGCCGCGCGGCTGTTCCATCCTGTCTTGATGGCTCACCTTGTTTTGATTTTGCTGATGTCTTGGGTGCCATTGAGGGTCCTGTTTCTGGCCCTGCTTAGAGCATAGACCCACCATTGAGGCCAGTCCCTTGTCTGGGTGCCGACTCGGCGCGAGCTGAAGGTTTGCCATCAGATCGAGAGTGCAGCTTCCAGAAGTTGCCAGAACCCGAATTTTTAGGATGGATTCCCAGGCTATCGATACAAGAGGGTATTAAAACAAGTGGCCTAGGCTGACCTGAACAAAGAAGAGCATCAGGTGCCGCTCCATGTCCTGCAGTGACAAGTCAATTTTTGAAGATTTGTTTGACTATGCGTTTGATGCGCAGTGGATCTTGAGTGCTGATATGGTCATTGAGCATGCCAACGCGGCTGCCGCAATGCTGACGGGGTATGAGATTGAGGAGCTGATCGGCCAGCCCTTATCCCTCCTACTTCCCCCGAAAATTGCAGAGGCGCATGACAGCTATGTGGCGCAGTACCATCGGCACGGCACGGCGCATGACGTGTTGGGCAAATCGCGGCGGTTTGAGATCCAGGCCCGCGATGGTTCTCTGATCCCGATCCAGCTGAAGGCATTCCGTCTTGGGGGAGATGGTACAGAAGGCCGGTTTGGTGCCACGATGGTCGACTTGCGAGCGCAGGTGCGACTTGAACAAGAGCAGCTCCACACAATATCTCAGCTGAAAAAGCTTGCTCTGATCGATCCGCTTACGGAGCTTTGGAACCGACGCGCGTTTGATGAGGCGCTGGACCGACAGACCGCTTTGGTAACCCGACATCACAGTATGGCTGCGCTGGCCATGATCGACATAGATCATTTCAAGCAGGTGAATGACACCTATGGTCATGCCGCCGGGGACATAGTCCTTCAGCTCTTGGCGCACCATCTCAAGCAATGTGTACGCAAGGAAGATATGTGCGCGCGTCTGGGCGGAGAGGAATTCGGTGTTCTGATGCCAGCTTGTGATCCTGAGTCAGCCGTTCTCGTGATTGAGCGGGCGCTTCAACGGGTCGCGACGGACCGCTTCGATCTGAGTGACGGTCATACAATCTCAGTCAGCTTCAGTGCAGGGATTGCGGAAATTGAAGGCGGCGTCCCGTCATTGAAGATGTTGGAACGGGCGGATGCGGCGATGTATCAGGCAAAACGGAATGGACGTGCCCGTGTTGAACAGTGGGCACCCCAGCCGGACGTGGCTGCCGCCGGCGCCTAGCCCCACGGACCATCTGAGCCAGAGCCGCGGGTCATTTCCTTCAATTTGGCGATGCGATTTGTCGTAGCTGGGTGCGTTGAAAAGAGGCTGTCGCGCTTATGGGCGTGCAGCGGATTGATAATGAACATATGGGCGGTTGCAGGATTCCTCTCGGCCGCGTCATTGTCGATGCGGGCCGCGCCGCTTTCGATGCGCTGAAGAGCAGAGGCGAGCCACATGGGGCGCCCGCAGATCTCTGCACCAAGTTGATCTGCGCTGTATTCGCGCGTTCGGCTGATCGCCATCTGCACAAGAGCCGCGGCCATCGGCGCCAGGATCATAATGGCGAGCGTACCTATCAGCCCGCCCGCATTGTTCCGGTTGTTCCCAAAGAAAAGGGCAAAATTCGCCAACATGGAAATAGCGCCTGCAAGGGTTGCCGTAACGGTCATGGTCAGCGTGTCACGATTTTTGATGTGCGCCAGTTCATGGGCCATGACACCTGCCAGCTCTTCCGGTGTCAGCATGTTGAGCAGTCCGGTGGTGGCAGCGACAGCGGCATTCTCGGGATTGCGGCCTGTCGCAAATGCATTCGGCTGGGCCGTTTCAACAATATAAGTGCGCGGCATTGGGAGGTCTGCGTTTTCAGCGAGGCGTTGAACCAACCGCACATAGTTTGGCGCATCTCTTTCGGTGACTTCGCGCGCGCCATGCATGCGCAACACCATCTTGTCGGAATTCCAATAGGCAAACACATTCATGCCTGCAGCGATCAGAAAGGCGATCGCGGCACCCCCTTCGCCTCCGATCATGAACCCAATCCCCATAAATAGCGCTGTCATGGCAGCGAGCAGGATGGCGGTCTTGGTCATGTTCATTCGTGCGGGTCCTTCCGGAGGTGTTGGGAGTCCTAGGCTTTGATATATATGTAGAAGGATACAGACGGCTTCAATGCCGCCTGGGTTGCTGACAATGGATTGATCGGATGACAGAAGAAAAGCAGCAGAAGCCCTTAAGTGAGGCGGCGCAGCGGGCACTCGCGGAAGCTGAGGCCCGGCGGGCGGAAGCAAAGCCTGACGTCAAACGGCCACGGGAGCTCCTTGGTAGAGAAGGTCCGGAGCCCACCCGCTATGGGGATTGGGAACATAAGGGCCTTATCAGCGACTTTTAGGACTTAGGCCCCTTGCTCGCATTACGTGTGTTGAAGTAGAAATATACGCGTAATGCGGGAAATCTTGAAGATATTCGCTCTATACGTGTGGGCTGGAATCTGGCTCACAGGGGCCGGTCTGACGGCCGAGGCTGCTGAGACACTACCTGGCCCAATTCCAGCGACGCTTGTGCGCGTGATTGATGGCGACACGGTGGAGGTCCGGGCCCGGATCTGGCTTGGCCAAGAGATCAACGTCGCGGTCCGACTCTTAGGTGTCGATGCGCCGGAGCTCCGCGGTAAGTGTCTATCGGAACGCGAGCAGGCCGAGGCGGCGGCGGCCCATCTCCAGCCGCTGGAGGGGGCCGAAGTTTCGCTGACCAATGTTGCAAACGACAAGTTTGGTGGGCGGGTTCGCGCTGACATTCATCATGCCGAGATGGGTGCTTTGGCTGCTTCTTTGATGGATGCCGGGCTTGCGCGGCCGTATCACGGCGGTCGTCGAAGTGGTTGGTGTTCCGATGTGGCTGCTAGACCGGCACAGTCTGCAGATCGACGAGGCCCCTAAAGCTTTCTTCCAGTTTCAGGGTAAGGGTCGCGTCATCGCCTGCTGTGCGAGTGACATGGCTTAGCACGCATTGCGCGGTACCCTTTTCATTCGCCCAGGGCAGCATGATTTGCTCAATTTCCAGGAGCGGACCTTCATTGGTTTGGGAATTGTAGGTGGAGGCAAGCATGGTCGGTCCGTCAATCACCTGCGAGAGGTGGTCTGCGATGAGCTCGCCAAAGGGCACATGACTGAAGGACGATGTCTTTATCCCGGTCAGGTCAACGCCCAGGCGGCGCACCATCTCTGTGCCAAAAAACCGAACCGTGAAATCACCGGTGCCGTACTCGTAGATCACCATGTTGCCGAGGATTGGTGCGAGGTCGACAAGGTCCAGATCAACGGTGGACGGCAGACGTTGTTCACCCTTCTGACGCTGCCAATAGGCAAGAAGCGTCCGCGCGCCGTCCGTTTTCAAATTCATGCCTGGTCCCCACAGGAATGCCCGTCGTCATCTGACGGGAACATGCCAGAAACCTAAGTCTGAAACAGTAAAAACTCCGTGTTAGACTTTGAATAAAGTAAAATTTACTCTCTATACAGGATTGTCAGTGCGCGCGACCGGCGCGATAAGCAAAACCCATGCGCGCGACGGTATTGGTGAAATATATCGTTTAAAATGCCCCATTTTTGGGGCAAAATATACCTATTTTCAGCTTCAAACCTTTGGAGCTAGGTCGCGCCACTGCCTTGCAAATAAACCTTTGGTTCAGGTGTCGATACGCTGGTTGGTATTCACCCCAACAACGCGGCAGCTACCTATTCTGGCGGTTATCTATGAGGTCATCGACGACGCTTGGGTCCGCGAGCGTTGATGTGTCCCCGAGATTGGAGAATTCATTCTCCGCAATCTTACGCAAAATACGGCGCATGATTTTGCCCGAGCGTGTCTTCGGCAGGCCAGGCGCCCATTGGATGAGATCGGGGCTGGCGATGGGTCCAATCTCTTTGCGGACCCACTGCACCAGTTCTTTGCGAAGCTCTTCGGACGGGTCGTCACCTGCGTTCAGTGTGACATAGGCGTAGATGCCTTGGCCTTTGATATCGTGCGGGTAGCCGACCACTGCTGCTTCCGCCACCTTGGCATGGGCGACCAGCGCGCTTTCCACTTCAGCGGTGCCCATGCGGTGGCCGGAGACGTTCAACACGTCATCGACACGGCCTGTGATCCAGTAATAGCCATCCTCGTCCCGCCGGCAGCCGTCGCCGGTGAAATATTTGCCCGGGAACTGAACAAAGTAGGTGTTGGCGAACCGTTCGTGATCTCCGTAGACGGTGCGCATTTGACCGGGCCAGCTGTCAGCGATGCAAAGATTGCCTTCGGTCGCGCCCTCAAGCTCCTTGCCGTCATTGTCGACAATCACCGGGCGAATACCGAAAAACGGTTTGGTCGCAGAGCCCGGCTTCTGATCGATGGCACCAGGGAGTGGTGTAATGAGTATGCCGCCGGTCTCTGTCTGCCACCATGTGTCGACTATGGGACAACGTCCGTCACCGACAATGTCATGGTACCAGAGCCAGGCCTCCGGATTGATCGGCTCGCCGACGGAGCCCAAGAGTCTCAGAGACGACCGACTTGTCGCTTTGACCGGCCCTTCGCCTTCGGCCATGAGGGCGCGAATGGCTGTAGGGGCTGTGTAGAAGATGTTCACCTGATGCTTGTCGCATACCTGCCAAAAGCGGGACGCATCCGGATAGTTCGGCACACCTTCAAACATGAGCGTTGTTGCACCGTTCGCAAGCGGACCGTAGAGGATGTAGCTGTGTCCCGTCACCCAGCCCACGTCAGCGGTGCACCAATAGATGTCACCGTCATGATAGTCGAAGACATATTGGTGGGTGATCGACGCATAGACCATATACCCGCCGGTCGTGTGCATGACACCTTTGGGCTTTCCTGTTGAGCCGGAGGTGTAAAGAATGAAGAGCGGGTCTTCTGCGTTCATCTCTTCAGGCGGGCAGTCGGCGTCCACAGAGGCGGCGGCTTCGTGATACCAGACATCTCTACCATCAACCATGGGTACGCCGGACGCGGTGCGTTCCACAACGATGACTGACTTTACGCCGGGACACTGGGCGACGGCTTCATCCGTGTTTGCTTTCAGCGGAATCTTGCGTCCGCCACGGACGCCTTCGTCGGCTGTGATGACGCAGTTCGACTCGCAGTCAATGATGCGCCCGGCCAGGGCGTCGGGAGAAAAGCCGCCGAAGACGACGGAATGCACAGCTCCGATGCGGGTACAGGCCAGCATGGCATAGGCTGCTTCCACAATCATTGGCATATAGATTGTGACACGATCACCCTTCTGCACGCCCTGCGCTTTCAGGACGTTCGCAAACTTACAGACTTCCGCGTGCAGCTCCCGGTAGGTCACCGCCTTATCGTCAGTGGGTTCGTCGCCTTCCCAGATGATGGCGACCTGATCCGCCCGCTCGGCCAAATGGCGATCAATGCAGTTGACGCTGGCGTTCAGCGTTCCGTCTTCAAACCACTTAATGCTGAGCTTGTCTTTGTCATAGGACACGTCTTTGACTTTTGAGTACGGCGTGATCCAGTCGATGCGTTTACCCTGCTCGCCCCAGAACGCTTCCGGGTCCGCAATGCTGGCCTCGTACATTTTCTGATATCCGGCGGCGTCAACGTGTGCCCGACCTGCCCATTCGGCGCTTACAGGGAAGATTGCGTTGTCTGTCATATTGGCCTCCTCAGCGGGTGCGGCGGCGTCTGCCTTCCGCGTTTTTCTTTTCGGCACTATAGGCGGAAATTGGCTTGTTTGTGCCCCTTTTTTGAGTCAGGTTTCGCCAACTGGCTTGTGGGTCGGTCGGGGATAGGGGTTGTTGTGTATCGGGCGTGCGTAGTGTCAGGGGCTACCCTGGCGATGTTGTTGCTTATCGGGGGCGTTGGTGGCTCACGCGTTGAAGCGATCACCATTCGCGAAGACCAGGCGCCGTTGCCTGGTGGCATTCAGAATTATTGGGACAGCACCAATCAGTTCCCCAATGTTGCGAACATTGGCGTCGCGACGGGGACCGGCGTTGACAATCAATGCACGGGCACGCTGATCAACAGCCGTACCCTCCTGACGGCAGCCCATTGTTTCAGTATCGATACGCCGCCCACATTCTCATACAACTTCACGACACTGGGTAATTTCCGTATCACGTTTGCGGGTGACAGTGTTGATGGCGATCCGCTGGAGGTAAGCGGCGTCATCGCGCATGAAGGCTATGATGGCGACTCGACGAATGACATTGCGCTCATCGCTTTAGACAGACCTGTCCCCACCCTTGATCCTGTCACATTGACGGCAACCGCACCTCAAGTTGGCGACGTCGTGCATGTTGTTGGCTTTGGGCTCTCTGGTGCGGCGGGAAGAGATGTTGTTGTGGACAATGGAAACGGCCTGGAGTTTCAGAACGCTGATAACCGGCGCCGGGTCTCGTACAATTATGTAGACTTTGTCGGTGACATTCCGGGCCAGGGAAATCTGATCGTTTTTGATTTTGATGACCCAGGTGCGCCGGAGGATTTTAACATCGGCATGGGTGTCCCTGTTTCGTCGACGCCGGTCCATCCCCTAGAGGGAGCCTCGGCCGGCGGCGATTCTGGTGGGCCGATGTTTATGCAACTGCAGGACGGCAGCATTGTGCAAGTCGGCGTCTCTCAAGGTGGAGAGGATGTAAACGATACCGGCGATGGCAATTACACCTCGCTTACAACCTATACCAATGTCGCCGCCTATCTGGATTGGATCGTAAACAACTCTTTCCTGCGGACTGCCACCAACACAAGTGGTGGTGACTGGCAGAACCCGGCGATCTGGCAGGGCGGCATCGTGCCGGACAATGTGGAAAGCCCAACGCCGGGCGTGACACGGTACTATCAGGTGTCGCTCAGCGGTACTTCTGCGGTGACACTTGCCGATGACCGGGAGGTCGACCGGCTGACTCTTTCCGGAGCCCGTCTCAACGTGTCCCAATCGGGTTCGTTGGATGTTGTCGATCACCTCTCTATTGGCGCTGGTTCGTTTACTCAACTCGACGGGACAGTGACCGGTGACACGCAGGTGCTTGCAGGTGGCATTCTGGGCGGCACGGGGACAATTGCCGGCACACTGTCGAATACGGGTGTTTTATCGCCTGGCAACTCCGTTGGGACCTTCGCAGTCAACGGTAACCTGACTTTGGGGCCAGCGGGTCAACTGTTGATCGAAGCGGATGTCGCAGAGGCAGATCTGATCACCGTGTCGGGCGCAGCTGTCCTTGATGGCGGCGTGACGTTCACCCCGGATCTCCGCTTGGCCGATCAAAGCAGTTTTGTGTTTTTGCGGGCGGGGTCCTTATCCGGCGCATTTTCATCGACCGTATCCGACTCGCTGTTTTTCGATCCGACTCTGTCGGCAGACGGCAATAGCGTATCGGTTACCTTCACAAAGACCGGTTCTTTGGGCAGCGTGGTTGTATCAGATGGTCGCGGGGATGTTGCGGCGGTCCTGGAGTCATTGCCCGACGATGCGCCAGACGCTGTTGTAGATGCCATCAATGCGCTCAGCACTGCCTCCAGCACGTCAGAGGTGCGATCGCTGGTCCAACAAATCTCCGGCGAGACTCACGGGATCGATCCAGCGCTTGGCCAACGGAGCATTGAGGGGGTCAACCGCCTTGTGGCAGGCCGCCTTGCAGCCATCGGCCGCGGGTCCGGTGGCGCGACGCTCGCCTCCCTTACAAGCGATCAAACCAACCGCCAGTTTGCCCTGCGCCTCTCCGGCGGTGATGCCAGCGGGCGGACGGGCCGGCAGGGAGGCCTAGGCAGGCTTCTGACGATGGTTGAGGCATCAGGCCTGGATGCCGAACGTGAACATGGGGTATTGGCTTTTGGTTCGCCCGCGGATGGTCTTGGAGATATCGCGCCGGGCCTCTGGCTAGAGCATTTTCGTACGGCAGGAGATGTTGAGCAGAGCGCCAGCGCATCAGGTGTTGGGTACCAGATTGCCGGAACAAGTGTTGGCTATGACGTGCAGTTGAATGACAAGTGGATCGTCGGGGCTGCTGCTTCTTACACAAAAACCGATACAAATGTGATCACCGGACTGGGCGATGGGGCCGAGACCCACGGACGTCATGGTTCGTTTTATAGCCGCTTTCGCTCTGGCGCCATTTCTGTGCTGGCCTCGATCGCCGTATCGCGCAATTCAACAGAAGCCATCCGTTACACGAGCGTAGGCGCGTCGACACAAACTGCTGCTGCCACGTATGGCGGCTGGGGAGTCACCTCGAACGTTACGCTGCTTCACGACAGCACAACCTTCGGCGTTTCCGTCCAGCCCGCGCTCTCTCTGGAATACGCACATCAAACGACCGATGGCTTTCAGGAACAAGGAAGTGCTGCACTTTTGACCGTGGACGGGCACCGACACACTGCGCTCAATCTTGCGGCTGCGGTGCGCCTCTCCAAGGAGTTGTCTCTTGGAGAGAGCTCGTCGTTTATACCGGAGCTGCGGATTGGCGGCGTCTATGATCTCCTGGATGAAGATCCGTCGATTGCTGCGCGGTTCACCGGCACGTCCGCCCAATTTCGTTCGCAAGGCGTCGAAACAGAGCGCGGCGGTGCGTTGGTCGGCGCGGGGGCTCTACTGAACGTGGCAGAAAGCCTATCCTTCTACGCCGACTATGAAGGGTATTTTGCTGGCAATGAGACGTCTCATACAACGTTGATAGGAACGCGCTTCCACTTCTGAATGACGTTGATCCAGCCCGTTCACGGAAATGGTAAGGCAAAATTAACCCTATATCTTGATGCCGTGGTCGCTTGTGGCCCGATTCAATGTTTTTTACGGGTTTGCCGCGCATTCTCAGGAGAACTCTGAGGGGTTTTCTTATGGGACGCCGTTTGCCGCGCCGAAAAAAGCTGTCGAAGACCGCCGTGCGTCGTCCGCGCGTCGGGACGGCTGTGGTTGCCCCATCTCCAGACGATAACGTCTTTAATGACGTAGAGTTTGCCAGAGCAGGTCTAGAACTCGCGGAGCGTCAGGCGGGTTATGGCGCATGGTTCTGGCATCTGCCCACTGACTCCTTCTATATGACCCCTAATGCCTGCGCGGTTCTTGGTGTGGAAGAAGGGATCAGTGAATTCGATGGCATCATGGCGGCTATCCACGAAGATGACCGGGAGGAGGTGACTGTCAAGGTACGTCACCATCTCGACAGGCGAGAGAATTATGATCTTGCGTGCCGCATCAGACGTCCGGATGGCGAGGTTCGCTGGATCCGCGCACGCGGTCATGTTTCCGAGGGTAACTCTGGCGAGCCCGTCATGTTTGCCGGATCGATTGAGGACACAACCTATCAGGTTGAGACACTCAATGAGTTGCAGCGCTCGGAAATGCGGTTTCGCTCCTTGATCGAAAGTGCGCCTTTCCCTGTCGTTATCACGCGGCCGAGCGATAAGACTCTGCGGTATGTCAATCAGCGTGCTGTTGAGTTGCTGGAGGAACTGGGTAAGCCGGCCGACACGCTGCATGTTCCGGATCTGATGGCGGACAAAGAAACCTATGATCAGGTCCGCGAACAGCTTCTGACCAAAGGTGTCACTGAGAATTTCGAGTTAGCGCTCAAACGTGCGGACGGCAGTCCATTGTGGATTCTGCTTAAAGGGTTGATCGTTGATTATGAAGGTGAGCCTTGCGCCTACCTCATATTGCTCGACGTTACTGAGCGTCGCGAACTTGAGAAACAGCTTCGCACGCAGGCAACGTCAGATCCGTTGACCGGCGTGGCGAACCGCACCGAACTTCTTTCTCAGTTGGAGTTTGCCATCTCGGTGTCCAATCGCACGGACGAGGGGTTTGCTCTTCTTCTGCTTGATCTCGACAATTTCAAGATGGTGAACGATACGCGCGGCCATTCCATCGGCGATAAACTGTTGGTGGAAACGTCAAAGCGTCTCAACGCACTGCTGCGCACGACGGACACGGTCGCTCGGATTGGGGGCGATGAGTTTGCCATTATCGCGCGCCACCTGGATAAAACGCGCGGCGTGACAGTGCTTGCTCAGAAGATTATCGAGTCTCTTGCGGAGCCGTTCGAGATTGATGGGGTGGTGGCGAATGTCGGCTGTTCTATTGGTATTGCTCACTATCCCTGGGACAAGGGTGACCCGGAACTCTTGATGCAGCATGCGGACCTGGCGCTCTACCGCGCAAAGGACGAGGGGCGCGGATGTTTTCATCTATTCGATGAAGAGCTTTCCCGCGCGGTGCATGAGCGGATGGACATGGAGCGCGACATCCGCACAGCGGTTGAGCAGGGTCAGTTCTTTGTGATGTACCAGCCACGGTTTGATGCGAAAACACGGGAGCCAGTCGCGGGCGAAGCGCTTGCACGGTGGCGACATCCGGAGAAGGGTCTCGTGTCACCAGGTGTCTTTATCCCCATCGCAGAGGAAACCGGGCTCGTGATTGAACTCGGTCGCATCGTGCTTGATCACGTGGTGTCGGATATTGCGCGGTGGCGCGCTGCTGGGCTTGATGTAGGCCCGATGTCTGTGAACATATCCGCTGTGCATCTGGCTGCGGGATGCGTCATTGAAGATGTTTTGGGCACCTTGCAGAAATATGACGTGCCGCCTGAGTGCCTTCAGGTGGAAGTCACAGAGTCTACGATGATTACGGATGAGGAGTCTGCGAGCTCACAGATCAAGGCGCTTGCAGATGCCGGTATTCATATCTTGATCGACGATTTTGGAACCGGATACTCGTCGCTTTCCTATCTTCACCGCTTCCGTGCGCATGAGCTGAAGATCGACCGAAGCTTTGTGTCCAATGTGGGTGAGGCAACGAGCGCCATTCTTGCGCGGCAGATTGTGTCGATCGGGAAATCGCTCGATCTCAAAATCGTTGCCGAAGGTGTTGAAACCGACGCGCAAGCTGACTTCATGACCGCTATCGGGTGTGATGAATTGCAGGGCTTTCTTCTGTCTAAGCCTATTGAGCGCCCAGACTTCGAGGCCTTGATGCAGGGCAAAGCGGCACGCGCTGCGGCCAGGGTCACCAAAGCCTAAGCCTTTAGTCGCGCGATCTCTTCTTCCGAAACGCCTGCTTCCCTTAAGACCTCTTCTGTGTGCTCGCCCAGAAGCGGTGCGTCCCGGGTGACGCTTGCCGGACTGCCTTGATATTTTACCGGATGCCTTAAACTCCAATAGGGTCCTTCATGGGGATGATCTCTCTTTTCGAAAAGGTCAACTGCATCCAGGTGGGTGTCATGGCGGAGATCGCCGAGCTTGTTCACGCGCGCATGGGGGATGTCGTTTTCCTGCAAAAGCTTCTCCCACTCTTCGGTTGTTTTGTATACCGAGACCTGTTCGACCATGGCGTAAAGGTCGCGAATATTTCGCGTGCGGTTTTCATAGGTCGCGAACCGCTCGTCAGTCTCGAATAGATCGGGCTTGCCGCCGAGGGCGAAGAAGTCCCTCCACTGCTGATCTGAATAGGGCAGGATTGCGATATAGCCATTCGCCGTCTTGTAAGGTTTACGGTCCGGCGCCGTCACGCGCACATATCCGATGGGGCCGGTTGGTGGATCATAGACTTCGCCGTACAAATGTTCGGCCAGGAGAAACGACACCATGCTCTCCATCATGGGCACTTCAACGAACTGGCCTTCGCCGGTGCGTTCGCGATGAAAGAGCGCGGCAAGGATCGCATTAGTCATGAAGAGGCCCGTGGTCTTGTCCGCGATGAGGGTCGGAAAGAAGCGGGGGCGAGGGTCGCCATCAACTTCGGACATCATGGAGGCGATTCCCGAGGCGGCCTGGATCATGTCGTCATAGGCCGGGCGTCCGCCATAGGGGCCATCCTCGCCGTAGCCCGTGCCGATCACATAAACAATATCGGGCTTTACGGCTTTGACGTCTTCGTAAGAGAGCCCTAAGCGCTTTAGTCCGTCGTACCGGACGTTCGCCGCGAAGACATCTGCTGTGGCAATAAGTTTCAGAAGCGCGTCGCGGGCTTGCCTCTGTTTGAGATCGAGCAGCACAGAGCGTTTGTTGCGATTGATGGAGAGGAACATTGGGCCGAGACCTGACGCGTTGCCGGAAGGTGTGTCGCCCGCCCAACGCATGATGTCGCCTCCCTGGCCGTTTTTGGGGCTCGGACTTTCCACTTTGATCACATCCGCGCCCATGTCCCCCAGCATGGCGGTGGCATAGGCGCCCAACACGACGCTGGTGAGGTCGATCACGCGGATCCCGTCTAGAGCACCTTTCGGATTTGTCTTATTTTTCTGCTCGCTCAAATCGCTATCTTTCAAATCTCTGTGTCGGTCGCCAAACATACTTTAGATCGGGAAGACCTTCCTCGTTGCGTCTTCCGTCTGTTCGTTCCTCGATCATGAGGCCATGGCGGTCATAGAACCTTTGAGCACCAGTGTTCTGTTGAAATGTCCAGAGTTGAAAACCTTTAGGCGAGTTTTGTTTGGCCTGGTTCAGGAGCGCCGTTCCGAGCCTCCGGTTTTGGGCGGCAGGGTGAACATAGAGGTGGTCGATCCAGTCTGGCGACAATGCCAAAAAAGCGGCGACCCGCCCTCCAGCCCGAACTATCCAGGTTTCTTGTCTCGCGGGCATGGTGGAAAAGTGGTGCCACATGTCCCAGCCGTCGTGGCGTCTCGGAAGAAAGCCAAGTTTGGCGGTTGCGGTCAGATAGACCGTGGCGACGCCGGCGCCATCGGTGCTTGTTGCGCGTATTGGGTTACTCTGCATCATCTGGACTTCCCTCAGGTCTGCGTTTGATATTAGAGCCCAGGAGAAAAGTCATGACCTTTCGCATTCGTGCGATCGAACCTGATGACCGAGAGCGGGTCGAGACAGCGCTCAAAGAAGCCTGGGGTTCAGTGCGGGTTGTCTCCCGCGGAAATCTCTGGAACCCGCTAGAGCTGCCAGGTTTTGTCGCGGAGCTTCAGGCTGAGCTTGTGGGATTGGTCACCTACCGCCACGAGGATCACGCAACGGAAGTTGTGACGCTTGACAGTTTTGCCGAAGGAGAAGGCATCGGCACCGCGCTTCTTCAGGCCGTGGCGGCAGCCGCCCGAGATGAAGGCAAGACTCATCTGTGGCTCATTACGACCAACGACAATATTCCGGCGATCCGTTTCTACCAGCGGCGTGGCTGGGACATGGTGGCCCTCCACCACCGAGCGCTGGCGCACTCGCGGCAGCTCAAGCCTGAAATCCCGACCCTTGGTCTTGATGGGGTACCCATTGATCACGAAATAGAATTCCGACTGGCTTTGTGAGGCGCACTCCGCGACACTGGCCCATCGAAAGGAAGTTTCATGCAATTGCACACGTCAACCTGGCAGGAAGTTGAAGCCTATCTCACCCGTTCCAAGGGGATTGTGATCCCTATTGGGTCGACGGAGCAACATGGCCCCAACGGGTTGATTGGGACGGACGCGATTTGCCCGGAGGTTATTGCGGCGCATGCGGGAGCAGAGGCTGACATGCTTGTGGCACCGACTTTCAATGTGGGCTGTGCGCAACACCACATGGCCTTCCCGGGCTCCATGACGCTCAGACCGTCCACCATGATCGCGGTGATTCATGACTGGGTGCTGTCGCTAGGGCGCCATGGGTTTGACCGTGTCTATTTTTTCAACGGCCACGGTGGGAACGTTTCCACAATTCAGGCCGCCTTCGCGGAGATTTATGCGGACCGCTCTCTTGCCCGTGACGCGACCAATCGTGGCCCGGTGAAATGCAAGCTGGCGAATTGGTGGGACTATAAGCCTGTCTACAAGTACTGCATGGATACCTACGGCAAATCCCACGGCGCCCATGCGACGCCGTCTGAAGTTGCCGTGACACAATATGCCTATCCGGACGCGATCAAGACAGCGGAGATGACGCCCAAGATCGCACCGACCGCGCGCTATACGGATGCGGAAGATTACCGGGAAAAGTTTCCCGATGGGCGGATCGGGTCAGATCCATCGCTCGCCAATCCTGTGGACGGCAAAAAGCTTGTCGAGCTGTCGTCAAAAGGATTGATTGAGGACTTCGCCGCTTTTGCCGCGAGTTGATTAGTCGTTCGCGATCCTGACGTCGCCGTTGATCGTTTCAATCGGAATAGGGACAAGGCTCTTTCCCGCGCAGGGACCACTGGTGCAGTACCCGTCCTCAAGGTTGAAGAGAGCCCCGTGGGTCGTGCAGAGAATTTGATCTTTCTTGCGGGTCAGAAATTTGTCGGTAAATGTTTCAAGGGGCGTGAAGGCGTGGGGACAGGCGTTCACGTAGGCAAGGCATTGTTTTTCGGTTCTGACCACAAACATGTCGAACCGCGCGCGGCCCTCTCCAAACGTGAAACCCTTTGCGCCCGGCACAGAGATGTCTTCCAATGCACACAAGCGGGTACCGGCGGGCGGAACCTTGGCCAGCCATTTTTCGCGCCGTTGGGCGTCGCCGAAACTCTCATGGGATGTGTTCACGAGCGTGACTATTTTTTGGCGGTGGGAACTTTTTTGAGGCCGCCCATTTTGCACACCCGTTTCCATTCATCGGCGGTGACGGGTTGCACAGACAAGCGCGAGTTATTGACCAGCACCATGTCTTTAAGCTCCGGCGTGTCTTTGACGTCCTGGAGGGTCACAGGTTTCGGCAAAGCCTCCACGGCCTCGATGTCGACCATGCCGAAGCGTTCCTTCGGATCGGTATGATCGGGATAGTGTTCCTTGATCACGCGTACGATCCCGACGACGGACTTCTCATCTACGGAGTGATAGAAAAAGCCCAGATCGCCGATCTTCATGGCCTTCATATTGTTGTTGGCTTGATAGTTGCGGACACCGTCCCAGTGTTCGCCCTTAGCCCCGCGTTTTACCTGATCATCCCAGCCCCAGGTGTTCGGTTCCGATTTGAAAAGCCAATAAGCCATTTAGGTTCCTCAAATTTCGAGCCGTTTCGGTTTTGATTGTATCAAAACCGGGCTCTGATCTTTTGTGCGGCCGCATTTTCGAACCACAAAAGTCTGCAACTTTTGTTGAAAATGCTCCTAGTCTTTAAGCAGCCATTTCCAGGCGCGGAGTTCCCGAGAGCCGAAGACGCCGGCCTTAACGTAGGGGTCTTCGTCTGCCAGTTTTTGGGCTGTCTCCCTATCAGCGACGTCGATCACCAGCATGGAGCCTTCCAGCCGCTCGCCATCGTCGGATGTGAACGGTCCGCCTAGTTTCACGGCGCCGGTGTCCGCCCAATGTTTCAGGTGGGCTTCGCGGTTTGCCATGCGGAGTTCGAGACCATTTGGTTTGTCGATGCCGATGATGCAAAAGAGCATGTTTGGTCCTTCTTGGTCGATTTGGTTTGTGCCGGAGCTTAGGCGCCCTCGGTCTTTTTGAACAGTCTTATGCTTCCGCCGTAAAGGGCCGCGCGAGCAAGGATGCGATGGCTTCGTCGACCGTCTGAACGCCCGACACAATGTCTGCAACCGCGTCGCAGATGGGCATGTCCAGGTGGCGCTTTTCGCCCATCGCCTTGACGGCGGCGGCGGTGTGAACGCCTTCCGCGACGGAGTTCCGGTCGCTCATGATCTCTTTCAAGGATTTTCCCTCGCCGAGGGCAACGCCAAGCGACATGTTACGGCTCTGGGTGCTGGCGCTGGTGAGGATCAGGTCGCCGAGGCCTGAGAGACCCGACATGGTTTCGGTTCTCGCACCGAGCCTTTTGCCAAGCCGCACCATTTCTGCAAAACCGCGAGCGGTAAGCGCCGCCCGGGCGCTTTCGCCTAACTGTTTGCCGTCGACAATCCCGCAGGCAATCGCGAGCACATTTTTGATGGCGCCGCCGATCTGGGTACCGATCACATCCGACGTCCAATAGGGGCGAAAGGTCGGCGTGCCGATGGCAGTCGCGAGTGCCTGGGCGGCTTCTTCCTCGGCGCAGGCGAGGGTGACCGCCGCCGGCAAGCCGCGCGCCACATCGGAGGCGAAGCTTGGGCCTGAGAGGACCGCCGGCACGGCGTCGGGCAAAGTCTCCTTCATGATCTCACTCATCAGCTTGCCAGAGTTTTGTTCGATGCCTTTGGCGCAGATCGCCACCAGGGAGCCTTTTTGCAGGACGTCATGGAGCTGTGTTGTGACGGCGCGCACATGTTGGGCCGGGGGTACGAGCAGAAAGGCATCGGTGCCGATCAGGTCGTCCATGTCATTGGTCGCTTTGATGGAGGGGTCGAGTGTGATCCCAGGGAGATAGGTCTTGTTCTCATGGCTTGCGTTGATCTCTTCGACAACCTCAGGCTCATGCACCCAAAGCTGAACGTCGCGACCGGCGCGCTGCGCTACCATGGCCAGTGCCGTGCCCCAGGCACCGCCGCCGATTACTGCGAGTGTGTCGATTGTCTTCATCTTGGCTCGGGTCTTTTTGATTGGGCGGGTTTGGTTCTCAAACTCACGGATGCCTATACAATGACACATATGGTGGCAGACGCTCATATGTCATTGGTGGTGTGACACCGCAAAAGGTCTAATTTTCAGGTGACGAAAGCATGCCAGGTTTAGATGGGACACAATATGACCGGTCGATCGAAAGTCTTGAACGGGACATGGAGTCCTATGGCATCTCGCCTGATTTCGAAGCGTGGCCGTCTATTCGCGAACGTCTGACTGAAATCAGCTGTGTGTCCGGCGACCACATTCTGACTCAATCTCGTGTTGCTGATCGGTGGATTTTTCTGACGGATGGAATCGCAGCTTCGGAACAGACCTGGGATGATGGAACCAGTTCGATTGCCCGGTTTTTTGAGCGGGGGGATTTTTGCACCAATCTGACGAGTGCCTGGACAGGCGAAATCGCATCAGATGACCTGCTTGCCATTACAGACGTTGAGGGTGTTTCTATACCGGACGATTTGCTCCGTCATGAATATTTGTATGGCGGCGAGTTTGGCCGATATGTCCGGCTGAAGCTCATGGAAAGTCACTTGTTCGCAAAGGAACTTGTTTGCGCCAAGAACTCCTCGCGCATTTCTCTGCGCTACGAGTTCCTCGGAAAACACCAACCGGACCTTCTCTCTAAAGTCTCCCAAAAAGACATTGCGCGTTTTTTGGGAGTGACCCCTCAGGGTCTCAATCGGTTTCTCCGCCAGAAAAAGTCTGAGCCAAGTTAACCGAGGTTCATCGGTGACCTGCATCCCATGGTTATGGTGATTTGGCGCCCGGCACGGGCGCGGCGATATCAGCGCAGGACCGATCCTCATGTTCGATGCATTAGACACACTGAAAGTCGCATGGCCCGTATTGTTGCGGGCAATCCGCAGTGGTCAGTTTTTCCGTCCTCAATGTCGTCTGGTTGACCCGGATCCTGATGTGCGTTGTGACTATGATGTTGCCATTCCCATCGGGGACGATGTTGTTCTAACGGCGAATGTCTTTCGATCCCACAAGAGGGCGGACGCAGGTGTGATGGATCCGGTCGTCATGTGTGCCCACCCATACGACAATCATCTGACGCCAGCGCTGGGCAAAACGCCGCTGGGGGGTCCGCCCCACCAATACCGCCTTATCCCACAAGCTGGCGGCGTGCCGGTATTTTCGACTCTGACCAGCTGGGAGGCACCCGACCCGAATTTTTGGGTGCCAGCAGGGTACACGCTCGTCAATCTCAACCTGCCTGGTTTCGCCAATAGTGGCGGCAGGGCAGAGCTGCTGTCCCAACGCCAGGGGGACGATTATTACGAGGCGATCAAATGGGTTGCGGCGCAGGATTGGTGTGATGGGAGTGTCGGCCTAACGGGGGTGAGCTACCTTGCCATAAGCCAGTATTTTGCCGCTGTTGCGGCGGCGCGCGACGGCGAGGCCTCGCCCCTCAAATGTATCTCTCCCTGGGAGGGCATTTCAGACATGTATCGGGACGTTGTCTGCCGGGGCGGCGTTGCCGATTTAGGATTTACAAATTTCTGGTGGAACACCGAGGTCAAAACCACCCTCAACAATCCGCGCCATGAGTTCCTCGCGCGTGAAGGGGCTCTGCCGAAGGACCTGCTCAGTGTTCGCCCGTTCTATGATGATTACTGGGCTGGCAAGACGGCAGACTTCAGCAAGGTCCAAACGCCCATGTTGGTCTGCGCTTCTTTCTCGGATCACGAGCTTCACACGCTGGGTTCCAACTGGGCCTATCAGGAGGCGGCCTCTGCTCGGAAGTGGATCTACACCCACCGGGACGGCAAGTGGGTGAGCTACTATTCAGATGACGTCAAAACTCTGTTGCTCGACTTTATGGATCATCACCTGAAGGGCAAAAGCAATCGTTTCGATGACCTGCCCCCTCTGCGTTTGGAGGTGCGCTCTGATCGGGAAACGATCAGGGAAGTTCGGTGGGAGCGTGAGTGGCCATTACCAAAAACAGACTATCGCCCGCTCTTCTTGAGCCAGAAGCGTCTTGTGCCTGAACCCCAGAAGAAAGCCCGCGAGGTCAGCTATAAGGCGGCTGGCGGGTCTACAAACTTCGATTTCGTTTTTGATCAGGATACGGAGCTCAGCGGGTTCATGAAGCTCCGACTTTGGATCGAAGCGCGCCCAGCGAAGCGTGGCGGGGCGTGCCCGGACGATATGGCGCTCTGCGTTTATGTCGACAAGCTTGACCGTCGGGGGCGCTCTGTCCGTTTTAATGGATCGGTCGGGTTGACCGAGGACACTGTCACGCGGGGCATCGTTCGCGCCTCGCGCCGTGAACTTGATACCGAGAAATCAACAGACTGGGCGCCGGTCTTTAAAGGCACTGGCGAGCAACCGCTCCGGCCGGGCGACATTGTGCCGGTTGATGTTCCGTTGTGCCCGAGCAGCACATTCTTTGCCGCCGGGGAGGGATTAAGGCTGATTGTCTCATCCAAGGAGGAAGTGATCTCGCCGGTCTTCCGAAAGGACGTCAGCGACAATGCGGGCCGTCACGTTTTGCATATGGGTGGGACCTATGACTCCCATCTGCTGGTGCCCGTCATTCGATGATCTGAGGTCGCGCTCTTTGTTGCGCAGGCTTTGGTTCTTCGCAGATGCGAAATATTGAACGATTTGTTGATTGTTCAGTCGAGGGGTCTACACTCGGTCTCATGAGTAATGAGGTCTGCGAAAAAATCATTGAAGCCGCTGAAGAGCGTTTTACCCATTACGGCTATGGGAAGACGACCATGGCTGAGCTCGCCCGAGACTGCGAAATGTCGTCGGGCAATCTTTACCGGTTTTTCCCGAGCAAGCTCGATATTGCGGAAGAAATCTGTCGGCGGGCATCAATCCAAACCGCTGATGCATTGACGGCGATTCTGGACACGCCCGGCAGGAGCGCCGCTGAACGGCTGAAAGACTTCTTGTTCCAGGATCTTCAGACAACGTTTCACGCGCTGGAGAAGAACCACCGGATCGTGGAAATGGCGCAGCTGATCACCGCTGAAAGGCCTGAATTCCATAATGAAGGCCTGAAGCGCGAACGGGATGTGCTTGCCCGTATCCTTAAAATGGGCGTTGAGGCGGGCGAGTTTGACGTCGCTGATCCTGATTTCACGGCCGAGATGATCCAGGCAGCGACCCTGAAATTCTCCTATCCCCAGCTATTTACCCGCCTAAGCCTCGAAAAGTTGGAGCGGGAACTTGAGGGGGTTTACGAGCTGATTGTGCAGGGCTTGGCCCCGACAAAGACCGCTGAACTCGCCCTGTAGGGCCTTAACCTTCTGATTTTTATGGTTTTTTGCTGATCGCGAGTCTTCGAGTCTGCGCGCTTTCGCTCTGCGCGCCTTCCTTCGATAACCCGGCGCCAATTGTGACCATTTTGTGAACAATGAATATTTTTGAAATCATTCATTGTTTTTCATTCAGGGATCCCTATATCGCTTGCATGGACGCGCTCCATGGGTGGGACCCTCAACCAACCCGGTGTTCGGGGCGCGAGACTTAAGTGAACTGGAACGAGCCCATGAATTACGCTGCACAAAGATTGACCCTTGGTCCTCTTGCGCTCAGCACCCTCGCACTGACGTTGTACAGCGTTGGGTTCGTTATCCAGGTCGCCGGTCAATACTCCTTCTGATCCCCCGCACTTTAGATCCCTCACTAAAGCAATAGGTGTTCCCATGTTTGGCAACGGACTTTCAAACTTCCTCGACCGTTTCAGCACAACTGCTGTGACTGTTGTTCTCTCGGGTTATGGGGCTGTGCTCTTCGCGCAGGCTACCAACCTGATCTAACGATCCTTCGTCCCGGTTCCCATTCCCCTCCCTAGGGAACCCGGACACTGCCCAAAGCGTCCCCCCGCTTAAGGCATACTGAGACGCCGGACCCCCCTCCGGCGTCTCTTTTTTTGTGTCAGGTCGTGAGATGCGTCAGCGGGTTGCTGATTTATCGAGGGGCCAGCGCGCGCGCGGCTCCAGGTCCATAGAGGACGTGTGGCCAGCGGCCAAATGTTCCAGACCAGCCCAGGCGATCATTGCCCCGTTGTCGGTGCAGAGAGATACCGGTGGCACTTCCAGCAAGAAGCCATTCGTGTCGCAAGTTTCTGTCAGTCGCGCCCGCAATGCCTGGTTAGCGGCCACGCCGCCGGCCACGACCAGACGCGGCTGGTCTCCCAGCTCGCCTTTGGTCTCCGCCATGGCCCGGCTCACCCGATTGTCGAGCACGTCTGCAACGGCGGCCTGAAAAGAGGCGGCAATGTCAGCCTTGTCCTGGTCGGCGACTGGACCCCGTTCGCTCAGTTGAAGCACATGTTTTCGGACGGCTGTCTTCAGTCCGGAAAAAGAAAAGTCGCAATTCTTTCGATCCAATAAGGGGCGGGGCAGGTCGAACCGGGCGGGATCGCCTCCCTTCGCAATGGCCTCCAGGGCGGGGCCGCCAGGATAGGGCAGGCCCATCATTTTGGCGGTCTTGTCATAGGCTTCCCCAACTGCGTCATCAATTGTCGAGCCAAGACGCACATAGTCCCCAAGCCCTTTCACATGAAGCAGTTGGCAGTGCCCGCCCGACACGAGAAGGAGCAGATAGGGAAAAGCCGTCTGATTGGTGAGCCTCGTCGTCAGCGCATGTCCTTCAAGATGATTTACGCCGATAAAGGGCAGATCGTGGACGAGCGCAATGGCCTTGGCGGTCATGAGGCCGACAATGACGCCGCCAATGAGGCCTGGCCCTGCAGTCGCGGCCACCCCGTCCAGATCATCAAATGAAAGGTCAGCCTTTTCCAGGGCGCGCGTCACCAGTCCATCCAGGTGAACCAGATGAGACCGGGCGGCGATTTCCGGAACCACACCCCCATAGGGCGCGTGGTCTTCAATCTGGCTGAGCACCTCATTGGCCAGCAGCGCCGGTTCGCCGCCTTCGGGCTGGCGCACGATGGCGACCGCTGTCTCGTCGCAGCTGGTCTCAATGCCCATGACGGTGAGTGGGGTCACGATTTCAGTTTTCCGATCCGTTTTGTCAGTGCGGCTGGTTGCGTCTAATCGGCACAGGCCCTTAGAAACAGGGCTCGCGCCTGTCATGAAACCCGGTATAAGAAGACCCAAGAACGCTTACCACCTGGTTCCATTTCCATGCAACGACCCATTCGTATCGGTACTCGGGGCTCCGACCTTGCGCTTGCACAGGCAAACACCGTCGCCTCTTTGCTGACAGAGGCGCACGGTCTCGAAGAAGGGGCGCTCGAGATTGTCCCGATCAAGACATCCGGCGACCTTTTGCAGGAGCGGCGTCTGTCGGAAGTGGGGGGCAAAGGCCTTTTTACCAAGGAGATTGAAGAGGCTCTTTTTGATGGCCGCATCGATCTGGCGGTCCACTCCATGAAGGACATGCCGACGGAGCTGCCGCCGGGCCTGATCATTGATTGTGTCCTGGAGCGGGAAGACCCGCGGGATGCCTTTATCAGTCCTGAGGCCCGTTCCCTTGAGACCCTGCCTCAGGGCGCCAAATTCGGGACATCATCCCTTCGACGGGCTGCCCAGGTGCTGGCCCAACGTCCTGACCTCGAGATTGTTCCCTTTCGCGGCAATGTCGGCACCCGCCTCAAAAAGCTGGAAGACGGTGTTGCGGCGGCGACGCTGCTTGCGATGGCGGGCCTCAACCGGTTGGGCATGCCGGAGGTGGCGACCGACCCGGTGCCGCTCGACAAAATGATCCCTGCTGTGGCGCAGGGCATTGTCGGGATTGAGCGGCGTGTGGAAGATGAGGACATCGCACACCTTCTGTCGCCGATCCATCATGTGGAAACAGCGATTGTGATGGCGGCGGAGCGGACTTTTCTGGCCGCGCTAGACGGGTCGTGCCGCACCCCGCTCGCGGCAAACGCAGTGTATGAAAAAGGACGCATCCGTTTCAAAGGACAGATACTCACTCCGGATGGTAAGATCGTGCATACCGCCGAACGTGATGGATCCCCGGCTTTGTCTGCGGCGCTTGGTGCAGACGCGGCAACGGAGCTTAAGGCAAAAGGCGGCCCTGAATTTTTCGCCACCTGGTAGTTCAGAAAGGTCAGCTTCATGCACCTTCTGGTGACCCGCCCGCAAAAGGATGCAGACCCACTTGCTCAAACGCTTGTGGCGCGTGGGCATGAGGTGACCGTTGATCCGCTTCTTTCCATCCAGCTGCATCCAGAAGCACCCCTCACCCGCACTGGGGTTCAGGCTCTGCTCATTACAAGCGCGAACGGATTGCGCGCCATGATGGCCCGACCAGATTTTGCCGAGTGGCTGAAGCTGCCACTTGTGGCAGTGGGGCCTACGACGGCTGGACTGGCCCGCGGGTCTGGCTTTGCCCATGTTCATGAGGCGGCGGGCGATGTGGTGTCTCTTGTGGCCCTTGTGAAAGAAACGTTTGAGCCAGATGGCGGGCCGCTGCTCCACATTGCTGGAACGGTTGTTGCCGGGGATCTCAAAGGGGCTTTGACGGATGATGGTTTCTGGGTCGAGCGGGCCGTGCTCTATGAAGCGAAAACCGCCGACAGTCTTTCCTCTGACACGATTGATGACCTGCGCAGTGGCACTATTGACGGGGTACTTCTCTATTCCAAACGATCCGCCGAAACATTTGTTGATCTGTGTGGCCAAGCGAACCTCACGAACCACCTATCAGGCTTGAGCGCCTATTGCCTCTCCGCCAACGCCGCCCTTCCTCTTCAGGATATCGGGTTGAAGGCAATCCATGTTGCGTCCGCCCCCAATGAACCGGACCTGCTTGCTCTGATTGACCCGGCAGAAGGGCCAGCAGGGTAGCTGGGCAAGCGAAAAAACAAGGTAGCGAGGTTCCCTTTCTCGCCTTCCTTTCGCGTATACTCTCCTCGCATGCGCTGGGAAGGCGTCGAGGCCAAAGCAGTAATAAGGCAGTCGGGCAATGACAGATAAAGACGGTTCCTCTTCCAACAAGCCTGCGGGCAGTGCGTCGGCGGAAACCTCTTCGGCGGAAGAAGCGAGCAACAACGATACAAGCTCAGAAGAACCTAAAATGATTGACGCGCGTGCTGTCGATGTGACGGGCAGGAACCGTTCTGTGGCACTTGGTGCAGGGCTCGCGGGTGGCCTGATTGGGGCTGCGGTTGTGGGCTTTGGCATTTTGTATGTGGCGCCACAGTCTGCCAGCGTCGACGACAGTGAGGTCGCTGCGCTAAACACGCGGGTGAGCGAATTGGGCGATCTGTTTCAGACCCGCACCGACGGCCTTTTCACCCGTCTCTCAAGCGTCGAGGAACTCACTCAACAACATTCCACGCAAATCGGTTCTGCCCCCATCGCAGAGCGATTGCAGGCACTGGAAAGT
Source organism: Parvibaculaceae bacterium (assembly GCA_965212385.1). Classification (GTDB taxonomy): domain Bacteria; phylum Pseudomonadota; class Alphaproteobacteria; order Parvibaculales; family Parvibaculaceae; genus Mf105b01. The sequence continues at coordinate 3,618,405 of OZ243109.1, read as the reverse complement.
CTCGCGGCTCAAACTCAGGATGATGCCGCGCGGTTCGAAGATCGGCTCGCGGCGGTCGATCCCGAGCGGATGACGGCGGAGCTTGCGCTGCTGGCGGATACGTTGCGCACGGTCTCTGATGATGTGCGCGCCCTCAAAGAAGCGCAGCTGCCGGCTGATATTCCTGAGCGCGTCGGACAGATTGCCCAGGGCGTGAATGCGGCGGCGGAGCAGATCAACGCTCTGACGCTTCAGGTCGCCGCGTTGGAGGAGGCGGTTTCCCGCCCCGATCCGACGGCGGAAGCCGCGCTTGGGATTGCGCTTGCAAACCTCGCCCGGGCGATTGATGCGGGCACCGCTTTTGATGCGGAGCTTAGCGCCATTGCCGCGCTTGCCCCAGAAGACCCGGCAATCGCCGCCTTGGTTGAGGTGGCCCCCGACGGTGTTCGGTCCTTTGCGTCACTTACCCAAGAGTTTTCAGACCTTGTAGATCCGCTTCTGACTGCGGAACGCCGTGCCGGTCGTGAAACCTTTTTTCAGCGTATCGTTGGAAGTGCGCTCTCTATTGTCACCGTCCGACGGGTAGGGGATGTCGAAGGCGACACCGTTGAAGCGATTGTTGCGCGCGTCGAGACAAGACTGGCGCAGGAAGATCTGGCGGGCGCGCTTGCGGAAGCAAAGCTCCTAACCGGACCCGCGGCTGAGGTTGCTGCTCCCTGGGTTGACGCTGCTCAGCAACGGCAGTCGACCGATCTGTTTGTGCGTGAGTTGTCGGCGCGAGTCCTGGCCCACGTGGCAGCGAGCGAGGAGTAAGCTTTATGTGGCGCGTGCTTGTTCCGTTTACCGCAATTGCCATCCTATGCGCCGCCGCCATCTGGCTCGCGGACCATCCTGGTGAGGTGACCGTCTATTGGCAGGGGTATGAAATCCGCACCAACTTTGTAATGGGACTCTTAGTCATCGCGCTGTCGACGCTCATCGGCGTTTTGGCTTACCGGCTGATTGCAACTTTCATGAATAGCCCCGCCGGGTTTACGTCTTTCCTTGAGGCGCGGAAGCGCAAGAAGGGATATGACGCGCTCTCCAAGGGCATGGTGGCCATCGCGGCCGGCGATAGCCGGGAAGCGGACCTTTATGCGGCCCAAGCACACAAAATGCTGGACGAGCCAGCCATGACGCTGCTGCTCGCCGCGCAGGCCGCCCAAATGAAAGGTGATAGCGCCGGCGCCACCCGCTTCTTTGAGGAAATGAGAGGTCACTCTGAAACGGAGTTTCTGGGCCTCCGCGGTCTCTATGTTCAGGCCGGTCGTGTCGGCAATAAGAAAGCCGAACGCACTTACGCAGAAAAAGCTTTTGCGCTCCGCCCCCATACGCCCTGGGCGGCGGATGCTGCTTTTACGGCGCAGGCAGCAGCAGGTGATTATGTTGAGGCGGCGGCCACCCTCGACAAGATGTTGCAGGTGAAGCTCATGACCCGGGATGTGGCGCGTCGGCGACGGGCCGTCTTGCTGACAGCACATGCCATGAGCCTCATCGACAATGGTGAGGTCGAAGAGCCACAGCGCACCGAGGCACTGCGGCTCGCAACCGAAGCCGCCGAGCTCGAGCCTACCTTTGCGCCACCCGTTGCCTTGGCGGCGCGGTTGCTGGCGGAGGCTGGACAATCGCGCAAGGCGGGACGTCTTATCGAACGCGCCTGGGCAACGCACCCACACCCGGACCTTGCCGACGTGTACCTCACTCTGATCGTGGATGAAAAACCGTTTGATCGGTTGCGCCGGGTGAAGGGGCTAGCGGCGCGAAACCCGGGGGCGGGCGAAAGCCAGATGGCGCTCGCGCGTGCAGCGCTCTCCGCCCCTGACCTTGAAGCCGCCCGCGCTGCATTGGAGCCGCTCCTCGCCGGGGAGCCAAGCCAGCGCGTTTGCGAACTGATGGGGGCGTTGGAAAGTGCCGAGGATCATGGGGGACAAGCGCAAGACTGGTTTGCACGCGCCATTCATGCGCCCCTCGATGCCTGCTGGGTTGCGGACGGATATCAGTCTCATGTTTGGGTCGCGGTTGTGCCCGAGACCGGGGCCTTTGATGCGCTGAACTGGCAGGTGCCCGCGCAGCGGGAGGGAACCAGGGCGGCTCTTGTGCCGCCGCCGCCAACCGCACCTCAACCGCCGGAATCAGAGGTTTCTGACACGGGCGAGGCTGGCGACAAAGTTCTTCCTTCAGCTCAGAAAGGGCCGGTTTCTTCCGAGATTGAGCCGGATGATCCGGGCGCGCTGGACGAGCGTGCTGGCCGTGATACGCTTCCGGAGCGTGTTGTGCCCGAGCATGTTGTGTTGGCACCGGATGATCCGGGGCCGGAGGGTTCCGGCATTGATGACACTGGCCTCGACGAGAATGGCCTCAAGGGGGAGACGGCAAAATGGTAGTTCGAATTCTGGGCGGTTTGGTGGCACTTGTGGTGGTGGCGTTTGGTGCGCTGTTTGCCCTATGGGGTGCGCTTGATAAGTCCACGGAAGAGTTGCTGCCGAAATATGCCAGCGAGGCCTCTCAGTTTCTGACCTTGCCATCGGGTGCGACCGCGCACTATCGCGACGAAGGCAATAAAGATGGTCCGGTGTTGCTGCTCGTGCATGGCTCCAATGCGTCGCTTCACACGTGGGAGCCTTGGGTGAAGCTGCTGGGAGACGACTACCGGGTTATCACGCTCGATCTCCCTGGGCACGGGCTCACGGGCACCCATGAGAGTGATGATTATACCCGCGCTGGTCAGGTCGCGTTTGTGAAGGAACTTGTGACGGCGCTGGAGCTCGACACGTTTTTCATGGGCGGCAATTCCATGGGCGGCGGCGTGACGCTCCAATATGCGGTGACACACGGCGAAGACCTGCTCGGCATTATCCCTGTGTCGTCGTCGGGCATGCCGCGCGATGTGGAGAATGCGTCGCCACCGCTCGCCTTTCGGCTGGCGGGCACACCGGTGGTGAACCAGCTGATGCTTGTCATCACACCGCGCTCGATCGTTGAAAATGGTTTGAAGCATTCCATTGAGGACGACGCGCTGGTGACGGAAGAAATGATCGACCGCTATTTCGATATGACGCTTCATGACGGCAATCGAGGCGCGACGCGTACCCGTTTCCAGGGCTATGCCGATCGGGCCGTGGCGGATGCTGCGCTCTCGGAAGCCATCCCATCGATTAAGCTGCCCGCACTCATCATTTGGGGCGAGAATGATCCGCTCATCCCGGTCTCAAGTGCTCATGCCATGAAAGAAGCCCTGCCCCAGGCGAAATTGGTGATCTATGAAAACGTCGCGCATATCGCCATGGAAGAGGTGCCAGAGGAAAGTGCTGCCGAAGTGCGGGCCTTTATGGAACAGGTGACCGCGGTTCCTCAGGCGGCGGTACCCCCCATGATCTTGTGCGGTGAAGTTGGCGCCGTTGCGGAGGGCGACGTGCTGCCGGAACCCTTCAATTGTGGCGGGTAATGCTGATCCAACAGGTACCCGGGCCCGTTCAGCGTTTGTCAGGCTTTTGGCTGTAATGCATATGGACATGACCGGCGGTTCGGTTTAAGGAATTGCCGGAATTTCTGTCTCCGCTCCCGTTGGCGGCAGGCAAATTTAAATAGTAGGGCATTAGCATGGCCCTTCGTCTGGTTAAGCCGCTTTAGCTCAGTTGGTAGAGCACATCATTCGTAATGATGGGGTCGGGTGTTCAAATCACCCAAGCGGCACCATTCCCTCTGAATCCTGATCAAAATCGATTATGTGGGCTCGTTCTTAGCTGCCTGCAATACGGCTGGTCATCGTGCGCGGGCGGTATCGTGTCAAGAAAGGGGCCGCCAACGTAACCGTCAGATTTTTTGGCATGACGAACTAGGTGCGTATGAAGTCGATTAGGGAAGAGGAATGTCTTTAGAGAAACCGTACAGACCGCTTTCAAGACGTCGGGTCTTGGACGTATCTAGTGAGGAGACGAGAAGGTCTATGGCGTTGACATCAAGATCCTGCGCGATCACTTCATCTGCAATCCGCTTAAATTCTGCTTCACTCGTATCTGCCCTAACAAGAACTTCGACCGCATCTCCCTCTTTCGCTTCGGCCTTGTTTGTTTCTTGCTCCATTTTTTGTGCCATATGCTCGTTGTACTCAGGTGTGTCAAACGGCGGCATACCGCCAGGCCCCCAATAGTTAGCCTTACCACCACCCGAGCGCTTACCAGAAGCGAGTCTTGTGTTGTGTATGTCCATTTGAGTCCATTTAGGTCCCGCATAGCGCACTGCTGCATACATGACGCGCGCTCGCACGGTACTGACCCCCGAGACGAGCATTGCCTCATGAAACATTGAGTGCGTGGCGTCACTGGTGCGGGTGCGAACCGAACAGTACCAATCATGGATAACTGACGCGTCTCTATATTTCCCCGTGTAGGGGCTTCCGGTGATCGACCAAAGAACTTGCGGAATAGATGCGCCATCTATCTGCGCCCCGGCGGGCACGTCCCACTTCAACTCATCTTTGTCGATGAATGCGAAGGTATCTTGCAGCTCCATCAGGCGACCGTCTGGCTTCCACGTCACCGTAAGTTCGCCTTCGTATCTACCCATAGCCTACCCAGCGAGTGATTTGTTATTGCCCAACCATTGGGGGAAAACAAAAAATTGGTTTAGAGAAATCACCCCAGCGGCACCATTTCTTTCTATGCTTCTTCCTAACACTACGGCGTTCCGGTTGACGTGCTGGTGCCGCCGACGCCGCCCGTGCCACCGGCGGGTGGCGTGCGGACGATCGGAGGCGGTGGTGCCGGTGTCGCTGCCGTTCCGCCTTTGCCGGTTCCGCCTGTTGCGCTGCGGGTTCCTGAGGGCCCGCCCCTGCGACGCCCATTGCCGCCGTTGCCTGCTGTCGCTGTTGCATTGCCGCCGGCGCCCGTGTGGCCCGGGCGTCCAACGACGGGTGCTCCCCAAACACCCGGGGCGGCGCCTGCTGGGACGGGGATGGGTCCGGTGAGCCCGTCTGGTCCGCCATCACCGCCATTGGCAATTGCGCTGCCACCCGGGTCCCCCCAGAGCACACCATTCGCTCCGGCCATTCCTGTTGCGGTAGCGACCCCGCCGTCACCACCGGAAGCTGGATTGAGAGTGCCCACGACCGCCATTTCTACACTGACAAATTCGATCGTACCGCCCTGTCCGGCGTGACCGGCATTGGCCCGCGCGTCTCCGCCGCCTGCGCCGCCTGTTGCGATTGCACTGCCGCCACGCCCCCCAACGCCTGCCTGAATGGTGGCATTGTTGGTGACGCCCGTGCGACCGGGATTGATCAGACCATGAAGACGCACGGTTCCACCCGTCCCTCCATCGCCGCCGACCGCGTCGCCTTGCGCGCCTGCCAGAGCTGTTGCGCTTGCCGTGCCGCCGCTGCCGGCCCCGCCGCCAGCGATCCAGCCATCATTGATGATGCTGTCTTTTGCGCAGATCAGAACATTGCCACCGGAGCCGCCACCACCGCTGGCAGATGATGCAGTATTGACGCCAAACATGCCGCCTGCGGCGGTGTCGTTGGCCCGTTCGCCATCGGTGCCGGGCATGCCGATAATGGTGCCTTGATTGGCAACGAACCCATTAGGGGACACGATCTTGACGTAGCCCCCGGTGCGGCCCGGCGCGCCGCGGATAGACGCGCCCGCCGCAACACCGACAGCTGGCAAGACCATGCCTGCTTTAAAACCAATCTCAGCATTGGGGCCGATCACCACGTTTCCGTTTTGCGAGACCAGCGTGATGTTGGGCATGAAACCGCCCTGCATGCCGGGATTGGCGCCCGGGTTGGCGGCGACAATGTCCCCGTCAATCTGAAGATTGTTGTTGGAGATAATGGTGAGGTCGGAGGTGATGTTGAGCGTGGTGCCTGCGGGGACGGTGAGTTGCTGCCCACGAATGACACCGCCGGTCACGCCCGGGCCGATGGCCCTAACGGTCGCCGGATCGTTGGGCACGGAACAATCCGGCATAGTGGCCGCGTTCGGCGTGCGGGGAAACAGCAGCGCGAGTAGCCGCCCAGCGAGGATGCGCAGGAGGAGGTTCAAGATAAAGGCCGCAAGCAGCAATCCAGCGGCAACACCCAAAGCAATCGTCAAAATTGTCAGCAGCACCGCACCCTCCCGTCTTAGCTAAAAGGACGCTATCACTTTGGGGAGCGAGGTCAATTGGCGATTGTCGCGACCGGAGCCCTGGCTGCTCCAGCCTTAGAGATTGGCCTACGGCGCTCAATGTGAGGACGGCGCTTTTGTAGGCCCGCCGTCCTCATTGGATACGGGCTGTGTGTTAAGCCGCCACCTTTAAGCTTGCCCGACGCTCCACATACTCGGCATTGCCTGCGAGTACACCCGTCAGACCTTTTTTGAACTGCCACTTCATCACCGGCGCCATCATCTTGCCGATGATGCCGAACTTGGGCGTGAAGGTCATGATCATGGTGACGCGGGTCTCGGTATCGCTCAGACTTTCAAACTTAAAATCAGCCTGTGCGTCTTTGATTGGTGCGTTGGTGCCGTAAATCTCGACGGTGATGTGCTTGCCCGGTTCGTACCCGATGACCTTTTCCTTCAAGTAGGTTTTGCCATCCGCGAAGTCGCATTGGCGGAGCGCGCCCAAGCCCGTTTTATGTTCGTCGCTCAACAGGAAAGAGGTTTGAACACCTGGATGAAACTTGTCGATGTTGGCGAAGTCGTCCCAGCTCGACCAGACGGCGTCGAGGGGAGCGTTGACGATGTGGGTAACGACGATCTGAACCATGATTTTCCACTCTCTCTATTTCGGCGTCCCCGACGGCGCGGGTAATTTGTGCCCGCAGTTTCCTTGGGAGGCGCAAGGATATGAGGCCCTCTTGGCCTCATCTTGCTTCCAAGATAAGGTGGATGAAAACGATCCAAAATGGACGTTAATGAGACATGATGGTGCGTTTTTGAAACGGATAGGAGAGCTCAATGAGCGATCCCCATGGCTTTGACTGGGACGATCTCAAACACTTCTTGGCAGTGGCGCGCAGCGGCACCTTGCGGGCGGGCGCGGAGCGGATCGGCGCCAATCACACAACGTTGTCGCGGCGGCTCTCTGTGTTGGAAGAGCGGGTTAGCAGCCGTCTTTTTGATCGTACCAAAGCGGGTCTCGTGCTCACCCAGGTGGGAGAAGATCTGCTTCCTCACGCCGAGCGCGTGGAGCAGGAGATCGACGCTGTCTCCCGCACGCTCACCGGTCTTGATACGCGGCCGAGCGGCATTGTGCATGTGAGCCTGCCGCATGGCCTGACCCTCACCTCACTCATGGATGATTTTGCGGCCTTTAGCTCAGCCTATCCGCAGATCGATCTGGCAATCGAGACGACGAACAATGTCGCTGATCTCACGCGCCGTGAAGCCGATGTGAGTGTCCGGATTGCGGAGGAGGTGACGGAAGATGTTGTCGGGCGCAAAGTGGTGCCGCTCTCGGCGGCCGCCTATTGCACGCCCGACTATGCAGCGGCCATGACCGACAATGGTGGCGAGGGGCTTTGCTTCATTGGCTGGCGGGAGCCAGAGGCCCACAAGACTGCAGCCTGGATTAAGGAGAGCTTTTATCCCAAAGCCACGCTCCGTCATCGGGTGTCGGAGATTGTGCCGCTGGTGACGCTTGCCGCGTCGGGCATGGGGCTTGCGCACATTGCGTGCTGCTTAGGCGACCGGCACCCCGGTCTTGTGCGGGCACCGTTTCAGGAGCCGGTCCCCTATCGAAACATCTGGCTTTTGCTTCACCGGGACTTGCGCAAGACGGCGCGGGTGCGGCTCTTCGTGGATTTTCTGTCTGAGCGCGTTCGCGGACGGCGGGATGAATTCTTTGTGCCCGGCACCGCGTCTGAGCGGCGGCTTCATCAAAATTCGGTGCGCGCGTGAGCGCCGATTACAATTTGTAACAGTCTTATTCTGGAAGGCGCGCGCGGGTGCATTTAGCTTCAAGCGGATGGGTCACGCGGCCTGTCTTGGCTTTCTCACAAAAAAAGGCCCGGTGCATGACTTCCCTGAAAGCGTTCCTCAACTCCCCTCTCTTCTTTTGGGCGGTTCTTGCGCTCCCCTCTGTGGGTATGATTAGTGGCGCGCTGACCGGGAGGGATCTGGAAAGCCTGCTTCATCCCACAGGAGAGTTTGCGGCGCGGTTTATGATCCTCGCCATGATGCTCACGCCTTTGCGGATGATGTTCCCTTCGGCCGGATGGGTCCGCTGGCTGATGGCGCGGCGGCGGTACTTAGGTGTGGCGGCGTTTGGCTATGCGGCGCTTCACACGCTCTACTACGTGATTGATCTCGGTACCTTGTCGGCGGTGATGGCGGATGTGGTGAAGCTCGGCATCTGGACGGGCTGGGTCGCGTTCCTCATCTTTGTACCTTTGGCGCTCACCTCCAACGCGGCGTCGGTCAGGATGATGGGGCCGGGCTGGCAGACGTTGCAGCGGCTGGTCTATCTCGCGGCGGTGATGACGCTCCTTCACTGGGTCACGATCCACAATACGTTCGGCGGCGCGCTCGCCCATTTCCTGCCGCTGGCCGCGCTTGAAACCTACCGGGTTTGGAAGGTGCGGTTTGGGTCTCGCGGCCAAGAGGTGTCGTCAGCGCCTTCGTGACGTCCCTCTCTTTCCGCCAGCGCTGACGATGGAAAAGAGTTAGGATCGAGTTTCGATCCGTCTCTCGAACGTGTTGAAGGTGCGTCCATGAACAAGCTCGGTTCTTTCCTTGTCTTTCTCCTGATTGTTGTAGGCGGTGGGCTGTTGATCGGCGCGCTGACGGCGCCTGGTGCCTGGTACGCGGATCTGCAAAAGCCGTTCTTCAATCCGCCCAATTGGGTGTTCGGCCCTGTCTGGACGGTGCTCTATCTCATGATCGCCTTTGTCGGCTGGCGGGTCTGGCAGCGGAAGGATGGCGGGTTCCTGAAAGTTTTGTGGGGCGGGCAATTGGTGCTGAACTTCCTCTGGTCGCCCGCCTTCTTTGCCGCGCAAGAACCGCTTTGGGCGCTTGGGGTCATTGTGGCGCTGCTCATTGTGATCGTACTGTTTGTGAGGTCCGCCTGGAGCCGCGACCGCCTGTCGGGCGTGCTCTTCCTGCCGTACCTCGCGTGGGTCGCTTACGCCACTGCGCTCAACGCGGCGATTGTTATCCTTAATTGATCGGTTTCGGCCCCACATTGACCCGCGCGTTTTTGGACCTAATTGCCATCACGAGAGACTGTGACGTAACTGCCCGAGAAGGCCTCTTTCTGTGGCGAGCCGTGTAACCAAAACCAGTGATGCCAAAGGCGCTGCGCGGATCATATTGGTCCTGGGCGATCAATTGTCGCTCGACATCTCGTCACTTGGTGCCGCGGATCCCGAGACAGATATTGTTCTGATGGCCGAGGTCGCGGAAGAAGCGACCTACGTTCCGCATCACAAAAAGAAAATCGCTTTCATTTTTTCGGCCATGCGCCACTTCGCGCACACGCTCGAGGCGCAAGGCTGGCGCGTTGACTATGCGCGTTTCGACGACCCTGAGAATACAGGCTCTCTCAAAGGCGAAGTCGACCGCGCATGTGCCCGCCATGGCGCACGCCGTTTGATCGTGACGGAGCCCGGTGAATACCGGTTGAAGAGGGAATTTGAGATTTGGTCAGACCGCCTCGACATCAAGGTCGCGTGTCTGGAAGACACGCGCTTTCTCGCCACCCACGATGAGTTTCAAGCCTGGGCCGAGGGCCGCAAACAGTTGCGCATGGAGTATTTCTATCGGGAGATGCGGAAGAAGACCGGTCTCCTGATGCAGGACGGCAAGCCCGAAGGCGGCAAATGGAATTTCGATTCAGAGAACCGGAAACCCGCCAAGGGGGACCTGTTCCTGCCGCAGCCCCATCGCGTGCCGCCTGACGAGATTACGGAGCAGGTTCTGGATCTGGTGGAAGATACTTTCCCTGACAATTTCGGGGAGCTGCAGCCGTTCTGGTTCGCCGTCACGCGCGAGGGCGCGCTCACCGCTCTCACGAGCTTTGTGGAAGAGGCGCTGCCGTCTTTCGGGGACTATCAGGATGCGATGCTCGACGGCGCGCCTTTCCTCTATCACTCTCTCCTGTCTCTTTACCTCAATGTCGGCCTGCTCGACCCTCTGGAGGTCTGCCGCCGCGTGGAGCAGGCCTATTATGATGGTCATGCGCCTCTTAACGCCGTTGAGGGCTTCATCCGGCAAATCATCGGGTGGCGGGAATATGTGCGCGGGATCTACTGGCTGAACATGCCAGGCTATACGGCGGAAAACTATTTCGATACGTCGCGCGATCTGCCGGCATTTTACTGGTCCGGCGAGACGGACATGGCCTGCATGGCGGCGGCCATCGGCCAGACGCGGGACGAAGCCTATGCCCATCACATTCAGCGCCTGATGGTGACGGGCAATTTCGCGATGCTCGCGGGCATTGATCCGCAGCAGGTGCATGAGTGGTACCTGGCGGTATATTTCGACGCTTACGAATGGGTTGAGGCGCCCAACGTGATCGGCATGAGCCAGTTTGCGGACGGGGGGCTCTTAGGGTCGAAGCCCTATGCCGCGAGCGGCAATTATATCAACAAGATGTCGGATTATTGCCGCGGCTGCCGCTATGACGTGAAGCAAAAGACCGGCGACGATGCGTGCCCCTTCAATTCGCTCTATTGGGATTTCTTGGTGCGCAACGAAGATAAGCTGCGGACCAATCCGCGCCTTGGGCCGGTGTTTCGCACCTGGGACAAGATGAGCGACGACAAAAAAGCCGACTATCGCGCGACGGCGCGTGCTGTTCTTGCGGCTCTGTAAGCGATCATCAGACATTCTCTTGTGGGTCACCAAAGCCGCCACACTTAATGGCTCGATTGATGTGTTGAATTGGCTTTAGTGGAGGTAGTTGCGCTGCTTCACTGGATCACCATCCAAAACACTGTCGGCGGCGCACTTGCCCACTTCCTACCTCTCGCGGTGCTCGAAGGGTATCTGGTGTGGAAGGCGCCGCAGGGAAGGGTGCTGATGACTTGAAACCGCCCAGTCTGTAGACTCATGAAAGCGTTGATAGAGATTTTCAGCATGGGTTTTGGCTTCTGAGGCAGTGATGAGCATTACCGATGGTAGGGTATTCTTTCTAGGCGCGGGCTTTTCTGCCGGTGCGGGCGTTCCGCTAACAAACGCGCTGTTACCTGAGGCGATCAGTATATTCCAACAAGAAGCACCTGACTTATGCGATCGAGTAAGCGGGTATGCGGATGAAGTGGACGTTGATCTACGTACGTCACCTGATGCAGAGGATTTTGCTAGGCTTTGTACACATATTGAGTTCATTGAATTGCGCGAGTATGCGGGCGGGGAACGATGGAGCAATGAAGGAAGCCGGGAAAAACTCGCGCTTAAGTTTTTTCTTGCAAAGGCAATTGCTCTTAACACACCTCCGGGATCAGAGCTTCCGGAACACTATCTATCTTTCGCCCGATCACTAACACCGAACGATATCATCGTTACGTTCAACTGGGACCTGCTGCTCGAGAGCGCAATAGAATGCGTAGGTGGTGAGTACTGTTACAACTATGAAGTTGGGAAAATCCACATAGTAAAGCTTCATGGTTCGATAAACTGGGTCAACAATACGCCTCAGAAAATGCGGCAGGATCGTCCTGATTTCGGTTATCGCCCACTGGGTTTCACTGGCGGGATGATGGACAATGAAGTGTTTTGTTCCAATGAACTGCATCGTGCAGAGAATTGGCACCTTGCAATGTCGTTAGTCGATGAGGTCCAGCCGATGATCATTTTGCCTGGATATGGCAAGGCCTTTGATGTCCGGTCCCTTTCCATTTTGTGGTATCGCCTCGAGGCACTGGCTATTAGAAAAGGAGGTGTATCCATCATTGGACTAAATGTTTCTCATGATGATTTTATCGTAGAGAGCTTATTTCGATATCTTCTGAGGAGCACGTTTTCCGACGAAACTCTAATACGTGTTGTCAATCCAGAGCCTGTGGTGGGCTCCCGATTTCAAAGGCTGGCTGGCACCAATAAGATTGAATTTCACTGTGAGCTTTTTTCCACAGATTCGATAGAAAGCGCGCTGCTCAAGTAGCTTTGAGCGTGGCTTGCAACAGCTCAGCGGGGTCTCGCTTCAAGGCGGTTGAATAGTCGACGAACTCCGCGATATCCAAGCGGCGTTCGCAACCTTCTATTTTCGCGACATAGGATTGCGGTTTGCCTAGCGCGTCGGCAACGTCTTGTTGTGTGAGGCCTGCGCTTTTGCGTGCCTCTATAAGGCCTTCAATAAGGTCCGCATATTCCTGAGTGTGAAAGCTCTTCACCGCGTGCTCCAAGAATCTTGAAGCACTGGAATAATCCTGTTTTCGGATTATCCCATTTTGGGATATATTGGTTTCAGGCTGAAACAGGAGCGGGCGATGAAGGAGTATAATTTCTGGGCGGACCTGTTCGGCACCGTTCGATCCACGGCGGATTGGGTGAAGGCGCTGTGGATTGTGATGTGGTCTGTCTTCTGGCTCGGCGTGGTGGCGCTGGTGTTGCGTTATTGGCTCGCCCTGGCACGGGTCCATGCGCCGCCGACCGGGCGCCCTGCGAACGATGATGAAAACAGGCAAGCGCGCTTCCGCCGGGTGTTTGATGATCGGTTGTGAGATCACCCCCACCCGGCAGGACATGTCCTGCCGACTTCCCCCGCAAGGCAGGGGAGGTGGGTCCGCCTCGACGTTCCCTCCCCCTGAGGGGGAGGCTTAGGGAGGGGGGCGCCGCACCCCAATTTGATCTCTCATCGGCCTCATGAATGTTCTATGCTCCCTCAAGAAGTGAAAAGAAAATGAGGGCGGTATGAGTCTGTGGCCACTAAACAATCTCCTGAACACGTTTGTGCAGAAGGGGCGCCTCACCGTTTATGACGTGGATGGGTCGCAACACGAGTTCGGGACAGCAGGCGAGGGCGACGAAGCGGTGCATGTCACCATGCGGCTTCATGACAGCGCGCTCAAATGGAAGCTCTTCCTCAATCCGGAACTCATTGCGGCGGAAGCCTATATGGATGGCGGGCTCACGTTTGAAGATGGGTCCGGCTGCTACGATCTCCTCTTTCTCTTCTCCATCAATCGTGGGCCGCTCGCGAGTCACAAGGTGCAGGGTGGGCTGCGGCGTCTCTGGCGCACCATGCGCCGCCGCCAGCAGGCGAATGATGTGGACAATGCCAAGAAACAGGCGCGTTCCCACTATGATCTCTCGACGGAGATGTATGAGCTCTTTCTGGATGAGGACCTGAACTATAGCTGCGCCTTCTACCGCTCGCCGAACGACACGCTGGAGGAAGCGCAGGCGGCGAAGCTCACCCGCGCCACGGCGAAGCTTGGCATCACGCCGGGCATGTCTGTCTGCGAGATCGGCGGCGGCTGGGGCGGATTTGCCATTCGCATCGCGAAAGAGGGGGCGCACGTCACCTCGCTCAACGTGTCGCCGGAACAGATCGCCATTGCGCGCAAGAAAGCGGATGAAGCAGGCGTCGGGGACCGGATTGAATTTGTGCAGAAGGACTATCGCGAGTTTGAAGGGCAGTTCGACCGGGTGGTGTCCGTCGGCATGATGGAGCATGTGGGCATCGGGCATTTTGACGATTATTTCGGGAAGGTGCGCGACCTCCTGAAGCCCGATGGCTATGCCTATATCCATTCCATCGGGCGCAGCACTCAGCCGGGCACGACGGGACCCTTTTTCCGGAAATATATTTTCCCAGGCGGCTATGTGCCGGCGCTGTCGGAAACCTTTGAGGCACTGGAGCGCCAGGGCTTGTGGGTCGACGACATGGAAGTGTTGCGGCTTCATTATTACTACACGCTCCGCGACTGGCGGGAACGCTTCACTGCGAACCGGGAAAAGGCGGCAGAGCTTTATGACGAGCGCTTCTGCCGCATGTGGGAATTTTATCTGGGCGCTGCCGAACTCGGCTTCCTGCACGGTTCCAACATGGTGTTCCAGCTTTTGCTGTCGCCGACGCGGGATGCAGTGCCGCTCAACCGAAACTTTATTGTCGATGCGGAGCGGGCGATGCGCCGCGCAGAAGGCATTGGTGTTTGACGGGGGCTCCGCGCGCGCGCTGTGACCTACGAGCAATATAACAAGTTCTGCGGCAGCCTCCCCGCGACCTCCTATGTGGTGCAGTGGGGCGGCTCCCATGTCTGGAAAGTGGGCGGCAAGGTGTTTGCCATTGGCGGCTGGGATGACGGGCGCGCCGCGGTGACGTTCAAAGTTTCCAAGATCGCTTTTGAGATGTTGAAAGAAGAACCGGGGCTCCGGCCCGCGCCCTATCTCGCGTCGCGGGGCATGAGCTGGATCCAGAACTATGACAAGCCCGGCCTCTCGGACAAAGATCTCAAGGCCTACATCAAAGAGTCCCACCGCATCGTGTCGCTGGGGCTTTCCAAGAAGAAACAGAAAGAGCTCGGACTGAATCAGGAAGCATGATCTGGCACGCGTGTGCAGACACAAAAAAGCCGCTGTCAGCGAATGACAGCGGCTTAGGCTTGGTCACTCGAATGAGTTAGTCAACAACCGAAAGCTGTTCGGCGGAAGACTTGCCATTGCGGCCGACTTCCAGCTCGTAAGAAACCTTCTGGCCTTCGTTCAGCGTGGAGAGGCCTGCACGCTCAACAGCGGAAATATGTACGAATGCGTCTTTGCCGCCATCTTCCGGCTCAATGAAGCCGTAGCCTTTGGTCGTGTTGAAAAATTTGACTGTGCCTGTAGGCATATTGTTCTTCCTCTAACAAGGTCTGGGTCCGTGTTCGCGCACCACGCGCAGAAACGGGTTTTCAACGATCACATTGTCAGTGGATAGATAAGCTCGCCGGCGAACCGGAAATTCATTTAGCGCGCATCAAATGTAGAACGTATGCAACCGTTATAGAGGCTGGGTGTGCCAAGTCAAAGAACTCTCCCTTGTTTTTGCGCGTTAAAGTGGACGATGCCCCAAAAATAAACCAACAATTTTACTTTCACGAGCGATCTGCCTATTTTGGTGTGCACCAAGGCGCATGAGGTTCACATGGCAATTCCTTTTCGCAAGCCCGACCCTCCTTATCGTTTCAAATCACCGTATGAGATCGCCGCTCTCGATGCGCATTTCGCGCATCGCAAGGTGCCGCAAAGGCGCGATGGTCGGTTGCTGCTTGCCAGTTGGAACATCGCCAATCTGGGTGTGCAGAAACGCACGCCAAGCGCGCTCAAAATTATCGCGCATGTTCTGAAACGGTTTGAGCTCATCGCCGTGCAAGAAGTGAACGAGAAGTTCCGGACGTTCGCGAAGATCGTTGAACTTATGGGTCCGCATTTCGATTATGTGATGACGGACACGGCCGGCAATGCCGAGCGCCTGGCCTTCGTGTTCGACAAACGAAAAGTGACGCCGACCAATCTCTTTGGGGAGCTTGCCCTTCGGCCGCGGGAATATCCTAAGCACACAGTCAAAGTGCGCTACCGTGAGAACGGGGAAGACAAGATCGACATCTTCCCATCGCATAGGTTCGTGCCGTTTGACCGGAACCCGTTTCTTGGCAGCTTTCGGGCGGGTAAAGTGGATGTCACCCTCGCCAATTGTCATCTCTATTTCGGCAAATTTCAGGACTCCAAAAAGCGGGAGGAACGCGAGCGCTATGCACGCCGGGTGCTGGAGATATTCGCTCTGGCGAAATGGGCAGGCCGACGGGTGAACAAAGACGCGACCTATGACAAGGACATCATTCTGCTGGGCGACATGAACCTGCCCAGTATGGCGGAGGATGAAAGCACATATCGCGCTCTGGTTAAGTTTGGCTTCCTGCCGCTGGACTATGTGAACCACACGACAAAAACCGGCGGGTCCAATCTCGGGAATGACAAGACCTATGACCAGATGGCCTTTGCGCCGGGACCGATCCGAAGGCGGATCAAAGGTTTCGGCGCGTTTGACTTCGACAAGGCGGTCTTTTCGGGTCTCTGGGAGAAGCTCTCAGACGAGATGTCGCCGAAACGGGCTTTGTCCCGCTTCAACTCTCATGTGAAGTACCACCTGTCCGATCATCGCCCCTTGTGGGTGGAACTCAAGATCGACTAAGCCAGCTCAAGACGGCCGGCCGCCACTCGGACCCGACACACGCCAGAAGTCGCGACGTGTTTTGGGTCCATAGGTTTGAAAGCTTGGATTGGTGCAGCCTGCATAGTCGCGGCGCAACTGTTGCACGCGGTCGTTGGCGGCTTCTTTCAGGAAGGGTTCTGGATCAACGCCGTACACCTCCGCCGCGTTTAATCCAAAGATGCGCGCCTTCACTTGCTTGGTGAGGGCGGGGTAGCCGAAGCGCTCCTGAAACTCTTCTGTAATTTCAAATGTGCGGAAGGTTTCGATCTGGTCCTGGGGGCTGCCCCACCAGATTGAGTCCGTCCCCCAGCAGATGCGTTCCGGTCCGAAGGTCTTCAAGAGCTTGCCCATAGCATGGGCGGCGGCTTCTGGCTGGGTCATATGTTCGCGCCAGATACCGCCCATCTCTGCATAGAGATTTCCTTCATTGGGGCGGAAGCCGTTTTCTTCATGGGCGCGAATGAGACGGTCAATGCCTTGGACATTGTCCGGATTGTAGGCGCCTTCCGGGTAGTCCGGCTCGAAGCCGGAATGGTAGCAGATGAACGTGAGGTCCGGATTGGCCGCGGCAGCGCGGGCAATGTCGCTCGGGTGGGAGTAGGCGGGATCCAGCATGGGGAGTGGCAGGCCGCGATGGGAGCAGATGGTGGTGATCCCCAACTGGCGCGCTTTCTCATAAAACGGCGCGGCCTGATCGGGATCGTCCATGTCGTAGCCGACGCCATCGGGTCCCCATTGCGGATAAAGTTTCCAGGCGGCGACTTTGTGCACCTCGGCGAGCTCATCCATAAAATCTTCCCAGCCAGGTTCGTTGGGGAAGACGCCGCCATGGATGAGGCCGCGGTTCTGATTGTCGACTTGGTTGACCAGCGTCCGCGTTTCGGCCGCGTAATCGATCGGTGTCGGATTGTTTTCCCGCCCGCCCCAGAGGGCTGAGAGCACGGCGACATCCGTATCGCTGTCGAGGAACACCTCCTTGATCATGTTCTGCGCGTCGAAACAATCAAAGTCGAACCAGCCGCACTGCCTCGCGCCTTCTTCGAAGACGAAGTTGATGGCGATGGTCCATAAAAGCCCGTCCATGCCGGAGCGCCATGCCCCAGACGGGTCCACGCAATGGGTTTGAATATCGAAGATGAACTCGTCGCCTTTGATGCTCGCATCAGCCAGTTCTGTGTCTTCGGCGGCATCAAGCGCGACATTAAATGTGCCGCCTGTCGCGCCGGTGGCGGCTGCGGTTTCATTCAAGGCCAGCAGCGTGGCGGCGGTGCCCATGCTGCTTTTGAGGAAGGTGCGGCGATCCGTATTCAGCCGTTTCACCGCGTCCGCCACCTTGTCGAAGGCCAGGGCCTTGGCGTGCTCTTCTTCTCGCGTCAGGGGTTGCGGCAGGTACTCACCGTTGGACGCCGTGTCGATCTTAACGGGTAGCCGTGTGCCTTCCGGGTCGAAATCACGCATGGTCTCTCCTCCGTTTTCGTCAATCACCGGATTGTATCGTGAGAAACGCCGAAACCTTTAAGGCCAATTTCTGAAAAGCGTTTGCTTGGTCAAAGCGTGGGTAATATCCCCTCGAATTCAAAATTTTATTGTGAAACAATGATTCAAAATTGATGCGCGCTCGATTCATAGATGAACCCAGATGTCACTGGGCAGGAAGGTGATGTGATTATAGACCGATTTGAGGGTGAAGGCGGGAAAAGAGCGCTGATTGATACTCTCGAAAGGAACCGGCTGGTCTTAGGGGATAGGAATCTCGCTTCAGAGCTTGTGGCTGAAGGTTCCCTAAAAGTGGTGGCGGAGGGCGACGTTGTTATCGAAGAAGGAGCTGGCGACAACGCCATATACTTCATCGTTGCAGGCGAATTTGACGTATTGGTGAAGGGCAAGCAGGTAGCCTTGAGAAGTGGACAAGACACAGTCGGTGAAATGGGTGCTTTGGACCCGAGTATGCGAAGGTCAGCGGCTGTTTCCGCTCGCTCCGAAGGTGTCTTGCTGGAGGTCTCTAGCGAAAAATTTCATTCGCTTGGCGATCAGTTTCCCGCAATTTGGAAGGCTCTGTCTATCGACCTTGGAAGGCGTCTTACACAAAGAAACAAGCTAGTAGAAAGAGTGAACGATGAAATTCGCGTCTTTATCATTTCATCGTCGGAATCATTGGATATTGCTCGAGAAATCCAGAGTTCCTTGTCGCACGAAGATGGTGTGCTGGTAACCCTGTGGACCGATGGTGTCTTTAAACCGTCTGAGCACTCAATGGAAAGCTTGGAAGCTGAACTTGATGCATCTGACTTTGCTATTGCCATCGCAGCGCCAGATGACCAAACGACAAGCCGGGAAAAAACACAGATGTCTCCCCGAGACAATGTTGTTTTTGAGCTGGGTTTCTTTATGGGTCGGCTTTCTAGGTCGAGAACTTTTCTAGTTACGCCCCAAGATGGCTCGTTAAAGATTCCTTCTGACCTAATTGGGATCAATACCGTTAGGTACGAGTCCGGACCCCCTGACAGATTAACTCCCTTGTTAGCGCCCGCTTGCAATGAGATTCGGAAGTCTATCCGCAAGCTTGGTGCTAGAACGTAGGGGATCGACGTGTCTCTGAAAGACGATCTGGAATCTGAAGTCAAAGAGATTTACGAGCAAAAATGGACGCGCCGTGATGGGCAGAAAGTTCCTGAAGACACCGATCTTAAATTGGGGAACGACGGGGTAGATATGGATGCAACAATCCTATACGCAGACTTGGACAGGTCGACGCAATTAGTAGATGATTTCAAGGATTGGTTCGCCGCTGAGAACTACAAAACATTTCTGCGTGTCGCATCTAAAATCATTCGCTCTCGCAACGGAGTGATTCGCTCTTTTGATGGTGACCGTGTGATGGGGATTTTTATTGGCGAGAGCAAGAACTCCGCAGCCGCAAAGTGTGGTTTGCAGATTCATTGGGCGGTGAAGAATATTATCCAGCCCGCGATGGAGAAGCAGTACCCAAAAGTGAACTTCAAAATGAAGCATGTTGTGGGTATTGACTCATCGAAAGTGCTGATAACGCGTGCCGGTATTCGAGGTTCCAATGATCTAGTCTGGATTGGCAAGGCGCCCAACTATGCCGCAAAGCTGAGTGCGATGTCTCCGTCGTATCCCACTTGGATTACGAAATCGGTGTATGACCGTTTGTCTGACGAAACGAAGTACTCTGGTGAAAAGAACATGTGGGAGCCGCGAAACTGGACCGCCATGGACAATATGAAGATTTATCGGTCTTCATTTACGTGGTCGCTATGAGACCGATGTCCAAAAGCCGGTCTTTTGCTTGCATCAGCTGACATCAATTTCTTTTGAGGCTTTTGCCTCACAAAATTCTTTCAAGCCCCTGTTTTCTGTCTCAAGCGTTTTCAGCGCTTGGCGCTTGGCGATGGGCCAGAGCAGGAAGGCGAGCACGCTTTTCAGCTCCAGGCCAAGTGTGTTGGTGCAGCCTGTTTCTGTCGCAACCGTGTGATGGGTTGCCTTGAAATGAATGCCGCGCATGTCGGTTTCCCAAACAAAGCTGCGTCCCTCATCAAATGCGGTAACGGACCAAATGGCTTCCGGCATGCCCGGTTGTTGCATGCGGGCATAGCTGCCGAGGCGAAACGGACCTTCGTCCTGGCGCTCCGCTTTTTCGACGGTTGGCGTCCAGTCCGGCCAATTATTGATGTCCATTGTCACCGCCCAAACAGTTTCCGCGGGTGCGTTGATCTCGATTGTGTGTTCCACCTTCATGGAGCCCCTCCAGGTGCCGAAATGTTTCGCTGTCATATGGGCCTTTGTCTGTGGCTCCGCAATCTGAACAAAAGGCTATCGACCCGAAATGTCTGTGGTCGTCGCGACCGCGGGACGCACTGCCAAGCGCCCAGTTTCTGTGCTTTATAGATGCAGGTGATAGGGACACGTGATCTCAGTTTGGGCGGCATGAAAAAGTTTCATATCGGAATTGCGGGGTGCGGCCCGGCAGGACTTGCGGCGGCCCTTTTTCTGAACGCCCTGGGCCACCGTGTCACCCTTATCGATCAGCTCGAAAATCCACAGCCGATTGGCTCGGGTCTTGTGCTGCAACCGACAGGTGTGGCCGTGCTGGCGGCGCTTAAGCTTGAGCCTGAAATTCGTGCGCTTGGTGTACCCATAGAGCGCATGCTGGGACATGCTCGGCCTTCCGGGCGGCGCGTGCTCGATGTGCGCTATGACTGGGCGAGGGCGGGCCGTCATGGTCTGGCGGTTCATCGAGCCGCGCTGTTTCATGTTCTATTCGAAGCTGTAACCCAAGCGGGCATCGAGGTTGTCACTGCAGCATTGATCACGGGTCTACAAAGCGGCGCAGACCAGCGTCCGTCTTTCGACACTGGAGCGGGCAAGACGATCGGATCCTTTGATCTCGTCATAGATGCTCTCGGTGCCCGATCGCCGATCCGACAGCAGGTCTGGCCCAACCACAGGATGCGCGAGCTGCCGTTCGGTGCGCTCTGGGCGAGCCTTGAGACAAATGGCGGTCCGTCTGTTGCGCCTTTCTCCCGGTCCACGCTGGAGCAGGTTTATCACCGGTCCAGTAGAATGGTCGGCGTGTTGCCGATCGGTAAAACCGATCCTGGAAGCAGCACCTTCACCGCCTTTTTCTGGTCTCTGAAACAGAAGGACTTTACTGCCTGGGAGGCAGGCGGACTTGGCACCTGGAAAGAGCAAGTGCTTTCTTTGTGGCCGGAGACAGAGGGACTTTTGTCGCTCATCACCCGACCGGAAGAACTGACCTTCGCGCGGTATGGTCATCACACACTGATGACCCCGTACAAGGATCGTTTGATTTCCATTGGGGATGCGGCACATGCCACCAGCCCGCAGCTCGGTCAGGGGGTCAACATGGCCCTATTGGATGCTTATGCGTTGGCCCATGCGTTTGAGACGTCGTCCGGATTGGCAGAAGTTGCCCGGTCCTACGCGCGAGCCCGGCGGTTTCATCTGCGCTTCTATCAGGCGGCAAGTCACGTCTTCACGCCCGTCTATCAATCTGACAGTCGCGTTCTTCCCTGGCTCAGAGATCGGTTTTTTATGCCTGCCACAAAGCTTCCGCTGGTGCCTACCCTTCTTGGCCACACCGTTGGGGGCACGCTGGTGCCACCGAGCATTGAGATAGAGTCGTAGCATCAGGCGCGGAGAGAAGCTGGTGTCAGGCGTCCTGAGGTGCTTTGCCTTCGGCCATGTCTTCTATGAGTTCAATCACGGAATCCCAGAAGAAGAGGCCGTCCACATTTCCTGTGGCGGCAAGTTCCGCCGCGCGCAGGGTCGCGATTACTGCAGCATCGTCGCCATACTGCGCCACCAAGGTGCGGGCCGTCTGGGTGATGTCTGGGTTTGTTTCGGTTGTATCTTCATCAATAGCCATCCGCACGGAGTTAGCGTGACCGGATTAGATATCAAGGGTTCGGGGTTGTGGGGTCCGGGAAAATCAGTCGGCGGACATAGCTCCAACTTTTTCGCGCCAGAGGAAGAAGATGACCAGGGCGACAGCAATCACGCTGTAGCCGAGCGAGATATGGGCGATCATATTGGCACCAAGCCCCGCATCAATCAGCCAGCCAAAGGTGACCGGCGCCAGGGCGGTTGCGAACACCATCAGGGATACGCTCAACGAGCGAATGGCGCCCAGATGTTTGGTGCCATAGAGCTCGGGCCAAAGAAGTCCGCCAACCGCCATGGCGCCGCCGGTCGAGATCCCCGCCAGCGTGAAATAGAGGAAAATGCCATAAGTCGCGTCCACGGTCCCGAGAGCGATCATGGAGAAGGCAAGCGGCACCATATAAAGGGCGATGAGGGGTCTGAAGCCGAAGCGGTCAGCGAAAGGGCCGGCCAGGAGCGAGGCCACCAGCTTTACGATCGCGAAGACCGAGAAGCCCGCCGCGACAAGCTCAATCGGCCAGCCTTTTGATTGGGCGAGATAGCCTTGATGCACAAAAAAGCCCGTCAAGATGAAGGCAGGGGCCATCATGGCGGGGATCAATATGTAGAAGCGGGGATCGCGCATGACCTCCGCGCGGGTCCAGTCTCTTTTTGCTGTCCGGTCGGTGGCGCCGTTGGCCTCAGGGTTATCCGTCTCTGTCTCCGGGACCGGGTCGGTGCGGACCAGTCCGTAGGTCAGAGGCAGCAGAACAAAGAGCAACGCGACTGCATAGATGAGCCAGCTTTCGCGCCAGCCCACGAAAGCGATGAGGGCGACTGCGATGGCCGGAAAGATGGCCTCGCCGAGGCTGTAGCCGGCTGATGAGATCGTGACCGCCTTTCCGCGGTTCGCCGAAAAGTAGCGTCCCATTGCCGTGGAGGAGGTGTGGGACATCAGCCCTTGTCCGAAGTGTCGGAGAAGAAAGAGGCCGACAACAAAGATCCAAAATGAAGGGGCGACGGCGATCATCAAGGCGGCCAATGTGAGCACCAGGATGACGGCGGTCGAGAAGGTCCTGAGCCTTACCTGATCGATCACGCGGCCGGTCCAAGGCAGGGCGGCGGCACTCAATAGAGTGACAAACGAAAACGCGCCACCGAAGGCCGAGGCGGAGAGGTCGTACAATTCTCGAAGCGGCATTTGATAAAGGCCGACAAAGAAGGACTGTCCGAAGCTCGACCCGAAGGTCATGAGAAGCCCAAACGTCAGCAGAGATTTGTGACCACGAATGAAACGCAGATAGGACAGGAGCGGCGCAAACATGCGCCCCTGCTACAATGGCGCTCCGCTTTGCGCAACGTGGTTTGTTGACTGGGGGGAGGAGTTCCCCGTTAAGTGTCACTGATTTGTGATTGGTGATCGCTTGAGGCGCCCCTAGATATGAGCCAACAGAGATCAGCGAGCGCGACGGGGAGACGATCATGTCACTGACGGAACAATTAGAAGCTATGAGCGCAGGGTCGGCCAAGCGGATCCCGGAAGAAGCGCGGGCGGTCATGCAAAAGGCAGCTGAAGAGCTGGATGCGCAAGGAATTGGGGACAAAGCACTTGGTGTGGGAGATCGTTTTCCGGAAGCGGTGCTTCAGGGCCCGGATGGGGAAACGATCAGTCTGTCTTCTCTGTTGGCCAAGGGGCCCATCCTCATCAATTTCTATCGTGGAGGCTGGTGTCCCTACTGCAATTTGGAGCTTAAAGCCTATCAGGATCAATTAGAGACCGTTCGGTCTCTAGGGGCAGAATTGGTCGCGATATCGCCTGAAACACCCGACCGTGCCATGACGACGGCAGAAAAGAATGCCGTGACCTATCCGGTTTTGACCGATCCGCAAAACACACTTGCAGTGGCGCTCGGCATTGTTTTTACCCTCCCTCCCGAATTGGCGACGCTATACGAGACGTTCGGCAATAATCTGCCAGAGGCCCATGGCGAGGACGGATGGCGCTTGCCGATCCCGGCGACCTATGTGGTCGGCGAGGATGGTGTGATTACCTTTGCCCATGTTGCGCGGGACTACCGGACACGGGCCGAGCCGGGTGAGGCAATCGCGGCGCTCCGGGCCCGTCAGAGCGCTGCCTGACTGAGTTGCTCGACTGTTACGGTTCCGAAATTAATACCCTGCACACCTAATCTGTTCGCGGGCGTTCGCCTGGTATGGGCTTGGCCTGCCCTCGTCTTAGGCGTTTTCGCACAAAAATACGGCTGTCTTATTAGGACCTTGTGGTATAGGCCGAGATCCTCTCCATTGGCCGCCTTTTGCGCCAATCGCAGGGCGGAAAAACACCCATATTAACAAGGTGTTAACGCTATCGAGTGGTTGATTCTGTCGTTTCAGGCTTGGCGCCGGAGCCGCCCGCAATTTGTTAGCAAAATGTTAACGACAGCCTCATCGATGCTCAATTGCGTGGCATATTTGCCATACCCGTCACGCAACCGTTACCTCGGGTGCGACAATTTTATCTAAATGCCTTGACTCACTTGGTCATTCGCTGCGGGATGTAGGGGAGGGATGCTGACTGGCCAGGGGGGACTAGTTTGCCTATGAGGGGACAAACGCCACCTCCCGATCCAGCTGCAATGTGTAAACGCATCGAGGATCGAGGAGGATCGTTCCATGATAACCAGCAGAGTGTGCTCTGCACTATTGGGCAGCGCCGTTGGCGCAGGCCTTATAGCTGCATCGACTACTGCGAACGCGCTGGAGTATAATTTCGGCGGCGTACAAGTCTTTTTAGACACAACGGTTTCGGCTGGTGTGTCCATGCGTGTTGCGGACCGCAACATGAGTTTTGTGGCCTCTGGTAACGGAGGTCCAACGTCCAATCCAACCATCCTTCGAGTGGCTGGGCCCGATGGGACAGTCGTGACACCATTGAGTGCCACGAATAATCTCACGTTGGGTGTTGGCGCGGATGCCGGGGACGCGGGCGCAGCGCCTGGAAGTTCCAGGTTTACCTACGCTGGGTCGATCAATTCAGATGATAGTCGTCTGAACTTTGACCGTGGAGATTTGACATCGGGTGTGGTCAAGATGACCAACGACATTCAGGCGAATTATGAGAATTATAAGTTCTTTGCCCGTGTGAGTTCGTTCTACGACGCTGTGCTCGACGATGACAGTTCATATGAACGATCAAACCTTATTGACGGCGGCAAGGTTGATGCCGCACGTGACATTGATCTTCTCGACTTTTATGTATCCGGTGACTTCAATGTCGGCGACCTGCCGTTGAACGTGCGTTTGGGTAAACAGGTGGTGAACTGGGGAGAAGCAACTTTCATCCTCAATGGCATCAGCTCCTGGAACCCGTTTGACGTAAGTGCATTTCGGCGTCCAGGCTCAGAAGTCAAGGAAGGTCTGGTGCCGATCTGGGGTGCATACGCGTCTCTGGGTCTGCCCTATGACCTGTCACTCGAAGCTTTCTACCAGCTTGAGTGGGACCATGTGCAGCTCGACCGACCGGGAACACCTTTCTCAGGCGCCGATACCATCCCAACAGGATCTGATGGTCGTGGTAATCTGGGCGGACGTGCCTGGGTAACCGGCGGGAGGTCCGGTGGTGGTTTCCTCAACCGGAACTGTTCAACACCAAATGCGTTGTCCACAGGCTTTGACGCGGCTTATCTGGCTGCAGGTCAGACAAATTTCGTCTGCGGCGCCGGTGGGACCTATGCTCAAATTGACTATACGATAGACCTTCCTGTCGGTCAGTCTGAATTCAACCGTCTGCTGCTTCGTGGGGGCACCGCAGATGTTGGTCGCCTGGAAGACAGGGATGCCAGCGACAGTGGCCAGTATGGTGTGGCGCTTCGGTGGTACTCCGAAGATCTGAACTCCACCGAGTTCGGCTTCTATTTCATGAACTACCATTCACGTCTGCCTTTCGCGAGCCAGCGCCTTATCCTTGGATCTGGAGCTGCTAATTCTGAAGTCCGCTCTTACGTAGCATCAGAAGATAACAACAGCGGAACCGGTCGCGGAACGAATGGGGCTGGCTGTTTTGCTCCAGGCTCCCTGGACCCAGCACTCGCAGCGATTCCTGCCGGTCAGCCCGGGGCGATCTTGGCAGCTCTGGACCCAGCGAAGCTTTTGACACTTAATAGCCGGACCTACAACGATACGTTGGGCCTGAACGCGGTTGGTGAAGCCGTTGCGAATGGCGGTGGTAGTACGCACGCGTCTGCTGCTGCTTTGGGGCTTAACGCTCTTGTTGGGGGTGGCTTTGCCGTTGCTGATGGGAGCCTGTTGGAGCTTGCAATTACCAATTGTCTTCTCGTGGGCGCGCAAACCAACGCGGCCACGGGCCTGTTGGTGGATGGGGCAGAAATTCTCATTCCGACAAACCCGAACGGGGCAAGAGAGAGTTTAAACCTCTTCTTTGAGTATCCAGAGGATATCAAGCTGTTCGGTGTATCGTTTAATACAACTCTTGGCGATTGGGGCGTTCAGGGCGAAGTGGCTTTCCGTCATGACCAGCCTCTGCAACTCGATACGGACCAAATTACGGTCGCTACATTGGGTGCATCGTGTACACTGGACTTCCTTTTGGGTCCAGATGCGATGACCGCTCTTGAGGGTCGGCAGACATTCTCGCAAACGTCTAGTTCATGTACGGATGCGGGGGCTAACTCTTCTACAGAGTTTAACGGGTTTACCCGTGAAGAGGTTGTGACCTTCGACATTGGGACAACGGCGACCTACACAAACTCCAACCCTGTTGTTGGCGCTCTGGGTGCCGACATTGGTATCCTTCTCACTGAACTGGGTGCAATGTATGTGCCGGATGCACCAAGTGAAGGTGACTTCAGCCAATCAGTGCTGCAGAATGTTTGTACTTCTGGTACGGACCTGCCGCTGGGCTCCTTCCTGGGCCTCAGCCCACGTACTGGGTGTCGTCCTACAGAATTCGCCTACGGTTATGTTCTCGTGGGTGTTCTGCAGTACAACAATGCGTTCGGTACGCCGATCACATTGAGCCCACGCATCGCGTGGCAGCATGATGTGAAAGGTAACTCCCCGGCTCCGTTGTCGAACTATCGTGAAGGTACGAAGTCTGTCAGCCTTGCTGTCGATGGGTCCTACCAGAACACATGGCGCGGTGGCATCTCTTACACCAACATCTTCGGGAACGAAAAATACACGAAAGACGGTGACAAAGACTTTGTCTCCATCAACCTGAGCTACTCTTTCTAAGAAGAAAGTCGGAGCAACCTCGCTCTGGACATTACGAAAATTTAAGGGCCTGGCAGTCATTTGCCGGGCTCTTTTCTTTGCGTCAGATGCTCTGACATTCTACAAGTATGTGAGCTGGGGTGCGCGCCGGAAGAGCGACACCGCTGTGTAACTAGAGAGGGTTTTTTTATGAAAAAGACGACCGCCTTGGTCTCGCTTTTTGCAGCCAGCGCAATTGCGACGGGTGCAATGGCAAAAGTCCCTGACGCGCAAGTAAGCCGTCTGGGCGCAGATCTCACGCCTGTT
The DNA here is from genome assembly GCA_965212385.1 of Parvibaculaceae bacterium. Classification (GTDB taxonomy): domain Bacteria; phylum Pseudomonadota; class Alphaproteobacteria; order Parvibaculales; family Parvibaculaceae; genus Mf105b01. The sequence continues at coordinate 3,591,321 of OZ243109.1, read as the reverse complement.
GGCGCTGAGAAAGCCGGTAGTGGCGACATTCCAGCCTGGACAGGTGGACTGCCAGCAGTCCCAAGCAGTGTTTCCTACACACCAGGTGATAAGCTCCCTAACCCGTTTGCAAGTGACAGTGCGAAGTTCACGATCACTGCAGCGAATATGGGGCAGTACGACCAATATCTGACAGATGGGTACCGTTCGCTTCTGAGCACTTATCCGTCCTACAAGATGGATGTATACCCAACTCGCCGTTCGTGCGCTTACCCTGACAATGTCTACGCTGCAACGCGCACCAATGCGCAGGTCGGTGAGCTTGTTGGCGGTGGTAATGGTGTTGGTAAGGCCATTATGGGCTTCCCATTCCCGATCCCAAACAATGCGCTTGAGATCATCTGGAACCACACGCTTCGGTTCCGCTCCTTCAAGCTCACTCGTCAGTTTACGGCCGCCGCTGTAACGCGTTCGGGTGACTACACGCTCCAGACGGTTCAGGATGAAGCTATCCTGCAATGGTCGGATCCGTCTAAAGCGGCTGCTGAGGATCTGGGCAACATCTCGATCTATTACATCGCGAACACCGTTGCTCCTGCTCGGTCTGCGGGTAACGTGATCCTGGTGCATGAGACGTTGGACCGTTCCATCGATCCACGTAAAGCCTGGTCTTACAGCCCTGGTACGCGCCGGGTGCGTCGTGCGCCAAACATTGCTTATGACAATCCAGGCACGAACTCAGACGGCCTGAGCACATCGGATTCTTTTGATGGCTACAATGGCGCGCCTGACCGTTACAATTGGACGGTGCTCGGCAAAGAGACGAAGCTCATTGCTTTCAACAACTATGACGCTGAATCCACGCCTTACGACAACTTCATTGCTCCGCTCCACATCAATCAGGACAGAGTTCGCTATGAAATGGCGCGCACTTGGCGGATTGAAGCGACGCTTAAAGCTGGCAACCGCCACGTTTATGGCCGTCGTGTGAAAACGATCAATGAAGACAGCTGGGCTATCTCTTCGTCCGACATGTACGATGCTCGTGGCGAATTGTGGCGCGTGCAGGAACTGCACCAGCTGCAGCGCTATCAGATTCCGCTTTGCGGAACTGCTGCGGAGATCGTTTATGACCTTCAGGCTGGACGTTACCTCTCCTTGGCAATGACCAATGAGGAGCCGCAGATCAACTATTTTGCGGATGAGCTTGATGCCAACCGGTACACGCCGGCGTCCATTCGTCAGCTCGGCGTTCGCTAATCGGCGACATGCCTGAGGCCTTTGGGTCTCTGAACAATATGAGCCCCGGAGCAGAAATGCTCCGGGGTTTTTTGTTACGAAGAATTAATCTGTTCCCCGACGGAATGTGAGGTTTTCTGCGGTTCCTCATGCGCAACCTGACCAAACCTTAGGGACCATTCGCCTTCGGACTATGTTACCGTCCTGGCAGTGGCGTAGGTCTGTGCCCCATCTAGGGGAGATTCCCCATTTACGGATAGATCGTCGCCATCGGAAGAATGCGGGGGCATTTTGAGGAGGGAACCTATGAAAAATCTAACACTAGGGCTGGCATCGTGCCTGACCGCTGGTCTCTTGGCGACTAGCGCTATGGCTTCGGTCCCAGCTTCCCAGGCCGCACGGCTTGGGGCTGATCTGACACCAATGGGGTCAGAAAAAGCCGGGAGTGGTGACATTCCTGCTTGGTCGGGTGGTCTGTCCAGCATTCCATCTGGCGTGACTGTTCAAGCTGGAGAGCATATTCCGAACCCGTTCCCAGGTGATGCGGTGAAGTTCACCATCACCGGCGCTAATATGGGTCAATATGCAGATCAGTTGACGGATGGATACAAGCTGCTTCTGTCGACCTATCCGTCGTACAAGATGAACGTTTACCAGGGACGCCGGACTTGTGCATTCCCAGAGTCTGTTTACGCAGCTACGAAGGCGAATGCTGAGATCGGTGAGCTTGTTGGTGGCGGTAACGGCGTGGGCAAGGCCATTAATGGTTTCCCATTCCCGATCCCAAACAATGCGCTTGAGATCGTTTGGAACCACACGTTGCGGTACCGCGACTATAAGATCACCCGTCAGACAGCCAACGCTGCCGTGACGCGCTCAGGTGACTATACGAACGTGATCTCACAGCAGGACGCCATTCTGCGTTGGTCTGATCCAAGCAAAACGGCAGCTGAAGAGCTCGACAATATCTCGATCTACTTCATTGCGAACACTGTTGCGCCTGCCCGTTCTGCCGGGTCGGTGATCCTGGTGCACGAAACCCTGGACCGGTCAATCGATCCACGGAAAGCCTGGCAGTATAGCCCTGGTACACGTCGTGTGCGTCGTGCGCCAAACATCTCCTATGACAACCCAGGTACGAACTCTGACGGTTTGAGCACATCGGACTCTTTCGATGGCTATAACGGCGCGCCGGACCGCTATGACTGGACTGTTGTTGGTAAGTCTGCGAAATACATCTCAGAAAACTCATACCAGTCTTTCCAAGTTCCGTACTCTGAGTTTATCAATCCGCTTCACCTCAATCAGGATCAGCTTCGTTACGAGCTGCGTCGTGTGTGGACGATTGAAGCAAACCTCAAGCCAGGCAATCGTCATGTGTACGCCCGTCGTGTGATGCACATGAATGAAGACAGCTGGACGCTTGCGGCTGCTGAAAACTATGACGGTCGTGGTGAGCTGTGGCGTGTGCAGGAGATGCACGGTGTGCAGCGCTATCATGTGCCGCTCTGCAACAAGGCAGCTGAAATCGTTTATGACCTGCAAGCCGGTCGTTACCTGGCACTGACCATGGAAAACGAAGAGCCGCCAACGAACTACAATGCTGACGAGCTTGATGCGAACCACTTTACGCCCGCATCCATTCGCCAGCTTGGCGTGCGTTGATTTAACCGCTCAAACAAGCCAAACAGACGGCCAGCCCCTTGGGGCTGGCCGTTCTTGTTTCAGGTTACCAAATTTTAATGATTTGGACGCGAATTTTTCCCAGTTTCCTGCGATTTCTATACTGACACAACTGTTTGTATGCGGAGCTTTGAATCGCCCGGCATGGCTCCTCCGGCTATCCTTTTGTCATTGGGTAGGATGGTGCTTGTTCCAGCAGGTGTGTCGCGTATCCCTGTGCAGAAGGGGTTCCCATGTTACCCGCAACAACGAGATGAAAACCTCGTGGAGGGAACCATGAAAAAGACAACAGGAATAGTGACGCTTGTTGCTGCCAGTGCTTTGGCGACGAGCGCATTTGCAAGTGTGCCTGCTTCTCAAGTTAATAGATTGGGTGCGGACTTGACTCCGGTGGGCGCGGAGAAAGCCGGCGGGGGTGAGATTCCAGCTTGGACCGGCGGTCTGCCAACAGTCCCAAGCAATGTCACTTATACGCCCGGCGATAAGCTGCAAAACCCCTTTGCCAGTGACGGTATCAAATACACCATCACCGCGGCAAATATGGGTCAGTACTCGGATCAGTTGACGGATGGATATAAGGCGCTCTTGACGTCCTATCCGTCTTACAAGATGAACGTGTACCAATCTCGCCGCTCGTGTGCATATCCGGACTCGGTCTACCAGGCGACGCGCCGCAACGCTGAAGTGGGTGAGCTTGCTGAGTCAGGTACCGGTGTGAGCCAAGCGATTATGGGCTTCCCATTTCCTATCCCAAACAATGCTTTGGAAGTGATCTGGAACCACACATTGCGTTTCCGGTCGTTTAAAGCAACTCGGCAGTTCACTGCAGCAGCTGTGACCCGGTCCGGGGAGTACACGTTGCAGACGGTGCAGGATGAAGCGATCCTCCAGTGGTCTGATCCAACCAAAGGATCGGCTGAGGAGCTCGACAATATCTCGATCTACTACATTGCCAACACGATTGCGCCAGCTCGCGCAGCGGGCAGCGTGATCCTGGTGCACGAGACACTCAATCGGGCGCTTGATCCCCGCAAAGCGTGGCAGTACAGCCCAGGCACCCGGCGTGTCCGTCGTGCGCCAAATATCGCCTACGACAATCCAGGCACGAACTCAGACGGGTTGAGTACGTCAGACTCCTTTGATGGGTACAATGGGGCACCCGATCGCTATGATTGGACCGTTCTGGGCAAAACAACCAAGTTGATTGCCTATAACGCTTATGATGCCGAGTCTTCATCGTATGAGGATTTCATCAAACCGCTGCATCTCAATCAGGACAAAATTCGGTACGAGCTGCACCGTGTTTGGCAGATCCAAGCAAGTCTTCGCCCAGACACCCGTCACGTTTATGCGAGAAGGGTTAAGATGCTGAACGAAGACAATTGGCAGATTGCCGGGTCCGAAATGTATGACGGTCGGGGCGAGCTGTGGCGCTATCAGGAGCTGCATTCGCTTCAGCGGTACAATGTGCCTCTTTGCGGTTCTGCCGCTGAGATCGTCTACGATCTGCAAGCTGGCCGGTATCTGGCGCTGGCCATGCAGAACGAGGAGCCACCGGTGAACTATTTTGCCGATGAGTTGGATGTTAACCGATATACGCCATCCTCGATCCGCCAGCTTGGCGTGCGCTGAGTTAGCCTATAGAATAGATGGGCTGGCTCCCTAGGGGGCCAGCCCATATTTTTTGCCGATTTTCGGGCGTTTTGGGGGTCCTATCCGGTCCCAAACCGGGTAAGGTCTGAAACAACAAGGGGCACAAGTCCCGGACATCTGAAATACCGGCTTCTAGCGGGGAAACGCGAGTAACAGGTCATGAACGTAAAAAAGATCACATCAACCGCGCGCCAGATCGGTCCGTGGGCACTTCGGTCCGCGTCGGCGACGCTGTTGGGCCTTTCGATGGTCGTAGGGGCCACAGCGGGTGCGCAGGCTGAGGGTGGTGCTGCTGCATGCGAAGCTGCAGAGAGCAAAGCAACGCCTTCCGGCCTGGCTGCTGAAAAGCTGCTTCTTGATGTTGCCAAAGCAAACGGTCGACTGATTGCCGTTGGGGAATTTGGTCACATTGTCTATTCAGATGATGAGGGTGCGACATGGACACAAGCCGCCTGTGTTGCAACGCAGGTCACCCTGACCTCGGTTTACTTCCCGAGCAAAGAAGTTGGCTATGCCGTTGGACACGACGCGGTCATCCTGAAGACGGAAGATGGCGGTGAGAACTGGGCGGAAATCTATGAAGATTTCGACGCTGAAACACCGCTGATGAATGTCATCTTCAACAGCCCGACATATGGTTTGGCGATGGGTGCTTTCGGCTTTGTGCTTGAGACAAAAGATGGCGGCGCATCATGGGCGCAGCGTCCGATCGTTGAGGGTGGCGAAGATGATTTCCATCTGAACGATTCATTCCGCGCCAAAGACGGCTCGCTCTGGGTTGCCGCGGAATTCGGGACGGTTTACCGGTCGGATGACGAGGGTGCGACCTTTGAACGTCTGACCACTCCTTATGAAGGATCGTTCTGGGGCGGTATTGGCCTCAGCGATGGATCGGTTCTGATCTACGGGATGCGGGGCAACGTTTTCCGCTCGGTCGATAATGGTGCAACCTGGACCAAGGTCGAGACCGGTGTCACTAAGTCATTTGGCGGCAGTGTTGAGCTTGCCAATGGCACAGTCGTTCTTGCAGGCCTCAATGGTGCTGTTGCCTATTCCGACGATCTCGGCAAGTCGTTCACCACGATCAGTCGCGCTGACCGCGAGGGATATAATGCCGTGATCGGTTCAGCTGGCGATCAGATCGCGATATTTGGCGAGTCAGGTGTGAAGATCATGCCAAACACTGCAGAAGCTGCGCTGGCAGCTGGTGGCAGCAGCAGCTAAGCGCTCGCTGTTTCAGGTTTGATCAGGGCTCCGGGTTTCCGGGGCCCTTTTTCATGCGTGAGCGGTTCTGGAAACGGGTCGTGTGCTCGTCTAGGGTTTAGAGAGCAGGTGCGGATGCGCAGGCTGCAATTTCAAAGGGGTCGACAATGTTAGATCAGGCAGTACCGTTTGGTGACTTCACGTCCGTCGCGCGTGACGGTCGTGTTGCTGTGGTGACATTCGATCGGGGGGATGGTCTCAATGCTCTTTCCGTTGCCGCCATGAAAGAGCTGACGGCTGTCGCAGACAGTTTCGAGGATGACCTGGAGATTTCGGCCATTGTGCTGACGGGGACCGACAAAGCTTTTTCGGCGGGTGCGGACCTTAAAGACCCGGCTCTTGCCGAGCGTCCCTCCGGCCTTCTCCATCGACGGCACGCGCTCAAAACCGGGCCTAATATGTGCGCCGCGTGGGAAAGATTGGAGCAGGTGACCATCGCCGCCATTGAAGGCTTTTGCATCGGCGGCGGGTCGGCCTTGGTTGCTGCCTGTGATGTCCGTGTGGCGGGGGCATCCGCAACCTTTCGGCTTCCCGAAATTCCTTTGGGTATGAACATGAGTTGGCATTCCAATCCGCGCCTGGTCAATCTCATGGGACCCGCCAAGGCGAAGCTTTTTACAATCTTGGGCGAAAGTCTTGCCGCGCCTGACGCGCTTGAGTGGGGGCTGATCGAAAAGCTCGTTGATCAGGGCACCGCGCGTGCCGAAGCAATCGATCTGGCACAGCGTTTTGGGGCGTTGCCACCGGTGGCTGTTCGGATGACGAAGCAGTCGATTGACATGGCTGCAAAGGCGCTCAATCACGCAACGACCTATATGGATCGGGACCAGTTTGCCCTCGCGGCAACGTCAAAAGATCAGAGTGAAGCGATTGCCGCCTTTCTCGAGAAACGTGCGCCTCGGTTTACAGGTGAATAGACCAACCTCGCCAACACTCGAAGATCGGTGTGACCGCGCGGAGGTTCGCCGGACGTTTCCCGGCCGGGCCATGTTGCGTAAACCCTGTTTCTGTGTGCAAGCTACATATCTGTCAGCGGGACAAGGGGTGATTTTGTAGGTGGCGCGCGTGCATTTTTTTGTGATGGGGAAAACGAGTTTTTCGACTGCGGTGCGTCTCGTTCCGGTATTGGCTCTCGCGCTTCTGACGCTTAGCCCATCTCAGGCTGAGGAGGAGGCTATCTCTGCCTCCATTGGTGCGGATGAAGCCATCGGCACGCAGTATCATATTCGCGTCGACGATTTGCCACCTCCCTATGCGACGAGATCCGTCGGCAATCGGCCGGTTGTGATTGATCGACCAGCAGGCGCGGAGCTTCGTGTGCCCGAAGGTTTTGAGGTCTCGCTTTTTGCTGACGGGCTGCAACACCCCCGCGGTATGGTGGTGGCGCCTGATGGCGCGGTGCTGGTAACAGAGCCCAATGTCGGCCAGGTCACACGTCTGACAGACAGCGATGGGGATGGCCGTATCGATCGTGCGACCCCTTTTGCGCGTGACTTCCGTCTTCCCTCCGGTATCGCGCTTCATGATGGCGATCTCTATATCGCCGATGAACGCGCGGTGTGGTGGCTTGGAAGTGTCGAGGGGCGGGATAGCGCTGAAGGCAGACGGCCCATCACGCGGGCCGGCGCACTGGGCGATGCAGGCGGTCACTGGACGCGCATGCTGAAATTCTCCCCAGATGGGCGAAGCTTCTTTGTCTCGGTCGGCAGCGAAGGCAATGTGAATGAGGAACCCAAGCCGCGCGCGACCATTCAGCGGTTCGATCTGGCGAGCGGCGATCAGACGCTTTACGCATCCGGCTTGCGCAACCCTGTGGGCCTCGCATTCTATCCCGGTTCAGATCGTCTCTTCACCGTCGTCAATGAGCGCGATGGTTTGGGCGACGGGCTTGTGCCAGACTTTCTGACGGAAGTGGCGGAGTCTGGATTTTATGGCTGGCCCTATGCCTATCTTGGTCCCAACCCAGACCCCAAATTCGGCGACATCCGACCGGATCTTGTCGCCGCCGCCTTGGCGCCGGACGTGCTTTTAGCAGCGCATTCCGCAGCCCTGGACCTCGTTTTTTACGACAAGACGCAGTTTCCAAGTTCCTATCAGGGGGATGCCTTTGTGGCCCTTCATGGGTCCTGGAATGCTGCTGCTCCAACCGGATACAAAGTGGTGCGCGTTCCGTTCGACAATGGGAAGCCGATTGGCTCCTATGAAACATTCGTTGCCGGTTTTTGGACGGAGGGCGACACGCCTGCAAGGGTGTGGGGGCGCCCGGCGGGCTTGGTCTTAACGGATGAAGGCCATCTGCTCATCGCGGATGATGTGGGTGGAACAATCTGGCGGGTTGCTTGGGCGGGCGACTAAAGACGATCTCGTTGCTCGGCTTTTGTGTCGGCACAAAGCAAAGGCTCCATCTGTCCATCCAAACGACTTTGTTTATCCGGTGAAACACCACAGATGTGTGCTGCAGCGTTTCGCCTTTTATATCGTCAGGTGGCCGCCGACTCTCTAGCCCTTGAGCGCTGCTTCGCGGGCTTTGCGAACGGATGCGTTGGTCTGATTGAACAGAAGATTGCGCCGGGCCTCTTCCTGCTCCTTTGTGAGCTCTTGCTTGCCAAGCTCGCTGCCTGCGGCTTGCCCGCGCTTAACAGCGTCTCTGGATCCGACCTCGTCGACCCAGCGTTTGACATTTGGATAGTCGTCCCAGCCGCCATCGCTTCCCTCGGGCGCTGACAGTCGGTTGAGGAACATTGCCCATGGCCAAGTGATCATGTCCGCAATGGTATATGCCTCCCCGGCGAGATAGGGATGGATCGAGAGTTGTGTATCCATGACGCCGGCAAGTCTGTCCACTTCGCCGATGAAGCGGCGTTGTCCATATTCAAGTTTGCTCTCGTCATCGACGATGTTCTTCGCATAGTTCTTGAAGTGATTGGCGTTGCCCATCATGGGCCCCAAATTGGCCATCTGCCAGTGCACCCATTGCAGTGCAGCATATTTGCCCGCTGGGTCTTTCGGCAGGAACTTGCCAGACTTTTCTGCCAAGTATTCCATGATGGCTCCGGACTCAAAAATCGAAATCGGATCGCCGCCACCTAGTGGTTCCTTATCGATGATGGCGGGCATGCGGTTGTTGGGGCAAATCCGCAGGAATTCTGGTTTGAACTGATCGCCGCCGCCAATGTCCACCGGGATGATGGTGTATGGCATCTCGCACTCTTCGAGCATGATGGTGATCTTGCGGCCGTTTGGTGTTGGCCAAAAATATACATCGATCATGTGTTGAACTCCCCGTTGGTTTCGTTGCTTCGAAGATAGGTCTTCCCGGCCCGTTTCGCCATATGTCCCAACCTGAAATCGATGTGATACCCAACCGGCATAGCTCCAGGTCCAGTGGTTGCCTCGGTCGACTGGCACCTTCAACGCCTGTTGACGCTCAAAGATGTTGAACCTGAACGCTGCCTGAACGGACTGGAAAAATTCCTGGAACACCGGTGATGGGATGACTGTCTTTATACGAATGAACTCGCTATAAATAGGGTCTACGTAGCGGCCGAGGGTGCTTGCTCGCGGCCGACAATTGACAAGAACTGGGAGGCACTTAAATGCCCAAATTTTTTGTAGCGCTCAGCGCTGCTCTCTTCTTTGCGACGAGCGCGTTTGCGCAAGTCATCACGATCAAGTTTGAGCCTGCTGAGGGTGACGCTATTTCGTTTGCTTTTGACACAGAAGCAAACACATCGACGAACCTCGCAACCGGCGATACGGGTCCTTATACATTTGACGAAGCTGCCAACAAGATCTGCGGTGCTGGCCCAGACGGTGCTGAAGTGTGTGCGACCTTCGAAGGTCCTTCCACTGAACCAACAGTTGGTCAGAGCGGACCCTACACAACTAACACCGGCACATCCGGTACGGCTACCATCGTTTCGATTGAGTAGTCTGAGCTGCTAGCTCTTGCTGGTGGTTTGCACCGGCCTTTAGTCCCACAAGACTGTTGGGGCGGTTGCGTAACTGCAGCCCCAATATCTCCCTCCGAAGCTGGCTCTCCAAAAAGCCCTCAAGCTTCAACTTTCTTCCCAGAATTGATCTCTAACAATGCGGTTTAACCGGCGCCGCTTGATGCTTGTTATCGCCTAGGGTCGATCGCACAATCATCTGTCTTCCATGAATGCGACCGCCCGGCGCTCGTTCAACTGGGGAGGGTGATATGAGTGAGGCATCAACTCAAAAACCGGCTTCGAGCCTGCCGTCTGTCAATGCATTGACTGCGCAGGACATCCGAGAATGTCTGCAGCTCGGGCTGTCTGATTTTGCGCGCGCCCCATTCATCGGTATGGTTCTGGGGGCAATTTTCGCGGTGATTGGTCTCACAATTGTCCTCAGTCTGTTTGCTTCAGACGCCCCTTGGCTTGCCTACCCGTTTGCCATTGGTTTTCCGCTCGTCGGTCCTTTTGCCGCTGCAGGCATATATGAAGTCAGCCGATCCTTGGAACGGGATGAAAAGCCAAGCCTCGCTTCTGTCTTCTCAGCTATGTGGGCCCAACGACGGCGCGAGCTTGGCTGGATGGCGTTTGTCATGCTGTTCGTGTTCTGGATTTGGATGTATCAGGTGCGCTTGTTGATCGCGCTCTGTCTTGGACTGGTCTCTTTTGCGAGCCTTCAGGAGTTTCTGACGGTCATTTTCACAACTCAACAGGGCTGGATTTTCCTCGGTGCAGGACATGTGGTGGGTGCCGCGCTGGCTCTCATCCTCTTTTCCATCACTGTCTTGTCGATGCCTCTCTTAATGGATCGAAGCCTGGATGTGGTGTCGGCAATGATCACCAGTGTAAAAGGCGTGGTCGCTAGTCCCAGAGTGATGTTGATGTGGGGTGTCATCGTCACGCTTACCGTTCTTATAGCCTGTGTTCCGTTCTTCCTCGGATTGCTGGTTGTGTTACCGGTACTTGGACACACGACCTGGCACCTGTACCGCAGGGCGGTGGCACCTGAGGCTTGAAGCTCATGAAGGTTCTTGTCCTATTCTATTCTCGCACGGGTGCCACTCGGCTGGTGGCGCGGGAACTGAGACAGATGCTCGATGCAGACCTGATGGAGATCAGGTGTTCGCGGTTTCGGCAGGGTATCTTAGGATTTCTCTGGGCAGGTTTTGACAGTGTCCGGGGGCACCTACCACCCATAGAGGTTCCCAAGGTTGATTTTTCGACCTTCGATCTTGTTCTTGTTGGTGCGCCAATATGGACCAGCTATCCCGCACTTCCTGTGCGTGCGTTTTTCTCGACTGCGGCTTCACTTGGGCGAGAGACCGCTTTGTTCTTCACATCCGAAGGGCACTCAGAGGTGCAGGCGGCGGTTGATGAGGTGCGCCGCCTTTGGCCCCACCCCATCAAAGACGCGATTATGCTGAATATGAAGGAGCAGGATGAGGTGGCGCGCGCCAATGCATTGCTCGATTTCACCCTCCGCCTGGGTGTGGAAGCGCCCGCCGACAGGGGCTGAGGCCTGCCGACGGGATTGGTTTTGCGTGCTAGTGCCCTTTGTTGGGCAGGATGATGTACTTCTCACCTGTCCTCTTGGCGACGTAATCCTGGACGGCGCCTGCCGATAGCGCTTCCTCCAATGAGAGTTCGCCGGTATAGGCGCTTGCAAAGGTCGTCTTGATTTCGTCCGCGACGCGCTTTTGAAGTTCAACTGTTTTCTCCGGACCGACGCGGCCCAGGAAAAGCGGCAAGAGCCATCCGCCAACACTCCAGGACATGCCATATCCCCGCTGCAAGACTGTCGGTGACAGATCCAGACCGCCATAGAGATAGACCTGCTTCATGGTCGACGAGCCATAGGTGTTGAGACCGCTGGCGTCTCTGCTGGCCGCGCGTTCCATAGAGGCGAGGATCGTATCCGCCAACGTACCGCCGCCGGTTGCATCGAAGGCGATTGTTGCGCCGGTGGCTTCCAATGCGTCTGTCAGGTCGTCGGCGAAGCTGTCTTTCGAGGAGTCGCAGACATATTTGGCGCCGAGCGATTTCAGAAGGTCGGTTTGCTCTTGTTTACGTACAATGTTCACAAGGTCGACGCCGTCTGCGATGCAAATCTTGTTCAACATCTGCCCGAGGTTTGACGCGGCTGCGGTATGCACAAGCGCTTTATGTCCCTCGAGCTTCATTGTTTCGACCATGCCAAGAGCCGTCAGTGGATTGACGAAGCTGGAGGCTGCTTCAATTGCGGTCGTCCCGTCATTGTGGACGAGACAAGCGGCGGCCGGCATGCAGACATATTGCGCGTAGGACGCGCCGGATGTTGTCGACACTACTTTGCCCATCAAAGCCTGTGCGGCGGCATCCTCGCCAGCGGCTATCACGGTGCCTGCTCCCTCATTGCCGACTGGCAGCGCCATATCCAATCTGGACCGCACCATTCCGAGGCGGTCGTCAGGCACGGCCGCAGTAAAGGCGGGGTGACCGTCAATGGTCGTGGCCTTGCCTTTGGTGATAGCGGCAGGCCCGAACATCGGCCCCATATCCGATGGATTAATTGGAGCCGCTTCCATGCGGATGACCACTTGGTCTTTTGCGGGCGTCGGAACATCAACTTCGGTGAGGAAAAGCTCTAGCTCTCCGGCCTTGCTGATCTTCGACAGCATTTGCAGTCCCTTGGACATAATTTTCTCCCATGCTTTGGCGCCGCCGGGTTGTTTTTCGCAGGGGCGGCTTGATTAGACTTAGGAGAAGCTTAGCACGGCAAATGCGCGTGTGGGCCAATGCAGACCGCATTGCGCAACCTGCTTTGGCCCACGGGTCTTGAGGGTGCCTTACTTACAGATTTCTCCGTTATATCGAACGATGCCAACAAGATTGTTCGGGTCGCGCAGATCAACCAGGCCGTATGATTTGAACTGGCCGGAATAACCTTTCAATGTCCCGCGGGTGACGTCTTCCTGAATGTCATAGGTAATTTCGATCATGAAGCGACCGGGTTTGCCGGGCACTGCCGTCAAGATGCCGAGATCCTTTGTCCAAAAAGCCCCACCATCTTCGCCTCCAAAATAGTGCTCCATGTCCATCTCCAGACCTGAGGCCGTTTCGCGTTGCGCCACGATTTTGCCTGCCGCCATTTGCACACTACCGGTCAGGGCAGCAGAAATGATCATGGGGCGACCCTCGCCTTCTGGAAAGAAATTGGGGAGGCCAGCGCCGCCAATGGGCATGCAGGCGTTTTCAGCCGCCTGCGATGAAGGCGCTGAGGTAATCAGGATGGTTGCCACAAAAGCCAGGCCGTATAGGGCGTTCTTCAACATAGTTTTCTCCGTTGTCTCACGTGCCGTGGGTGAGGCTGTTTCAGCCACCGGCTACGGTCAGATTAAAAATATAACGAACGTTATAATTGCTATTTATATAGGGATCGTTATATTTTCAAGGAGAAATTCACGAGACCAAACGAACTGGAGCCTCGGATGGCCGAAAAACTGACAAAACGTGAGAGAACGCATCAAAAAATACTTGATGCGGCAGGGCGGAATTTCCGCCGGCACGGATATGCAGGTGTCGGTGTTGACGGTATCGCCCAGGCCGCAGGGGTCACCTCTGGCGCCCTCTATGCGCATTTTGGCTCCAAGGATTGGGTCTTTGTGGCAGCCCTGGAGCAGGGGCTTGATGAGGTGATTGATGCCATTCCCGTTTTTCAGCAGGATCATGGCGACCAATGGGTCGTCGCCTTCGCCGACTATTATTTGGGTGCGGCGCATCGGGCGGATCTCGAGTGCGGATGTGCGATGACAACTCTGTCGCCCGAAGTGGTGCGGCGGGAACCGTCACTCCATGAGATCTATGAAACGAAAATGAGAACCATCGTCTCCCTGATCGCTCAGGGCTTGCGTCCTTCGACGGACGCAGAAGAGGATGACCGGGAAGACCGTGCCTGGGCGTTACTCGCCACGCTGATTGGAGGTCTCACCGTCGCGCGGGCGGTTGCTGCGCCTGACCTTGCGGCGTCAATTGCAGAAGCAAACAAGCGTACAGCTCTCGATGCTGCCGGACAAGTTGCTGGCGGCGCGCAGGCCTGATCGGTGGTGGCTCGTTAGGATACGCGCAGCACGGCGAGGCGGGTGCCCTTGATATGTTTGATAGGTTTGGTCTGGCCAAGTTCATTCAGGTATTTCCAGACGCCGACGCAAGGTGGCGAATAGTCATGCCAAAACACAAGACCGCCTGGCTTTGTCATCCTTATAGCTTTCTCAGTGTCGCTCTTCACATATGAATAGGCGTGGCTGCCATCAATAAAGACCAGATCACATTTCCCCGCCCAAGGTGCGTCGTCGAACTCTTTGCTGTCGCCAAATAGTTGCTCGACCTTTCCTTCTACCGGTGTCCCGCAATAGTGGAAATCGGTGAAGGTGCTTTCCTCCTTGGCAATTTGGGTCCAGCGCGCATTGTCTGGGTCGTCGCTGTCGGCATGATAGGTGTCCACTGTATCGGGCGTCAGGGTGATGGTTCCAACCTTTGCATCCTCCGGCGCATTGCGGGCCAACAGGTAGGTTGTGCGGCCGGTGCAGGTCCCAAACTCAAAGATGGTTTTCGACTTCTTTGCGAGAGCTGCCAAAATCCAGACTTCGTCAATGGTCGTAGAGGCCTGCGACCCTTGCTCACCGATAAGAATTGCCTCTGCCGTCAACTCGGTTCCCGTCTCGCTCACAGAGAATATGTCGTCGACATCCTTTGGGTTGACCTCAGGTAAAGCATTGCCGTCAAAGAGCGGTCGCCCTTTGCGTCGGCGGCGTTCTTTCAAACCGTATTTCAACGCCCAGCCGGCCAGTGCGAGGCTCACAGCTACCAGCCCCAGAAGGGTGATTTCCAAGTTGGACATTGATGTTCCCCATTCCCCAGCCTTGGGCTGGTCGCAAGCTATTCCCTATGCTGCATCTTCCTATAAGTGCCAAACGCTCACAAGGTGTTGGCGCAGATTGCCTCCTTATCAAAGCCTTTGCGAACTGGAAAACCATGCTAGAAAGCGGTTATCTTATCGGCGCAAGCGAAACGGAATGGCGGCGGACTTATGCAATCTCTTCTCATCCTGATTTATCAGGTCATCAACCTCTACATTTACGTCGTCGTTGCAAGCGCCATTTTTAGCTGGTTGATCGCCTTCAATGTCGTCAACCCCCAAAACCGGTTCGTGTATACGGTGGTCGACATTCTCTACCGCCTGACGGAACCTGCTCTTCGACCGATCCGTCGCATCATGCCGGACCTCGGGGGGGTGGATATCTCGCCGGTGGTGCTCATTCTGGGGCTGATTTTCCTTCAGAATCTCATTATCGAACTGTTTGGCGCTGTCCGGGCCGGGGTCTGAGCGGGCGACCTAAGAGGCGGGGGCGATGAGCGCTGACAGGTCTCAAAGAGTGCCCCTTTCTAGATGGCTCGGTTCTGACTGAGTGGCTAAAGACATAAGCATGGATATCTGCCGACGATGACTGAGGCGACACGAATAGAAGGCAAGGTTTTCTCTTCCCAGCTGCGGGAGAAAGTAGCGACCCACGTTTCTTGGCTGCAGCAGGAACATGGCATCACGCCCGGCCTTGCGGTGGTGCTGGTAGGGGATGACCCGGCGTCGGAGGTTTATGTTCGTAATAAAGGCATCGCGACGCGCGAAGCCGGTATGAATTCTATCGAGTACAGGCTGCCGGGTGACGCGACCGAAGAAGAGGTGCTGGACCGGGTGCGCGCGCTCAATGCGGATGAAGATGTGCACGGCGTGCTGGTGCAGTTTCCGGTTCCCGACCAGATCTCGCAGCAGACCGTGATCGATACGATTGATCCAGCAAAAGATGTGGACGGGCTTCACCCGTTGAATGCAGGGCGGCTGTCGTCTGGCCTGCCGGGACTTGTATCCTGCACGCCGCTTGGCTGCCTCATCATGGCCAAGGCCAGTGTTGAAGGTGGTCTCACAGGCAAACACGCGGTGGTGCTCGGTCGGTCCAACCTTGTCGGCAAACCTGTTGCACAGCTACTCCTCAACGAGAACTGTACGGTCACCATCGCCCATTCGCGCACTGAAAACCTGCCTGACATTATCGGCCAGGCCGACGTCCTTGTGGCTGCTGTTGGCCGCCCAAAAATGGTTGAAGGCAGTTGGATAAAGGAAGGCGCGGTTGTGATCGATGTGGGTATCAATCGCGTGCCTGCACCGGACAAGGGCGAGGGCAAGACGCGCCTGGTGGGTGATGTGGATTACCAGGCAGCCCTATCGAGGGCGTCCGCGATCACACCCGTCCCTGGTGGTGTCGGTCTAATGACTGTCGCCTGCCTCATCCGCAATACGGTGGTTGCGGCTTGTATGCAAAATGGGATTGCCGTTCCCGACGATCTTTAGAAGGAACTTCCATGGAAACCCGTACGCTTGGATCTCTCTGGCCCGTGAGCGCCCTGACATTGGGCGGCGGCGGTGTTGCTCAGATCTGGGGCGAAACCACGCGTGAGGAGGCTGTTGCAACGGTTCGCGCGGCGGCAGATGCTGGGATCACCCTGTTTGATGCGGCGCCCATGTACGGGCGCGGCGAGGCGGAAATGGTTTTTGGGGAAGCATTTGATGGTGCCCCGCCGGCGGGCGCCCGATTCACTACCAAGTGTCAACTCGGGTCGCCCCCGGCGGATGAAGTCTATGAGAAGTTTGAACGCTCGCTCGTTCGATCTTTGAAGACCATGAAGATTGAGCGTGTGGATCTCTTTTTTCTCCACTCGAATATCTGTCCGGATGATTACACCTATACGCAAAACGCAGACGTCCAGCATCTCTTTGCGACTAGCTGGTCGCTCTATGAAGGCACTGTCATCCCCGCCTTCGAGAAGCTGAAAGAGAAAGGGCTGATCGCTGATTGGGGCCTCACCGCGACCGGTCTCCCCAAGACGATTATGGATGCACTCCGCGCAGACACACGTCCAGCTGCGGCCCAGGTTGTGACAAATTTTATGGATAGCGCCGGGAGCATGCGCCGGTACGAAGAACCGCCGGAGCCGCGCAATATCGCCCGCACGGCCGCGAACAACGATGTGGGCGTTTTGGGGATCCGGGCTGTGCAGGCAGGTGCACTCACTGTTGCGCTCGATCGTGAAGCGGCGCCGGAGGAGCATGCCGACTATGACAAGGCGGCGCCCTATCGTGCCCTGGCATCCGAGCTCGGCGAAGACCCTGCCGTGTTGGCGCATCGCTACGCGCTGGCGATGCCCGGTGTCGATACGGTCATTCTCGGGGTGAAGAACCGCAAAGAGCTTCGTGATCTTGTCGATGGGGCCAATCAAGGTCCGCTCGATCCGGAGATTATCGAGCGTATTGACGCGCTCCGTCTCAATTTTCAAATTCCCCGTATGCCCCTCGACTAGGGCAATAGATCAGGGGCTAGGTGGAGACGTCCGTGCATCGAATGAAACTCTTTCTCTCCGGCGTCCTTCTGGTGGTGTCATGGTGCGCATCTGCCCAGGCTGCTCTCCCCGGTGCGCAGGAGGGGGGCATGTTGAGCTGGCCGCGCGAGGAAATGGCGCAGGCCCTTTCTCTCTATCTGCCCAGGCGTATGTCAGAGGAAGATGTCCCGGGACTGTCGATCGCTGTCGTTGCCGATGGGCAGATCGTCTTTGAGCAGGGATATGGCGTCGCTGATGTTTTCGGTTCGGAATCCGTCACGGCCAACACTTTGTTCGAAGCCGCGTCCCTTGGAAAACCGGTTGCGGCGGTTGGCGCTCTCTCCATGGTTCGGGACGGTGTTCTCGATTTGGATGCGCCGCTTGGTGCCAAGCTCGCTGAGCCCTGGCTCGGCGATGGGGATGATCATGAACTCATCACCTTGCGCCATGTGCTGACACACACATCCGGGCTCAGCAATTTTATCCGGTGCTGCAGCGACGAAAGTTGGTCACGGCCCGGTGATGTCTTCTCCTATTCCGGCGTGGGCTTTATGTATATGGGCCATGTGATGTCCGTGGTTGAAGAGAAGCCCTTCGAAACCGTTTTGCGCGCTCGCGTGTTGGAGCCCTTAGGCATGGCGTCTTCAGGCTTTGGCCTTGCGGCGCCGTTGGTGCCAACGGTTGCGCGTGGGTTTATCCCCTTCTACCAGACGCTGCTTGCTTTTATTGTGCCTCTTCTCCTTCTTTCGCTTGTGAGTGCGCTGGTCACCTACCTGGTTGTGCGTTTCGGCCTCAACCGCTTAAAGCTTGAGCCGGTTGATTTTGCGCCCGCTGTCTTCGTTTCAACTGTCGGCACACTTGGACTCCTCTGGCTGCTCTTGGGGGGCTGGGCATTGCTGTTCATTCTTGCCAATGTGGCGGTCTACCTGTCTCTCTTTTTGCTCGGCGTTCTTGTGCTGATGACGGCATTTGCATTTTTGGGCTTTCTTGGCCCTGCGGACGGCACGCTGTCGCGCGGTGGCCAGCAAACCAATCCGATCGTCGTCGCGATTGCATTCGGGTTGGTATTCGCAATCAGTCTCTCGTTCATGGAGCGGAACACGCCGGTGCCCGCAACCGCTGGAGATGCGATCAACCCCGCTTCTTCGCTTAGGGCGAGCGCGCATGATCTCGGCCTGTTTGTCGAAGGGCTGATCAAGGGTGATGTTTTGGGAGCTGATCTGCGGGATCGCATCCTCACCGAGAATGTATCTATTGGCTCGGAGATTGGCTGGGGCCTCGGCCTCGGTACCCGCGATGGCCGTACCGGCAGAACCGCCTGGCAATGGGGTTCAAATCCCGGCTTTCAATCTCTAATGGTGATTGATCTGGAGCGACGTTCCGGCATTGTCGTGCTGACCAATTCATCGTCTGCCGGTCCGTTGGTGCAAGAGATTGCCGGGCACGTCATGGGGGAAGCGCCAGGTTGGTCTTTACCTTAAGGTGCGACCCCTTCGGAGGAGTTTGAGATGCAGTCATTCGATACAATTTACAAACGGGCCTGCAAACGCCATGGTGGCGAGAAGGAAGTCGCGTCACAGCTTTCGAAACCAAAATCGAAAGCTTCTCTGAAAAAGATTCCAGATGATCGCTGGCTGGCTGGTATGACGCGCTCTGTATTTCAGGCTGGCTTTTCGTGGAAGGTTATTGATAACAAGTGGCCAGGATTTGAAGAGGCATTTGAGGGATTTGTGCCGCAGCGCGTTGCCTTCTATGCAGATGAAGATCTTGAGCGTCTTGTCTCTGACAAACGTATTGTCCGCAACGGCGCGAAGATCAAAGCAACGATCACAAATGCCCGTCTCGTATCGGAACTTGCGGATGAGCATGGCAGCGCTGGCGCCTTCTTTGCGAACTCAAAACCGGAAAACTATATTGACCTGCTTGACGTGTTGAAGAAGCGTGGAAGTTTTCTGTCCGGTGGATCAGGTCAATATTTCCTGCGCTTTTCTGGTGTCGACAGCTGGATTATGTCGGGGTCAGTTGTGGCGGCCTTGAAGCAGGCGGGTGTTGTCGATAAGGCGCCGACGTCAAAGAAGGCGCTCAAGGCCACGCAGGACGCCTTTAACCAATGGCGAGAGGAGAGCGGTCGGTCGCTTACCGAAATCAGCCGGGTGCTGGCGCTTTCGGCAGACGGATAAGGCAAGACATGCAGCAAAAAAGCCGGCCCATGTAGGCCGGCTTTTGTTTGGTCTGTTCTGACAGAACCCTTATTTCTTCGCGGACTCGATGCCTTTGCGAATAAGGTCCATGGCTTCTTCCGCAGAGCCCCAACGTTCTACCTTCACCCATTTGCCTTCTTCCAGATCCTTATAGTGATCGAAGAAGTGGGCGATCCGATCGAGCAGGATTTTTGGCAGGTCACGGTAGGACGAGACTTCCTTGTAATAGGGGTTCAGCGCGTCGACAGGCACGGCGAGGATCTTCTCATCCTGCCCAGCTTCATCTTCCATCAGGAGAACGCCGATGGGCCGCGAGCGAATGACGGCACCCGGCACCACAGGAATGCGGCTCACCACAAGCACGTCAACCGGATCCCCATCGTCTGACAGCGTGTGAGGCACGAACCCGTAATTGCACGGATAGTTCATAGCCGTGTGCATGAAACGATCAACGAAAAGGGTGCCGGAGGCTTTGTCGAGTTCATACTTTACCGGCTGGCCACCATGGGGAACCTCAATGATGACATTGATGTCGTAGGGAGGGTTGGTGCCAATCGAAATTTCGTCAATACGCATTATTTGATCCGGTTGTTACGGGATTGGAGGAGACGCAGACGTAGGGCGTTCAGCTTAATAAAGCCTTGCGCATCACGCTGGTCGTAGACCGTGTCCTCTTCAAACGTCACATGTTCTTCGGAGTACAGGGAATAGGGGGAAGAGCGGCCAACAACCGTTGCCGATCCTTTGTAGAGTTTCATGCGCACCGAGCCGGTCACGCATTCCTGACTATTGTCGATCAGCGCTTGCAGCATTTCGCGCTCGGGGCTCCACCAGAAGCCGTTATAGATGAGCTCCGCATAGCGCGGCATCAGCTCGTCTTTGAGGTGAGCTGCGCCCCGATCAAGCGTGAGCGACTCGATGCCCCTGTGGGCGGCGAGCAGAACGGTTCCGCCAGGCGTTTCGTAGACGCCACGGGACTTCATGCCAACAAACCGGTTTTCTACGAGATCAAGACGCCCGATGCCATTGGCCCCGCCATACTCGTTCAGTTTGGTGAGCAGCGTTGCCGGGCTCATGGCCACGCCGTCAATGGAAACCGCGTCGCCTTTTTCAAAACCGATTTCGATATAGGTCGGCTTGTCGGGCGCGTCTTCAGGCGCTACCGACCGGCTGTATATATATTCCGGCGCTTCTTCGGCTGGGTCTTCCAGCACTTTGCCTTCCGCCGAGATGTGCAGCAGGTTCGCATCGACAGAGAAGGGGGCTTCGCCACGCTTGTCTTTTGGGATCGGAATCTGATGCTTCTCGGCATAGTCGATGAGCTTGGTCCGGGAGTTCAGATCCCATTCCCGCCAGGGCGAGATGATTTTGATGTCCGGGTTCAGGGCATAGTAACCGAGCTCATAGCGCACCTGGTCGTTGCCTTTGCCCGTCGAGCCGTGAGACACAGCATCTGCACCGGTTTCGGCTGCGATTTCAATTTGACGTTTCGCAATAAGCGGTCGAGCGATGGAGGTGCCGAGCAAATAAACGCCTTCATAGAGTGCGTTGGCGCGGAACATGGGGAAGACATAGTCGCGGACAAACTCTTCTCGGACATCCTCAATATAGATTTCCTTGATCCCGAGCATTTCCGCTTTCTTGCGGGCAGGCTCAAGTTCTTCGCCTTGTCCGAGGTCAGCTGTGAAGGTCACAACTTCACACTGATAGACGTCCTGCAGCCATTTCAGAATGATCGAGGTGTCGAGGCCGCCTGAATAGGCGAGCACGACTTTGTTGATGTCGCTCATGATTTCCCCGCTTGTGGGTCCAGCCTTAAGGTCGCGCTTAAGGGTCGTGATTTTCGCGCACTATAGGCAATTCAAGGCCCACCGCAACCACAGCGGTGTTTGTCTTGCCCATGCTCTCTTCGCGGCCACTTCTGGGCGTTGGCGCTCCGAATTTCGCTACTTTTCCGCCAAATTTGACCGAGCCTTCTGTTTTTACTAAGTTGAACTCAGTAACGATGGAGATGGAAGATATGCACCAGAACCCAGACTTCGACAGCGCGGGTGTGCGAGCGGGGACGCATCGCACGACACAGAGCAACGCGATTGAGCAGGTGGGCCGTGCAACGGTCGAGGCTGATCTCGAAGCTATAGCGAAGCAGGGTTATGTCGTTATTGAAGGACTGTTATCAGAGGGAGAGCTTCGGGCGATCCGGGCGGCCGTCGCTCCCTTGTTGGCGCATCAGGGCCGCAATGACTTTGAAGGGTTGAAAACCCAGCGTGTCTACGCGGTGCTCGAAAAGACCAGAGCGCTTGATCGACTGGTGGATCATCCGCGCATTCTGGCGCTGCTCGATGAGATGTTTCTCCCCAACTATCTTCTGTCGCAGCTGCAGGTCATCAACATTCTACCCGGCGAATCCGCGCAGGCGCTGCACATGGACGATTCTTTCTACCCTGTACCGCGTCCCCGGCCGCCCTTGGGTGCTGCGACAGTCTGGGCCATCGACGAGTTCACGGAAGACAATGGCGCGACGGCAATCGTGCCTGGCAGCCACGACTGGGGTGATGAACGCTATCCCACAATGAGGGATGCTGTTCCCGCGGTCATGCCGGCTGGATCGGTGATCTTCTATCCGGGCACGTTCTGGCATGGCGGGGGCGCGAACCGTTCTGATCGCGCACGGCTCGCCGTGACATGTCAATATTGCGAACCCTGGTTGCGCACCCAGGAGAACTACTTCCTCGGCACGTCGCCGCGGACCGTCTCAGCCGTCACAGAAGACATTCGGCGTATGCTGGGATACTCCATTCATCCGCCCTTTATTGGCATGGTAGACGGCATGCATCCCAAGCGGTTGCTGGAGGACCATGCCTGATGGCGTCGACGGCTCCGCGTAAACGCCGGTCCAAAAAGGTGGCGCGGCGTGATCTGCTCGCGGCAGCCTGCGCGGAATTGATCGAAAATGATGGTGACCTGGAGGTTGCCAATGTTGCAAAGCGGGCGGGCGTCTCTGATGGGCTCACCTACTATCACTTCAAGAACAAGGCCGGGCTTCTCACGGCGATTGTTCACGACTTCTTTGAACGGCTCGATGATACGATTTCAGCTGTCCCTTTTGAGGGTAACACATGGGCGGAGCGTGAACGACACCGCGTCTACGAGTTTGTTGACTTCCTCTATACTGACCCGGTTGCGTCGATTGTTTTCAAGAAAGTCAGAAGTGATCCTCTGCTTGGACGCCAAGAGCGTGACCGCGATATGCGTCTCAACCGATTGGGCGCGCGCAACATCGCGCAAGCTCAGCGAGACGGGGAAATTGATGCTGCCCTTGATCCGCTATTGCTGGTTTCCATGATTCTGGGCGGTGTCAGTGCCGGGGTGAATGAAGCGCTCGCCATGACGCCGCCGAAACCCTTAGCTCAAGCTCAGGCAGAAATTTGGGCGTTTGTTGAGCGGGCTGCAGGTCTCAAGTAACCCGCCAGCAGGTAGCGCCGACGCGCCGCTTTGGCGTAGTTTGATGTATGGCTGCCTCTCCGATTTCAAACCCAACATTCCGGCGTCTCTTCGCCGCCCAAGCTCTCGCCCTCATTGGGATGGGGCTCACGACCGTCGGTCTCGCGCTGCTGGTCTACGAGCTTGATCCGGGGCAAGCCGGATTGGTGCTCGGGGGCGCGTTGGGCCTCAAGATGGTTGTGAAGATGCTGGTGGCGCCGGTGGCAGGTGCCTATGCAAACCGGTTCCCCCGCAGGGCGCTGTTGGGGGGCATTGATCTTTTCCGCGCCGGTCTGATTGCGCTTTACCCGCTGATCGATGCGTCCTGGCAGGTCTATGCGCTGGTTGCTGTGATCGCAGCGGCGGAGGGCGCTTTTAACCCGATCTTCCAAGCCACGATCCCTGACGTTCTGCCCGACGAAGAAGAGTACACCAAGGCACTCTCGTACAATCGGATAGCGTTTGAGTTGGAGAACATTGCGAGCCCCTTGTTGGCTGCGTTCTTTTTGGGGTTCGCCGCCTTTGATCTCTTGTTTGAGCTGAACGCCCTCGCGTTTCTCATCTCGGCTTTGCTTCTGTTCGCCGGGCGTCTGCCGCAACCAGAGGTGAGTGCTGCCTCAGTTGAGACGCGCCCGTTTGAGAAAGTCACCCGTGGTATGCGGCTTTATTTTGCCAATGCAGAATTGCGCGGGGTTTTCACGCTCTATTTCGCAATCGCTGCAGGGAGTGCGACGGCGATCGTTGCAACCGTTCTTTATGTCAAAGACGGATTAGGTCTAGCGGATGCGCAGGTCGCCTACGCAATGGCAGGGTTTGGCGCCGGATCCATTCTTGCGGCGCTGGTGTTGCCAAGCTTGCTTCGCGTTTTCACGGACCTACGTGCGATGCTGGCCGGCGGCCTGATAGTCGCGTTGGCGCTATCCGTTTCGATCAGTGCACCACCTTACGAATGGTTCGTATTGATCTGGGCGGTGCTTGGTTTTGGAACAGCGCTTTCGATGACACCAGTGGGGCGGGTGATCACACGCGCCGCCGACAGCGCTGACCGCGCGGAACTCTTTGCCGCCCAATATGCGCTCTCCCACTCTTCCTGGTTGGTGCTTTACCCGCTTGTCGGGTTCCTCATGGGGGCGTTTGTCTTTGCGGGCGCATTTGCCGGTCTCGCCTTGTTGGCCCTCGCAGCGACCGCTGTCACCTATTTCATTTGGCGCGGGTAAGACGCCTGCGGACCTGGCGTACGCCATAGTAGACCGCGCCGATAACGAAGGGGGCGGCGATGCCTGTGGCGAGCGTTGGGTCGAGGGGGCTGCCCACTTTCGCTGCGGCTTTCAACATATAATTCACGATGCCGAGCAGGTAATAGGAAATGGCGACGGCGGAGAGGCCTTCCACTGTTTCCTGAAGGCGGGTCTGCATGCGGACCCGCGATTCCATGGAGGCGAGCAGATTTTGGTTCTGCTCCTGTACTGCTATCTCCACGCGGGTACGCAAGAGCCCTGAGGCGCGGGCAATGTGTTGAGAGAGCGTGTCCAGTCGGCTTGCGACAGAGGCACAGGTGCGCATGGCGGGGCTCAAGCGACGCTCCATAAAAGTTGCCAACTGCTGGATACCGGACAGTTTGGATTCGTCCAGATCTGCGATGCGTTCCTCGACCAACGCATGGTAGGCGCGTGAAGCGGAGAAGCGGAAGTCGGTGCGCGCGGTCATGGTCTCAATGCGCGCGGCGAGGGCCGTCAATTGGCTGAGTTGACGTTGCTCGTCCTCAAGGCCGGTGATGTTGGTGGTTTCGCTGGCGATGGTGGCAAGTTCCTGTTCCATCTCAGAAATCTCAGGTGCAATGGCGCGCGCCAGCGGAAAGGCCATCAGCGCCATCATGCGGTAGGTTTCGATTTCCAGCAGTCGCTGGACCAGACGCCCTGTGCGCCCGGGCTTAAGGCTTTCATTGGCGACCAGGATGCGCGAACAGCCCTGCGCATCGAGCGTCAGATCGGTCCAGGCGGCGGCGCCACCACCAGCAAGAGAACCGCCAACCAGCGTGTTGTCGCCAAAAACTGTACCCAGAAGATCGTCGACCTGGGCTGTCGGTTGAGTGACGACCATCAGGTTGATAGCGACGAGGAGCTCCCCTTTGATTTGCTCGCGCCATCTGTCGGGGATGCGCGCGACTGGGGCATGCGCGAACCGATCCGCAATGTTCTGACCGTCCTTCAGGTGTTCAAAGAAGGTGTAGGTCGAGAATTCGGTGTGGCGTTCCCAGGTGAGGTGAAAGGGTCCGAGATCAAGGGTGAGGTGATTGCCGAAATGGTCGGGAATGGCGGCGCCAAAAAGGCTGGCCAGCGACTTGAGCGAAACCTTTTCTTCCGCGTGGCCGTTTTCGCCGGTCACGAATGCCAGATGCGAGCAGATGAGGGCACCGGGCACGTCCGCCGGCGGTCGCGAGTGAACTTCATCATTCAGCTTCTGGCGCTGTGGGTGCTCGGCAAACTGGCGGAGAGGGGGCATGGACAGCTTTGTGCGGCTCATCCGTGGATGGGACCGCTTTCACCTTTTTGTTGGTCGCATTTCCCAAACGCTGAACCGGCATCCACTTCAGCTGGAAATACTCAATCTGGTTTTACGAACCGCATTTGATAGAGTGGCGGCGCATAAGAAACAAGCGTTCGCGCGGACGCGATAAGAAACAGGTGAAGACATATGGCCGCAGTCGAATTTTGGTTTGAGTTTGCAAGCACTTACTCCTATCCGGCGTCGATGCGGGTGGAGAGGGTGGCGGCCGAGGCAGGCGTCGATGTGATCTGGCGCCCGTTTCTGTTGGGGCCTGTCTTCGGGAAGCAGGGGCTCACAGATTCCCCCTTCAATATGTTTGAGCAGAAAGGCCGCTATATGTGGCGCGACCTGAAACGTATTTGCGACGCGGACGGGATTGACTTCAACAAACCCGACCTGTTTCCGCAAAATGGCCTCAAGGCCGCCCGTGTCGCGTTGCTGGGCATGGAGGAAGGCTGGGGGCCAGACTTTGTACGTTCGATCTATCAGGCGAATTTTGTCGATGGGCTGATCACCTCAGATGATGCCGTCATCGCAGACCGTCTGGCCGCTTTGGGTCAGGATCCGAGCGCTGTCACGGAGAAAGCCTACGCGTCTGAGAACAAGGAGCGCCTGAAAGCGCAGACGGATCGGGCCTGGGACATTGGCCTTTTTGGTGCGCCAAGCTTTACCGTTGGCGAAGAGCTGTTTTGGGGCAATGATCGCATGGAGGCGGCGATGCAGTGGGCGGTCAACAGCTAGCTGTTAGCCCAATGTGACTGAGTCACCTTCGGCTATGCGTCCGGGCTTTGAGATGTTGCAATAGATCGACAAGTTTTGGGCAGTGTGGGCAACCATAGCCCGCATGATGGAGGCATCACGGGGAAGATCGCCTTGCGCCCGCGTCGTCATGATGCAGCGGGGGCATTCCATCACCGCTTCAACGGTGGCGTTGCCGATGGTGACAGCGCGGCCCACCCATTTCGTTTCCTCAAGTCCGGTGATGTTGTCGCTGTCACTCAAGAGAATATTCGGACGGAAGCGGCGTATATCGAGCACAGCGTCAGGGGTGAGTGTCTGCAGATGACGGAGCGATGCCTCCGTCAGAATGTCGAGGGGGAAGGCGTCAAAGTATGTCCCAACCGGGGTGGCGAACTCCATCAGCTCCGCCAACACGTCCGGTGGAAAGGCACTCAGGTCCGGCAAAGGCTCATCAGGTTCAAGCGCGAACATGGTCCGCATCTCTGCTTCCAGGTCTTCCGGCGGCTGCTTGGTCCGGTAGTGCTCTTTATTGTCGGCAGGCTGAAGCGGCCACAGAGTCACCTCCTGATCAAAGACGTTCGACAAGGTTTGGTGGACTTGCTCATCATCAGACCTGACCGTGTTGCCGTCAGGCAGGGTGATTTCGACGTGGGGGACCGCGCCAGCATTGGTGCCTTCCATGTAGCGCGCCGAACAATTCAGCAAGTCGCCGATCTTCTTAGCGCCGACAATTGTCTGGGTCGCTTCGTCCCTTACCGCCCAACCTCGGTCCAGTGGCACACCGCCCGCTGTCAGAACCGTTTCGCTGAGCTTCTCGCCTTGCATGGATTTCACGGGATAGCGCCAGATTTCTTTGACGGTGAAGGGCTGGCTCGACATGTGACATCCTTTGGTTCAGAGGGCCTTTTAAACGCACTTTAGTGCAGTTTCATTTTTCATACAATCTGTATGATTTTTAGAATTTGGAAGAACCAATTTGGCGCTTCACGTTAGAGCCCTCGCCTGCGGTGTTGTTTGGTGGAGTGTGCCTAGGCGGAAATCTGGCTTGCTTTGATTTTTTCGCTGGCAGATTTCAGTTGACCACAAGCGGCCATAATATCCCGCCCGCGGGGCGTGCGGATGGGGCTCGCATATCCCGCTTTGTTCACAATGTCCGCGAACTTTTCAATCTGCTCCCAGTCGGAACATTCATAGGGTGCCCCTGGCCAAGCATTGAACGGGATAAGGTTGATCTTGGCAGGGATGCCCTTCAAGAGACGCACAAGTTCCCGGGCATCGGCCAGGCTGTCATTCACGCCTTTCAACATCACATATTCAAAGGTGATGCGCCGTGCGTTGGAGACACCGGGAAACTCCCGGCATGCTTTCAATAATTCGTTTAACGAATATTTCTTGTTGATCGGCACCAGTTCGTCGCGGGTAGGATTATTCACCGCATGGAGCGAAATGGCGAGCATGACACCCATCTCATCTCCGACGCGCGCGATCTCAGGCACAATGCCCGATGTGGACAGCGTGATGCGCCGCTTGGAGATGGAGAGGCCGTCGCCATCGGAGACAATGTCCATGGCCTGCTTCACATTGTCGAAATTGTAGAGCGGCTCGCCCATGCCCATGAGCACGACATTGGTGATCTTGCGGCCTTCCTGAGGGGTCGGCCATTCGTCCAAGGCGTCGCGGGCGATGAGGACCTGGGACACAATCTCACCCGCGGTCAGATTGCGCACAAGTTTCTGCGTGCCCGTATGACAAAAGGTGCAGTTGAGCGTGCAGCCGACCTGACTTGAGATGCAGAGCGTGCCGCGGGTCTCTTCCGGAATGTAAACTGCTTCCACTTCCGGCGCGGGAGCGCGTGGATCTGTCGAGGGCAAACGGATCAACCATTTGCGGGTGCCGTCATTTGAAATCTGTTGGGTGACAATCTCCGGGCGGGCGAGTGAAAAGTGCTCCTCGAACTTGGCGCGCAGGTCTTTCGACAGGGTTGTAACGTTCTCGAAGTCGCGTGCGCCGTGATGGTAGAGAGCGTTCCAAACCTGCCCCACGCGCATGCGGACCTGTTTTTCCGCGATGCCAGCATTCCGCAATTGCTCGCCGAGCTCTTCCCGCGACAGGCCAATCAGCGACACAGGGCCAGCCGGTGCAGGCACCGCAATGCCTGATGCTGTCTTAGGTCTATTGCTTGTCGTGTCGAGGACGGTTGCCATCTGGCTTTCTTTCCATGCGCCGCGGATGCGGTTTGGAGGTGGTCACAGACGCGGGTCATAGCACGGGCAAGGCCCCGCGCGCCATCCTTGGCGGCAGGTGCCGTTAATCGCGTTAAAAACTGCCAGAATCTGGCGCTTTTAACGGCAGGTTTCGTCGATCTTGTTGAGGGCCGCCGTCACGCCGGACAGCGAGTATCTGTCGGTCGTCAGCGTGCCGCGCTGTGACGTGCCCTTGATCGTCATGGAGCTGCCGCGGCGCATCGCGGTTGCCATGCGGTTTTCGTCGCTGGTGTCTTTCAGCCATGCCCAATAGCGGTTTTCACCGCCCTCGGTCACGCCGCTGAACATTTGGAACTTGTCAGAGCCGATCTGGGCGAACGGACGGGAGCGGTCAGAAAACGGATAGCCTGCCCGCATGGAGACTTCATTGGTGACGTTCTGGCCCGGACGGTGGGTGACCATCAGGAAAACATCGCCCCGGTTTGCGCCCCGCGGCCGCATCTCTTTTGGTTCTGACATGACATAGCAAATGCGGCTGGAGCCGGAGCCGTAACTATAGGCTGCCCAGTCTCTGTATTTGCCCAGGAGTTTCGGTTCCTCTGCCACCGCCGCGCTTGCGCCAAACCAGACGGCGACCACTGTGGTGAAGAATAGTTTAGTAAGCTCAGAAAACCGCATCATTTTTCCATCTGTCTTGCCAGAGACCCCCTAGCCCAAAGGCTAAGGGGAATCATACCGGGCTCGGCGGCGCAATGCCAGCGGCTTTGCTTGGGATGTTTTTTGGGCCTATGCCCCGTCTGTGTCGTCAGCTGCGCGATGAACGACCCGTTGTGGGAAGGGAATCTGGATGCCGGCTTCGCGGAACAGGCGATCAATCTCGAAGCGGAGTTTGGATGACGTTGTAATCCGCGAAGAAACGTCGCTTGTGAAACACCGCAGCTGGAAATTAAGACTTGAGTCACCAAACTCAAGGAAGAGCACGTCAGGGCTTGGCCAGGTCACGATCTTGTCAACATTGGCGGCCGCTTGTTCCAGTGTCGTCCGCACGAGGTCCGTGTCAGAGCCATAGGCAACGCCCACATTGATCTCAATCCGCGCTTTTCTATCCGAGTGGGTCCAGTTGATAACTGAGGTGGATACCAGTTCTGAATTGGGGATCATCACCTCTGCGCGCTGGAAAGTTTCGACTTCCGTGCGCCGGACGTTGATGCGCGTGATGTGTCCGAATGTATCGCCGATCTCAATCAGATCGCCGACCTTGATGGGCCGTTCGAACAGAAGGATGAGACCGGAGATAAAGTTATTGGCGATGTTTTGAAGTCCAAAGCCAATCCCCACAGACAGAGCACCGGCAATGATGAGTAAGCTTTGAAACTCGACACCCAATGTCATGGCGCCGAGCAACACGGCGGTCACGATGCCGACATAGCCGAAGATCGTTGCGATCGAGTATTGCGCACCTGGATCAAGCCGTGTCTGAGGCAGAACCGTTTCGCGGAGCAGCTTTTTGATCAACCGGAAGATGATCAGGGTGACGATGAATACAAACAGGGCTTCGACGATGTCGGCGAAGGAGATGGTAACGCCGCCAATGTCCACGCCGGTCAGGAAATTGTAAGTAATCGTCCAAATGTCATCGAGCGGTACACCCCAAACCGCGCCGATGAGAGCGGCCCCAGTAATATAGACGGCGACCTGCATAAAACTGATCAGCCAGAACGCGACTGTGCTGCTGCCATCTTCGGACAGGGCGAGCCATTCGGCGGTTTGTTCCCGGCGCATAAGAATACCGATCCATTCGGCAAACAATGCGCGTGCGAGAAAGAGGGCGCCCACGATCAACGCGCTGCCAATCAGGTTGCCGATCAGGTAGACGGACAGTGCCGTGTAACCAATCCAGGCTGCGATTGCAGCGGTAAGTGCGATGAAACCGATGGCGATGCGAAGACCCTGCCAGGCAAGTTTTCGGCGCCTATCAGTTGTTCTTGCGACAGGTGCTGCCTGCTCCTCGTCCCCGCGGCCTGCGCTCCAATCGGGATCCGGACGCCATAAGGCAGGTCGCAGCAGATCAATGATGAGCACAGCTTCCAACGTTGCTGTTATGGCGCTGTACAGGGACAGAAATGCCGCGCTTTCCGGGGTGCTGGTAAAGCTCACAAAAATGTCTGCGCCAAACAGAACGCCCAGTGCGCCAAGTCGTTGCGTGAGGTGTTGGGCGTATTTTGGTTTGATCGGCACAACGCGCCAGTTGGGCAGCGAGGGGGACAGTGCTGCGCGGGGCAATGACAAAGCAGCGATGGCGACAAGGAGCGCTGTTACAAATCCATTTATAAGATCGAGGAACGGCCCTTCCTCAGCCTGGAAAGAAAAATTGACGATGAGCCATAGAAAGCCCGCGAAGAGCGCCGGAAGCAGGCCGTTGGCCAGCGCTTCGGTGCTTGCGCCCAAAAGCCGGCGCGTATAACTCGGTTCAGAGACCCTCTCGTCGCGACCCAGCCATCCAACCAATCGCCGCCTTCCAAAAAGGGCAAGCGCCAGAACCAAGATCAGCGCGACGAATGGCGCGAAGCGCTGAATAGGGCTCTGATTTTCGTTGGGGGGCACCTGCAGCCCTTCGCGCAGCGTTCCCAAGAAATGAGCCGCATAGACAGCGGTGGCGGTCGGGCTTTGGCTGAGCGTCTCCCAGCCGAGCGGACTTGGGGTGCGTGTCAGAAGGGTTGCGACAGCTTGACCTTGTTCAATACCGGACAGGCGAACAGACAAGGTATCCACCCTACGGATGATCAGTTGCGCCTGGGCGGCACGACCTCTGAAGTCAGCCACTTCAGCTTCGTATTGGCGACGTTTTTGCTGAACGTCAGTTGCTTCCTCCGGCTCTCCTTCTTCGGGTCGGGCCCCCAGCGCTTCAAGAAGATCCTTGGAGTTGGTGGCAAACTCGTTGGCCGCTTCGCGGGCGCTGACAGCATCTGACCTTATCTCTGTGAGGGTCTCGCGAATGCTTTCGTCGTCCTCCGCCTGTTGTTCCGGCTGGGCGAGCTCCGTTTCGATGGTGTCGAGCGAGCGGGACCAGGCGTTGAATGTGCGGTTGAACTTCCAGGCGGGTTCAGCGGTGTTTGCGATCGCGGGCGTTGAAACGCCAAACGCTGACCAAAGCAGTCCGAGGACCAGCAGTGATTTAGCGGCGATGCTCATGCCTTCTCACTCTTATTGTCGCGCGGTTTGGTGGACCGCAGGAAGCGGCCCCCATGCTGGTGGGGTTGTTTCTCTTCTGTGGGTGCGCCTGGCATCAGAGCGCGGTCAGCGAAATTACCCATCGACTTCACCCGGTCATACATGACGATCGCGCCCGCGATCTGAACGTTCAGACAAAAGGCGGTGGGAATTTTTACGACGTGATCACAGGCCGCGACCATCTCACCGGAGAGACTCCCGCGCTCGGGCCCAAGCACATAAGCCGCATTGAGCGGGTGACGGAAGCTCGGCAGTTCGATTGCGTCTTCCGTCAGTTCGATGCCCACCAACTGACAGCCTTTCGGAAAGACCATGTCACCCACGCTCTCCCACTCGTAATAGGGCAGATGATTAGGTGTTTTTGAGGTGTCCGATTTGGCGGCTCTCACGGAGTAAAAGGCGTTCACTGTGAAGACGAAGCTCGCCCCAAAGGCGTGTCCGGAACGGATGATGTTTCCCATGTTCATGGGCTTGGAAATTTCTTCCGCTCCTATGCCGAAATAGCCGCGCACGGGGTCACCTGGTGGTCGTTGAAAAGCTTCCAAGGCTTAGTCAAAGCGGGCGCGGGGTGCAAGTTTCTGTGGGACGCTTCATAAGCAAACGGAGGCTCCCATTTCTGGAAGCCTCCGTGTCCCCTGCTTCGAACCGACGGCCATGAGGATCATCAACGGTCGGTTCTGCGCAATTCCCAGGTCGGTGTGAGCGGTGCTGATCGCTCAAATGCGCCTGATCCTGTCTGACCCATCTGTTGCGAACGGCGTGCCAGCTTCACTGCTGTCCATGTGGCCAGATTCGCAGCAAATCGCCCGCATCGTGGCCTAGCCGGGCGTCGTTTTGGGACGTGCTGTCTCGTTTGAAGACAGTTGGGTCTAAACAAATCGGCTGGGCGCGGCGATTGGCCCGAAGCTCTCTGCCAACAAATGGGTCGCTTTCACCAGGTTCAGCGCTGTCAGGTCAGGATTGGCTTCGACGCTGTCCTCTTCGCCCCCGGCGTGCCCAGGGCCCGCTTGTCCCTCCGTTCCAGCCAGGACGATGCGGGCAATTTGATCCAATTGTCCGAAGGTGAGGCGGGGATGACAGGGGCGAAGCAGATTGACGATCTCATGTCTGAGCTCGCCGTAGAATTCCTCCAGTTCCGCGGCCACCTGTGTATTTCGGGCCGCTTCGGCCCAAAGGAGCGCCATACAGGTCGTTCTTTCCGGGTCACTCCACCGGTTCACCAGAAAGGAGACCCGATCAGCAAAGGCTGCCTGCGGGTCAGACTGGTCAGTGTCTTGGGTGGTTGCCAGAGACAGGCGTTCCTTGTTGATCAGGTGGCTGTAGAGGGCGCTCAGTAGGTCGTCCAATGTCGCGTAATGATGTTGGAGGGAAGAGAGGCCTATCTCCGCGCGGGCAGCAATGCGCCTTAAACCCACATCAGTCATGCCTTCGGCCAGGATTTGCGCGACCGCCGCCTCCAATATCAGCTGGCGGCGTTTTTCCGACTTGGTTGCCTGCTTGGTGCTGCTCTGTCGGGTTTTGGTCATTTCCGGCCTTTTTGGGTGCCGGGGCTGACGTCGCGCATCCGGCCAATTATCGGTCATTTGACCGGTTTATTTGACTCCCGGTCGATTGACCGGTTATAGCGGACCCCTCGTTTATGTCCATAAAAATAGGAGCCCCCCAATGACTGATCACCTGCTTGAGACAATTGCCGACGGCGTCGCGACACTGACCATGAACCGCCCGGAAGCCCGAAACGCCTTCTCGACAGAGATGCTCACTGCGCTATTGGAGGCGCTCCACCGCCACGCCATTCGGAAAGAAACACGGGCTGTGGTGCTGACCGGCGCCGCTGGTGCGTTCAGCGCAGGCGGTGATGTGAAAGGCTTTGCCCAGAACGCGACCGGCGGTCCTGACGCGGGCAAGGAACTGAGCGGCGCTGACATCCGCGATTCCTTCGACCAACAGCTCCACAGCCTGCGCGCCGCCAACGAAGTCAGTGTTCTGTTGCATGAGATGCCCAAACCCACATTGGCCGCAATTCCTGGCGCCGCGGCTGGTGCTGGTCTCTCCCTGGCGCTGGCGTGTGACATTCGGGTTGCGACCAATGACGCCAAAATCACGACCGCCTTTTCGAAGGTGGGGCTCTCCGGGGACTTTGGCGGTTCCTATTTCCTAAGCCACCTGGTGGGTGCGGCGAAGGCTCGGGAACTCTATTTCACCGCAGAGATCCTCTCCGGTGCGGATGCCGCAGCACTTGGAATTGTCAATCTTGCGGTGGATGAGCGTGATTTCGATAAAACCATCAGCGCCTATGCGGCCCAGCTTGCCAGCCTGCCGACCGTCGCTGCGGGGTATATGAAGCAAAACCTCAATACTGCACTCCGGGGATCGCTGACGGATGTGCTCAATTCCGAGGCCATCCGCATGATCCGTACCTTTGAAACTGAGGATCACAAGGCCGCCGCTGTCGCTTTTGTTGAAAAACGTCCTCCCGTATTTGCGGGACGATGAGTAAGATGGCGGCAACGCAATCATAAGAACAGGGAGCGTCGGTCACATGAAAGCCGTCCTTTGCAAAGAATATGGTCCACCAGAGAGTCTGGTCATAGAAGACATACCCACGCCGGAGCCCGGCGAGGGGCAGGTTCTCATCGAGGTTCACGCAGCCTCGGTGAATTTTCCCGATGTGTTGATCATTGAGAATAAGTACCAATTCAAACCGCCGCTCCCGTTCGCGCCGGGTGGTGAAGTCGCGGGCCGGGTCGCAAAAGTTGGTCCTGGTGTTACCAAGGTCAAAGAAGGCGACCGGGTCATCGGCTCCTGCGGCTGGGGCGGCTTTGTCGAAGAGATTGTCGTTGCCGAAGCACAGTGCACGCCGATCCCCGATGAGATGGATTACAACACAGCGTCTGCCTTCTTGATGACCTATGGCACGTCGCATTTTGCGCTTCGCCGCCGTGCCAATATCCAGCCGGGCGAGAGCCTTTTGGTGATGGGTGCTGCTGGTGGGGTCGGCCTTGCAGCTGTCGAATTGGGCAAAGCGATGGGCGCTCGGGTCATCGCAGCCGCGTCGACGGAGGAGAAGCTTCAGGTCTGCCGCGACCATGGTGCGGATGACACCATTCTCTATCCGTCCGGCGAAATGAGCCGCGAGGAACAGAAAGCCTTCTCCGACAAAATCAAAGAATTGACCGGTGGTCAGGGCGCCGATGTGGTCTATGACCCTGTCGGTGGTTCCTATTCAGAGCCGGCCATTCGCGCGACTGCATGGGAAGGCCGCTTCCTGGTGATCGGTTTTGCGGCAGGTCCTATTCCGAAGATTCCGCTCAATCTGGCTCTCCTTAAGAACTGTCAGATCGTCGGTGTTTTCTGGGGCGCCTATACGGGTCGCGAACCGGCGGAGCACCAGGAAAACCTGGCGGAGCTGATGGATATGTTTAAGAAGGGGCAGTTGAAGCCTCATATCTCCGCGACCTATCCGCTCGAACAGGCCGCTGACGCCCTCACCGATATGGGTGGGCGTAAAGTGAAGGGCAAAGTTGTCCTTACCGTTCAGCGATAACGCGATAACAGAAAGGCAGCGGTGATGCGGGAGACACTCATTCGTCTCGGTATTGCCGCTGCCGTCCTGCTCGTCTTCCTTTTTGCGTTCCTGGTCTATGTGCTGCTGGCGTCCAGCAGTCCGGACTATTGGGCAGGTGAAATTGCGGAGTTCGAGCGTCTTGATGTGTCCAATCCGCCGCCAAAAGGCGGCATCGTGTTTGTCGGTGGGCGCGACGTCCGCCTGTGGGACACGTTGGAAGGTGATATGGCGCCGTTGCCGGTTTTGAACCGCGGATTTGGCGGCGCCTATCTGGATCACCTCACATACTTTGCGGCGCGTATCATCAAACCTTATGAACCGCGGGCGGTAGTGGTGATCGCAGGTTCCGAAGATCTGGCGGATGTGCAGGGGCGCACGCCGGAAGAATTGCTGGCAGGTTTCAAAGTCTTTCTGTCTGCTGTGCGCGCGCATGATGTGTCGGCGCCTATTGTGTTTGTCTCTATTCGTCCGGCGCCGATGCGGGCAGCCCGGTGGTTCGGGGCCAAAAGGGCGAATGGTCTCATCGAAGCGTTTGCAGCGACGCGCGACGATGTGATCTATCTGGATGTCGCATCTCTCATGTTCACCGATGAAGAAGAAATGAGGGATGAGATTTTCCGCTGGGATGGGCTGTCGCTCTCGGAAGAGGGCTACATGCTTCTCACATCGCGGCTAAAGCCGCTTCTCTTGCGGCGTTTCAATTCTGTGGAGGAAACCAATGAGTAATTTCAAGACCATTGTCCCCGAGGCAATGAAGACCAACTATGACGTGTTTCACTTCGCCCCAGCCACGGTGATCGACAACCGGGTTTATGCGTCGGGTCAGATTGGTATTGGTCCCGATGGCAAGTCACCCGAAAATCTTGATGAGCAATTTACGCTCGCCTTTGAAAGCGTTGGGCTCGTGCTCAAAGAGGCGGGCGCCACGTTTGACGATATTGTGGAGATGACGACTTTCCATATCGGGCTTCAGTCGCATATTCAGGAATTTATCGGTGTCAAAGACCGGTATGTGAAAGAGCCTTACCCCGCGTGGACGGCGGTTGGCACGACAGAGCTTGCGATCCCGGGTGCGGTGGTTGAGATTAAGGTCATTGCACACATTTAAAGAATAAGAATTCAGAACAGATAAACGGGAGAAACGGTATGGGCCTCACAAAAATCAGCGAAAGCACGCCTGGCGGAACTGTCAGCGGTGTCTGCGATGAAAAGTTCGCGGGCGTGGTTGAGGCCTTTATCGAGAACCTGACCTCACGGGATGAAGTCGGTGCCAATGTGGCCATCACCATTGAAGGCGAAAAAGTTGTCGATCTCTGGGGCGGAAGAAAAGAACGCGATGGTGCCGACTGGGAAGAAGATACCGTCTCTATCGTCTTCTCCTGCACCAAAGGGGCGACGGCGCTTTGCGCCAACATGCTGGTTGATCAAGGCAAGCTCGATCTGAATGCGAAGGTGTCAGACTATTGGCCTGAATATGCCTGCAACGGCAAAGAAGACACGACCGTTGCGATGATGCTCGATCACTCCGCCGGCGTGCCGCATGTGCGGCCTCAGGTGAAAGAAGGCGGCTACAATGACTATGAGTATATGGTCGACCTGGTTCAGAACGAAGAAGCCTTTTGGGTGCCGGGCACCCGCAATGGATACCACGGGGTCACCTTTGCCTGGACCGTGGGTGAACTGGTGCATCGTGCATCGGGCAAACGTCTGGGTCAGTACTTTGCGGATGAAGTGGCAGGGCCCTTGGGTCTCGATTTCTGGATCGGTACACCAGAGAGTGTTGAGCCGCGTGTGGCTGACATGATCCCAACGCTGCCGGATGCAGATGCGCCGCTCAGCAAGTTTACTCAAGCCGTGATGACGGACCCGACGTCACCTGCTTCCTTGTTTTTGCTCAATGGCGGCGGCTTCAACTTTAATTCCCGTGAAGCGCATGCGGCTGAGATCGGCTCAGCCAACGGCATAACCAATGGCCGGGGTCTGGCGGGTATGTATGCGCCGCTTGCCAATGGCGGTGAGCTCAATGGTGTCAAGCTGATGGGGCCGGACACGCTGGCGCGTATGGGCCGGATTTCCATGGGAACCCATGAAGATGCCACGCTGCTTATTTCGTCACGTTTTGCGCTTGGTTTCATGAAGAGCATGGATAATCGAGGTCTCAAAGATACGCCGGATTCGTCCGCCCTTATGTCTGAGTCTGCCTTCGGTCATGTCGGCATGGGCGGTTCCATCGGTTTTGCCGATCCGGAGAATGCGATGTCCTTCGGCTATAATATGAACCGTATGGGCGTCGGCATTCTCCTCAATGATCGCGGACAGTCGCTGATCGATGCGGCCTATAAGGCGCTGGGCTACCGGTCAAATGCGAGCGGCTGCTGGACTCGCTAAAATCTATCTGTCCTTCGAAAGCTTGTAGGTGACGGTGGCGTGCGCCACCGGCGTGCCGGCTTCGTCTGTGACATCAACAGATCCGACGCAGATGGACCCGCCGCGCCGAATGACGCGGGCATCAGCGGTGAGAGTCTGCGCGCGCCCGGCATCGAGATAGTTGATGGAAAACCCAATCGTCGTGCCGCGCGGGTTCTTGGGCGGTTCCTTCAATGCCCAGAAGGCGCCCGTCGCAGCCACATCGACAAGGGACGCGATGGCGCCGCCATGCACCATGTCGCCGACGGTTGTAATGTCGTTTTTGAACGGCATGGCAACAACCACATGGTCCTCTTCGAGGCTGACCGGTTCCATGCCGAGCAATTTGCCGTAGGGGGACAGAACAATGCCGTCTCGCAGCATGTTTTTAAGAGCGTCCTGCATCATGATCTCCTTTGTGTGATTGACCAGAAGGTTGGCTCTGAAACGCGTGCTCGCAAGACTAATCGGCAATGTTGTCAGGGAGCCAATTTGCGTGATGACCTTGGGACCCTTACATTTGGGGTGTGTCGCGGGTCCATATTGGTTTCGCGAAAATGAGAAAGTCGCTTCGTGACAGAGGATGCACCTAACAGAGCGCGGGCCACGCAGGCCCGCTTTTTAGCGCTTGCGCCCAATGTTCAGGGTGCTTTGTGGTTGTTGGCGTCCGCGGCTCTTTTCACGGTGATGCAGACAATCGCCAAACATCTGGGGCAGCGGCTTGATCCGTTTCAGGTGTCTCTCGCGCGGGCGTTTTTCGGTCTGCTCGCCATTCTGCCGTTGTTGATGCGTGCTGGTTTTGGCGAGGGCGGCATCAAGACCAATGTGCTGCCGCTTCAGCTTTTGCGCGGCGTTGTGGGGACGCTTGCGATGTTCTGCGGATTTTATGCAGTGGCCCATATGCCGCTCGCGGATGCGCAGTCGCTCAATTTTGCCCGGGGTCTCTTTCTGGTTCCGCTCGCCATCCTCTTCCTGAAAGAAGTTGTCGGTGGCCGGCGTATCGCGGCGATGGTGGTGGGGTTCCTGGGTGTGCTCATCATGTTGCGGCCAACAGGAGAGATCGAACCGGCTGCACTTGTCGCGCTTGCGGGCGCTGCGTTGGTCGCGTTTGCGACGGTCCTGGTGAAGATCGTGTCGCGTTATGACAGTCCGGTCACGCTCATGTTCTATACGGGCTTTGTAGGAACGCTGGTTGCGGTTGTTCCTGCCATTTTGAACTGGGTGCCGCCAACCGCGTTTGAGTATTTTCTTCTTGTGCTTGTCGGGGTCATCGGCGCGTCCGCCCATAACTGTTTTATTCGCGGCTATGCGGTGGGGGAGACAACCGCTGTGGCGCCGTTCGAGTATACGTCGCTCATCTTTGCGGCGATGGCGGGCTTTTTCATCTTCGCTGATATTCCGGATATCTACACGGTGATTGGGGCGCTCACCATTGTCGGCGCGTCGCTCTACATCGTGCGGCGCGAGGCGCAGGCTAATAAGGCAGAGGCCACCGCCAGTGAGCCTAAGTCAGAAACGCGGATGGGACCCGACGCTTAATCTTCGCTCGGATCTGGATCGGGCAGCCCAAGGGCGCGGCGTGCTTGCTGGGCATGGCGTGGCTTGATGTGGGTTTGCACGATGCCCAGCGCTGTCAGCAGCACCGTCGCATCGTCGGTGAACCCGACAGCGGCAATGAAATCCGGCACCACGTCGGCTGGTAGAACGAAATAGGCGAGCGCTGCCAGGAGGGTGGCTCTAACCCTGGTGGGTGTCCGCCTGTCGATGGCGCAGAAATAGGCGCTGGCGGCTTCTTCAGCGAACGGAATGCGCCCGCCGACCTTCAGCATTTTCTTCCAGAAGCTGAAGC
Organism: Parvibaculaceae bacterium; assembly: GCA_965212385.1. Classification (GTDB taxonomy): domain Bacteria; phylum Pseudomonadota; class Alphaproteobacteria; order Parvibaculales; family Parvibaculaceae; genus Mf105b01. The sequence goes on along the minus strand of OZ243109.1, from coordinate 3,551,890 downwards.
GGACCCGCTTTTCATTGCGCGCCATGACGGCGGGCAGCTGAATTTCCCTCGATCCGAAATCGGGAACAGACGTGGTTTGGCCCTGACGGTCAGTCATGATGCCAAGATGGGTGGAAAATTTGGCAGATGCAAGGCAAGGGCGACCCTGCGTCAGGGCTGTTTTGCATATGAAATGGCGCTTCAGGGCTCGCTTTTACGGGCAAAAACCTGTTACATCCGCCGCAGAATTTGATGATCTGCGCTAAATGACCGCTCCCGCAGATGGGGCGGCACCCGAACGGGGGAACTGGCGCTAAACAGGGAGATAGCCCATGAAACTCGATTCTGGAATTAGTGCCGTCGTCACCGGTGGTGCGTCTGGTCTTGGTGAAGCCACGGCTCGCGCGCTGGCAGCCGAAGGCGTCAAGATCGCCATCTTCGATATGAACGAAGAAAAAGGTGAAGCAGTTGCGAAAGAGCTCGGCGGTGTGTTCTGCAATGTGAACGTGACCGACGAAGCGACTGTTGATGCGGGTTTTGAAAAAGCTCGTGCGGCTGTTGGCCAGGAACGGATCCTGATCAACTGTGCGGGTACCGGTAATGCGATCAAGACCGCGAGCCGGAACAAAGAGACCGGTGAGATTTCTCACTTCCCGCTCGATGCGTTCAACCTCATCATCCAGATCAACCTGGTTGGCACCTTCCGCTGCATCGCGAAGTCCGCTGCCGGCATGATGACCCTCGATCCGCTGGACGGAGGTGAGCGCGGTGCGATCGTCAATACGGCATCTGTTGCTGCTGAAGACGGTCAGATCGGTCAGGCTGCTTACTCAGCTTCAAAAGGCGGTGTTGTTGGCATGACGCTCCCCATCGCGCGTGACCTGTCCCGTGAAGGCATTCGGGTCAACACGATCCTGCCAGGTATCTTCAACACGCCATTGCTCGCTGCGGCTCCTGAGCAGGTGAAGCAGGCATTGGGCATGCAGGTACCTTATCCGCCACGCCTTGGTGATCCTGTTGAATATGCAGCACTCGCCAAGCTCATGGTTGAGAACAGCTACATGAACGGCGAAGACGTCCGTCTGGATGGCGCGATCCGGATGGCGCCACGCTGATCTCAAGCAATCACGCAAAGAAAAGCCCCGGTGGAAACGCCGGGGCTTTTTTCATTGTTAGATGCTTGTGTCGATCATCTTCCCGGTTCCGGGAGGAGGGGGTGGTGCTTCTGCTTCCGCCTCGTGCGTCTCGCGGACCTGCTCTGTGAACTCTTGACCGGACTTGTACGCTTTTTTCCGGACGGTACCTACTGCGGGCGCCGGGCCTACGGCTTTGGAGGCAGTTGAGCTTCGAATGGTGTCCATGGCATTCACCTAGTCGATAGTGCGCTGAATGATCAGTATACGATGTAATGTCTTAACTGTTTATTTACATAAACCCCGGGGCGTTTAGGCCGTGACGTCGACGGCTTTGCCCGTCCCGTCGGCAGGTGGGGCCTTTTCTGCGGTTTCTTTAAGCGCAGACGCGAATTCCTGGTCAGACTCAAAAGACTTTTTGAGCACGGTGGTAGAGATGGAGACCTGGGTCTGAGCCTGATTCAGCTCGGCACCTGCAATAGAACTCATGTGGATACCTCAATTGATGGGGTCTCCGTTGAGTTTAAATGCCTAGGTGTTGCCGGTTTGATGCTCGTGCAGCGTGGATTTGACTAAGATTTTCAGTCAGACGCTAATGTCTACGGCTTTTCCGGTTCCGGGCGGCGGTGCACTGGCCGCGACTTCCTGGATGACGGAAATGAGTTCCTGGTCAGCTTTGGCGGCGTTTTTCAGCGCCAGACCCTCAAGTGTGGTCTGGGTTTGTGCGGCTTGTTGCGCCACAGCTGCGCCTGCAATGCTTGATGCGTCCATAAACTCAAGGCCCCTTTTTACCCAGGATTTCAAGGTAAATGGGGAGGCTTGAGAAAGAGTTTATCTATTTACTTTGGCGCATATTCTTTTTCGAAAACCGATCCCACTTTTCGGGAATATGCGCTAGCGCCCTGCTTTACCCGCAAAGCGGTCCATGGTTTTCGCGAGCTTGATGTCGAGTTCCGTGATGCCGCCTGCGTCATGGGTGTTGAGAACCACGTTCACGGTTTTATAGACGTTGAACCATTCAGGATGATGGTCCATTTTTTCCGCCACGATGGCGATCCGCGACATCCAGCCAAAGGCTTCTGCAAAGTCCTTGAAGACGAAGCTTTTCTCAATCGCCTCTTTGCCGCGGACCTTCTTCCAGCCCTTGAGGCCTGCGAGCGCTTTTTGACGGGCGGTGCCGGTCAGTTTGGTGGGGCGTGTGTCTGTCATGGCCATCCCTTTCTTGTCCGGTGGTTCTTATAGCGCAATTTTCCTCGAAAACTGCAACGCTGAGCGGAAAGCAGCTTAAGATAGAGTTCGACATATGGGGAGGTTGTGATGGCGCAAGAGACGGGTGGGCAATTAGACGGGTTGGATCTCTATTCCTATGAGTTCCAGTCAGACCCGGTGCCCCATCTGCACCGGTTGCGCGAGCAGGACCCGGTTCACCTGTCGCCTCATGGCTTCTGGTTTCTGACGCGATATGACGATGTGCAGATGGTGTTGAGAGACGCCGAACGTTTCTCAAGTGCAGGTGCAAGCTGGGGCAGCTCTAACCCCATGGCGAAGGATTCTGAAAAGGCCAAGAAACAAGGTGGCGATGTGGGCAAGGTGGGCAACCTCCTGCGCCACTCCTTCAACCTTTCGGACCCGCCTGTCCACACGCGGCTGCGGGGTTTGGTGAACCAGGCTTTCTCGCGCCGCGCCGCCGAACACAAGCGGGAACGCATTGAGGTGGTTGCGGGTGACCTTGTGCAGGCGGCAAAGGCAAAGGGTACATTCGATCTGGTGACTGATCTCGGGTTTCATCTGCCCATCATCGTGGCATCGGAGATCATCGGGATCCCCACGGAGGATCGCGAGAAGTTTCGCCGGTCCTTTGAGGAAGCGGGTGTGTTGATGATGCCCATTAAAAACAAGGAGGTGCTTGATCGCGGTGTAGCCGCCGCCAGGTGGCAGGGGCAGTATCTCAAAGACCTTGTTGAAGCGCGGCGTGCCGATCCACAGGATGACCTCATTTCCCACCTCATAGATGCGGAAGAAGAAGGAGAGCGCCTCTCCGCGCCTGAAATGATGGCGGCGATCGCGACGATCTTCACGGCCGCCGGTACCACCACAGAACGTATGATTTCATCAGGGCTCTTCATCCTGCTTTCAAACCACGATCAGTTTGAGGCTTTGCGGGACGATCGATCGCTTATGGATGGCGCACTTGAAGAGGTGTTGCGGTTCCACCATCCCGATCAGTCGACATCCACCAACCGCCGCGCCACTCAGGATTTGGAGATGCGCGGCAAAAAGATCAAGGCGGGCGACAGCGTGCGCGTCTCATTGGGTGCTGCTAATCGGGACCCTGCACGATTCCCTGATCCGGACAGGTTCGACATCCGCCGCGCGGACAATAAGCATCTGTCCTTTGGCAACGGCATTCACTTCTGTCTGGGTTCTGCGCTTGCAAGGTCTGAAACGGAGGTGATGTTCAACATGGTCCTCGATGAGATGCCGACCCTGTCATTGGTGACCACGCAGCCGATAAAGGATCCGCGGCGTCCCGACCGCTATCAGGAAATTTTGGCGAAGGTCTGACAAATGCCGTCCATTCTCTTTGTTTGCCTTGGGAATATTTGTCGCTCACCCGCAGCGGAAGCGGTGTTCCGGTCGCGTGCGGCTGCGGCGGGTCTTGATGTCGAGATCGACTCTGCAGGAACCGGCGCCTGGCATGTGGGCGCCATGCCGGATGAACGGGCGCAGGCAGCGGGGGAAATGCGCGGCTATGACCTCACGCCCATTCGCGCACGCCAGGTTGCGGACGCAGACTATGAGCGGTTTGATCTTGTCCTCGCGATGGATCACGACAATCTCAGCACGTTGCAATCGCGGGCGCCAAAGGTAGCGCAAGGTCGCATTCGTCTGTTTCTGGAGTTTGCGCCGCACCTGGGCCTGAACGCCGTCCCCGATCCTTACTACGGCGGCGATGACGGATTTGAACAGGTGCTTGACCTCATTGAAGCGGCGAGCGATGGGCTGATTGCCCACCTGAAACGTTAGTTCAACAGACTCATGAACCGTCTTGGCGCGCAGGTGAGATGGGGCGCTTCAACAGGGCAAGTGTGGAGAGAGAAGTGGATGATGCGCGCTTTGCCGATCAGATTTTCGAGCGGCACATAGGAGAGGCTCCGATATCGGCTGTCTGATGAATTGTCCCGATTGTCTCCCATCATGAACACATGTCCATCTGGCACGCGGTAGAGCGGCGTGTTGTCCGCACTGCCTCTATCGCTGCGTTCGATAATGATGTGATCTTTGGATGGCAGGGCCTCGTCGAACATACGCACGTGTATTTCTCGTCCCCGTTGATCTGCATAGGCATAGTCTTCAATCATCCTACGCGGGACTTGCGTCCCGTTGATCAGAAGGCGCCCGCGGCGCAGTTCAATCGTATCGCCGGGAAGGCCTACCAGGCGCTTGATCATGTCCGTTCCAGGTTGCTGCGGATGATCGAAGACGATGATATCGCCGCGTTCAGGCAAGGAACCAAAAAGTCTGTCATCGCTTTCGGGCAGGTAGTGCCCAAGCCCAAGGGGCAAGGAATGTCGCGAATAGCCATAGTCCCATTTCGTCACGATCAGGCGGTCGCCGACTTCCAGAGTTGGAACCATGCTCTCAGAGGGGATGTAGTAAGTCGCAAAGGCTGCCGTGCGCATAATGAGCACCGCCAACAGTGTGAAGCTCAGCGTTTTGATGAGTTCTTTGATGGTCACCTGGTTTCTCCCACTTTGCCTTCACAATCAGCTTACCGGAACTCTGCGGCAGGAACGAGGTCAGGCGGCAAAGACCTGTTCTTCCAGGTCATAGGTGCGCTCTACTACATACGGCCCGCCACCTTTACTGTTGCGGGCGGAGAAGAGCACGAAACGAGTAACCGGGAAGGGCAGCGTTGAGAACAGATTGCGGTGTTCAATGTAGTGCATCACATCGCAGGGATTGGTTGTGCGCTTGTTGAGACGCGCGACGGTGACATGGGGTGTGTATTTGCGGGGCTCCGGCTTCAGTCCAAGCTTTTGCATCGCGGTTTCCTGCTTCGCCTGCAGCGCGCGCAAGGGTTCACTTTCGGCGACACCTGCCCAAAGCGCATGGGGTTTGGAATGACCGAAGGAGCCCAGCCCATCCAGCTGCAGATCAAAGGGCGCTCCTTGGATCTGTGTCAGTGCTTCGTCAATCTCAAAGGCCATGTCTTCCGACACGTCGCCAATGAAGCGGAGTGTGATGTGAAAGTTTTCCGGGCTGATCCAACGTGCGCCACGTAAGCCTGACTGAAGAGTGCAGAGGCGCTCCGCGGCGCTGGCGGGCACTTCAAGGGCGGTGAAAAGGCGGATCATCGTAGGGCCTCTCGCCATTGGCTAATCACTACTTACAAAAAAGAGATTGGGCTGATTTGGTGTTCAGCGCAATCCCTTCCATGAAAGATTCACATTAACCGACACAGTCGGCTTACGTCTCGTGTGAGCCGCCTCAAGGGCAGGGCCAAGTGCCCTATGGGCAGGGACTGGGCTGTGCGTGGTGCACGGCGTCGATTTCTTTTTCCAGTTCTTCCGACCATTCGACATCCACGGACGTCACCGCCAGCTTCAGCTGCTCCATCGTTGTCGCGCCGATGATGTTGGAAGTCACGAAGGGGCGGGTGGTCGCAAACTGGTTCGCCATCTGTGATGGGTCGATGCTCCATTTCTTTGCGATGGCCAGATATTTGTCGATTGTTTCTTCAACGCCTTCGCCTTCATAGCGCTGCAGGCGATTGAACAGCGCTTTGCGGGAACCCTCTGGGAGCGCGCCCTTTTGATATTTGCCAGTGAGGTAGCCTTGCGCCAATGGCGAGTAGGCAAGAAGACCGACCTGTTCGCGCAGGGCAACTTCGGACAGCCCCACTTCAAAAGTCCGGTTCAGCAGGTTGTAGGCATTCTGGATTGACTGAACACGGGGCAATCCTTTCATTTCAGCGTGCTGGAGGAACTTCATGGTGCCCCAGGCGCTCTCATTGGACAGCGCGACCCAGCGCACCTTGCCGCTTTTTACGATCTCATCGAGCGTTTCGAGAATGTCACCGATCTTGTTGATCTCGTCACCCATATGCTCATAGCTGCCGCCAGGCTTGCCGCCGAACAGAGAGATCGGCCGGTCCGGCCAGTGCAATTGGTAGAGGTCGATATAGTCTGTCTGCAAACGCTTCAGGCTGGCATTCACCGCCTCGTTCAATTGTTCTTTTGTGTGCTCGGTGTTGGACCCGTCTTCGCGCAACCACGTGAAGGGTGCGCGGCCTGCAGCCTTGGTCGCCAGGATGATCTTGTCGCGGTTGCCGTTCTTCTGAAACCAGGTGCCGATGATGCGCTCAGTCGAGCCTTGAGTCTCAGGCCGGGGCGGCACGGCATACATCTCGGCTGTGTCGAAAAAGTTGATGCCCATGGAGACGGCGTAGTCCATCTGCTCATGGCCTTCAGCTTCTGTGTTCTGTTCGCCCCAGGTCATGGTGCCCAGGCAAATCTCACTCACTTCCTGGCCGGTACGGCCAAGCTCACGGTACTTCATAGGATCCCCCCAAAATGTCGGTCAGGTTTTATAGATGGCGATGTTGGATTTGTCAGTTGATCGCGGCGGTTTCTTCGGCCGGCCCGACAATTAGCTCTTCCACGGTCGGCAGAATGCGCTCGACGATGACGGCAACACCTTCTTCGGTGGGGTGAATGCCATCAGGCAGATTGAGATGGCGCTCCGCGGCCACCCCGTCGAGGAAGAACGGGTAGAGGAGCGTGTCATGCTTCTCAGCCAGGTCCGGGAAAATCGTGTTGAAGTCGGCGGCGTAATCATCGCCCATATTGGGTGGTGCGAGCATGCCGGCAATCAGCACCTTGATGCCCCGGTCAGACATTTGCTGAATGATCGAGTCAAGATTGGCTCGGGTCACGTCTGGCTCGATGCCACGAAGGGCGTCATTTGAGCCGAGTTCCAGAATGAGTGCATCCGTGTCCGGTCCGACTGCCCAATCCAGGCGGGCCAGGCCTCCGGAGCTCGTATCGCCGGAAACGCCTGCATTCATCACGTTGACATCGTAGCCTTTGGCCGTGAGCGCCCGTCCCAACTGCTCAGGGAATCCTGCGCCCGGTGGCAGCAGATAGCCTGCAGACAAGCTGTCACCCAGCGCGACAATTTCAAAGGTTCCCCCCTGATCTGCGCTGGAAATAGGGGTCTCGGCTGCCTGGGCAGACCACCCGCCAAGGCTAATTGCTGCCGCGATGATCCATGTTTTGATGCCGAACGTAGTCTGTATGCGTCTCATATAAGTCCATATAGGCTTGTATGGGCCTCAGGAAAAGGCCATATCGGCTTGATCGCCTGCTCTCTCGCCCCGGAAGGGGCGCCAAATCAAGAAGGACGCCAGCGCGCTCCCCATGTCAGATACGCCAAACGATCCCATTATTCGTCTCGATGACCTTAAACTAACGCTGCCGAGTGCTGCCGGAGAAGTGAACATTTTGCGAGGTCTGTCCCTCGCGGTTGAGGAAGGCGAAGCTGTGGGGCTGGTTGGACCTTCAGGGTCCGGCAAAAGTACGCTGCTGATGGTCCTGGCGGGTCTTGAGAAGCAAACGAGCGGCACGGTCACGGTTGCAGGCCAGAATTTTGCCGGTATGAACGAAGATGCGTTGGCGCTCTTCCGGCGTGATCATGTGGGGATTGTGTTTCAATCCTTCCACCTTGTCCCCACGATGACGGCCCTCGAAAATGTTGCAGTGCCGATGGAACTTGCTGGTCGTGCGGACGCATTCCAGCGCGCGGAAGAAGAACTCGCTCATGTCGGTCTCTCGCACCGCTTAACCCACTATCCTGGTCAACTGTCCGGCGGGGAGCAGCAGCGGGTAGCGCTTGCTCGGGCTGTCGCCGGTGATCCGAAAATTCTTCTCGCCGACGAGCCAACAGGCAATCTCGATGGCACAACCGGGGACCAGATTATCGAGCTCATGTTCGACCTGCACGACAAGCGCGGGACGACGATGGTGCTGATCACCCACGATCCAGAGCTTGCGCAAGCCTGCGATCGCGTCGTGCGGCTGAAAGACGGTCTGATCGACTCGATTGAACCTGGCCGCCGTGTCGCTCAAGCAGCGGCCGCCCAATGAGCGCTGCGACATCATCGAAGCCACCGCTTTCTCTTGCGCTCACCTTCGCACGCCGGGAACTTCGCGGGGGCCTGAAAGGCTTTCGGGTGTTCCTCGCTTGCCTGACGCTGGGTGTGGCCGCGATTGCGGCTGTCGGCTCCGTGTCGTCGGCTCTGGTCGAAGGTCTTTCTGAGGAAGGTCAGACGATCCTGGGCGGCGATGTCGATTTTCGTCTGGTGCACCGGGAAGCCGGAGCTGAAGAGCTCGCTTTCATCAGTGAGACCGCGACCATTTCCAAGTCGACGGAAATGCGGGCCATGGCCGCCGCGCCCCGTACAGACGAACGCACGCTTGTTGAATTGAAGGGCGTCGATGATCTCTATCCGCTCTATGGCCGCGTAACACTCACCCCAGAAATGGAATTGGCGGACGCGTTGGCATCCCGCTCAGGGGTATGGGGCACGGCCGTGGAGACTGCGCTTCTGGACCGTTTGAATGCCGAAGTGGGCGACACGCTTGATGTAGGGGACATCTCGGTTGAGATCCGCGCTGTGATCGACCGCGAGCCGGACCGGGTTGCGGGTGGTTTCGCTCTTGGGCCGCGGCTCTTCCTCTCCGACGAGGCGATGGAGGCGACCGGCCTTATTCGGCTTGGGTCTCTCATCAATTACCACTACCGGGCACGGCTGCCGGAGAACCAGCGCCTTAACGCGGATGTGGCCGCCTGGGTTGCGGAGGTCAATGAGCAGTTCCCCAATGCGGGATGGCGTATTCAGGACAGGTCTGACAGTGCGCCGGGCGTGCGCCGCTTTGTGGAGCGGGTTGCGCTCTTTCTCACATTGGTGGGTTTGACGGCTCTGGTTGTCGGTGGTGTTGGTGTCGGCAATGCGGTCACCTCTTACCTCGATACAAAACGCGACGTGATCGCCACATTCAAATGCATCGGCGCGCCGGGCGGCTTCATTTTCAATGTCTATCTCCTCCAGGTGATGGCGCTGGCGCTTGTCGGCGTGGCGATCGGGCTTGTGGTTGGCGGTGTGACGCCCTTCCTGGTTCAGTGGGCCATCGAGGACATGTTGCCCATTCCGGCCCGCTTTGCCCTCTATGTGTCGCCGCTGGTTCTGGCGGGTGCCTACGGTATCCTTGCTGCACTGGCCTTTGCGGTATGGCCGCTCGCCCGTGCGCGGGAAATCCCTGCGACAGGGCTTTTCCGGGACATTGTGGCGCCATCGCGCGCCTGGCCGCGGCCCGTCTATGTGATCGTGATGGCTGCGGCGCTGCTGGCGTTGGCAGCGCTCGCCATTGGCCTTGCCGACCGGCCAGACTTTGCGGCCTGGTTCATTGTTGGTGCGGTCGCGAGCTTTGTGGGACTGCGTCTCACCGCCGTTGGTCTGATGGCGCTGGCGCGCCGCGCACCCCGGTTTAAAAACCCCGAATTGCGTCTCGCCTTGTCCAATCTCTATCGCCCGGGCTCTGCGACGGCGAGTGTCGTTCTGTCTTTGGGTCTCGGTCTTACGCTGCTTGTGACGATTTCCCTGATCGACGGGAACATTGCCGATCAGATCAATGGCGAACTGCCAGACCGAGCGCCCTCCTTTTTCTTCGTAGACATTGGTCCTGACCAGGTGGAGCAGTTCGAGGAAATTGTGACCGGTACAGAGGGCGTGCGTGCGCTTAATCGTGTGCCGATGCTGCGGGGGCGTATCGAATCCATTCAGGGCGTGGCGGCGGAGAATGTTGAGGCAGCACCAGATGTTGCCTGGATGCTTCAGGGCGATCGCGGCATCACCTATTCGCAGGACCTCCCCCCTGGCTCTGAGCTCATTCAGGGCGAGTGGTGGGCACCGGACTATGCCGGACCGCCGCTCATCTCGATCACTGAGGAAATGTCTCAGGGGTTTGGGATTGGGATCGGGGATGAAATCACGGTCAATGTGCTTGGGCGCAGCCTGACGGCAACCGTGGCCAATACGCGAGAGATTGATTGGGGCAATGTCGGGATCAATTTCATCTTCGTCTTCTCACCCTCTGCCCTGGCCGCCGCACCCCATACGCATTTGGCGACACTGGCGATGGATGAAGCCGGCGAGCTTGCGCTCCAGCGTGAGGTGTCGAAGACCTTCCCCAACATTACGATTGTGCGGGTGAAGGAAGCGCTGGAGGCGGTCAACAAGCTGCTGGAAGACTTTGCATTGGCTGTTCGGGCAACCTCCATCGTCACGCTGGCGTCGGGCATTATGGTGCTGGCGGGCGCGATGGCGGCGGGCCACCGACGGCGTGTCTATGACGCTGTGGTGCTTAAAGTGCTGGGTGCCACGCGCGGCAAAGTGCTGAAAGCCTATATCTGGGAATATGCCTTGCTGGGCTTCGGGACTGCCGTGGTCGCCGCGGCGGTTGGCTCAATAGCGGCCTGGCTTGTGGTGACCCAGGTCATGCAGGCGCCCTGGGCATTCCTGCCGGCGACACTGGCCCTCACAATCACCGGTGCCGCCGTCATCACAGTGGGCCTTGGGCTGCTAGGCACCTGGAACGCGCTGTCGGCCAAAGCCGCGCCTGTCTTAAGGTCTCAGTAACCTCAGTCCCATTAAGGATTAAGTCCTTATTTTTGTTAAGGTTTGGTCACATTCCAGGGCGCCGGTTCTGCTTGAAATTGGCGCCCAAACTGCCCATATTTGGAGTCATAGTTTTCGATCAAAAGGATCATTGGAACGATGGCTGAATATGACCAACAACGTATGGGCGCCGGTGTAGCCACCCGCGCTGCGGACCTGGACGAGGGTCTGCGCACATATATGTTGCGCGTCTACAATTACATGGCGCTTGGCGTCGCCTTTACCGCAGGTGTGACCTTGTTCATGGGTGCCAACCCTGAACTGATGGCTGCTATCGCGCTTGGACCTATGAAGTGGGTTCTGTTTGCGGGTGTGCTTGGTCTTGGCTGGTTTGCGCCCAAGCTGATTTTCTCGAATGCCGGCTCAACGACTATGGCCCATGTCTGCTACTGGGCCTATGCGGGCATGTGGGGCTTGCTCATCTCCCCGATGATCTATGCCTTCATGAACATCCCGAATGGTCCTGGCATGATTGCTCAGGCGTTTCTGATCACGTCGGTCATGTTTGGCGCGACAAGCCTCTATGGCTACACGACGAAGCGTGACCTTTCAGCCTTTGGCCGCTTTTTCTTCATGGCGTCGATTGGCCTGATCGTAGCGATGCTGGCGAATGTGTTCATTTTCCAGAGCATCGGCTTCAGCTTCGTGATCTCTGCCATTGTGGTTCTGCTCTTCGCAGCTGTGACGGCTTATGAGACGCAGATGGTGAAAGAGATCTACAGCGGTGGTGACACAGGTGTTGTCACCAATCAGAAGGCTATCTTCGGTGCCTTTGCTCTCTATGGCAGCTTTATCGTGATGTTCATTCACATCCTGAACCTGCTGGGCATCATGCGCTCAGAGTAGCGCTCAGACGCATACGAATTTAAAACCCCGGGCCTTTGAGGTTCCGGGGTTTTCTTTTGCGCCTGGTCAAAGCCTGATCCGCACTCCTCGGCTATTTTTGGGCCATGGAGATCTTTTTCGGCCTGTTGTTGCTGCTTCTGGCGACCCGCATCATGGGCGAGGGCGCCATGCGCCTGTCGCTGCCAGCGTCGGTGGGCGAGATCAGTGTCGGCGTGCTGCTATCGGCACTGTTTCTGCTGATCGGGGGGAGCTATCCCGGTATTGGGCGGCTCCTCGTTTCCGAGGAGCTGGAGCTGATTGCCCAAGCAGGCATCTTCTTTCTCGTGCTCCAAGCCGGTATCGACATGAAACCGCGGGATATTGGGCGTCAGTCCAGAGGCTCTTTTGCCGTGGCGCTTGGGGGTGCGATCGTCCCTTTTTTGGCTGGCCTGGCGTTGGGTCTTGCCGTGCTGCCAGAGGGGGAACTGAAGCTCGCGCAGAGCTTCTTTATCGGTGTGGCGCTGTCCATTACTGCCATCCCTGCCACTGTTAAAATCCTTGAAGAACAAGGTTTGCTGTCCAGCCCCATGGGCGAGACCATCGTGGCGGCCGCCATTTTTGACGACATTATTGGACTCTTCTTGCTGGCTATTCTCACCAGCTTGATGTCCGACGGGAGCGTCGTTGGTATCGACCAGGTCCTGCTGCTTATCGGCCAGATCGGGGTTTTCTTCGGGGTGACTGTGCTCCTTGGGGTGCATGTCTATCCCCGGGTCGCAGCCCAGCTCAAAGTGCTTCAGCTCGCGGCGGCTGAGTTTACGACGCTCATGTTGGTGGCACTCACCTACGGTCTGTTCGCGGACTTACTCGGCCTTCACTGGATCATGGGGGCTTTTATGGCCGGTCTTTTCTTTGAGCCGGAACGGGTTGGCGCGCGCGCCTACAACGAGATGCGGATCGTTGTCGTGGGCATCACGGGTGGGTTTTTGGCACCCGTCTTTTTTGCGACGATCGGACTTCATATTGATTTCTCTGTGCTCGGCACCGCGCCGCTCCTTGTTGTCTCCCTGATCGTCATTGCCTTTGCGGGCAAGCTTCTGGGGGCTGGTGTGCCGGCTTTACTTGTGGGGTTTGGTCACAGAGAGGCGGTTGCGATCGGAACGGGTATGAGCGCGCGCGGTGCCGTCGAGCTTGTCGTTATTTCGATAGCGATTGATACAGGTCTGTTCGCAGAGAATGGACAGACCTTCATCTCCGGTCTCATTATCACCGCCGTGGTCACAACCATGATGGTGCCGCTCTTGTTGCAATGGGTGCTGCCGCGAAAAACTGGCGTATGATGCTGGGCGGCGTCAATCGACCAGGCGCAGCTTCTTCTTGTCGAGTACGCGGATCACCTGAGCGAGGTCGTGCCCACGCTTCAGGATGGCGCCTGTGGCGGCGATGACCTGATAGGCGCCCTGCTTGCGGGCGAGCTTCGGGTGTTTCTCGATGCGGTAGAGTGGGATCTCGCTGGAGCGTCTGAAGATTGAGAAGACAGCCTTGTCCCTCAAGCCATCAATGGCATAGTCGCGCCAATCGCCTGCGGCCACTTTCCGTCCATACAGATTGAGGATCACATCCAACTCCCGCCGATGCCAGGAGACTTCTGTCTGAGGTGTCGAGCCGCCTGCCTGATACCCATTGCCGACAATGACAAGGCTCGTTGGGCTTTGGTGGCCAGCGGGTTTTAGTCGTGTTGGTGAACGATCCATCGTCCAAATGATCGCGCGGCTGCGTCCATAAAACAAGGCATTCTGCGGGCTGGGCGCCCGTGTGTTGCGTAGAAATCACAATCTTGCCTTTTTTCAGCCCAGTACCGGACACATGGGGCTCCTACCTTTCAATCGTTGCCTTACAGGCCCGGCCTTGAAAGTCTCCGGTTCTTTCAGCCCCCCAGCCCCACCGGACCATTCGGGGTCGGGCCACTAAGATCTCCTCGATACTTCCCCTGCTTGTTCTGGGAAAATGTGAGGCAACAGACTGAAGGGTGATGCTTCCTCTGTTATGCAGAAGCGGCTCACCCTTTTTTCTTTGGCACTTTCTCGCGCACAAAAGTCTGCAGCTTTTGGCTCGAAAGTCTCTTTATCCTAACGCACTTTCCAGAGCGCAAAAGTCTGCAACTTTTGCTGAAAGTGCTTTCTTCCTTGTCTGCTACACTCCCCGCAAACGACATAAAACAGGGGAGAAGCAAATGCGTTTGCAAGACAGGGTGGCGGTTGTCACAGGGGCGGCGAGCGGGATCGGTCGGGCATCAGCGGAGATGTTCGCAGCCGAAGGCGCCAAGGTTCTGGCGGTCGACCTGGAACCTTTTTCACTGGACCATCAAAACATCGAGACGTTGGATCAGGATGTGAGCGCCGATGAAGCTGCGGGGCGCATCATTGGCGGCGCGGTGGAGCGTTTCGGCAAGCTCGACATTCTTATGAACAATGCAGGCATCGGGGCCGGCGCGCCGGTGGAGGAGTTTCCAGACGAGCTTTGGGACAAGAACCTGGCGGTGAACCTTACGCCGCATTTCAAACTTTCGAAGGCGGCTATTCCGCACCTGAAAGAAAGCGCCGCGGGACGGATCATCAATGTGGCCTCTGTGATGGCGGACGGCACCGACTATGGGTTGGCCGCCTATAGTGCCGCGAAAGCTGGCGTCGCGGGCCTCACCCGTAATCTTGCGCTTGAGCTTGGCCGCTATGGCATTACAGCGAACTACATTCTCCCCGGTGCCATTCGCACAGGCATGACCGTCAATTTCAAAGACCCGAAGATCGCTGAGATCTGGGCCAAGAAATCTCCCTTGAAACGGTTGGGCGAGCCGATCGACCTGGCGCGTGGGGCACTGTTCCTCGCATCAGACGATGGGGGGTTTGTCACCGGCCACGGCCTTAATGTCGATGGTGGGTTGATGCTCCGCGTCTGAAACATCACCTATCTGGCATCACTTTATCGATGGGAGAGAGTATGCAGGACATTGCAGGCAAGAATGCGGTGATCACAGGTGGCGGTGACGGGATCGGGCGCGCGCTTGCGCTTGAACTGGCACAGGCGGGGGCGAATGTTGCTGTCACGGATATCCGCGCGGAAGCAGCGGAGGCCGTGGCTGAAGAGGCGAAAGCCTTGGGCGTAAAATCCGTGGGATTGCCCTGCGATGTTTCTGATGAAGCTTCCATTCAGCAGATGGCAGCTCAGGCGGTGGACGCATTGGGCACGATGCAGATTGTCTGGGCGAATGCCGGGCTTGGCATCGGGCAGGGGTTCACCACCGCGCGGCGTGAGAACTTGCGGTGGATGTACCAGGTGAATGTGGACGGGGTCATCGACACGGTGCGCGCCTTCGCTGACGGTCTGAAAGAACAGAACGGATTTCGCGCCATGGGCGTGACTGCCTCCATGGCGAGTCTTACGCACCCGGATGCCGGCACGCCATCTTACTCGGCTTCAAAATATGCCGTGATGGGGATTGCCGAGGGTCTGAAGACCGAGCTCGCCCCCGAGGGCATCAGTGTAACGGCCTTGTGCCCTGGACTGGTGAATACGCGGATCTGGGACGGTGCCCGGGCGCGGCCAGAGCGGTTCGGTGGGCCCCGGCATGCGCCGGAGGAGGCGGGCGAGCGGTGGCGTGAGGCGGGCATGTCCGTCGATGAGGTAGGTCGCTGGGGTGTTGACGCGCTCCGCGAGGGTCGTTTTTTTGCCTTGATGCCCGATGATGAAAATCGCGCGAAGATTGTCGATGACCGTCATCAGGAGATTATGGCCGGTATTCGCTATCCTGGGCGTTAGGGATACCGAGCCGACAGGTATGTGTCCCGCTCAGTCCCTCTAAGTCTCTGGCGCGTTTACGAAAATGACCGATTGTTCACGTGGTGCCCCCTTGTCGCCGCGCCTGTCTGAATGGCATAAGAACGGGGGGCAAGGTGGGCGTTGTTTTGGCGCGTGTCCGGACGGTGAACCGAAATCACTTCACCTGGAAACGCTAAAGACCCATCTGATCGGGAGATAAAGTCATTACGGCAAACGACCAGAGTTCATCCACCAGCGGCGGTTCTGCGGCAGCGATGATCGAAATTGATGGGCTTGTGAAGAAGTTCGGGCCGTTCACAGCGGTGGACGGAATTAGCTTCTCAGTGGCGCGCGGCGAAGTTTTGGGGTTCCTTGGGCCAAACGGCGCTGGCAAGTCGACGACCATGAAGATGGTGACGGGGTTCCTCGCACCGACGGCCGGGGAGATCAGCGTCTGTGGGCATGCTGTTGGGCCCGATACGCTGGCGGCTCAGCGCATGATCGGCTACTTGCCGGAAGGGGCACCGGCCTATGCGGACATGACGCCGCTGCAGTTTTTGCGCTTCATTGCCGATGTCAGAGGTTTGAAGGGCCCTGCGGCCATGGCCGCGATCGCCCGCGCCGTCGACCGGACGGAGATTTCCGGGGTGATGGAACAGCCGATCGAAACGCTCTCCAAGGGGTTTCGGCGCCGGGTCGGGCTCGCTCAATCCATTCTCCACGATCCGCCGGTACTCATCATGGATGAGCCCACGGACGGTCTGGACCCCAACCAGAAATTTGCTGTGCGGAAGCTCATCGCGGAGATGGCGCCGACGAAAGCGATTATCATTTCAACCCATATCCTGGAAGAGGTCGATGCGATCTGCAGCCGTGCGCTCATCATTGATCGTGGAAAGATCGTGGCTGACGGAACGCCCGCCGCTCTGACCGCGCGGTCGCGCTACCACAATGCCGTCACGCTGACGCTTGACGCTGCGCAAGCAGATGCAGCGCGGCCGGCGCTTCAGGCAGTGGAAGGCGTCGCCTCCATTGAAGAAGACGCGCGTGGTGCCGATCATTCCTTCACGCTCTTTGCGGCGAGTGCCGGTGAGGCTGACACCAGCCTCATCGACCGTGTCGGCAATCTGGCGCGAGAGAAGTCCTGGAACGTGCGTACGCTCTATGGTGAGCCGGGACGGTTGGATGAGGTGTTCCGATCCCTCACGCGGCCTGATACCGAAGACCGCCAGGGGGACGCCGCATGAGAGAGACCCTAGCAATCTTCAAGCGAGAACTGGCTGGGTATTTCGCCACGCCGCTCGCTTTCGTCTTCATGATCATCTTCCTGTTCTGCGTTGGAGGGTTCACCTTCTATCTCGGCGGTCACTTTGAAGCTGGTCAGGCGAACCTCAAAGGGTTCTTCCAGTTTCATCCCTGGCTCTATCTCTTTCTCATTCCTGCCATCGCCATGCGGCTGTGGGCAGAAGAGCGCCGTGTCGGCACTATTGAACTGCTGCTGTCGCTTCCCATCCCGCTTTGGTCTGCGGTGCTGGGTAAGTTCCTCGCTGCCTGGGTGTTTGCAGGCATCTCGCTGTCGCTCACGTTCCCTATGTGGTTGACGGTTTCCTATTTGGGGGATCCCGATCATGGCGTGATCCTGGCAGGCTATGTGGGGTCGTTCCTCATGGCTGGTGGCTACCTTGCTATTGGGTCCTGCATCTCGGCTGCGACGCGCAATCAGGTGATTGCGTTTGTTGTGAGCCTGGTGGTCTGCTTCCTGTTCACCGTATCCGGGCTTCCCATCGTGACCGACTTTGTGTCGCTCTGGGCGCCCCAAGCGGTGCTGACGACCATCGCCTCGTTCAGCTTCCTCACCCATTTCGAAGCCATTGTCGAAGGGGTGATTGATCTGCGCGACATTATCTATTTTGTCACGCTGATTGGTGTCTGGCTGGTGGCCTGCGGCATTGTCGTCGACATGAAGAAGGCGGGCTAAGTCATGGATCAACAAATTTCCCGGCGTGCCATTTCCATCGCAACCCTCGTGTTGCTTGCGGTCTTCTTTGTCGCGGTCAATCTCTTCTCGAACATTTCCTTCCGCACCAGCCGGATCGATCTGACACAGAGCTCGCTCTTTACGCTGTCAGACGGCACACGGAACATGCTTCAGGAGATTGAGGAGCCGATCACGCTCCGCTTCTTCTTCTCGGAGTCCCTGGCGACAGATTATCCGCGCATTCGGAACTATGCAGGCCGGGTGCGCGATATTCTGGAAGAGATGCGATCCTATGCGGGCGGCAATCTCGTGCTTGAGGTGATTGATCCGGAACCTTTCTCAGAGGAAGAAGACCGGGCACAGTCCTTGGGCCTCAAGGGCGCGCCCACCACGGAAGGTGAAGTCATTTATTTCGGGCTTGCGGGCACCAACCTGGTTGATGGGCTGGAAGCCATTCCGTTCTTCACCGACGAGCGTGAAGAATATCTGGAATATGATGTGGCGCGGCTCATTCAGAACCTGAAGCGTCCTGAAAAGCCGGTGCTCGGCATTGTCACCAATATTCCGCTCGATACAGGAGCAGGCGGTCTGCAGGCCGCCATGCGCGGTGAGAGCCAGTCCTTCCTCATTTACGACGAGCTTCTGGATCGGTTTTCTCTGGAATTTCTTGAGCAGGATTTTGAGTCCATTCCGAACTCCATCGATGTGGTGATGATTGCGCATCCGAAGCCTTTGGATGCGCAGACGACCTACGCCATTGATCAGTTCATGATGCGCGGCGGCCGGGCGTTGGTGTTCTTGGATCCTCATTCCGAAGTGAGCCTGACCGCCGGACCAAATGGGCAGCCGGTGCAAGGCTATACGGAAGCCTCGAGTCTCGATCAGCTGATGGCAAGCTGGGGCGTGGACCTTGATCCGACAAAAGTGATTGGTGACAGAGACAATGCCCAACGGGTGCAGGCCGGCGGGAATGTGCGGCGTCAGCAGACGGATTATGTGGTCTGGATGGCGCTTGGCCCCGATGACGCCAACAGCGATGACGTGGTGACAGCTGACATTGATCGGCTCAATCTCGGCACGGTCGGTCATCTTGTGCAGCGGGCAGATGCCACGACCAGTTTCTCGCCGATCTTAAGTTCTTCGACGGACTCAATGTTGCTCGATCTGGACTTCGTGAAAACGGGGCCGACACCGGACGCTCTTCTCCGCGCCTTTGAGCCAACGGACGAGGCTTACGTGATTGCCGCCCGTGTGTCGGGACCGCTGAAGTCCGCGTTCCCGGATGGACCTCCGCCGCCGAGCGAGGACGTGCAGCCAGGCGTGTCGCCTAATCCCGAGGACTACCTTGCCGCGTCGACGGGGGATGCCAATCTCATCATTGTCGCGGACTCTGAGATTTTCGACGACCGGTTCTGGGTACAGGAGCAGAGCTATCTAGGTGAACGCATTGCTATCCCGATGGCGGACAATGCCACCTTTGTTCTCAATGCAGTCGACAATCTGATGGGCTCCAACGATCTCATCTCGCTGCGCGCGCGCGAAAGATCCGACCGCCCCTTCCTGGTGGTCGATGAGCTGCGCCGGGAAGCGGAAGCAACCTTCCTGGCCGAAGAAGAAGCGCTTCAGGCCAAGATTGCGGAGACGGAGGAACGTCTGGCGGCACTCCAGACCCGGGCACCACAAGGTGCCAATGTGGAGGAGTTCCTGTCGCAAGAAGAAGCGTTGGAAATCCGGCGGTTCCGCGCTGAGCTCAGCGAAAGCCGGACCGCGCTTCGTGATGTGCAACGCAATTTGCGGCGCGGCATTGAAGAACTGGGATCGACGGTGCGCTTTGTAAATGTGGCCCTCGTACCGCTGTTGATCGCGGCGCTGGCCCTGGTATTGGCGCTTCTTCGCGCGCAGCGGCGGAAACGCCGCGCTGGACTTTAAGGAGAACGCCCATGAGCCAAGTACAGGAAATGCTCCGCACACCTGGGCCACTCCGTAATCTGCTGCTGCTGGCGATCGTCACACTGTTCTTCGTGGTGGCTGCGGCGGTGTCTCTCACCACCCAACGAGAAGCCACGTCGGTGCGTTTTGATCCGGTTCTCTTTTTCCCGGACCTCAATGAAAAGGCAGGGCAGGCTACCCGTCTTGTCTACACCACGGGACAGGGCATGCAGGGTACCGCCAACATCACCATTGAGCGGGATGATGACGGCGTTTGGCGGGTGCTGGAGCGCGAGGGATATCCTGCGCGGGTCGACAGGGTCCGTAAGACCATTCTGGGTCTGACAGAGCTTGAGGCGTTTGAACCGCGTACCTCTAACCCCGAATGGCATCGCAATCTCGGACTGCTGGAACCTGAAAATCTCGGCCGTGCGGTGCGGGTGCAATTGCTTGATAAGGACGGCAATGAGATTGCAGGTCTGCTTGCTGGCGAAATCGTTGAGGCCACCGCCGACCTGCAAGGGCGTGGTTTCCTTTATGTGCGCCGCGACGGCGAAGACCAGACATGGCTCGCCCGGGGTGCGATCTCTCTCGACAAGGAGGTTGCGAACTGGCTCGACACAAATGTGGTCGACCTGCCGCTGGAACGCATTCGCCAGGTCACCCTCTGGGAGGGATCTGCGACACCTGTCGTGCTTTCGCGCTCCAATCCGGAACACCCGAACTTCATTATCGAGAATGTGCCGGAGGGCTTTGTTTCGCGCGGCGCGCCCATCGTGAATGCGAGCGCCACCGCCTTCGCCGGATTTGAGTTTCAGGATGCGGTGCCGGTGGAGTCCATCATTTTCAATGATCCGCCAGTCGCCGTGATTGAAACCTTCAATGGGCTAAAGCTCACGCTTACCATGACGGGGGCGGGGTCTGGCATGTGGTCGAAGATTGTGGCGTCTGTTGATCCGGCGCGGCTTGAAGAGGGTGCCGACAATTCTGCTGTGGAGGCGGAAGCTGCAGACATTAACCGCCGGATCGGTGACTGGGCCTATAAGCTCGAACAGAATGTCGGCCTGCGGCTCACTCAGACCATGGGCGAGCTCACCCGGCCAATCTCAGAGCCGACGGCGCGTTAAAATCTAGAGCGTGTCCATGTCGAGGCGGGCGGCGCCGAGGATGGGGCCATTGCCGCCTACCTGCAAAATGGCTGCGCAACCGTCATAGCTTTGGCCGACCAGATCACTTTTGGGCATGGTGAGGCTGATGGCGTCGCCCTTCCACATGCCGACGGGCACCATTTCCCGCACCACATTGGAATAGGTGATGGTTGTGCCCGCATTTTCACCCCGCTCAATCACGACTGGTGTCTCTTTGACGTAGCGGACAAGCCAGAGCGTTGCTTCCTGCTCGGTCGCGACAGCACCGACGTTCAGGCGAATGCTGTCGCCTTCGGCCACGAAGTCGATGGAAACATCTTCTTTCTTCATTTTGCGGCGCAGGTCGATGGCGCTGTTCACATGTCCTTGTCGGGAGCCGACGGCATCTTCCACACCGTCAATCACCATTTGCGGCGTATAGACAGAACGGCCGCCCAGGTTTTGCACATAGGCACGCTGCCGGTCTGTGAAGGCCTGTTTCGCAAGCGTGTCACGCCAGCCGAGATAATCCCAGATGTTCACGGGCAGGGAGAGAGCGAGCACGTCTTCGCGTTTTGCCAGATCGTTCAGGAAGGCGTCCGCCGGCGGGCAGGAGGAGCAGCCCTGACTTGTAAACAGTTCGACGACAATAGGTCGTTCGCCTGCTTGGGCGAATGATGTCAGGGTGGTGAGACCTAGCCCCAGGACAAACGCAGATTTGGCAACAAAGTTTTTCATAGCCCCAACATAGGTAGGGTCTCGTTTTCACGCGAGTAAATTTGAGGTGAGGCCAGTGTGAGTGCGCCGGTTTACCTTTTGTTGTCGTGTTTCCGGACGGAAAACCGCGCGGCACTTTTCCTGGAAACACTCCGTTGTTTGTCGCATTTCCGAACCGCAAAAGCTTGCAACTTTTGTTGGAAATGCTCAGTTGTTCGTCGCATTTCCGGACGGAAAACCGCACGGCACTTTTCCTGGAAATGCTTTAGGCATAAAAAAGGGGCGCCCCAGCGAGCTGGAACGCCCCGATCTCTGAATTGGTTGCCGCTTAGTCTGCGGCGAGGCCGCGCAGCACGTAGTGGAGAATGCCGCCATTGGCGTAATAGTCCACTTCGTCCTGGGTATCGATCCGGCAGGTGAGGTCCACCGACTTGGTTGAGCCGTCGGCGAAGGTGATCACCGCGGTCACCTCGTCGCGCGGACCGATATCTTCGAGACCCGTAATGGTCACGGTTTCGGACCCGTCGAGACCGAGTTTCTCCCAGCTGTCCCCATCCTTGAACTGCAGAGGCGCCACGCCCATGCCGATCAGGTTGGAGCGGTGGATCCGCTCGAAGCTTTCCGCCACGACCGCTTTGACGCCGAGCAGGAAGGTGCCCTTCGCGGCCCAGTCGCGGCTGGAGCCGGTACCATATTCCTTACCGGCGAAGACAACCAGCGGGGTGCCCCGCTTCTTGTATTCCATGCAGGCGTCATAGATCGGCATCTCCGTGCCTTCCGGCTGGAGCTTGGTGACCCCGCCTTCGGTCCCTGGAACCATCTGGTTCTTGATGCGGATATTGGCGAAGGTGCCGCGCATCATGACCTGGTGGTTCCCGCGGCGGGAGCCGTAAGAGTTGAAGTCCTGCACGCCCACCTGGTTGCGGGTGAGGTAGGAGCCGGCAGGGCTGTCCACCTTGATCGAACCTGCCGGTGAAATGTGGTCGGTTGTGATCGAGTCTGCGAAGAGACCCATGATGCGGGCATCATGGACATCTTCCAGCGGTGCTGGTGTGTCTGACAGTTCCTCAAAGTAAGGCGGGTTCTGCACATAGGTGGAGTCGTCGTTCCAACCGTAGGTTTCGCCCTTGCTTGTTTTGATGGCCTGCCAATTGTCGTCGCCCTTGAACACGTCCGCATAGCGTTTGCGGAACATGGCTGGTGTCACAGCTGTGCGTACCGTGTCGGCGATCTCCTTATTGGAGGGCCAGATGTCTTTCAGATAGACGTCTTTACCATTTTTGTCCTGACCAATGGGTTCTTTGGTGAGGTTCTTGGTCACCGTGCCTGCCAAGGCGTAGGCCACAACCAGTGGCGGTGAGGCCAGATAGTTGGTGCGAACGTCCGGGCTCACGCGGCCTTCGAAGTTCCGGTTGCCCGAAAGAACGGAGGACACGACCACGTCATTGTCAGCGATGGATTTCGAAATCGCTGGCGGCAGGGGACCGGAGTTCCCGATACAGGTGGTGCAGCCATAGCCCACCAGATCGAAGCCCATGGCATCGAGATCTTCCTGCAGGCCTGCTTTTTCAAGATATTCCGTCACGACCTGGGAACCAGGGGCGAGAGATGTTTTCACCCATGGCTTCACTTCGAGGCCGAGTGCCCGAGCTTTCCGTGCTACGAGGCCCGCCGCAATCAACACGCTCGGGTTGGAGGTGTTGGTGCAGGACGTGATGGCCGCAATGGTGACGTCGCCGTGGCCGATGGTGAAGTTTTCATCTTCCACATCGAAGCGTGTGTCTGCCTCTGCTGCCTTGCTGTACTCGCCTTCAAGGGTTGAGGCAAAGCTGTCAGCAAGTCCGGTAAGGTCCACCCGGTCCTGCGGACGCTTTGGTCCGGCAAGAGCGGGGACGACCGTGCCTAGATCCAGTTCCAGGGTTTCCGTGAAGACCGGATCGGGTGTGTCCGCATCTCGGAACATGCCCTGTGCTTTCGCGTAGGCTTCCACAAGGTCCACACGGGCTTTGTCGCGACCAGTGGCGCGCAGATATTTGATGGTCTCTGCATCGATCGGGAAGAAGCCGCAGGTGGCACCATATTCCGGTGCCATGTTGGCGATGGTTGCCTGATCTTCGAGAGATAGGTGATCCAGGCCGTTGCCGAAATACTCGACGAACTTGCCGACCACGCCGAGCTCGCGGAGCATTTCCACGACTTTCAGCACGAGGTCAGTTGCGGTCACACCTTCGTTCAGCTTGCCGGTGAGTTTAAAGCCAACCACTTCCGGGATCAGCATGGTGACAGGCTGGCCAAGCATTGCGGCTTCCGCCTCAATGCCGCCCACACCCCAACCAAGGACCGAGAGGCCGTTGATCATGGTGGTGTGACTGTCTGTGCCAACGCAGGTGTCCGGGTAGGCCATTTCAACGGTCTTGGACGCGCCGTCTTTCTCGGTGCGGGTCCAAACGGCCTGCGCGAGATATTCCAGGTTCACCTGGTGGCAGATGCCGGTGCCGGGTGGCACAACGCGGAAATTGTCAAAGGCTTGGCTGCCCCAGCGCAGGAATTCATAGCGTTCCTGGTTGCGCTCATACTCCAGGTCGACGTTCTCTTTGAACGCCGTTGGTGTGCCGAACTTGTCCACCATCACAGAATGGTCGATGACGAGATCGACGGGCACCTGCGGGTTGATCCGCTTTGGGTCGCCGCCCAGCTTGGCGACCGCATTCCGCATGGCGGCTAGGTCCACCACTGCAGGTACGCCAGTGAAGTCCTGCATCAGCACGCGCGCCGGGCGATAAGCGATCTCACGGGTGGACTTGCGTGTCTTCAGCCAGTCCTTGACGGCTGTGATGTCTGCTTTGTTCACGGTCCGGCCATCTTCAAAGCGCAGCAGGTTTTCCAGCAGCACTTTCAGGCTGAAGGGCAGGCTTGAAACGCCGTCCAGGCCGTTTTCTTCTGCCTTTTTGAGGTCGTAGTAGACGTAATTCTTGCTGCCGACCTTGAGGGTCGAATAGGCGTCGAAACTGTTGGTGCCGAGCGGTGTCAGATTTGCTTTTGGAGCCGCTTTCCGCGCTGGTGCTTTCTTGGCTGGTGCCTTCTTTGCGGGCGCTTTCTTCGCAGGCGCTTTCGCTTTTGGCGCGGCTTTGCGAGCGGTTGCCTTTTTCACCGGTGTTTTCTTCTTAGCCGGCGCTTTCTTTTTGGACGCTTTTTTTGCGGCCTTTTTCTTAGCGACTTTTTTCTTCGCCTTTACCGCAGACTTTTTGGCGGTTTTCTTTTTCGCTGTCTTCTTCGCTACTTTTTTCTTTGCAGCCTTCTTCCGCGCGGGCGCTTTTTTCTTGGAGGCCTTTTTCTTAGCTACCTTCTTTTTTGCAGCTTTTTTCTTCGCAGGAGTTTTCTTCTTGGCAGAAGCCTTCTTCTTCGCGGCTACCTTCTTTTTAGCTGGTGCCTTTTTCTTTGCCGCTTTTTTGGCAGCTTTCTTTTTTGCCGCAGGCTTCTTCTTGGCCGCCTTTTTCGCGCTTGTTTTCTTTTTGGCAGGGGCTTTTTTCTTCGCCGATTTCTTAGCCGTTTTCTGGGCCATGGGGTCCGCTCTCCTCGAAAAATGTGGTGCTGCGCCAAATGGCGCGCCCGCGCCAATCGACGGGGCGGACTATAGTCAGAAACATGTAGGAAGGCTATGGCCGTAAGGGGGCAATATGACGGATAATGAGCAAAAATCTACAAGGCTCACCTGCGGTTTTGCATGTTGGTTTTGAGGCAATAGAGAACAGGTTTTGACATGGCTGTAAGAACAGAAAAAAACGGGCCCGTAACGACGATCATTATCGACCGCGTGGATGTCCGAAATGCGGTTGACCGGACGACCGCAGAAGCGTTGGCCGAAGCCTTTCTTGCGTTTGAAGAGGATGACAAGGCGTCTGTGGGTGTTTTTGTCGGGGCAAATGGAACCTTTTGCGCAGGTGCTGACCTGAAAGCGGTGAGCAAGGGTGGTGGAAGCGGCAATAGCGTCTCTCCTGTCGGCACGGGCCTTCAGTTTGATCGGTTGGCCGCTGATGGGCCGATGGGTCCGTCCCGGATGATTTTGTCGAAGCCGGTGATCGGTGCCATTTCGGGTTATGCGGTTGCTGGCGGCCTGGAGCTTGCTCTGTGGTGCGACATGAGGGTCGTAGAAGAAGACGCTGTCATGGGCGTTTTCTGCCGACGCTGGGGTGTCCCCCTGGTGGATGGGGGTACTGTTCGTTTGCCGCGCCTTATTGGCCATTCGCGGGCTATGGATTTAATCCTCACCGGGCGGCCTGTGGATGCCCAGGAGGCCCTCAGTTTCGGGCTTGCCAATCGAGTGGTGCCGACGGGCGAAGGCCGCGCGGCTGCCGAGGCGTTGGCGGCCGATATGGCACGGTTCCCGCAAAACTGCCTGCGAAGTGACCGGTTGTCGGCCTATGAACAGTGGGATCTTCCCTACGATCAGGCAATGGCGGGTGAAACCATCCGAGGGCGGTCTGTGCTCGCGTCTGGAGAGACCCTTGCGGGGGCCACGCGGTTTGCGGGTGGCAAGGGGCGAGGCGGCAATTTTGACGATATCTGAGGCGCTGACCGGTCTCACTGTCGCGAACCTTTCCTGTGTGCGTGGTGAGCGCGAAGTCTTCCGTGATCTGTCCTTTCAGGTGGCACCCGGCGAGATGCTGACACTTGTGGGTCCGAACGGTTCCGGCAAATCAAGCCTTTTGCGGCAGCTCGGTGGCCTGCTGGAGGTTTCAGGTGGCGAGATTGTGCTGGAGGGGTTGGGCGATGATCAGACCATCGCTGATGTCACGCTTTATGCGGGGCACCTGGACGCGGTGAAAGCCCCTCTCAGTGTCTTGGAAAATCTGTCCTTCTGGGCGGCGTTCTATGGCGTTTCTGCAGAGCGTGTCGACGTGGCTCTGGAAACCTTCAGCCTCGATCACCTTGGTCACCTGCCCGCAGGTGTTCTCTCTGCCGGGCAAAAGCGGCGGCTGGGCCTGTCGCGCCTCGCGCTCATTGAACGGCCGCTCTGGCTTCTCGATGAGCCCACCGTGTCGCTGGATAAGGTGAGCATTGCGGCGCTTGCCAACCTGATGCGGACCCATCTTGAACAAGGGGGCAGTATTGTTGCGGCGACCCATGTCAGTCTCGGCATAGAGGGCGCGCGGACCCTCGATATGGGGGAGATGGCATGAGTGCTTTCTTCGCCTTGGTACGCCGGGATGTGCGGCTCGCGGCCCGCGTCGGCGGTGGCGGCGGCATGGCGGTCTTTTTCTTTTTGATCGTGCTGTCGATCGTGCCCTTTGGGATCGGTCCTGATCTCAACCTTTTGACCCGCATCGCGCCGGGCATGCTGTGGGTGGCTCTTCTGCTCTCGGCGCTGCTGACGCTCGACCGTCTGTTTCAGGCCGATCAGGAAGACGGCACGCTGGATCTCCTCGTCCTGGCGCCGCAACCGTTGGAGCTCACGGTGTTGGCAAAGGCGGTGAGCCATTGGTTGACGACGGGCCTGCCACTGGTGATCGCCGCGCCGATCCTGGGCCTCATGCTCAATCTGCCGCTCGATGGCATGTTGCCGCTGATGGGGGCCATGCTGATCGGGTCACCCGCCTTGTCTCTTTTAGGTGCTGTGGGGGCGGCGCTCGCGGTAGGCGTGCGTCGGGGTGGCCTCCTCATCTCCCTTCTCGTTCTGCCGTTTTATGTGCCGGTTCTGATCTTTGGTGTCAGTGCCAGCAGGGCCGCCCTGGTGGCGGTTCCAGGCGATTTAGGCGGACAATCCCTGCTTCTGCTGGGCGCTGTGAGCCTTGCCTCGCTGGTGGTTGGGCCTGTTGGTGGGGCGGCGGCTTTGAGAGTTGCGGTCAAATGACGTCTGCGCACCTGAAATACTGCGGCGACATGCCCTGCGAACGTGACTTGCTGACCCGCACGCAGCGGGCTACATCAGACTGATATGGCCTGGTCAATTCATACATATGCCAACCCCACGCGGTTCATGAATTTTTCCGCGACGGTGCTCCCCTATGTCTGGGCGCTGGCTGGCGCGGGCATTGGGATCGGGCTCTATCTCTCCTTCTTTGTCGCGCCGCCGGATTATCAGCAGGGCGACAGCGTGCGGATCATGTTTGTACATGTACCGGCGGCCTGGCTCTCCCAGTTTGGGTACGGCATCATGGTGGCATCGAGCATTGTGGCGCTGATCTTCCGGCATCCGCTGGCTGATGTCGCGGCGAAGTCGGCCGCCCCCATTGGCGCTGTGTTCACGTTCCTCGCGCTTGTTGCGGGTGGCCTCTGGGGCAAGCCCATGTGGGGCACCTATTGGGTGTGGGATGCACGGACTACTTCGACGTTGGTGCTCTTCTTCATCTATTTGGGCTATATGGCGCTCTGGGCAACCATCGAAGATCCGAACCGGGCGGCACGCGTGGCGGCTGTGCTGGCCATCGTGGGTGCGGTCAATCTTCCGATCATTCGGTTTTCGGTTGATTGGTGGAACACGCTGCATCAGCCCGCGAGTGTTTTTCGGTTGGATGGTCCGACCATCCACTCGTCTCTGCTGTGGCCGCTCTTTGTGGTGGCGCTCGGCTTCACCTTCTTCTTTATCGGCGTGATGATGGTGCGCATGCGCGCGGAAATTCTGCGGCGCAGGGTGCGGACCCTTCAGATGCAGCAAGCGGCGGCGTAGTCTCATGGAGAGTTGGGCAGAATTCTTCGACATGGGTGGGTATGGTCCCTATATCTGGTCATCGTTCCTGATTGCGGCCGTTGTGATGTCGGGCTTGGCTCTTCAAAGCTGGTTTGATCTCAAGAAACAAAAGCGCCTTGTCGCGGAACTTGAGGCGCGGGCGGAGCGCAAACGCGCATGAAGCTCTCGACGCTTCTCCCCGTAGCGGGGTTTTTTGGCCTCGCGGCTCTCTTCTACGTAGCGATCTTTGGCGGCGACCCGTCGGAAGTCCCCTCGGCGCTGTTGGGCAAGCCTGTGCCTCAATTCACCCTTCCTGCCGTGGCAGACACAGGTGTGCCAGGATTTGCGACGGATGATCTGCTTCAGGGTGAGGTGACGGTCGTGAATGTCTGGGCATCCTGGTGTGTGCCCTGTCGACAGGAGCATCCTCTGCTGGAGGCGCTGGCGCGGGAAAGTGGGGCGCCGATCTTTGGCCTCAATTACAAAGACAGTGGCGATGCCGCCCAGCGGTTCCTCGCCACACTTGGCAACCCTTTCGAGCGGGTTGGGGCGGACCGCGATGGCCGTGTCTCCATCGATTGGGGTGTCTATGGGGTACCGGAGACGTTTGTGGTGGATAAAGAGGGCAAAATCATCCTCAAGCATGTCGGCGCCATTGATCCAGACAGCCTTGTTCAGAAGATTCTGCCCGCCATTGAGCGCGCCCGGGCAGACGGCTTTTCCCCAGTCAGCTCCGACGCCCTTTAAGCGTTTGTTAGCCCTAACTGTTTAATAATCGCCGATATCCCAGGGTTTGGGCCAAATCGCGATTTTTTAGGGTTACTCCTTCGTAAATGAAACCGGTGGTCAGTGCAGCACAGATAGCCGCGCAAGCGTATGCGCAGAAAACCGTTGCGCCGCGCACCACTGCGCCGACCGGGTTCGTGCTGGACCCCAAAGCGGCTCCCTCAAAGGGCGTGACGCCGGTCCGCCGGATTGCGGAAGAAACCGAAGCCTTCAAGATTGAGATCAGCGCGGAAGCGTTGGATGCGGCGAACCGCGATGGCGGGCGTAGTGCTTACGCTGCCGAGACGCCGAGCGCTGAGGCGCCCGATGACGCGGCCAAAATTGCCTTCCAGCCAATCGACACTGTTTCGGTCAGTGCCGGACGTCGTGAAGCACCGTTTGCGCACGAGAAGCTGGCAACGACTGAGAATGAAGCACCTCGTTTGCCAGGGTCTCTTCTCGATATCACCATCTAGGGTAGCGGCGTCGCTCGACGCCTAATGAAAAACGCCGGCGACCATGGTCACCGGCGTCTTTGAATTGCTTTCTTGTGGCTCTTATTTACGGCGAGCGGTTTTCTTGCGTGCCGGCGTTTTCCTTTTTGCCGTTTTTTTGCGTGTCACGACCTTCTTCTTCGGTGCTGGCGCTGCTTCCTTCGCCTCGGTGACCGCATCTGCGAGGAGCCCCAAGTTTTTCTTCAGGTCTTTTTGAACCGTTTTCGGGATCAGTGCGAGGAGTGCGGTCTCCGCCGCCTGTGCGCCAGGTTCGGCTGCCGTGAGTGCCCGTCGGCCTGCTGCAGACAGGCGGACTGAGTTTGCACGCGCGTCTTCTTTGGTGCGTTTCCGCGTCAGGAGTCCACGGTCGATCATTCGGGCCACCATATCGGCCAATGTGGAGCGATCGATGCCGGTCCGGTTCACCAGATCAGTTTGGCTTAGGCCTTCTGCGTCGCCAACGGCAACAAGAACGACAAACTGCCGGGGGGTCAAACCGCTGTCGCTCACTGCCTGTGCGAATTGGTCATAAGCAAATTGTTGTGTTCGACGAAGCAGGTGGCTGAGGGAACCATCCAGGTCGAAGCCTTTCGACTTACGAGTCGCCATTGTAACTCCTTTGGAACTCATTGATTATTCTGTTGCCGCAGTAGATCGCATATTTGGTTTCTTGCGCCAAGTATTGTTATGCAGATGGTGACGGTGGCGTTCAATTTCTTGTGTTAAATTAGTTTGAAATTGTCGGAGGGCGTCAAATTGTCGCCCTAATTTGATCAATCCGTAAGCGGATGAGGTGGGTGAAGGCGTTATGGGCAGCAACGATGAAAAAAAGGGCACTGCAAAACCCGGCATACCGGCGCCAAGTGGTTTCAGTCATCGCATTCCCGATGGGGACAATTTTCCAAGAGCAGTTTGCGACACTTGTGGTTTCATTAATTATATAAACCCAAAGATTGTTGTTGGGTCAGTCGTAACGTATGGCGATGCGTTCCTTCTGTGCCGCAGAGCCATACAACCGCGTCTTGGGTTTTGGACCTTGCCGGCCGGGTTTATGGAAGAGGGCGAAACCACTGAAGAAGGCGCGCGCAGAGAAGCGTTTGAAGAAGCAAATGCGAAGATTGCGATCAAAGATCTGCTTGCGGTCTACAACATTCCGCGTATTTCACAGGTACAGTTAATGTACCGGGCAGAATTACCGACGCGGGAGTTTTCCGCTGGCGCTGAAAGCCTGGATGTCGGCCTCTTTACCTGGGATGAAATTCCCTGGGACGAGCTTGCCTTTCCAAGTGTGTATTGGGCTCTCACCCAATTCCGTTCTGTGCTGGGGCAGGACTCCATCGTGCCCTTTACCAACCCTGAAGGTGAGCTTGGCAATCAGATGCCCGGCGGAGCGAAGGGCGCATGACAAGCCCTTCGCAAGTCGTCGACGCGTTCAAACTGCAGGCAGGCTTCTGTGATCAATTGGGGTCGCCCTTCACGGGTCAGGTGCTGAGGGTCTCGGCGCAGGATATCGAGTCTGGCGGCATTGTGAGCGACCTGCTCGCTGGCTTTTCAGAGGAACCTGTTGCGGCGGCACTCGCGTTGCGGGTTGCAGGCGCCTTTCATCGTCGGGCGCTAGATGATCCGGAAAGTGCATTGGGTCGTCTCTATGGTTCCGCCGGTCGCGTTGATCAAAGCGACGATGTGTTGCGTGCGGTATTGGTGGAGGATATCAAGCAAAACCGGTCCCACTATGAGGCCTATCTGACAGGACCACCTCAAACAAACGAGGTCGGGCGGTCCAGCATCATGATTGGCGGCTACCTATCGATTGTGGAACAAACCGGGCTTCCTCTCCATGTCTTTGAGATCGGGGCCAGCGCGGGGCTGAATCTCGGCTTTGATCGGTTTTTCTATGCCTTTGGGGATCAGACCTGGGGAGACAAGACATCCGCTGTTTCGCTTGTGCCTGATTGGCATGGTGGGGTGCCCCCTCTCGACGCGCCTCTCACTGTTGAATATCGCGCGGGGTGTGATATCGCCCCGGTAGATATCGGCTCACGGGAAAACCAACGGCGATTGGAATCCTATATCTGGCCGGACCAACCGGACCGCCTCGCGCGTCTTCGGGGCGCTATTCGCATTGCCGAAGAACTTGGCACACGTGTCGTTCAGCAGAGCGCCGATGTGTTTGTGCGAGAAGCTCTCGAGGGTTCAGCACCCAACGCGGTCCGGGTCATCGCCCATACGATCATGTGGCAATACATGCCTGAGGAAATGCGCGCAGATATCGAGCGTACGATCCGTCAGGCGGGTGATAGGGCAACTGGGAAGAGCCCGATTGCCTGGCTGCGTCTTGAGCCCATCGATGTTAAAGATCCGCCCCATCTTCAGCTGAATGTTTGGCCGGGTGGCGCGACGCAAGACCTCGCTGTGGCGCATCCGCACGGTGCATCAGCTAAGTGGCTTTAGTCCCTCAAGCGTCTTTGGTGTCTTCTTCCGGCTTTACCAGTTGATGGTCAGACACGACCTTCACCTGGAACATGGCGAAGACGGCTGTGATGGGCATGATCCCAAACACTTTGAAGCTGACCCAGAAGTCTGTCGAGAAGTTCCGCCAGACAATCTCGTTTACAATGGCGAGGAAGATGAAAAAGGTGCCCCAGCGGAAAGTGAGTTTCCGCCAGCCCATTTCGTCGAGCTTAAACGCACCATCGAAAAGATACTTCATGGTGGGTTTGCCAAAGGCTAATCCGCCCAACAGACCGGTCGCGAAAAGAATGTTTGTGATGGTGGGCTTGATTTTGATGAATTGCTCGTCTTGCAACAGGACGGTCAGTCCGCCAAAGACCAGGACAAAACCGCCAGTCACCAGTGGCATCATCGGTATGGTTTTGTGCAGGGCATAGGTCGCGGTCAGCGAGATAGCCGTGGCGATCATAAAGCCGCCGGTCGCGTAGAAGATGTTTTGCTCAGGCGGGTTGCCGAAGAAATTGCCGGATTGAGAGTTCAGCAGGAAAAACACGATAAGCGGCGCGAGCTCCAGGCTCATCCGGACCCATTGTTGGCTGCTCATCCCTTGTCCGCCCTGGCTCTTTGATGCCTGAGCAGCTGTGTCGTCTGTCTTTTCCGCTATGTCGGTCATGTTACTCGCTATTTGCCCAGTCTGTTCGGGAGCTTTGTCTGTTTACGCGCAGGAAGATCGGTCGGATCAGGCACCCGTTAGTGCTTTTGCAAAGGCGTCGGCTGAAAAGTCCTGTAGATCGTCAATTCCTTCTCCTACACCGATCATATGAACAGGTAGGCCATATTTGCGGGCGATTGCGACCAAAATACCGCCGCGTGCGGTGCCATCAAGCTTTGTCATGACCAGTCCCGTGACCCCAGCAGTCTTGGTAAAGACCTCAACCTGGTTAAGGGCGTTCTGACCCGTTGTGGCGTCGAGCACGAGCAAGGTGGCGTGGGGCGCTGTGTCGTCGAGCTTACGAATAACGCGAATAACCTTCTCAAGTTCCGCCATCAGGTCTGATTTGTTTTGAAGGCGCCCGGCGGTGTCGATCATCAGGAGGTCGGTGTCCTCCTTTTGCGCACGCTCTACGGCTTCAAAGGCGAGCCCGGCGGCATCACCCCCGACTTTTGTCGTCACAACAGGAGCACCAACCCGCTCACCCCAAACTGTGAGCTGTTCAATCGCTGCGGCGCGGAATGTATCGCCCGCCGCCAGCATAACCGACTTGCCTTCCGCTTTGGTCTTTGAGGCGATTTTGCCGATGGTGGTGGTTTTGCCCGCACCGTTGACGCCGACGACCAGCGTGATGAATGGTTTTTTTGCCGCATCCACGCGGAAGGGATATTCGACCGGTTTCAGCACGCGGGCAACTTCGTCGGCCAGAATGGTGCGCACTTCCTCCGGCGAGACTTCTTTGTCGTAGCGATCTTTGGCGACGGCTTCGGTGATTTCCACCGCGACATCGAGACCGAGATCCGATGTGACGAGAAGGTCTTCAAGGTCCTGGAGTGTTTCGCCGTCCAGTTTGCGCTTAGTGAAGATGCCTGTCACGCCGTCCGACATGGCGCGGGTAGAGCGTGTCAGCCCCTCTTTCATGCGTTTGAAGAGGGATTTTTTCTCCGGCGCTTCCTCTTTGGTGTCTTCGGTTTCGCTCACGCGTGTGCCTCGCCCATCAGCTGTCCGTCTGCGATGTCAGTGACCTTTGTTCGGATGATCGTGCCCGGCTGTGCGGTGTTCGCGATCATGATCTCGGCAAACTGTTCGGTCCGCCCTCGCGTTGCCGTTTCCATCAGGACATTTTCAATCTGGCCGATGCGGCTGTTCAAGAATGCGTCGGTTCTTGTTGCGCCGGCATCGCGCAATCGCTTGGCGCGTTCTTTGATGAGACTTCCGTCGACCTGCGGCATGCGTGCAGCGGGTGTGCCGGGCCGGGCCGAGTAGGGAAAGACGTGCAACCAGGTGAGGTCGCACTCTTCGACCAGGCGAAGCGAGTTTTCGAACATCGTCTCAGTTTCCGTGGGGAAGCCGGCAATGATGTCCGCACCGAAAACCAATTCCGGTCGCAAGCGTTTCGCTTCGCGGCAGAAGGCGATGGCATCTTCACGGGCATGACGCCGCTTCATGCGCTTCAGCACCATATTGTCCCCTGCCTGCAATGAGAGGTGGAGATGCGGCATGAGCCGCTCTTCGTCGGCGATGAGACGCATCAATTCCGGATCGGCCTCAATGCTGTCGATGGACGAGAGACGCAAGCGTTTCAGATCCGGCACGAGCTTCAGAATGCGCGTGCAGAGATTGCCAAGCGTGGGGTTGCCGGGAAGGTCTGATCCGTAAGAGGTGATGTCGACCCCTGTGACGACCACTTCGCTATAGCCGTTCTCGACGAGGGCGCGCACCTGGGTGACAACTTCGCCCGCCGGGACAGATCGTGAATTGCCGCGTCCATAGGGGATAATGCAGAATGTGCAGCGATGATCGCAGCCGTTTTGCACCTGAACAAAGGCACGGGCGCGGCCTTCAAAGCCCTCGACCAGGTGCCCTGCGGTTTCCTTCACCGACATGATATCGTTGACGCGGATCCGCTCGGACCCGATGCCTTCCACGGCGAGGCGCGCATACGCTGTGGCGTCCGTCTTTTCTTCATTGCCGATCACAAGATCGACTTCGTCCATGTCGCCAAACTGGGCGGGATCGATCTGGGCGGCACACCCGGTCACTATGATGCGGGCATCCTCATTATCACGGCGCGCTTTCCGGATTGCCTGGCGTGCTTGGCGCACCGCTTCATTAGTGACGGCACAGGTGTTGAAGATGATCGCATTGTCGAGGCCCGCTTTGGCCGCGTGCGCCTTCATGACCTCTGACTCATAGCTGTTCAGGCGACAGCCGAAGGTCACGATGTCGACGTCCTGCTTTGTTGTTGCCTTGCGCGTCGCGGTCGACATCAGGCGGCCTCAAAAAAGCGGTTGTCCAGCACGCTTTCATAGTCAAAGGTCGCCGGACCGGTCATCAATACATGGTCGTCGCTCTCGCGCCATTCGAGCTGAAGGTCTCCGCCGGGCAGGGTGACAGTAGCCGCCCGCTCGGTCAGGCGCTTCCGCGCGCCGGCAACCGCAGCGGCGCAAGCGGCCGTGCCGCAGGCCTGGGTGAGGCCGACGCCGCGTTCCCAGACCTTCAGGTCCATGTGTCCGCGGTCGGTCACATGGGCAAGCGAGATGTTCGCTCGCTCAGGGAACATGGGGTGGTTCTCCAGCAATGGCCCGACCTGGCTCAAGTCGATCGCTTCAATGTCATCCACAAAAAAGATCGCATGAGGGTTGCCCATGTTTACCGCTGCCGGCGTATGCAGGATGGGCGCGTCGATGGGACCGATCTGAAGTTCAATGCCCCGTGTGTCCCGGATCTCTTCGGCCAGGGGAATTTGATCCCAAGCGAGCTTCGGGGCGCCCATGTCGACGGTGATGTCGCCATTGTCGGCGCGCCAGCCTTTGGTGATCGCGCCAATTGTTTCGACGATGACTTCCGTCTTCCCGGTTTCGTCGAGCATCAGGGCGGCGATGCAGCGTGCAGCGTTGCCGCAGGCTTCCACTTCGTCACCGTCTGCATTTCGAATGCCCATAAAGCAATCGCCGCCGGATCGCGGGTGCTCAATGAGAATGAATTGATCACACCCAATGCCCGTTTCGCGGTTCGCGATGGCGCGCACGACGGCATTCGAGAAGACGACGGCATGCGCGCGCACGTCCACCACGACAAAATCATTGCCGAGTCCGTTCATTTTCCGAAAAGGTATGGCGTTCACGTCAGTCATTGTGGGCGTTATATGGCCTTTTTGGCCCTGAAATGCCAGTAAATCGAAGGTGTTTGGGAAGCGAAGGCCGGAGCGATCTGGGCTTTTGCGGTCTTGAAGTGATATGAAGGCGGGCAGGGCACCCGCAAAATCCGCTGTTTTGCTGCTTTCACTTGGCTTTCCCTAAGGTTCGCATGAGTCGATCAAGATCACTATTGGCCGAGATGTCAGACCGGTTTTTGGCGCAAGACCCACAGTCTCGAAAGCTTCTGGTTAATGGCGCGCGCGACGTGGTCCTGAAGGGCTCAGGTCTTGTGGGCTTTTTGGTCATGAATGCCGTTCTGGCGCGTGTTTTAGGCGTCGAAGCGTTTGGCCACTATGCGTTTGTCCTGTCCGTGGTTCTCTTGCTCAGCATGGCGGCGCGTCAGGGGATGGATAGCGGCATGTTGCGTTTTGTTTCGGCCTATTCCGCCCAACAAGAATGGGGTTTGCTGAAGGGCGTCATCGTCTGGATGATGAGCCGAGTCGGCATCGTTTCTGTCGCAATTGCCCTCGTCTGTCTCGTAGCGCTTTTCTTCTCAGGTGCCTCTGTCGCTGCTGCTCTTCGTGGGACGGCGTATTGGGGCGTTCTATGCTTGGTGCTCATTTCACTTTCGCACATGAACCAGTATGCCTTGCGGGGACGCCTCTGGATTGTTCGTGCGCAGATTCCCGACCTGGTCATTCGCCCCTACGGTGTCTTGATTGTCGTGGCGCTTTTGTTCATTGCCGGCGTTCCACTTAAAGGCGCTGACGCGATGGCGATCACCGCTGCATGGGCTGCGATAGGTGTGGTGTTGGGCGGCTTCTGGTTGAAACAAAGCCTCCCAGACGCTGTTAATTCTGCAAAAGCAGAAAGCGACACGGTGGCTTGGCGGAAAGTGTCGACCCAATTGTTGCTCGTCTCCGGGGCAAGCCTTGTTCTGACCCAAACGGACATCGTCATGCTTGGCGTCCTGACGACAACCGATCAGTCTGGTCTTTACTCTGTCGCCAGCCGTCTCTC
Source organism: Parvibaculaceae bacterium (assembly GCA_965212385.1). GTDB lineage: Bacteria > Pseudomonadota > Alphaproteobacteria > Parvibaculales > Parvibaculaceae > Mf105b01. Next base: position 3,515,398 of record OZ243109.1, on the reverse strand, counting down.
CGCCGTCTCGATATTTGCGATCATCGCGCTCGGATCTATCGGCGCTCCGATGATTGCAAGCTTTCATGCGAACAATGACACGGACGCGTTGGCGCGCATTGTGAAGCTGATGGCCCGATTTTCCCTGGCGACCCTGCTACCAATGGGTGTGCTTTTCGCTGCGTTGGGGCATCTAATATTGGGTGTTTTTGGTGATGAGTTTGTGGCCGCTTATGTCCCCCTCCTTATATTGGTCGGCGGGCAGACGCTTGCGGCGTGTTTTGGCCCTGTAGCGATCTTATTGACGATGACATCGGGTGAAGCCACGGCTGCCCGGATTTTGCTTTTCAGTGTTGGGGCCAACCTCATCCTCAACGGTTTGCTTATTCCACCATTTGGGATGGTGGGAGCGTCGGTGGCGACGGCTCTAACAACCGCATTGCCGGCAGCAGCCATGTACCTCGCGGCGCGCCGACGGCTGGGCATCAGTGCAGCGGCTTTTTGACCTAAGGTCTGGGGTTTTTGAGCTGCACGACGTTGGCTGTCTTTCTTTGATCCTTCTGTTCCAGAAAAGCTTTGCTGTTGAAGGATTCAGGCCGCTGCCCGTCGCGCAATATGTGTTCGTAAATGGCATGCACCTCAGCAGCGGTGCGACGCACATCGAACATTGTTTTAACAAGGCTTTGGCCGTTCCTCGCCATCTTGTCCAAGTGTGGTAAGTCGTTGAGAGCACGGTTTATTGCGACAGCGACATTTTTTGATGAGTCATCGCCAATTGAAACGCCGCTGATGCCGTTGACGACCACCTCCGGAATTCCGCCAACGCGGTTTGTTAGAACCGGAACACCGGCGGCCAGTGGCTCAACCACTCCCCCGCAGTTCTCTGTGCTCGGTATGTGGACGACGAGATCGAACAGCGGCCAAGCGTTCTGCGAATTTTGAGGCGGAATGGCTCCCGGCATTTCGACCCGCATGGAGGCCACAGACCTAGCGCGCCGCCGCAGTCGGCGCTCATAGGATTTTCCTCCGCCCCATTGCCCGCCGATCAGCAGGCCCGTCACGTCATTGCGCAGATTCCCCAAGTGAGAAAAGGCCTTGATCAGGACCTCGTGGCGCTTTAGTCCGCGCAATTGCCCAAGATAATATTTGGGTGGGTACATGTAGCTGATGCTGCCTACAACGCGCTGCTCTTCTGAAATCCCAAAAAGCTTCCGCATCTCCGTCCGCGCCGAAGAAATTTCGTCACTGAGATAGTTTCCGTAGTAGCTCAGAAAAACTCGGTCTCTCGCCACGCCTGCCTTGTGATACAGATTTTCGATAAAGGCGCTCGAAGCGATCCAATAGTCCTGGCTGTTGCTGGCAGCCAGTTCCCAGTTGCGAAAGAGTGCGTTCTCCAGATGAAGCGGACCTGGTACTTGAAAGATGCGCTTTATGGATTGGTCGCCTCGCAGAGCCGTCCGCATTGTCAGTGTGGTGCTGACGAAATGGCTGTGGATCAGGTCCGGCTGCACACTTTCCACAAGATTCCGGAAAGCCGAGATCACAGACGGGAGACGCCAGGGCTCTCGCGCTGGGAACTCAATGTCAACGATATGGATCTTTGCGCCACTCTCGGCCCAGGCGTTGGCAAACCCGCCAGCCAAGTTCGGAAGCGCCACATGCACTTCCGCGCCCATTTTGCAAAGTTCTTGAACCTGCTCTAGTGCCCAACGAGCACCATGGCTTGTCTTGACAAGTTGAAGAACGCGCATATTTCCTCCGATTGCCGTTCTACAATATCGACGAGTTTAGAGTTATGCGACCAGCATTCTGATAATGTGGTCCGGGTCCAGTAAATGTCTCGTGAAGGAGTTGAAACATGGACGCTCTATTGCCGTTCGCCAAAGATGTCGCAGATCGATTGAAATCGAGGGGCGAGAAAATCGCGGTGAGCGAAAGTTCCGTCGGCGGGCTTATTGCCGCGTCGCTGATTGCGCAGCCAGGGGCGTCGGCTTTCTTTCTTGGGGCGTCTGTCATCTATACCCGAGAGGCGGGCCGTGCTTTGCGGGACCCATCGACCTTGAAGCTTGAAGGCCTGGAACCCCTCACACCTGAGTTTGCGCAGGCCCTGGCCGACGGTTTCAAAGCTCAAATGAGCTCAGACTGGGCGACGAGTGAGATGGGGGCGGCGGGTCCAACGGGCTCACCCTATGGTCCTCCCGCGGGCACCGCGGTCGTCGCTGTTTCAGGGCCTGTTTCGAAGGCAAGGCTTGTTGAGACGGGCCTTTCGGACCGTTTTCAGAATATGCGTCTCTTCGGAATGGCGCAGCTCAAACTGCTGATTGAATGCTTGGACGAGGCCGGGGGTTAAGTCAGGCAAGAATGTCGAGGGTTTCGCCCATCAGGCGGTCGACGGTCTCGATAACCTTCGCGTTCGCGGCGTAGTTGGTTTCGGCCTGGCTCATCTGGACAACGGCTTTGACAATGCCGTCATTGGGTGCGGGCGGCGTGGTGCCCTTGTTGGTCACCTGCTCCACAGCGTTTGCGCCGGCTTTGGCGATTTGGGTTGCCGCCTGGTCGAAGCTTTGGAGGGCGTTGTGCGCGCCCTGGGTCGCTGTGCCGAGTGCATCAATCATGGGGCCAACCTATCCCCAGCCTGTTAACGGCTTGTTAGGAAACGCGGTTAATGGCCGCTAAGGCTGTTTTCTGGGCGTAGTTTGACAGAAAGCGTCTTTCTGCCTAGTTTGCGCGCTCTTTCGGAGCAATTTGTCTGCGCGCTTCCGGACGGAAAACCGGAAACCCACTTTTCCTGGAAGCGCTTTATGACATGCTTCGGTCCTGACGAGGTCTCTTGAGAGAGGCCGGGATCACCACCTGTCGGCGAGGGTTCGCTCACAGGTGCTTTTGTGCTTTGCCATTTTCCGGCGGAAATCTGCCGATAAAGGGTGCGATGTTTGAGAATTTGACAGATCGGCTTGGGTCCGTTTTTGACAGTCTGAGAGGCAAGGGTGCGCTTGGACCGAAAGACGTGGACGAGGCGCTGCGCGAGGTTCGCCGCGCGCTCCTGGAAGCTGATGTGGCACTCCCTGTCGCCAAGAGCTTTATCGACAAGGTGCGCGAACGCGCCGTCGGTCAGGAAGTTCTGCGCTCCGTGACGCCGGGCCAGCAGGTCGTCAAAATCGTCCATGACGCGATGGTGGAGACGCTGGGCACAGAGCCTGCGCCCATCTCGCTCGCCGCTGCCGCGCCGGTGGTCATCATGATGGTGGGCCTTCAGGGGTCCGGTAAGACGACCTCCACGGCGAAGATCGCCAAGCGTCTGACGGCGAATGAGAAGAAAAAGGTTCTGATGGCGTCGCTCGACGTGCGCCGTCCCGCCGCCCAGGAACAGTTGAAGGTTCTGGGCGAGCAGACCGAGATCGCGACGCTCCCCATTATTGAAGGGCAGCAGCCGGTCGACATCACCAAGCGTGCTGTGCAGGCGGCGAAGCTTGGCGGTTTTGATGTGATCATGCTCGATACTGCGGGCCGTTTGCATGTGGATGAAGCGCTGATGGCCGAGATGGCCGATGTACGCGCTGTCTCCGAACCGCATGAGACGCTGCTTGTTGCAGACAGCCTGACTGGTCAGGACGCGGTCAATGTGGCGGAACAGTTCCACGAGCGCATTGGGCTCACCGGGATCGTGCTGACCCGAACAGATGGCGATGGCCGCGGCGGTGCTGCGCTGTCGATGCGCGCGGTCACGGGTGTTCCGATCAAGCTCCTCGGCACGGGTGAAAAGCTCGATGAGTTAGAAGATTTCGCGCCGGACCGCGTCGCAGGCCGCATCCTCGGCATGGGCGACGTAGTCAGCCTGGTTGAGAAAGCGGCTGAGACCATCGACGCTGAAAAAGCGAACAAGATGGCTGCAAAGATGAAGAAGGGTCAGTTCGACCTGGATGATCTTGCAGAGCAGCTGAAACAGATGGGCCGCATGGGTGGTATGGCCGGTGTGCTTGGCATGTTGCCGGGCATGGGCAAGATGAAGAAGCAGATGAATGCAGCGGAGCTTGATGACAGTGTCATCAAACGCCAGAGCGCGATCATCTCGTCCATGACGAAAGCGGAACGCCGCAATCCGAAGATCCTGAATGCCAGCCGCAAGAAACGCGTCGCGGCAGGGTCGGGGACGACCGTTCAAGAGATCAATCGCCTTCTCAAGATGCATCGGCAGATGGCGGACATGATGAAGAAGATGGCGAAGGGCGGCATGAAAGGCCTGGGCGGTCTGCTGGGTGGCGGCATGCCGGAGATGCCGGCCGATCTGCCTGCAGACATGCCAACGGATCCAGCTGAAATACAGCGCCTGCTGGGAGATCAGCCCGGCGGCACGCCTGGTTTGCCAACGGGGTCCATCGCAGGGGGTGTTCCGGGACTGCCGGGCTTGGGGGGCGCTCCGGGAGGACTTCCGGGTCTTCCTTCTGGTCGAGGCGGTAAGAAGGGTAAGAAAAGATGAGCCCAAAAGTGACACAGGTCGACGACAGCGCGCGCGCAACCGAGGTGCTTGGGAAGCTTCGCTCCAGCATCGACAATATCGACGCCGCCCTCATTCACATGTTGGCGGAGCGCTTTAAATGCACACAGGCAGTTGGCGAGTTGAAAGCGCAGCATGATCTGCCGCCCGCCGACCCAGCACGGGAGGAAAGACAGATTACGCGCCTGCGCAAGCTTGCAGAGGACGCGGATCTGGATCCCGCTTTCGCAGAAAAATTTCTCAATTTCCTCATCGAGGAAGTTATTCGCAATCACAAAGCAATTCGCGGCTAGTTCAGCCGCGCGCCGTTTAAGGAGATAGAAGATGGCATTGAAGATCAGACTGGCCCGGGGTGGCAGCAAGAAGCGTCCGTACTATCGGATTGTTGTTGCTGACATTCGTTCCCCGCGCGATGGCCGCTTTATTGAAAAAGTCGGCAGCTACAACCCGCTGCTTCCAAAAGATCACGAAGATCGTGTGAAGCTCGAAGTTGAGCGCATTCAGCACTGGGTCGCCAATGGCGCGAAGCCAACAGACCGCGTTCTGCGCTTCATGGATGCGGCTGGTCTTGCGAAGCGTCCTGCGCGCAACAACCCAAACAAGGGTAAGCCCGGTCAGAAAGCTCAGGAGCGTCTCGAAGCAGAACGTCAGGCTGCCGAAGACGCCAAAGCAGCTGCTGAAGCACCAGCAGAAGAAGCTCCTGCAGAAGAGGCTGCGGCTGAGGGCTAACCCCTCTTCCGCGTTTCTTCCATGGCCGCTGAAGCTGACATGACAATTGTATTGGGCGTCGTCACCGGCGCTCACGGTGTCAGCGGGCGGCTTCGGGTCAAGCCTTTCACCGGCGAGCCAGATGCGATCGGCGATTATGGGCCGGTCATGGTTCGGGGTGTCTCTCGGGCGATCAAGGTCACCGGCGCCGGCAAGGGCCAGGTGACCATCGAGCTCGAGGGCATCAAAAACCGGGACGCTGCCGATGCGCTCAAGGGCGCGGAACTCATCGTCACACGGGCTGATCTCGGTGAGACCCAGGTCGAAGACGATGGCTGGTTCCATGCCGATCTGGTTGGTCTCACGGTGGAAGCTGCTAACGGTGAGGTTCTGGGAACGGTATCCGGCGTGTTTGATTTTGGCGCCGGGGACATTCTGGAAATCGCGCCTGCCGGTGGCGGCAGTGATGTCATGATGGCTTTCACGGAGGAGAATGTGCCGAGTGTGGATGTGGCGGGCGGCAAACTGATCGCTGACCCGCCGTTCGGCACCTTTGAGACCGAGGAAGAAAAGGCGAAACCCAAGCGGCGCAAACGCCGTCGGAGCCCCAAGGCTCGGGCGCGGGAAAATGCCCGGGCCAGTCAAGGAGCCGCAGGGAAAGAAGGCGCTGATGGCTGAGAAGTCTTGGCGTGCCAGTGTTCTGACCCTCTTTCCGGAGATGTTTCCGGGCTCTCTGGGGTTCTCTTTGGCGGGCAAGGCGCTGGACGAGGGCCGATGGTCTCTGGAAACGGTCAATATCCGGGACTTTGGTCAGGGCAAACATGCTCAGGTTGACGATACCCCCTCCGGGGGCGGGGCCGGGATGGTCCTGAAAGCGGATGTGCTGGGTGACGCCATTGATGCGGCAAGTCCCGCGGGGGATGCCCGCCCGCGGCTCTATCTGAGCCCCAGGGGTGCGCCGCTGACCCAGACAAGGGTGCGGGAACTGGCAGCCGGACCGGGTGTGGTGCTTCTCTGTGGCCGGTTTGAGGGCATAGACGAGCGGGTCATTGAAGGGCGGGCCTTAGAAGAGGTGAGCCTGGGTGATTTTGTGCTGTCGGGCGGGGAGCCCGCGGCTTTGGCGCTCCTGGATGCGGTTATCCGACTGCTGCCGGGGGTTATGGGGGCGGACGCCTCCGGTGAAGATGAGAGTTTTGAAGGAGGCCTCCTGGAATATCCGCATTACACGCGGCCCGGGACCTGGGAAGGCAAGGAAATCCCTGCCGTTCTCACCTCTGGAGATCACGGAAAGGTCGCGGCCTGGCGCCGGGAGCAATCCGAGAGGTTAACAAAGGAGCGGCGGCCAGATTTGTGGCAAAAAATGCACAAAGAAGGTCGCACAACAGATTGATATGTGGTACTGACGCGCGCTTTCGGGGAATCCGTCCCGAAAACACGCCGTACGGCTTAAAAAGGTTTGAAGCGATGAACATCATCCAAGAGCTCGAAAAAGAGCAAATTGCGTCTCTGGACAAAGACATTCCGGTTTTCGACCCGGGTGACACGGTTCAGGTGAATGTGAAGGTGGTGGAAGGCACCCGCGAGCGTATTCAGGCGTTCGAAGGCGTGGTCATCTCGCGGTCCGGCGAAGGTGTGAACGAGAGCTTCACGGTTCGCAAGATCTCTTATGGTGAAGGCGTGGAGCGTGTGTTCCCTGTCTACAGCCCCATGGTCGACAGCATTAAGGTTGTGCGTCGCGGGCGGGTTCGCCGTGCGAAGCTCTACTACCTACGGGGCCGTCGCGGTAAATCGGCCCGTATTGCAGAGCGTCAGGATAATAAGAAGTCCGCCGCTGCAAAATAAGAAGCCACTGCCTGAGACCAGGCTTTAAGGCACACAAAAGAGCGGGCAAGGCCAAAAGGCCTTTCGCCCGTTTTTTATTACTTGGTTGTTGGTCGCATTTTCGAAACGCAAAAGTCTGCAACTTTTGGCTCAAAAAGGCTCCGGTACCAAAATAGAGTTCAACGAAAGAAGTGTGTTCGCTGCTGACGAACACATGACATGAGGAGAAGTGAGAATGTCCGGTCCCCGTACTATGTATGACAAGATCTGGGATGCCCATCTGGTAGATGCTCAGGATGACGGAACCTGCCTTCTCTATATTGACCGCCACCTCGTGCACGAAGTGACGAGCCCGCAGGCCTTCGAAGGTCTGCGCATGTCGGGCCGCAGCGTTCGGGCACCTGAGAAGACTCTCGCGGTCGCCGACCACAATGTGCCGACGGAAGGCCGTGCGAACGGGATTGCGGATGAAGAAAGCCGCATCCAGGTCGAGACACTGGAGAAAAACGCGAAAGACTTTGGCGTGGAATATCTGGAGATGCTCGATATCCGTCAGGGCGTTGTGCATATCGTCGGCCCCGAGCAGGGCTTCACGCTGCCAGGTACAACGATCGTCTGTGGTGACAGCCACACCTCAACCCATGGCGCGTTCGGCGCGCTGGCCCATGGCATCGGGACCTCGGAAGTGGAACATGTGCTCGCGACCCAGACGCTGATCCAGTCCAAAGCCAAGAACATGAAAGTGGAAGTGAACGGCAAGCTGCCGGAGCACGTGACGGCCAAAGACATCATCCTTGCGGTCATTGGCGAGATCGGCACCGCCGGCGGCACCGGCTATGTGATGGAATATACCGGCGAGGCCATTCGCGACCTCTCTATGGAAGGCCGGATGACGGTCTGCAACATGTCCATCGAAGGCGGTGCGCGCGCGGGCCTGATCGCACCGGATGAAAAGACATTTGAATATCTCAAAGGCCGCCCGCGGAGCCCACAGGGCGCCGACTGGGACGCAGCCGTTGCCTATTGGAAGACGCTGCCGTCGGATGAGGGCGCGACCTACGACAAAGTGGTGACGCTCGATGCGTCCAACCTGCCGCCGACGCTCACTTGGGGCACCAGCCCCGAGAATGTTGTGTCGATTGAAGGCGCGGTACCGGATCCGTCCAAGATTGAAGACGAAGCCAAGCGCACAGCGGTTGAGCGAGCGCTCGCCTATATGGGTCTTGAGGCCAACACGCCCATGACGGACATCAAGATTGACCGAGCCTTTATCGGGTCCTGCACCAATGGCCGGATCGAAGACATTCGCGAAGTCGCCCGTGTCGCCAAAGGCAAAAAGGTCGCCTCCCATGTGAGCGCGATGGTGGTACCGGGTTCAGGCCTCGTGAAAGAGCAGGCGGAGCAGGAAGGCCTCGACAAGATCCTGATCGAAGCGGGGTTTGACTGGCGAGAACCTGGCTGTTCCATGTGCTTGGCGATGAATGCGGACAAGTTGCAGGAAGGCGAGCGGTGCGCGTCTACCTCCAACCGTAACTTTGAAGGCCGTCAGGGCCGTGGCGGACGCACACACTTGGTATCGCCTGAGATGGCAGCCGCAGCTGCCATCGCCGGTCACTTTGTCGATGTACGGAAAGTCTGAGGAGAGCGAGCATGGATAAGTTCACAAAAGTAGATGGCGTTGCCGCCCCCCTGCCGATCCTGAATGTCGACACGGACATGATCATTCCGAAGCAGTTTCTGAAGACCATCAAACGAACCGGTCTTGGCAAGAACCTGTTTGATGAGATGCGTTACACCAAAGAAGGCGAAGAGATCGCGGACTTTGTGTTGAACAAGCCGCAATATCGGAACGCGGAAATCCTCGTGGCCGGCGACAATTTCGGCTGTGGCTCGTCCCGCGAACATGCACCCTGGGCGATCGCGGACTTCGGCATCAAGGTGATCATCTCCACGTCCTTCGCGGACATTTTCTATAATAACTGCTTCAAGAACGGCATTCTGCCCATCAAGCTGTCACAGTCGGATGTAGATAAGTTGATGGACGATGCAGAACGCGGCGCGAACGCGACCGTCTCTGTTGATCTGGAAGCCCAGGAGATCAAAGGCCCCGATGGCGGCACGATCTCCTTCGACATTGATCCCTTCCGCAAGCATTGTTTGCTGGAAGGCCTCGACGATGTGGGCCTCACCCTTCAGAAGGAAGAGAAGATCACCTCCTTTGAAGACAAGCGGGCAAGCGAGCAGCCCTGGCTCTAAGGTTTCACCTCTTTCGCACTTAACACGATCCCCGGTGGCAAACGCTTCCGGGGATTTTTGTTGCCTGAAACCCCCATCTCTGCAAACTACCGATATTAGTTTGCGGGGGCACTGAGATTTTTTTTCGTCGTTTTTCTTACCAAACATTGCGAATGCGGTTTGCGACCTTCCTGTGTCTCACTGCCGTTCTTGCCGGCTGTGATTCTCGTTACCAAATCGGGCAGGAGGCGAGAGAAAACACATCCCTTGGGTTGGTCCAAGCGCCCGCTGACGGTGAGCGAGGCTATGCAGAGAAAGAGCTGGCCGATGGGAGTTACCTAATCTCTGTTCAAGGCGGAGGTGTTGATACTTGGACGCGGCTGAAAGATATCGGGTTGTGGCGGTCGGCTCAGACGGGTCAAAGAATTGGTGCAGAGACTTTTGCGATCACCAATGTCGAGCAGAAGATGACCTGTTCTGGCGCGCCTAACCGCTCTGATCCGAGAATAGAGTTCAACGTAGAATTCAATCCGGTCACATCGACGGCAGAGCATCAAGTCTATCGTGTGGGTTCTGTCCTGTCGGCGTTTGACGGCGCTCAAATGTTTCCGGAATTGACCAGAAGAGAACGAGCACGGGTTGTGCAGGCTAATCGAATGGCATGCGGTATGGTTTTGGGGCGTTAGATAGGTGATACGAAGATGAAAACAGCCAATTGGATTTGTGTTGGATTGATGGGCGCTGTGGTGACCATGTTGAGTGGGTGTTCACCGGAAGCGAAGGCTGGCCTCCGGTCGTGGGCCTTCAGTCCAACTAAATACGAAGAGCGAACGTGGCTATCGCTGAATGCGGATGGTCCTGCGACAGGCTATGGCGATAAGCAATTGGATGAACAGACCTATCTCATTAATTCAGTCGTTAGTGAGGTGACAACTGTGGACCAAGGCAAAAACCTCGCACTTGTTCACGCTGCAAAACTAGGTAAGGCAAGAGGTTTTTCTCACTTCATCGTCCAAGAAACGACCGTTCAGATGCGCTGCACCATGCATTACGGCAATCCGATTGTCCAAATGACTGTGCGATATGGCGCTGAAGGTGATGTCATGGGTATCGGTGACCTAAAGGCAGTGGACGCGGTCATCGCGGATCTTATGCCCAAAGTTAACAATCCAAATTCAAGCAAGAGCGCAAAGGAAGCGGCCTATTTAGAGAATATGCGCCGCTGTCGCGCCTAGCAGTCCAGGTGGCCAAATAGCTTTAGACGGGAGTGCTGTTGATGGGGTGGTTTTAATGAGCTTGGACACAAACCTGATCGCGACGATAGCCGCCTCGGCGCTCGCGCTGATGATGGGGTGGTTTGGGATGCGCATCATGGCGGACCGGATCAAGGCCAAGGGGCTAGGTCCTTACAATCTGCAAGGCCTGGGGCTTGTGCTGCTGCTCCCGACAATCCTAATGCTCCTTGTGGTGAGCGACGACATGCCAACGGAGGTCATTGCGACGCTCCTGGGTGGTGTTGCTGGCTACATTTTCGGCCGGGGCGACGACAAGCCGCCGAGGCCTCCGGCGAGCAAATAGAAGCTCACGCCTAATTCAGAAGCCAATAGAAGGATTCTGGGCGCGCAAGGGTGACACCAGGCCCAAAAGGCGGTAAGACCCCCTCGAATTCCGCATTTGATGAGGAAAAGTGCTACCCGCGCTCGACAGGGGTCTGAGCTGCTTTGGGTGGACGCCTCAGAGAATGCCAATAATATCAAAGGTTTAGTAGCGCTATGAGCAGGAATATTCTCATCGTTGCCGGTGACGGCATTGGCCCGGAAGTTATGGGCGAAGTCGAGCGCGTCATCCAATGGTTCAACGAGAACCGGGGATTTGACGGGGTCGTTGAGAATGAGCTCGTGGGCGGCTCCTGCTATGACGCCCATGGCGTCGCTGTGACCGATGAGACGGTGGAGAAAGCCAAGGCCGCTGATGCGGTGATGCTCGGCGCGGTCGGCGGGCCAAAATGGGATGACGTGCCCTTTGAGGTGCGCCCTGAAGCGGGTCTCCTTCGCTTGCGCAAAGACCTCGGCCTGTTTGCGAACCTGCGTCCCGCTATCTGCTTCCCGGCGTTGGCGGAAGCGTCGTCGCTCAAGACTGAGCTCGTTCAAGGCCTCGACATCATGATCGTGCGGGAGCTGACCGGCGGCGTCTATTTCGGTGAGCCCAAAGGCATTGATGATCTGCCGAACGGCGAGCGCCGCGGTTATGACATGCAGGTCTATGACACGCACGAGATCCAACGCATCGGACGCGTGGCGTTTGATCTCGCGAAGAAGCGCGACAATTGCGTCATGTCCGTTGAGAAGCGGAACGTGATGCAGTCCGGCCTGTTCTGGTACCAGGAAATGGTGAAGCTCGGCGCGGAAGAATTCCCGGAAGTTCAGCTGGAGCACATGCTCGCGGACAATTGCGGCATGCAGCTGGTGAAAAACCCGAAACAGTTCGACGTGATCGTCACCGACAATCTCTTCGGCGACATGTTGTCAGACGTGGCTGCGATGCTCACGGGCTCGCTCGGCATGCTGCCATCTGCATCGCTCGGCGCGAAAGATGAAAACGGTAAAGCGTGTGCCATGTACGAACCGGTACACGGGTCTGCACCAGATATTTCGGGCCAGGGTCTCGCCAATCCTATTGCGACGGTGCTCTCATTTGCGATGGCTCTGCGCTACACGTTTGATCTGGGCGCAGATGCGGATCTGCTGGAAGGTGCCGTCGAAGATGTGCTCGCAGACGGCTACCGCACGGGCGACATCATGCAGCCGGGCAAAAAACAGGTGGGCACCGTTGAAATGGGCGACGCAATTCTTGCTGCGCTCACCAAGCGGACCAGTTAGAAAGTTTAACCGACCACCTGATATGCTCACGGATTGATCGCATCAGGCGGTCATCCGAAGAAGAGAACTCGTCGGCAAGAAAGCACGAGTGGGCTCAAGGAGAAGTAAGATGGGTTTGAAAGTAGCCATCGTTGGCGCCACGGGAAATGTGGGCCATGAACTGTTGAACATTCTGGATGAGCGGAACTTCCCTGCGACCGAAGTGGTTGCTGTTGCGTCGCGTCGCAGCCAGGGTAAAGAAGTCTCCTTCGGTGATCGAACTCTGAAATGTCAGGCGCTGGAGAATTACGACTTCACCGGCACCGACATTTGTCTGATGTCGGCGGGTGGTACAGTTTCTGGTGAATGGTCGCCGAAGATTGCGGCCGCGGGCTGTGTGGTGATCGACAATTCCTCGAAATGGCGAACCGATCCGGACGTGCCGCTCATCGTGCCGGAGGTCAATCCGCAGGACATTGATCTCTTTTCGAAGAAGAACATCATCGCCAACCCGAATTGTTCGACGATGCAATTGATGGTGGCGCTGAAGCCTTTGCATGATGCGGCCAAGATCAAGCGGGTGGTTGTTTCGACCTATCAGTCTGTCTCTGGCACCGGCAAAGCAGCGATGGATGAGCTCTTCAATCAGACGCGGGCGATCTTCGTCAACGATCCGATCGAAAAAGAAGTCTATCCGGCGCAGATCGCGTTCAACGTGATCCCGCATGGCGGCGACTTCATGGAAGACGGCGGCACGACCGAAGAATGGAAGATGATCGTCGAGACCAAGAAGATCCTGGATCCGAAGATCAAGGTCTCGGTCACCTGCGTGCGTGTGCCTGTCTTTGTCGGGCACTCGGAAGCCGTCAATATCGAGTTCGAAAACGAAATTGATGATGACCAGGCGCGCGAACTGTTGCGGGAAGCCCCGGGCATTCTTGTGATCGACAAGCGGGAAGACGGTGGCTACATCACGCCGGTTGATTGCGTGGGCGACTATGCGACTTTCGTCAGCCGCATTCGGGTTGACCCCACGCTGGAAAATGGTCTCAGCCTTTGGTGCGTGTCGGACAATCTGCGCAAGGGCGCCGCCCTTAATGCGATCCAGATTGCCGAGCTTCTGCTTGAACGCGGGCTGGTCAAAAAAGCGGCATAACGCTTAAACACAATTCATTCGTTAGGGCTCTGGCAAGAAACCGCCAGGGCCCTTTTTGTTTTCTGTGTTTGCGCTGCAACATTTTTCGCAAATTGAGATTTTCATTTTCGTCGCTTTAACGCTTTCAAGGCCACGATCCTGCCCGTGTCTCAAGGGCCAATGGTGGTCTGTGGTGTTGCTTGAGGGTTGCGTATGTCTCTGACGATAGATGCCGGATGGGTTGTTATCTGCACTGTGTTGGTTCTGCTGATGCAGGCAGGCTTTATCTGTTTGGAGACAGGCCTTGTTCGGGCAAAAAACTCAATCAATGTTGCCCTGAAGAATGTCAGCGACTTTTGCATTGCGAGCCTGGTTTTCTGGGCCATCGGCTTTGGCTTGATGTTTGGGGCGTCGGACAATGGCGTCATTGGTGCGAGTGGCTTTTTTCCCGGTATTGGACTCAACCCCTCTGCCGAAGACATTTGGTTGATCGCGTTTTTCTTTTTCCAACTCGCTTTTTGCAGCACGGCGGTCACCATTTTCTCAGGTGCAGTGGCAGAGCGCATGTCCTTCCGAAGCTTCATCGTCGCATCTGTTCTGCTCGCGGCGATCATCTATCCGGTCACGGGCCATTGGGCCTGGGCGAGCCTGCTTAACACGGAGACTCAGGGTTGGCTCGAAGCGATGGGCTTTATTGATTTTGCGGGCTCAACAGTCGTCCACTCTGTCGGCGGCTGGGTTGCGCTCGCTGCGGTGCTTGTGCTCGGTCCTCGCCTCGGTCGTTTTGGACCTGAGGGCCGTGAGATCGAGCCCAACAATATGCCGATGGCTGCGCTTGGCATGTTTTTGATCTTCATCGGTTGGTTTGGTTTCAACGGCGGGTCGACGCTGTCGCTCGACGGGACTGTCCCTATCGTCTTGGTCAATACCCTACTGGCCGCCGCTGCCGGGGGCGGCGCGGCAATCGTGCTTACCTGGATGAAGCATGGGCGACCACACCCAAGCGCAGTATTGAATGGCGTGCTTGCGGGGCTGGTCGCGATTACCGCATCTGCCAACATGGTTGCCGTATCAGATGCAGTGTTGATCGGCGCGATCGGCGGTGTCGTCTGTTTTGCGGCGACGGTGCAACTTGAGATCTGGGAAGTGGATGACGCCGTCGGTGCCGTTCCTGTCCACCTTGCTGCAGGCATCTGGGGGACACTCGCCGTTAGTGTGTTCGCAGATCCCTCATTCTTTGGAGAGGGCGTCGACCGTGTCGAACAGCTCGGCGTTCAGCTTTTGGGAGTTGCTGCCATTGGTGCGTACGCGTTTGGCGTCTCGTTCTCGGCTCTTGCCTTTGTTGATGCGTTTCTTCCCTTGCGTGTGAGTGCCCGTGCCGAGCGCGAGGGGCTCAATGTGTCGGAGCATGGCGCGAGCTCAGCACTGCTTAGCCTTTTGAACATGATGGAAGATCAGAGCCGCAAAGGCGATTTTTCAAACCATGTTCCGGTGGAGAACTTCACCGAGGCCGGTGAGATTGCTGTGCGATATAACAAGGTCCTGGACAAATTCTCGCAACAGGTGCTTGCGAATGACGCTGCGATCGCCCAGCTGGTCGACGCTCGCGACCGGGCAGAGTTGGCGAACGCATCGAAATCAGAGTTCCTCGCCAATATGAGTCACGAGCTTCGGACACCGCTTAATGCCATTATCGGCTTCTCTGAGATCATCAATAATGAGCTCTTCGGACCGCTCGCGAATGACCAATACAAGGAGTATGTGGGCGACATACACAATTCCAGCCGCCATTTGCTGAGCTTGATCAATGACATTCTGGATCTCTCAAAAATAGAGGCCAACCGCTTTGAGTTGGACGACGATGATCTGGACTTCACCGATCTGTTTGACTCCTGTGCGTCAATGATTGGGCATCGTGCGGAGGAGGCGCTTGTATCCTTCGAGATTTCGGTTGCGCCTGATGTTCCGCTGGTGGTCGCCGACAAACGCGCGATGCGCCAAATGGTGCTCAATCTTGTATCCAACGCCATTAAGTTCACACCGGAGAAAGGGATCGTCCGATTGTCGGCCTTCGTTGAGCCTGATGGTCGCGTCGCGCTTCAGGTGAGTGACACGGGTATCGGTATTGCGCGAGACGACATGTCAAAGGCGCTTGAGCCGTTCCGGCAGATATCGACCGATGAAACGGTTTATTCCGCAGAAGGGACGGGCCTCGGGCTTCCCCTAACGGTTGCGCTTGCACGTCTGCATGATGCGACCTTTGTCATCAATTCGACCCCGGGTGAGGGCACGACCATCACGTTGCGCTTGCCGTTAGACCGAATTGTTCGGCAGGCTGCTGTTGCGTGAGTTCTTGGTGGCTGACAACACGCTCTTTCGGCTCTTGCAACACTCTGTCAATCGCTGAGATCAGCGATCCCAGTTCATAGGGTTTGGTGACACACCCATTGATACCGCATCTCGCGAAACGGTCTTCCATATCATCCGTCACGTCTGCAGTGACGGCGACGATCGGTGTTTCCGCGCCAGTAGCTCGAATGGTTTCAGACGCCTGAAGGCCATCCATGATGGGCATATGAATATCCATCAGAACGATATCGAACTGATCCGGGTGAAACCTGTCGACGGCTTCCGCGCCATTGCCGGCAATGGTCAGATCGAAATCCATGGCAGCCGCTAGGCGTTTCAGAATCTCTTGGTTCATCGTGTTGTCCTCTGCCGCCAGGACCCTGAGGCCGGCCTGGGCATTGAGCGTCTCTTTGGGCGATGCTCTCTGACCGCTGTCTTCCATTTCCGATATAGGCAGAGGCAGTCGGACAATGAATTCTGTCCCCAGTCCCGGTTTCGACTGGACGCGGATGTCGCCGTCCATCAGGTCGACCAAGGTCCGACATATGGAAAGGCCTAAGCCCACTCCTTCATGACGGCGCGTGCTGGAAGGATCGATCTGCTCGAACCTATCAAAGATCCGATTGATATGCTCCGGTGTCATACCCTCACCGGTGTCTTTCACAGAGATGATGAGCTCGTCGGTTTTTTCACAGCGCTCAAGATGGATTTGAACATGGCCGGTCTCGGTGAACTTGATTGCGTTATCGCCAAGGTTGATCAGTATCTGCTGAATTCTGAGCGCGTCGCCGGTAAGCCTGCAGTTGCCAAGGTCGCTGTCGATTTTGAGGGTGAGTGATTTCTCTTCAGCCTTCGGTCCCAACATGGCGTCCAATCTCGCCAACAGATCGGCGAGCGCGAACTCCTCGGGATTGATGGACAGTTTGGCTGCTTCAAGTTGTGAGAAATCCAACAGATCGCTGATGAGCGCGAGGGCGGCATAGGCTGCTTGTTTCGCCATATCAACACATTCGCTTTGCTGCTCATCGAGGCTGGAGAATTCGAGCAATGAGAGCATGCCGAGAACACCGTTCAACGGCGTTCTTGCTTCATGGCTCATGTTCGCCAAAAAAATGGATTTGGTTTCGCTGGCTGCTTCCGCCTTTTCTTTCGCCGTCTCCAGCTCGCTGGAGACCTCTTTTAGTGATTGTGCCTGCCGTTCGAATTGCGCGATGAGTTCCTGTTCCTTCGTGATGTCGACAAAGGTGCCAAAGACAGAGATCGTTTGCCCACCTGGATCTAGCTCACATTGTCCATTTGACCGGACATGACAAACCGTTCCGTCCGGTCGCACCAGTCTTCCGCGAAATTCGAAGCTCTCTCCTTTGCTGACAGCGGCTTCGATTGAGGCGGTGACCGCAGCTCTATCGTCACAGTGATATTGGCTGATTGCGTTTGCGATCGTCGGCTTAAAACTATCCCTTTGTAGCCCATGGATCTGGAAGACCTGGTCTGTCCATTCAAGTTCTTTTGTGACGACGTTTAATCGCCAGAGACCCACGCCTTCAAGGAGGTCGATGTTGCGATAGAGCAGTTCAGTCTTGTGACGTTCTTCCTTGAGTGCTTCTCCGGCCGACTGATCGGTGATGAGGCCGAGAAAAAATTTCTCATCGTCGCTGCCATTTAGCGAAAAGACAGTGATGGTGATGGGAAAAATGGTGCCGTCTTTTCGCCGGCCTTTGAGGGTTCGGTCCGGCCTCAGTGCGCGACCGGCAGTGCCAACCGTTGACGCGTCCAGATGTGCTTGATGTTTCGCGCCCTCTTCGACAGGCATGAGGATGGCGATGTTTTCGCTCAGAAGCTCTTGTTTGGTGTAGCCAAACATCTCCTCAATAGCCGGGTTTGTTGCGACGATCGCCCCTTGAGCGTTGATCGTGACAAACCCATCCGTCAGCGATGATGCGATGGCGCCGAATGACGATGCGAGATCCATGATCTGCCTCATAGAATGTCAATCGCCACCGGATTGCAGCATGGCATATCAACCGTTTCACCATTCTTAATTCCGTCGAGTTTTTGGCGCATATGCTGGGTCTACTCGGTGCCGTCGCATATGTGATTTGTCTGATTTCATTGCGTTTCCTGCTTGGCACCTATGCCCTGGCTCACTAGTCTGCGGCCAAACAACACGACCCTTTGTCTGGAGAAGATTGATGACCTCTGTCGCTCGCCCACGCCGTTCTGTTCTGTACATGCCGGGGTCAAACGCGCGTGCGCTGGAGAAGGCCAGATCGATCCCTGCCGACGCGCTGATCCTCGATTTGGAAGATGCGGTCGCCCCTGATGCGAAGGCGGAGGCGCGCGCCCAAGTGTGTGATGCGGTGAAACAGGGTGGATATGGCAAGCGGGAGATTGTCATTCGGGTGAACGGATTGGCGACCGAGTGGGGGCGGCCAGATATTGAAGCTGCCGTCTCCGCCGGGCCTGACGCTATTCTCGTACCGAAAATCAGCTCAGCTGAAGACGTCGTCGCGGCCTCTCAGCTCCTCGACAAAGCAGGCGCCGGAGAAGGTCTACAACTCTGGGCGATGATGGAGACGCCGCTCGCCATGCTTCAAGCGCAGGCTATTGCGGCAACGGCGCCTGACACGCGGATGACGGTCTGGGTTATGGGCACAAATGATATTGCGAAGGAGCTCCGCTGCGCGCATACGCCTGATCGCCTGCCGATGGTGACGTCCCTGGGCCTTTGCATGCTGGCCGCGCGCGCCTATGGGATCACACTGCTTGATGGGGTCTACAATGACATCAAAGACGAAGCCGGCTTTGCCGCTGTCTGTGAGCAGGGCAGAGACCTGGGCCTTGATGGCAAAACCCTGATCCACCCAAGCCAGGTTGGCCCCTGCAACACGATCTTTTCTCCCGATGCGGACGAGGTGATCTTTTCGCGTCAGGTGATCGAGGCCTTCAAGCAACCTGAGAATGCAGGCAAGGGCGTACTCAAGGTAGAGGGGAAGATGGTGGAGCTGCTCCATGCGGAGATCGCGGAGCGGGTTGTCTCTATTGCGGATGCAATTGCCGAGCTCGAAGCTGCTGGCTGAAGTCATTTGTTCATGATACGTTCTCGGAGATGCAGTTGGGCATCAACAGCCGGGAGCGAGATGATGACTGAGACTAAGAAAGCAAATGCAGAGGATTATGTGATCCGTACGGCGGAGTTGAAGCCAGCGGAGATCTATTCCTTCACCCATCCGCTCAATCCCAATTCTGCGATTTCCTTTGTTCCGCTGTCAGATCGCGTGGGCATGGAGCGCGCGCAACTCGGCCTCGGTCGCATCCCACCAGGGCGGGAGAGCTTTGTCCCTCACGCCCATAGTGCTCAGGAAGAGTTTGTCTTCATTCTCGAAGGGAATGGGGAGATGGAGATCGATGGCACGCGCGTCGCCATCGGACCAGGGGATTATGTGGGCTTCCCGATCGATGGAGCCGTTCATCAGCTCTACAATACCGGTGAAGCTGATTTGGTGTACCTAATGGGGGGCGAGCGGACGCCAACAGACATGTCCCGCTTCCCGACAATCGGAAAGATCGGCATCTGGGCCGAGGGGACCATGCGCTACATTGATGAGGGTGCGGCGCAGCAGTTTGCGCCGGAGGATTTTGTCGAACCTCAGGGTTAGCTCTGCGGCTTTCCGCACGTATACAGGCGCCTGCCTGGCTGCTATAGGCTGCAGCCAAGGTTGAGCAGTTTGAAGGCAGAGCGGCGATGAGCGACAAGACGGGTTCAGGCAATTTTTTTGAGGATTTCAGCGTCGGCCAGGTCCTCACCCACGCTACACCGCGGACGATCACGGCGGGTGATGTAGCGGTCTATAACAGTCTTTTCCCCATGCGATTTGCGCTGCAGTCTTCGGACGCCTTTGCGCAGCAGATTGGCTACGACCAGGCGCCTGTCGATGACATGCTGGCGTTCCATTTCGTGTTTGGGAAGACAGTGCCTGACATTTCGCTGAATGCCGTTGCGAATCTCGGCTATGCGGATTGCCGTTTCCTGAAACCTGTGTTCCCGGGCGACACCATCACGACGGTGTCGAAAGTGATTGGGCTTAAAGAAAACTCCAATGGCAAGACCGGTGTCGTCTATGTGCGCTCAACGGGCTCTAACCAGGCTGGTGACCATGTGCTCGATTATGTGCGCTGGGTGATGGTGCGGAAGCGGGATGAGGCGTCTCCTGCGCCAGAGGAAGACGTGCCGAGCCTGCCCAAAGTCGTAGATCCGGCGCATTTCGTTCTGCCGGCCGCAGAGGGCTTTGCGGATATTGATACCCAGCTGTCTGGCTCTCCCCATCGGTGGGGCGACTATGCGGTTGGAGAAAAGATTGATCATGTGGATGGGGTGACCATCGAAGAAGCCGAGCACATGATGGCGACCCGCCTCTATCAGAACACGGCGAAGGTGCATTTCAACCAGTTTACGGAAGGCCAGGGCCGCTTTGGGCGCCGGCTCATGTATGGCGGCCATGTGATCTCTATGGCTCGGGCTCTGACCTTTAACGGCCTCGGCAATGCGTTTCTCATCGCGGCGATCAATGGGGGGCGTCATGTGGCGCCCTGTTTCGGGGGCGATACGGTGTTTGCCTGGTCCGAGGTGCTCGACAGCGCGGAGCTCGACGGCCGGAGCGACATCGGGGCCCTTCGTTTGCGCACCATTGCGACCAAAGACCTGCCGTGTGGCTCATTCCCAGGCCCCGCCGACAAGGGATATGATGACGGCGTCATCCTCGACCTTGATTATTGGGTTCTGATGCCGCGTTGATTGGAGTGATACTCCAATAGTGCTTCGCAGACTGGGAGATTGTTGATGGGTCGTCTTGTGGGCATTGGCAGCGCGCTGGCGGCTATCGCTGTTGCTGGCCTTTTCCTGGGCTTTGGCGCCTATTTTGTTGAAGACCATGCGGGCGACTCTCCAGATGGTGTTCTTCAGGCATCTTTAGCGGGAGGTTCCCTTTCCGTCGACCCAGCCTGCTTTTGGCCAATGCTCGACAGTGCGTTTTCGCCTGATGCTGCTGCGGCTCCTTCCCGCGTGGTGTTGCGGGGTTGCGCACCGGCTGAGGCAGAGACGGAGATTGATGGCGATTGGAGTAGAGTATCACTCCAGTCGGGGGAGCCAGGTGATCCAGATGCCGAGCGTCGGTACTCTGGCATTCGTGTGGCCGCTATGACCGATGGGCGACGGCTCACGCTGGAGGCTTACGACAATTGGGGTGGATCCGGGGTCTTTAGCTCTCTCATTACGGGGCAATTGAGCTCCGATGGCGAGGCCCTAGAAGACCTTCGGGTTCATGCGTTCGGCGATCGCTGCAATGGCGGACTTGCGGGAACGTTCCTCGCGGAGGACGGCCAAGTTAGGGCCGCCCAGAACATGACCCCCTGGGACATCATGGTTGCGCGCTTTGCCGACCTCCCGTCTGAGGCCCAATGGGCAGCTGCGCAAGAGAGATATGGCACTGCATTGGCAAATGCGCCGTCCTGTGCGGCCTGCTGCACTGCTGTCAGCCGTGAATATGAGATCGGGGTAGACGGCAGACTCGCTTCCGTCGGCTTGCGCTATAATCCAAGGGAAACGCCCGCTGCAGAAGACGCACTGAGCGCTTGCTTGGAGCGGTCGGTCGGCGATGTAGCAGGTGCCGGCGGGTTGGTGAGTGCTGAGGATCAGGCCATGCTTGCCGCATTAATCGATGATTGCGTCAATAGCACCACAAAATAGAGTAACACTCTAATATTGATCGACAGATTCTTAGATGTTTGGTTTCTGGTAACGGGGCTGCCAACAGGATCAACTCTCGATCAGGCTCATATGAGCCGCTGCCTGAACTCCGCTCTAAGCGGAAACAAGCACCCTAAAACGAGAGCAGTTTTGAACTGACGCAGATGGACGCTGGCTAAAATTTGTAGCCGTACCTGACGCCCCAGTGATCCATGCCGGCGTTGCGGCTGTCATTGCAAAATATTTCGCCGTGGGAAAGGTGACTTACGGTGGCGGCTATTGCGTATTGCCTCCGATTGCCAAACTTGTAGCCAACCTCGATTGCTTCGCGAAACAGGACATTGCATCCGAGATATTTTTCGAAGCCGGAATCGTCTGTGATCGACCCGCTGGCAACAGCTGCAAAGTGGTCAAAGTCATCATTACCGTCATGTACAGAAAGCCCAAAGAAAAGGTCCGTATAGACGTTGTCCAAAATATCGATGGTCCAGGTGAGGCCGCCATAAGCTGTATTGGTCCCTGGAGAATCTGTCGTATACGTGATTCCTAATGTCGGTCTGGGGGCCCACATAAAATCGAAGAAATCAGGAGATCTGAACCGAAGTTCCGCATTGAGCGCCAAGCCGTCCTCGTGGCTACTTGCGATCAGATCAATGTCATGGTCGAGAACCCCAATGACAATCTCATCGACGAATCTGTCTCTGTTCTCACTCGCTTCTGCTGCGATTGCGTTCCCTGAAACCAGCACAAAAAAAGCGCTAAACAACGCTGAAAGCCGAACCATAGACCACCCCTACCCCATGCAATGCTTTGGTGGTGAAAGTTATAAAGCAAATAACCACGAAGAGCCTCTGCCTAAGCTCTGGATCGCAAGAAACGAAGGCAGCGTTGTTTCGAAGCAACAGTGCCGTTGTCACTCTGGTCGGCTGTGATTACTTGAGTAGAGCCTTCTTCGCGAGTTTTACGAGGCTTTCGATGTTCTCACTGGGCGGAACTTTTGACTGACCTGATAACCAGGCGCGACACATGACCTGGGTAGGGCCCACCAGAGCAGCCAAAATTAGAGCAAGACTCCAGTCTTCAAGTCTTTCCTTGTCGGCCAGGTTGTTTTTCCAATCCATCAATGTCTGACCAAAGCCCTGGTTTTCGGCTCTGATCTTTTTGAGGGCTTCATCGCTCCAGCTGGGATGATGCCCATTGAACAGGATACGGGCGCCATCGGGATCGCGTTCGATCCAGAGATTATGTGCTCGAATGAAGGCCTCGATACCCTCTGCTGCATTCCGCGTGGGCCCCAGTTTTTCCGCGATTTCGGCCTGATACGTACGGACCAGGCTCACAAAAACCGCAACCGCGATGCCTTCCTTATTTTCGAAATGGTGGAAAAGGCTGCCGTTTGACATGCCGGCTTCGGCCCGGATTTCCGCGGTCGAGACAGCATCATAGCCGCGCTCTGAAAACAGGCGCTTCGCCGCTGCGACACCGGCAAGATAGGTTTTGCTTTCCTTTGGCATAACGTAGCTAGAGTAATACTCTAAGAAGACCGGGGGCAAGCTTTCCGGCCGCTAGAGGGCTTCAAATTGTCTGGCAAGCCTTTGCACTTCAGCATATGCCGCATCGTCAGGGCCCTCATAGGCCATCAGGCAACAAATAGTGATCCCCGTCCGGGCAAAATGAAAGCAAGACGTGCTAAAGCCGGGGCCGCTGCCATTGTGCCCATAGCTGACGCCATCCAGGTCTGTCATAACGCCCAGCCCATAGGCCGCGCGGGGGTAGGTCGGACCGGCATTCGGGACGGGGACGGTTCTCTTCGCGAGCTGGGCGATTGGGCTGGCATGCATAAACCGAGCTGTATCTTTCGCCGTGCCGCACACCAGGCCATGCCACACCCAGCCTGCCTCATAGCTGGGTAGCCGATCTGAAAAGATGCCGCTCGTGACCTGCAATGATGGAGCGGCAAAAGCCCCGGATATCAGGTCCGCCACCAGATCCGCGAAGCTTGTTCCACTCTCCACCTCACAAACGCGTTTGAGGGCCCAAAAGCCGGGATTTGAATAAGACCAGCCCTGGCCCGGCTCAATAGGGAGCGGTTTTACGAGTGTCTGGTCTGCAAATTGCCGGTCGCTCCAGGCTTTTTCGCCTGCGGCAACCGCCTCCTGGTAGCTTAACAGCGCGCCATAGTCGCAAAGCCCTGAGGTGTGCGTAAGCAGATGATGAAGCATGATGTCTTTGCCGCGCGGCACCCAGTCAGGTCCGAGCCAATCGCTCAACGGCCGCTCAACATCCAGTTTCAGGTCTAGGATGAGCGCCCCTATTATCGTCTTCGTGATGCTGTAGAGCGGATAAGGCAGATCTGACGCTTCTTCCTGGAGTATCACTCCATTCTCGTCCAAAATGCAGAAAGACTGGCTCATCGGTCCAGAATTCCCGCTTTTTGGCGCCTTTTCAAGCTCCTGCCCTGCGGCGTGGCTGTTCCCCTAGGTCAGCCAGGGTCTTGTTGCGAGGCGCTCTCAAAAACCCTGCAAAAGAGCCAAAAACCGCCGTCAATCGGGGCCATGTTATTTGCTTTGGCCCCCTGTGTTCGCTAAACACTGGATCTATATTCCCCACGGTGCCGCCTCCGGGCGGAGGGTCTGGATGGCACCTATCAAGGACAGAATTTATGGCAGAAACGTCTGTGAAGGCACCTGTGCGCGCTCGGCCGCTGTCGCCCCATCTGGGGATCTACCGGCCCATGCTCACCATGATGATGTCGATCGTGCATCGCATCACCGGTGGCGCTCTTTATTTCGGCACGCTCTTGCTTGCCTGGTGGCTGATTGCAGCGGCAACGGGTCCGGAAGCCTATGGCTTGTTCATGGATGTCGCGACCTCGTGGATCGGGCGGCTGGTGCTCTTCGGATATACTTGGGCGCTGATCCACCACCTTCTCGGTGGTGTCCGTCACTTTATCTGGGATCTGGGCAAAGGCTTTGAGTTGGGGACTGTCGAATGGATGGCCCGCCTATCGCTCGCCGGCTCCATCATTCTGACTTTGATCGTGTGGGCGGTGGCCTATGCGATGGCAGGAGGGTTCTGAGATGGCAGATATGCGCACCCCTCTTTCCCGCGTTCGCGGACACGGCTCGGCAAAGTCGGGCACGGATCATTTCTGGCTGCAGCGCCTGACGGCGGTCGCCAATGTGCCGCTGGTCATTTTCGCGCTGGCGTCTGTCGTTGCGCTGGTCGGCGCGGACTATGCGACCGTGCAGGCCTATCTCTCGATGCCGGTGGTTTCGATCCTATTCCTGCTTCTCATCCTGTCGGGCGTCTATCACATGCGCATCGGCATGAAAGAGATCATTGAGGATTACGTGCATGGCGAGGGCACCAAGCTGCTCGCCGTCATCGGCAATAATTTTTTCGCGGCAGTGGTCGGCCTCGCCTGCATCTATGCAGTGCTGAAGCTTGGCTTTGGCGGCTGACCCAGTAGGAGACGGCGATGAGCGCCTCGACAGAATACGAGTTTACAGATCACACATTTGATGTGGTTGTGGTGGGTGCCGGCGGTGCCGGCCTTCGCGCGACCCTGGGCTGCGCGCAGGCGGGGCTGAAAACGGCGAACATCACCAAGGTTTTCCCCACGCGTTCTCACACGGTTGCGGCGCAAGGCGGTATCTCCGCGGCGCTTGGCAATATGGGCCAGGACGACTGGAAATGGCACATGTACGACACTGTGAAGGGGTCGGATTGGCTGGGCGACCAGGACGCGATTGAATATCTCTGCCGCAATGCCCCGGAAGCCGTTTATGAGCTTGAGCATTTCGGTGTGCCGTTCAGTCGGACGGAAGAGGGCAAGATCTATCAGCGCCCCTTCGGCGGTATGACAACCGAATACGGCAAGGGCATTGCTCAGCGTACCTGCGCGGCGGCTGACCGGACGGGTCACGCGATCCTCCACACGCTTTACGGCCAGTCGCTTCGCTATGACGCGGAGTTCTTTATCGAGTATTTCGCCATTGACCTCATTATGGATGATGAAGGTGTTTGCGTTGGCGTGGTGGCGCTTAAGATGGATGACGGCACGCTGCATCGTTTCCACAGCAATGAAACGATCCTCGCGACGGGCGGCTATGGCCGGGCCTATTTCTCCGCGACTTCCGCACACACGTGTACCGGCGACGGCAACGCCATGGCGCTCCGCGCCGGCCTGCCGCTCCAGGATATGGAATTCGTTCAGTTCCACCCAACGGGCATATACGGATCAGGCTGTCTGATCACGGAAGGCTCGCGCGGGGAAGGCGGTTATCTGGTGAACTCAGAGGGCGAGCGCTTCATGGAACGCTATGCGCCGTCTGCGAAGGACCTCGCGTCCCGTGACGTGGTGTCCCGGTCCATGACCATGGAAATTCGTGAAGGCCGAGGCGTGGGCGCTGAAAACGATCACATCTTCCTGCATCTCGATCATCTGGATCCGGATATTCTGGCGGCCCGCTTGCCGGGCATTTCCGAATCCGCGCGGATCTTCGCCGGCGTGGATGTGACCAAAGAGCCGATCCCGGTGATCCCGACGGTTCATTACAATATGGGCGGTATCCCCACGAATTATCATGGGGAAGTGATTGCGGGCGACGCCAACGATCCTGAGAAAACTGTGCCGGGCCTGATGGCCATCGGTGAAGCGGCCTGCGTGTCGGTTCACGGCGCGAACCGTCTTGGCTCCAACTCTCTCATCGACCTCGTGGTGTTCGGCCGGGCGGCCGGTCTGCGCGCGGGCGAAAAGCTGACCCCCGGTGGGCCTACCAAGCCGTTGCCGAAAGATGCGGGTCAGAACTCTCTTGAGCGTTTGGATCGCTTCCGCAATGCGAGCGGCAGCACGCCAACAGCTGAACTTCGCGGTCGCATGCAGCGTGTGATGCAAAACAATTGCGCGGTCTACCGGACTGGGGATGTTCTGGAAGAAGGCGTGAAGCTCATGGATGAGGTTCATGGCGGCATTGACGATATTGGCGTCACCGACCGTTCGCTCATCTGGAACTCTGACCTTATTGAAACGCTTGAGTTCGACAATCTCATCATCCAGGCGCGGGCCACCATGAATGGGGCGGAAGCGCGGAAGGAAAGCCGGGGTGGTCACGCCCGGGAAGACTTCTCAGACCGGGATGACGAGAACTGGATGAAGCACACGCTGTCCTGGATTGACGACGCGCGGAAGGTCACGCTCACCTATCGTCCGGTGCACACCTACACGATGACGAACGAAGTTGATTACATCCAGCCCAAAGAACGCGTTTACTAAGGCCGCGAGGAGAGAGACATGGTTGAACTAGCACTGCCTCAAGGCTCCAAGCCCGGTAAAGGTAAGAAATTCAAAGCGGGCAAGGACGTAAAGCGCAAAGACAAGCGCGTCTTCAAGGTCTATCGCTATGATCCTGATACGCCGGACAATCCCCGGATCGACACCTACGAAGTCGACATGTCGAGCTGCGGTCCGATGGTGCTCGACGCGCTCATTAAAATCAAAAACGAGATCGACCCGACGCTGACCTTCCGCCGATCCTGCCGCGAAGGCATTTGCGGTTCCTGCGCTATGAACATTGACGGCACCAACACGCTTGCCTGCACCAAGGGCATTGATGAGGTGAAGGGCGATGTGAAGATCTATCCTCTGCCGCATATGGATGTGGTGAAGGATCTGGTCCCGGATCTCACGAATTTCTATGCGCAGCATGCGTCGATTGAGCCGTGGCTTCAGACGACAACGGTGCAGCCGGAAAAAGAGTGGAAACAGTCGACGGATGATCGCGAAAAGCTCGACGGTCTTTATGAGTGCATTCTCTGCGCTTGCTGTTCGACGTCGTGCCCGTCCTATTGGTGGAACGGCGATCGCTATCTTGGCCCAGCTGTGCTCTTGCAAGCCTATCGCTGGCTCATTGACAGCCGCGATGAGGCAACCGGCGAGCGTTTGGACAATTTGGAAGACCCGTTCCGGCTTTATCGCTGTCACACAATCATGAATTGTGCGAAGGCGTGTCCGAAGGGGCTCTCGCCCGCCAAGGCCATTGCCGAAATCAAAAAGATGATGGTCGAACGCCGCGTCTGATTGTTTGGCGTTTCCCAAGTTTCAAAAGCCGCTGCCTGATATGGGTGGCGGCTTTTTGTTTGGCGGGGTTTGAGATTCAGCTCACCACCATTTACTTGTTCAGGCTCCCTAAAAAAACCACCATTCTCCGGGAAAAACATGCCCCTTGCTTGCATGAGGACTTGGGTGGAGTAGACTCGTTGCAGATGGGGTACGCAACATAGGAGCAGGCTCAAGTGAACCAGATACAACGCCTTTTGGGGGCAGCCGTCCTCACCCTCGGAAGCCTGGGGGTCGCGGCCATGCCGGCGAGTGCCGCAGAATATATTGGGACGGTGGAACCCAATGACATTATCAAGATGCTTCGGGAGAACGGGTATGAAGATGCCCATATCGCCGACACCGACTATGAAGACCTGCCGATCCTGAACTTCAAACTCGCGGACTCAAATGCCGTGATCTATTTCTATGAATGCGGGCGCACGGGGAAAGCGTGTGAATTCCTGCAGCTCTATGTGGGCTGGTCGATGGATGACCGCCCAAGCTACAAGGCGATCAACGACTTTAACGCCGGTGAGCGCTTCAGCCAGGCTTATATCGACGATGAGAACGATCCGGTGATCGAACAGTGGGTCACGCTGGAAGGCGGTATCTCGGACGTGAACTTCATCAACACCGTCGCCACCTTCGGCGAGGTTGTTGACAAGTTCGAAGACCTGATCGGATGGGAAGGCTAGGCCTCACCCTCTGAAACCGATTGAAAAGCCCTCTCCTGCTCGTGCAGGGGAGGGCTTTTTTTGTGTGCTGACCAGCCGTGCCAGGTCGCCTGTCAGCCTTCGCTCTTGTGTCCGAGATGCGGCGCGGGCCCCGCATCGTCGCCAAAAACCTATGCTTTTGCCGCAGATTTCAGATTTTCTGAGATCGGGTCTTGATTTCTCATAATAATTCTATAATTATCAAAATATGGAAATGAATCATGCCATAGAAGCGCTGGGTGCGCTCGCTCAAGAAACCCGGTTGGAGATCTTCCGGGCGCTGGTGCGGGCCCATTCGCCAAATGCAGAAGAGGCGGGCCTGCCTGCGGGCGGTCTTGCCGAGCAATTGGGCGTCGCCGCGCCCACGCTCTCCTTTCACTTGAAGGAGCTCACACGGGCGGGGCTTGTGTCTGCGCGCCGTGACGGGCGCTCCATCATCTACACGGCTAATCTCGGGGGCATGCGAGCGCTGGCCGATTACCTATTGGAAGATTGTTGTCAGGGTGCCTGTGCGCCCGCATTGGAAGAGGCAGAAACATGAAAAGACTACATGTGAGCTTTGCAGTTACAGATCTGGACAAATCTATTGCGTTCTATTCGACGCTCTTTGGGCAGGACCCGACCACCCGGAAGGACGACTATGCCAAATGGATGCTTGACGACCCCCGTGTGAACTTTGTGCTGGAGACTTCGACAAGTGAGACCGGTTTCAACCATGCGGGCATCCAGGTGGAAAGCGAAGAAGAGCTTGCGCCGCTGTTTGAGCAGCTGAAGCAGGCGGAAGGTCCTTATCTGCCAGAAGGTGTCACCACGTGCTGCTACCACAAATCGGAAAAAAGCTGGACGACAGACCCTGACGGGGTGATGTGGGAAGCGTTTCACACCCATCACCAAACGGAAGAACGGGGAACGGGCCCGGTTGTCGCGGCAGACGAGACGCCGAAGCTCGGCGGATGCTGCATGTAAGTGTCACGGGAACGTCAAACATCCATGAAACCGTCTGCGGACATATATCAGTTCCCCAAGGGAGGCATCATGTCGGGCCATTCCACGATCTATAACGTTCTTTTTCTATGCACCGGCAACTCCGCCCGCAGCCTGCTGGCGGAGGCCTACCTCAACTCAATTCCAGGGATTCCGTTCCGGGGCTACTCGGCAGGCAGTCAGCCTACGGGCGCTCCCAATGAGTTTGCCCTTGAAACGCTGAAGACCGCGAAGGTCTCAGTGGATGGGTTGCGGTCGAAATCGTGGGATGAGTTCGCGGTGGATGGTGCGCCAACCATGAATTTCGTGTTCACGGTGTGTGACAATGCCGCCGGTGAAGTCTGTCCCATCTGGCCGGGACAGCCGATGAGTGCCCACTGGCCGTTTGAAGACCCAGCGGCCTTCGAGGGTCCGGATGTTGAGAAGCGTGCTCTGTTTCTGGATGTGTTCCGTCAGATCCGCGCGCGGATCGACATCTTCGTGAACCTTCCGCTGTCCAGTCTTGACGACCTCGCCCTCAAACGAGAGTTGGACAAGATCGGCCTGAGTTCGGCCGACCAGAAGAACGAAAGCGCTTAGCTCTTCCATGCAAGAATATCATTTTGGACGCCGCCTTGTGGCCGAGGCGCTGGGAACCTTTTTCCTGCTCGCAACTGTTGTAGGCTCAGGCATCATGGGGGAGAGCCTCGCTGGCGGAAATACGGCGATTGCTCTCCTTGGCAACACGATTGCGACGGGGGCAATCCTCGCGGTTCTCATTCTGATCTTCGGACCCATTTCCGGTGCCCATTTCAATCCGGCGGTCACGCTTGCCTTTGCGCTCCGCCGTGAAATCGGATGGGGCCAGGGTGGCGTCTATGTCGGTGTGCAAATCGTTGCTGCCGTCGCTGGTGCGGTGATTGCGCATCTCATGTTTGACCAGTCGCTCATTCAAAGCTCGTCGAATGTGCGCACAGGCCTGGGGCAATGGGCGGGCGAGATTGTCGCGACCTTTGGTCTGGTCGCGACCATTCTTGGATGCATCAAAGCCGCCCCCCAGGCGGTCCCTTATGCGGTCGGTCTCTTCATCACCGCTGGATATTGGTTCACGTCGTCGACCTCGTTCGCCAATCCCGCGGTGACAATTGCCCGCACGTTTACGGACACATTTTCCGGTATCCACCCGGACAATGCGGCGCTCTTTATCGCTGCACAGCTCGCAGGCGCGGTTGCCGCAACGTTTATCATGGGTTGGCTGCTCCGGCGTCCCTGATTGCCGCTCTAAATCTGGCGAATATCTTCATCATCTTTGGTATCTCTCCGGTCCTCCAAGGGTGCTGACCCTTGCAGCAACCCTTCCCGAGCGCTATGGACTGAGGGTGACTAGGGAGCAGGTTTGAACAAGGGAGACGCGCCCGGCAACGGGATGACGTACACAATATGGCCAAGGAGCTGCATCACTTTATCAATGGCGCGAAAGTCGCTGGGACAAGCGGCCGGTCGCTCGGTGTCTTCAATCCGAATACGGGTGAGGTTACCGCTCAGACTCCACTGGCGAGTGCGGATGAAGTGCGCGCGGGCATTGCGGCTGCTGAAGCCGCGTTCCCTGGCTGGGCTGCAACGAACCCGCAACGGCGTGCCCGGGTGATGTTCGATTTCAAACGTCTGCTTGAAGACAATATGGATGAGCTCGCGGAGATGCTCTCCTCCGAACATGGCAAGGTGATCGCTGACAGTAAGGGCGATATTCAGCGGGGCCTTGAGGTAATTGAGTTTGCCTGCGGCATTCCGCACCTTCAGAAAGGCGAGTTCACGGAAGGCGCCGGTCCCGACATCGATATGTACTCTATGCGCCAGCCCTTGGGTGTGTGTGCTGGTATCACGCCGTTCAACTTCCCGGCTATGATCCCCATGTGGATGTTCGGCGTTGCCATTGCCTGCGGTAACACGTTTGTCTGTAAGCCGTCGGAAAAAGACCCGAGTGTGCCGCTTCGCCTGGCGGAGCTGATGATGGAAGCGGGCGCGCCTGCCGGTGTGCTCAATGTCGTGAATGGCGACAAAGAAGCGGTCGATACGCTTCTGACCGATCCCCGGGTGGAAGCGATCAGCTTTGTCGGGTCGTCTGCCATTGCCGAATACATCTATGCAACGGGTGCGGCCCACGGCAAACGGGTGCAGGCAATGGGCGGTGCCAAGAACCACGCCATCATCATGCCGGACGCCGATCTTGATCGGGTTGTGGATGATCTCATCGGCGCCGGGTACGGCTCAGCTGGCGAACGCTGCATGGCTTTGTCCGTCGCTGTTCCTGTCGGCAAAGAAACCGGCGACAGGCTTGTCGAAAAACTCATTCCGCGTGTTGAAAGCCTCAAGGTGGGTCTCTCGACGGATGCGGACGCCGACTATGGACCGATGGTTACCGCCGAGCAGCGCGACAAGGTTGCCGGCTGGATTGACCGGGGTGTTGAGCAGGGCGCTGACCTGTTGGTCGATGGCCGTGGATTCGAGCTGCAAGGCTATGAAGGTGGTTTCTTCATTGGCGGCTCGCTCTTTGATAATGTCACGCCGGACATGGACATCTGGAAGGAAGAGATCTTCGGGCCTGTGCTTTCCGTTGTGCGTGCGGAGACGTTCGAAGAAGCTGCCAAGCTCCCAAGTGAACATCAGTATGGTAATGGGGTTGCGATCTTTACCCGCGACGGAGACGCAGCGCGGAGTTTTGCGTCTAACGTGAATGTGGGCATGGTCGGTATTAATGTGCCGATCCCTGTCCCGCTCGCCTATCACTCGTTTGGCGGCTGGAAGCGCTCCGCCTTTGGCGATACGAACCAGCACGGCACAGAAGGTGTGAAGTTCTACACCAAAGTGAAGACCGTGACGTCGCGCTGGCCAACCGGCGTCAAGGAAGGCTCCAGCTTCGTGATCCCGACTATGAAGTAGGCCAAAAGGTAACAAGCAGCCGTCGAAGTTTCGAATTGGCTCTAGGTGTTTGAAGGGAGTGCTCCTACATAAGGGCACTCCCTTCTTTTTGGTGATGTCCCATGTCTGAGCCCAAAATCGATCTCGATGCCTATTTCGCCCGAATTGGCTATGACGGCGACCGCGCGCCGACGCTGGAAAATCTGACCGCGATCCAGTTTGCCCATGCCACCGCTATTCCGTTTGAGAACTTGAGCATTCTCTTCGGGCAGGGCGTCGAGCTTGATTTGGAGACCTTGCAGAAAAAAATCGTGACTGCTTGTCGTGGTGGCTATTGCTTTGAACAAAACGGCCTGGCCCTCGCCGTTTTGCAGCAGCTGGGATTTCAGGCGACGGGTCTCATCGGACGGGTGCGCTGGATGTTGGAAGATGATGTTCCAGCCCCGCTCACCCACATGTTGATCCGGGTCGATTTCGACGAGGGCGCTTACATCTATGATGGCGGCTTCGGCGGCATTCGTCTGACCGGCGTGCTGAAGCTGGAGCCGGATCTCGTCCAGCAGACGCGCCACGAAGATCACCGCATCGTGCGGCAGGGCGACAATTATACAATTCAGGCGGACCTGGGAACCCAATGGGCAAATGTGTGTGAGTTTACGCTGACGCCGCAGACGCCGGTCGATTACACACTTTCGAGTTGGTACACGTCGACCCATCCGGAGTCGCTCTTCACGAACAATCTGATTGTGGAACGCCCGTCCGCCGATGCGCGCCGGATGATCTTTAACAATACATTCGTCGAGCGGCGCAAAGGCGAGGACCAGACCGTTCGCGAAATCACCGACATAGATGAGCTGGTGGCCCTCCTTGACCGGCATTTCGGTCTTCCCGTGGAAACGGAAACGCAGCGCGACGTGCTGAAGAAGTTTCTCACCCCGTCAGCCACATAAGCGTCCGAAATTGGCGAGCTTGAGATGACCGCTGCCCCTATATCCACGCTGAGACAGCAAGAGAGGTAAGTGAGATGAGCCAGAAAGAAAAGGCGGAACGTTTCAAAGCGCTTCATGAACAGGACAAACCGCTGGTCATTCCCAATCCCTATGACCGCGGCACCGCGCGTCTGCTTGAGGGCTTGGGTTTTGAGGCGCTGGCATCCTCAAGTGCCGGCTATGCCTATTCCATGGGAACCCTCGACAACCGCGTCGGGCGGGACGCGATGCTTTCCCATGTTGCTGAAATCGTCGAAGCGACGTCACTGCCGATCAACGCAGATCTGGAAAATGGATGGGGCGATGCGCCGGATGATGTGGCGGACACGATCAAGCTTGGTCTTGCGGCGGGACTGGCTGGTGGCTCGATCGAAGATATGAAACCCGACCGCTCTCTCTATTCCCTCGATCTTGCGAAGGCACGGATCGAGGCTGCGGCGGAAGCTGCGCACGGGAATGGCGTGTCTTTTGTCCTGACGGCCCGTGCTGAAAATTATCTGGTGGGTGACCGTAGTCTCGGCACCGTAATTGAACGCCTACAGGCCTACCAGGAGGCTGGCGCCGACGTGCTTTATGCGCCAGGGCTGACAGACATTAATGAAATTTCAGAACTGGT
Organism: Parvibaculaceae bacterium; assembly: GCA_965212385.1. Classification (GTDB taxonomy): domain Bacteria; phylum Pseudomonadota; class Alphaproteobacteria; order Parvibaculales; family Parvibaculaceae; genus Mf105b01. Next base: position 3,481,769 of record OZ243109.1, on the reverse strand, counting down.
GCGCTCCGTGGACCGGCCGGTTAATGTGCTTGCAGGTTTGCCAGGGCACACCCTGACCGTTGATCAGCTGGGCGCCGCGGGTGTTAAGCGGATCAGCACTGGAAGTGCCCTCGCTGTTGCCGCGCTAGGCGAGTTCATAAGAGCCGCCAAAGAAATCAGAGACCAGGGCAGTTTCACGTTTGCCAGCGATGATCCCCCTTATGGCGATCTCATGACGCTGCTTGGCTAATCAACATCCATCGCCGTCGATCCCTCAGATACATCAAACCGCCATTTGCGGCTGATGGCGGCTTCCAGATCAATATTGTTTTGCAGGGCAAACAAGAGAACGTGGCCGAGGAGATCGGCTGTTTCGTTCGACATTTCACGGTGCAATTCTCTTTCTGACCTGCCTTTCCGGCGACCGTGACCGGCCCATTTCATCCAAAGCTGTGTCAACTCCCCGAGCTCTTCCTGCATCTTGAGGGTGAACCATTCGTCGGTCCGCTCAATTGCATTATCAGCGGCATATTTCTTTGATGCCTGTTCAAATCGTTCAGCGAGAGATAAGAGAGATGTCACAGCATTTGCTCCTTTAGTGTTGAAGGTAGCAAAGGCAACGTGTTCTTGAAATGTTCTTTTTCGGACTTTGCACTCTTTATGACAGATGGCCCGGTTCAGAAATATCGCGCGCTGACCGAGGGCGGCGACATTGCCCATGATCCAGCGCAGGAACGAGCCGTGCGCAATTTGCAGCGATTGCATGATGTGCTGGGGGATTGGCGACCGGGCATGAAAACCGGGCGCCTTCGTTTCTTTGGGCTTGGGCGCCCGGTCAGCCCGCCGGAAGGCATCTATCTCTGGGGTGACGTTGGCCGGGGCAAATCCATGTTGATGGATATGTTCTTCGAGACGGCGCCGCTCAGCCGCAAGCGTCGTGTGCACTTTCATGAGTTTATGGCAGAAACCCATGAGCGCATTTTTGCCTGGCGCAAAAAGGAGAAGGCGGGCAAGGCGAAAGGTGATGATCCGATTTTGCCGGTCGCGTCGCAGATTGCTCGAGAGGCGACGCTGCTCTGCTTTGATGAGTTTCAGGTTCACGACATCGCCGATGCGTCGATCCTCGGCCGTTTGTTTACCCGCCTGTTCGAGCTTGGGGTGGTCGTCGTCGCCACGTCCAACAGAGCACCGTCCGGCCTTTATGAAGGCGGGCTCAATCGTCATCGCTTTCTCCCCTTTATTGATCTGGTTGAGGAAGCGATGGAGGTCGTGCCGCTCGACAGCGATACGGACTATCGGTTGGACCGGATGAATGGCATGCCGGTTTATTATGCGCCGCTTGATATGGGGGCCGACCGTAAAATGGATGCGTGTTTCGAAAGTCTGACCAATAACGCTCAACCCAAGCCGCGAACGCTTTCGGTCAAAGGCCGCGCTGTTGACGTCCCTCAGGCTGTTCATGATGTAGCGCGGTTCGGTTTTGCCGATCTTTGCGCCAAACCTTTGGGCGCGGCGGACTATCTGAAGATTGCCGACTGTTTCAGCACGGTGTTCATTGACCATATCCCTGAACTCAGCGCTGCCAACCGCAACGAAGCCAAACGTTTTGTGACGCTTATCGATGCGCTGTATGAAAGAAAGGTGCGTCTCGTGGCGTCTGCCGCTGTAGAGCCGCAGGATCTGTATCCGAGTGGCGACGGAAGTTTTGAGTTTGCGCGAACTGTTTCCCGCCTGATGGAGATGCAGAGCGCGGAATATCTGGACGCGCATAATCCGTGAAGCAGCGCTTTACGACTGCGGTCCCAAACGCAGTAATCCAATTGGTTCCTTCGTCGACACGTTTTTCGTGCAGGCTCGCGTCAACTTCATACAAACAGTATGGGAGAGTGATGTGAGCGAGAGGGCAATGAACCTGCAACCAACAACGACAGGGCGTTGGCGCCTGATGCGCTTTTCTGCCTATGTGCTTATGGCGCTCCTGCTTTCGCTGGTGATCAGCGGCATGGTGTATCAGCGTGTGGGTGAGATGCGGGCGGCGTCGCTCTACCCGGCACCCGGCGATTTGTACGAAGTGGGCGATGTCGCTCTGCACCTGGTATGTCGTGGCCAGGGCAGCCAGACCGTCTTGCTGTCCTCGGGCATGGGCAACCCGGCGGCGAGCTGGCGTCCTTTCTCGCGCGCCTTGGAACCTGACTTCAGGGTCTGCTCTTACGACCGAGATGGGTTGGGGTGGAGTGAAGATAGTGGTGCCCCTCGTGACGCTGGAGTCGCCAGTGGCCGTCTGGTTCGTTTGTTGGATGCGGCGTCGATTGATGGGCCGGTTATCCTAGTTGGCCACTCCTATGGAGCGGTTGTCGCGCGCATTTTCGCGAAAGACAATCCTCAGCGGGTGAGCGCGTTGATCCTGCTGGACTCAAGTCATGAAGATATGGGTGAGCGATTTCCGCCGGTGGCGCAGCAGGGCTTTCGAGACCTGTTGGATGGATGGCAAATGGCGCCATGGCTCAATGTCTTTGGCCTTCCGCGCGCCTTTGATCTCTTTGCGCCCGCTATTGATGGGTTAGAGGGCGCGGACCACGACCAGTCTCTGGCGCTTTTGAATTCGATCTCGCACATGCGTGGCACCGCAGAGGAAGCGCGAGGTTGGGAACGATCAGCTGCTGCGGGACGGGAGGTTCTGCGGGTTGGGTTGGGTGATCTACCGCTGGATGTGTTTGTTGCAGGTGATTGGCCGGAAGAAATGCTGCCGAGCTGGCGCGAAATGCAGACTGAGCTATCTACGCTTTCTTCTGATGGTCGGTACTATTTTGTTGAAGACGCCAATCATCCACAGATTGGAATGTCGCAGAGGTACATTCCACTGGTTGTTGAGGCTGTACGTGAGCGTGCCGACGCAACAGCGACTGAATAGGCACAAAAAAAGGCGGCCACGCCGCCTTTTTAGATCAACCCGTTTGTTCGATCAGTTGGCGACCGGTTCTGGCACGATGATCGCCCCGTCTGCCCGCGTCGTGGGAAGCGGTTTTGGCTCCGCGCTCGCAAGCTGCCGGACCGTGCCCGACTGAGCAACCCGTGTCCCGTCTCTGCGGGTGGTCAGCTCATAAGACCAGGACTGTCCAAATGACGCCTGCAACATCCCGAATGCAACAGGCTGACGTTTCCGATCTTCCCGAGGTGCATTGGCTGTTTCCAGCGCGAACCGGTCGCGCGCAATGCCGCGGTCGATCGGTGCAAAACCCAAAGCAATTAAGTCTGCTTCTGCTTCTGCGGAGGCGATTTGTGTGGTTGCTGTCTGGTTGTTGTCAAAGAGCGCAAGCACGCCTTCGAAATCACCTGCCGTCGCCGCGTCGGTGTGGTCGACGCAGAAATCCCGTTCGGGCCGAAGCATCGCTTCGAGTATCCGGCAGTCCTGACCTGTCGCAGCCGACAGCGCATGTTCGGTGAGATCCTGACCGGACATGAAGGTTGATACGAGGCCGGCGATCGATGCGACTTCGCCAATTGTCAGCGCGCCAATGATTGGCGATGCACAACCGGACAGCATCAGACCCGCAGCAACCGTGGCTGCGATCCCGGATTTGCGCATCCGACCTTTTTTGACTGCTAGTTCGTGGACCACCAGGTCCTCGGTGAGCGGGCGTGACGCCTTTTCACCAACACGTGCGTTTAACCCCTTTGGCATTTCTGCCTACCCCACTAACTCATGCTGCTGAACCAATACGGGCGCCTCTGTTCCCCGCTGGCCGTTTGTTCAGCTGCTACTCCGCATCCTGTTCAAAGCGGTTACTCAAACCCCTTATGTCGGACCCGCCATTGGCCGTTTTCGGCTCTAACGATCAGTCCGCATCCGGCATTTCCGGACCCGGATAGCTTGCGCTTTCGATAAGGGGGAGTCAAATCCGCAATTGGGTTTTGATTAACGCTAAAAGCGGCAAAACAGCTGCACTTTTGATGCAAAATTTTCATCGATGCTTTTCACATCTCTGTTTCGCGCTGCTGATTATTGCCCCGGCGCGAGATTCACGCTACTAGCACGCTAACAACTCGTTTTCTTAACTTTAAAAGGCGGCGCTTTTCGCAGTGTCTGCCAATGCGATATCCCGGAGGCATCAAACATGGCACGCAAAAAAATTGCTCTTATCGGCGGTGGCCAGATTGGCGGAACTTTGGCCCACCTGGCCGGACTTAAGGAGCTTGGCGACGTTGTCATTTTTGACATTGTTGACGGTATCCCGCAGGGCAAAGCCCTGGACCTGGCCGAGAGCTCGCCGGTTGATGGGTTTGACGCCGCGCTGAAAGGTACCAGCTCGTACAAGGACATTAAGGGCGCGGATGTGGTGATCGTGACGGCCGGCGTGCCTCGCAAGCCTGGCATGAGCCGGGATGACCTTTTGGAAATCAACCTCAAGGTCATGCAGCAGGTTGGTGAAGGCATTGGCAAACATGCGCCAAACGCTTTTGTCATCTGCATCACGAACCCGCTTGATGCGATGGTTTGGGCACTCCGCCAGTTCTCAGGCCTGCCCGCGAACAAGGTTGTCGGCATGGCGGGTGTTCTTGACTCCGCCCGGTTCCAGTATTTCCTTTCAGAAGAGTTCGATGTCTCTGTGAAAGACGTCAACGCGTTTGTTCTGGGCGGCCACGGCGACACGATGGTCCCGCTTGCGCGTTACTCGACGGTCGCAGGCATTCCCCTTCCCGATCTGGTCAAGATGGGATGGACGACCAAGGAGAAACTTGCAGAGATCATCCAGCGGACCCGCGATGGCGGCGCCGAAATTGTTGGCCTGCTGAAGACCGGATCGGCCTACTATGCGCCGGCTGCTTCCGCGATCGCGATGGCGGAAAGCTATCTGAAAGACCAAAAGCGCGTGCTTCCCTGCGCGGCGCACCTCAATGGTGAGTTCGGCTTGAAAGACATGTATGTGGGCGTACCAACAGTTATCGGTGCCGGTGGCATTGAACGCATCGTGGAGATCAAGCTCAACGCGACTGAGAAGAAGCAATTCGACAAGTCTGTCGGCGCTGTGAAGGGCCTTGTGGACGCTTGTAAGAAGATCAATCCTGCGGTTGCCAAGCTCGCACCTGCTAAGGGCCGCAAGAAGAAATAGACTCTGGCTCATTGCGAACAGAAAACGGGGCTCGAGCGGCCCCGTTTTTTTGTGCCCAACGATTTTGCTTGAAATTGGCACTATTAGTGTCAAAATCTTGATGGCCCTGTATTGAGATGGAGATGGGCAATGAAACGCATTTTGCTGATTGGTCTAGGTTCTGTTGCCGGTCTTGCGGCCCTGGTGGTGATTGGGCTCAGAGTTCCCGCTGTTCAAGACGTATTTCTCGAGCGCGCGGTGACTTCGGTTATCACGGCAGAACAGGTCGATCTCACTGACCCCAACTCTATGACCCTTATCTTTTGCGGAACCGGCGGACCGTTTCCCGATCCGGACCGAGCAGGTCCGTGCACGCTGGTAGCGGCTGGCGGTCGGGTGTTTCTCGTCGATAGCGGTTCGGGCGGACCACAAAGATTGCAGCAGCTTCGGGTCCCCATGGGTGACATTGAAGGGGTGCTTTATACGCACCTGCACTCAGATCATATTTCTGGCCTTGGAGACCTGGGTCTCAACACATGGGCTGGCGGACGCAAAGAACCGCTCACTCTTTATGGTCCGCCGGGAGTCGAAGGTCTTGCGTCTGGCACGTTCAATGCGTTTGAGGTCGACAGCAAGTCTCGAATAGACCACCACGGCGTAGAGATATTTGACCCTCAAGCGCAGGCAATCAATTCGGCGTCCTTTGTGGTCCCGAGCCGGGACGACACGGTGACCGTGATTGACGAGGGCGATCTTAAGATCACCGCATTCAAGGTGGACCATGTGCCGTTGGAAAATGCCTATGGCTACCGGATCGAGTTCAAGGACCGCACCGTTGTGTTTTCGGGCGATACGGTCAGAGATCAGAATATGGTGCGGTTCGGGTCAGATGCGGATGTCATGGTCCATGAGGTCATGGGCATGACCAATATCAACGTATTCATCGATGTGTTAGGCAATGCGGGGCGGCCTGAGCAGGCGAAAATCCTTACCGACGCTTCCGAGGTTCATACATCGCCGGTGGATGCTGCCGAGATCGCCAATGAAGCTGACGCGGCGCTCCTCATCTACAATCATATCGTGCCACCGATGCCCATCGGTGTGATGGAGGATATCTTCATGCGCGGTGTCTCTGATGTCAGACCAGACGGTGTGATGCTCGGCTTTGATGGATTGCGGGTCCGCCTGCCGGCCGGGACCGACGAGATCAAGGTCGATGGCATTTAGTTCGGTCTTCTCAATATTGAAATGATCAATTCACTTTAATGTGATTGCCCGTGCCTACTTTTTTGTAAGTGAAAGGCATATCAGCCCTTTTCAAAGGCGTCATGCGGATTATCGTTACCCGCAAGAAAACTGTGGTTTGGTGGCGGTAGCAATGAGCGGCGAATCTAGTGGTGCGGGTGCTGATAATGAAAAAGCTCGGGAAAAAGCACGGGAAAAGGTCAGGAAAGCGGTTTTCATCCTTATGCACGATGAGCGGCAAATCCCCGGCCCTGAGAATATCTCCGAAAAAACCGGGCTTTCTGTTTCGTTGATCAACGAGATGTATCCCACGATTGAAGACCTCGCCATTGATATCACCAATGTGCTGGACGCCAATCTGGAGCCGCAATATGAGGCATTTCCAGAACCCGGCGAACTGCCAGAGATGCTCAAAGATCTCGTGCGCATCCGAATTGATCTCTATGAAGAGACGGCATTCATCAAAACATATGGTGAGGTATCGGAGCATATGTTCCCGAGCCTGCGCGAAAAGCGGGCTGTCCGGGACGGTCGGTTTCGTGCCCGTATCCACGGCATGCTGCAACCCCACTTCGGAGCCAAAACCGACGAGATGGCAGCGAAAGTGGAGGCGCTTGTGAGCTGGGAATTCTGGCGCCACATGCGCAATATTCAGCGGTTGAGTGAAGATCAGACCCGAAAAATTATCGGCAACCTGGTTCAGCAGGTGGTTCGTTTCCCCTAGCTACTGTCGATAGACGGAAGGATTGGTGGTTTTCAATCAGACCCCCCTTTCGGGTGATTGACTGCTGAAATCCCTTGTGTTCCGCTGATTTTAAGAGGGTGTGCATGACAACTAATCCTGAAAAGAGACGGTTCGAGCGTGCGGTTCGAGACAGCATTCGGGACGCCGCAATTTCGCTAGCCGCCAGGAACCGCATTATTCCGACACTGGATAGTTTGGTCAGCGAGACAGGCCTTTCTGCTGATGAGATTCAAGCCCACTTTCCGTCCATGGACGACGTGGCCATTGAGATTCGCAAAGTAGCGCGCGAATTGTTCAAAGACCTGGAAGACGCCCTGCCCAAGCCTGGACCTCTGATTGGTATGCTGCACGAACTGGTGGACTTGAGGGCGCGGTACTACGAAGCGGCTGCAGATTTCAAACAGATGGGCGACGCAGCCGGCCAATTTTTGCCGTCTGTCTCGACGTCGCACGCTATCCGGTCGGCAGAGCACCGGGCACAGTTGATCGAATTATTGGATACACAATGTCTGGGAAGCACTGCTTCTGTTGCCGCAAAGGTGGAACTCATCACGAGTTGGGAAAGCTGGCGCCATCTTCGCGGGATTCAGCGGCTGACCGTTGAGCAGGCCGCTGATCTGATGAAATCAGTTTTGACTGCCGTCGCGTCAGAGGTGACAGACCGATCCTGAGCTGAATAAACCTGCAAATCTGGCCCTTGCCGGTTGATATGCAGACCTTGAGTGCTATAAACGGCCCGTCTTTTTCTCACCATTCCCGGTGCAGCTTTGTGCCGGTCCAGCCGGTGGTTGCCCATGAACATCCATGAATATCAAGCCAAATCGGTGCTCGCGAAATATGGCGTGCCCGTTCCAAAGGGGAAACCCGCATTCAGCGTCGAGGAGGCTGTGAAAGCGGCTGAGGAACTGGGCGGCCCTGTCTGGGTCGTCAAAGCGCAGATCCACGCTGGTGGTCGCGGCAAAGGCGGTGGCGTGAAAGTCGTCAAATCCATTGATGAAGTCCGCCAAGAAGCCGAGCGGATGTTGGGCATGACCCTGGTCACCCATCAGACGGGCCCGGAAGGCAAAAAGGTTGGGCGCATCTACATCGAGGACGGATCGGACATTGCTTCTGAGCTCTATTTGTCTGCGCTTGTGGATCGGGCCAATTCTCGGGTGTCGTTCATTGCATCGACAGAAGGCGGCATGGACATTGAAGAGGTCGCTGCCAGCACGCCTGAGAAGATCCTCACATTCGACATTGATCCTGCCAGCGGCATCTCCGGCTTCCATGGACGCAAGGTTGCTTACGCTCTGGGCTTGTCCGGCGATACCGCCAAGCAGGCGGTGGCGCTCATCTCGAAGCTCTATGACGCGTTTATCGGCGAAGACATGAGCCTTCTCGAAATCAACCCGCTGGTTGTGACTGGCTCCGGTGATGTGATCTGTCTTGATGCCAAGATGAACTTCGATGACAACGCTCTCTATCGCCATAAAGACGTTTTGGAGCTGCGCGATCTCGACGAAGAAGATGCGCATGAGATCGAAGCGTCGAAATATGACCTCAACTATGTGACGCTCGACGGCACGATCGGTTGCATGGTGAACGGTGCGGGCCTCGCGATGGCGACCATGGATATTATCAAGCTCTATGGGTCTGAGCCTGCGAACTTCCTCGACGTTGGTGGGGGCGCCACGACGGAGAAGGTTACCGCTGCCTTCAAAATCATCCTCTCGGATCCGAACGTCGAAGGCATTCTGGTGAACATTTTCGGTGGCATCATGCGCTGCGATGTTGTTGCAGAAGGTGTTGTCGCCGCCGCCAAAGAGGTGAAACTGGATGTGCCACTGGTGGTACGCCTAGAGGGCACCAATGTGGAACAGGGCAAAGAGATCATGGCCAAGTCTGGTCTGCCGATCATCTCTGCCAATGATCTTGCCGACGCGGCAGACAAAATTGTTAAAGCCGTGAAGGAGGCCAAGTAATGGCTGTTCTCGTTGATGCAAACACCAAAGTGATCTGTCAGGGTTTTACCGGCAATCAGGGAACGTTCCACTCCGAAGGCGCAATTGCTTATGGAACAAAGATGGTTGGTGGCGTGAGCCCAGGCAAAGGGGGGTCTACTCACCTCGACCTGCCTGTGTTCAACACTGTCGCGGAAGCGGTCGACCAGACCGGCGCGACGGCGTCGGCCATTTACGTGCCGCCTCCGTTTGCCGCGGACGCCATTTTGGAAGCGATTGATGCGGGCATTGAACTTGCGGTCTGTATCACTGAAGGCATTCCGGTTCTGGATATGGTGAAAGTGAAGCGGGCCCTGAGCGGCTCGAAGACCCGCCTCGTTGGACCGAACTGCCCTGGCGTTATCACGCCGGGCGCCTGTAAGATCGGTATCATGCCCGGTCATATTCACCAGGCCGGCTCTGTGGGTATTGTGTCGCGGTCGGGCACACTGACTTATGAAGCTGTAGCCCAGACCACAGCAACGGGCATGGGACAGTCCACCTGCATTGGCATTGGTGGCGACCCGGTCAATGGCACGAACTTTATCGACTGCCTGGACATGTTCCTCGGCGACGATCAGACCGAGTCCATCATCATGATCGGTGAGATTGGCGGCTCCGCTGAAGAAGAAGCGGCGGAATTCCTGAAGGCCTCCAAGGTGAAGAAGCCAGTGGTCGGCTTTATTGCAGGTGTGACTGCGCCTCCTGGACGTCGGATGGGCCATGCGGGTGCGATCATCGCTGGCGGCAAAGGTGGTGCTGAAGACAAGATGGAAGCCATGCGTTCCGCCGGCATAACCGTTTCTCCGTCACCCGCCGCTTTGGGAACAACATTGGCGGATGTGCTTAAAGGTTAATCACCTATTAACGCGCGTCCGGCTCTTCACTTTTTCTCGCGTGAGGCTTGTGTTTCTGTCTCGCGATTTTAAATGGCTAGTTAACGACCTGCGTGGCACACTCAGGAAATTAACCATACGATCTCGCCCGGAAATCTTCATTCTGAGGTCCTCGGCGAGGGTTTGAGAGGAGTGCGGGGAGAACTCGCACCAGCCATGATGAGCAAAAGCAGTTCAAACGAACAGCTTGAACGGACTTCGTTCCTGTTTGGTACCAACGCCCCCTTTGTTGAAGAGCTTTACGCCCGGTTTCAAAATGATCCTCAGTCCGTTGATACGGAGTGGCGGACCTTTTTTTCCTCGCTCGGCGACGATACTGCCGATGTGTTGAGGGAAGCCGAAGGTGCGTCCTGGGAGCGGCAAGACTGGCCCATGCACGCCAATGGCGAGATGGTCAGCGCTCTTGATGGCAATTGGCCCGCGGCGGATGAAAAAGTGATCCGCACCAAACTGCAGGCACGGTCTCCTGAGGCTTCAGAGGAGAGCATTCGCGCGTCCACGCTCGATTCCGTTCGCGCGATCATGATGATCCGCGCCTACCGTATTCGTGGCCACCTGGATGCGGATCTCGACCCGTTGGATTTGCGCCCGGCGAGCCTTCACCCGGAATTGAATCCCGAGAGCTACGGCTTCGGACCTGAAGACCTCGATCGGCCGATCTTTCTCGATTATGTGCTCGGTCTCGAGACAGCGACGATCCGCGAGATGCTCGACATTCTCCGCCGGACCTATTGTGGAACCTTCGCGGTTGAGTTCATGCATGTCTCCGACCCCGAGGAGAAAGCCTGGATACAGGAACGGATTGAGGGGCGCGACAAGGAGATTAGTTTTACCCGGGAAGGGCGTCTCGCTATTCTCGACAAGCTCATTCACGCGGAGGGTTTCGAGAAGTTCCTCGCGGTGAAATACACAGGCACGAAACGGTTCGGTCTTGATGGTGCTGAAGCGACGATCCCGGCGCTGGAGCAGATCATCAAGCGGGGCGGGGCACTCGGTGCGAAAGAGATTGTTGTGGGCATGCCTCACCGCGGTCGCCTCAATGTGCTGACCAATGTGATGGGCAAACCCTATCAGGCAATCTTCCATGAGTTTTATGGTGGCTCTGCTAACCCGGAGGATGTGGATGGCTCGGGTGATGTGAAATATCACCTTGGCGCGTCGTCTGACCGTGAGTTTGATGGCAATAAAGTGCACCTGTCGCTCACAGCCAATCCGTCTCACTTGGAAATTGTTGATCCGGTGGTTCTGGGTAAGGCCCGGGCGAAACAAGACCAGCTTCATGACCGCGAACGTGGATCCGTGATCCCGCTCCTGCTTCATGGTGATGCAGCATTTGCTGGCCAGGGTGTGGTTGCTGAATGTCTCGGTCTTTCAGGTCTCAAGGGACATCGCACAGGTGGGTCGATCCATTTCATTGTCAACAATCAGATCGGCTTCACGACGGCACCGCACTACTCGCGGTCGTCGCCCTACCCATCAGATATGGCGAAGATGGTGGGCGCGCCGATTTTCCACGTAAACGGGGATGACCCGGAAGCGGTGGTCCACGCGGCGAAGGTCGCGGTTGAATTCCGCCAGAAATTCGGCAAGCCGGTTGTGATCGATATGTTCTGCTATCGCCGCTTTGGTCACAATGAAGGTGACGATCCGTCTCTGACGCAGCCGCTGATGTACAAGAAAATTGGTAAGCAGCCGACGGCGCTGGAGATTTATGCGAAGCGCCTTGTCGACGAAGGTCTTGTCACGCAGGCGGATGTCGACGAGCGGATTACGGGCTTTAGAGCCCAGTTGGACGGTGACCTGGCCGCAGCCAAAGGCTTCCGTCCCAATAAGGCTGATTGGCTTGACGGCAAATGGTCTGGATTGAGCCAGGCACAAGGTGATGCGCGCCGCGGCGACACGGCTGTTGCGATGGATACGCTGGTCGATATTGGTGAGAAGATCACCACCGTGCCGGATGACTTTAATGCGCATAAGACACTTCAGCGGCTCCTTAAAAACCGACGCAAGATGATAGAGTCTGGCGCCGGCATTGATTGGGGCATGGCCGAGCATCTGGCATTCGGGTCGTTGTTGAATGAAGGGACTGGCGTTCGTCTCGTCGGTCAGGATTCTGAACGCGGGACATTTGTTCAACGGCATTCAGTCCTCAACGATCAGGTGAATGAGGATCGCTACATTCCGCTCAACAGCCTGACGACAGGCGATGCGCAATTCGAAGTGATCAACTCCATGCTGTCGGAAAATGCCGTCCTCGGATTTGAGTATGGCTACAGCCTCGCTGAGCCGAATTCGCTCGTGCTATGGGAAGCCCAATTTGGCGACTTCGCTAATGGGGCGCAGGTTGTTATTGACCAATTCATCTCCAGCGGTGAGCGCAAATGGCTGCGCATGTGCGGACTGGTGATGCTTTTGCCGCATGGGTACGAAGGTCAGGGTCCGGAGCACTCATCGGCGCGTTTGGAGCGCTATCTGCAGCTCTGCGCTGAAGACAATATGCAGGTTGCCAACTGCACAACGCCTGCAAACTATTTCCACATTCTGCGGCGCCAGATGCATCGGAATTTCCGCAAACCTCTGATCATCATGACGCCGAAGTCCTTGCTGCGTCACAAGCGGGCGGTCTCAACCTTGAAAGAGTTTGGTCCTGACAGCTCCTTCCACAGGTTGCTCTGGGATGATGCTGAGCTTCTGCCGGATCAGAAGATCAAGCTGGTGGATGACAAGAAAATCCGCCGGGTCGTTCTCTGCACCGGCAAAGTCTATTACGACCTTTATGAGAAACGCGAAGAGCATGGCATTGATGATGTCTACCTCCTGCGTGTTGAGCAGCTTTACCCGTTCCCTGCGCGGGCACTGATCAAAGAGCTTGGTCGTTTCGAGAACGCAGAATTTGTCTGGTGTCAGGAAGAACCGAAGAATATGGGTGCCTGGTTCTTCGTTGAGCCCAATATTGAATGGGTCTTGTCCCATGTCGGTGCGCGCAAACGCCGGGCGACCTATGCCGGTCGTCCTGCCGCAGCGTCTCCGGCAACAGGCCTCATGAGCAAACACCTTCAAGAACTGAACCAGCTTCTTTCCGAAGCATTGATCGTCGACTGAGAGAGAACGGCAGGAAATTATGAGCACTGAAATTCGCGTCCCCACGCTCGGTGAATCCGTCACAGAAGCAGAGGTGATCCAATGGTTCAAACAGGCCGGCGATACGGTCGCGGTTGACGAGCCTCTGGTTGAACTGGAAACCGACAAGGTTACGATTGAGCTTCCCTCTCCCGCTGCCGGTGTGTTGGCGGAGATAACGGTTGAGACCGGCGAGACCGTCGAAGTGGATGCGCTGCTCGGCATGATCGGCGACGGTGATGGCGCTGTTGTGAAAGCCAAACCGGCCGAGGTGAAAGAAGAAGCCAAGGCAGAGCCTGCACCTGCGCCGGAGCCTCAGCCCGCTCCTGCTCCAGAACCTGTTGCGGCGGCGAACAGCGGCGATCAGACCCTGTCGCCCGCGGTTAAGAAACTTATTGATGAGAACGGTCTTGATCCATCGACCATTTCCGGCAGCGGCAAAGACGGTCGCATTGTGAAAGGCGATGTCCTTGCTGTGCTGGAAGCCAAGGGCGCTGCTGCTCCGGCGGCCGCGGCACCGGCCGCACCGATGGCTGTCCCTGCGGCGGCGAAACCTGCAAGTGCTCCCGCCGCTGATCAGGGTGCGCGTGAAGAGCGGGTGCGGATGACGCGCTTGCGCAAGACCATTGCAACGCGTCTTAAAGATGCACAGAACACAGCTGCGATGCTCACCACCTTCAACGAGGTTGATCTCGGGGCGGTGATGGCAGCCCGGTCGCAATACAAAGAGCTCTTCGAGAAGAAGCACGGTGTGCGCCTTGGCTTCATGAGCTTCTTTGTTAAAGCCTGTATCACTGCGCTTAGAGACATTCCGGCGGTGAATGCGGAGATTGACGGCGACGAACTCGTCTACAAAAATTTCTACAATATCGGCGTAGCGGTCGGCACGGACAAAGGGCTGGTTGTTCCTGTTCTGAAAGACGCGCAGGACCTCTCTCTCGCGGGTATTGAAAAGGCGATCAATGCCTATGGTCAGGCGGCTCGAGACGGAAGTCTCAAGATTGACGACATGCAAGGCGGCACGTTCACCATCTCCAATGGCGGTGTTTATGGGTCATTGATGTCGACGCCGATCCTCAATGCACCGCAGTCCGGCATTCTGGGCATGCATAAGATCCAGGAGCGGCCGATGGTTGTGAATGGCGAGATCCAGGTGCGCCCGATGATGTATCTGGCACTCTCCTATGACCATCGCATCGTCGACGGCAAAGAGGCTGTGACCTTCCTGGTACGGGTGAAGGAATGTCTCGAGGATCCACAGCGGTTGCTTCTCGATCTCTAAAGATTCTGATGGCAGGTGTTTCTTGGGGCGATGCCTGCCTCATATGCTGCTTAATGCGAAGGTAGGCTTTTCCCATGTCCGACACATTCGATCTTATTGTTATTGGTGCTGGCCCTGGCGGCTATGAATGTGCGATCCGCGCGTCTCAGTTAGGGATGAGTGTGGCCTGCGTTGAAAAACGTGACACTCTTGGGGGTACCTGTCTCAATGTCGGCTGTATTCCCTCTAAAGCGCTGCTTCACGCATCAGAGCTTTTTGCGGAGACCGACCATTTTGAGAAGATGGGCATCAAGGTGGGGAAGCCGAAGCTCGACCTCAAAGCGATGCAGAGTTTCAAGCAGCAGGCCATCGATGGGAACACACAAGGCATCGAGTTCCTGTTCAAGAAAAACAAGATTGAATGGGTCAAAGGCACGGGAACGCTGAAAGGAGCCGGTGAAGTTGAAGTTGCCCTGACCGAAGGCGGCTCACGGACCTTGAAAGCCTCAGACATTGTGTTAGCGACCGGGTCGGATGTCGCAAACCTGCCGGGTATTGAGGTTGATGAAAAACAGATCGTCTCGTCCACCGGCGCGCTGGAACTTGAAAAAGTGCCGGGCAAGCTTGTGGTTGTCGGCGGCGGTGTGATTGGTCTGGAGCTTGGCTCCGTCTGGAGCCGGCTGGGCTCGGAAGTCACGGTTGTCGAATTCCTGCCCGCGATTTTGCCGGGCATGGATGGGGAAGTCTCAAAGACCTTCCAGCGCGTGCTGAAGAAACAGAAATTTGCGTTCAAGCTTGGCTCGAAAGTTACAGGTGTTGAGAAGAGCGGAAAGGGCCTCAAGGTCTCCGTGGAGCCAGCCAAAGGCGGGGATACGGAGGTTCTGGACGCCGACCTTGTCTTGGTCTGCATCGGCCGTGTCGCTTACACGGAAGGTCTTGGGCTTGAGCAAGCCGGGGTTGCCGTTGATGAGCGTGGGCGGATCCAGGTTGATGCGCATCTCAAAACCAATGTGGATGGTGTTTACGCCATCGGAGATGCGGTCGTCGGGCCCATGCTGGCGCACAAAGCGATGGAAGAAGGTGTGGTGTTGGCAGAACGCCTCGCCGGCCAATCACCGCACATGAACTATGATGTCATTCCAGGTGTTGTGTACACGCAACCGGAAGTCGCTAGCGTCGGCAAAACGGAAGAGGAACTGAAGGAAGCCGGTATCGAATATCGGGCTGGCAAGTTCCCGTTCACCGCAAATGGCCGTGCGAAAGCCAACCAGCAGACGGATGGTTTCGTGAAGATTCTCGCCGACAAAAAAACCGATAAGGTTCTGGGCGTTCATATCATTGGTACCCAGGCCGGTGAGATGATCCATGAAGCGGTGACGATCATGGAGTTCGGCGGGGCGGCGGAAGATATTGCACGCACCTGTCATGCGCACCCAACGCTCTCTGAAGCGGTTAAAGAAGCGGCTCTCGCCGTCGACGGGCGCCCGCTTCATATGTAATCACAGATCGTGTGGTTCAGTCGACTTTTGAATCTTTTTGGGCCGGGTGCGCCTTGTCGTAAATGTCTCTAAGGCGATCGGCGTCGACCTCCGTGTAGACCTGCGTCGATGACAGGCTGGCGTGGCCGAGCAGTTCCTGAATAGATCTGAGATCGCCCCCGGCGCTTAGGAGATGCGTTGCAAATGAATGCCGCAACGCATGGGGTGTTGCGGTGTCCGGCAGACCGAGGCGCGCCCGCAATATCGCCATGAGCTTTTGCACCTCTCGGGGGTTCAGCCGTTTGCCGCGCACCCCCACAAAAAGTGGGTCGTCCGTGTCGAGCGGATGCGGGCAGAGCGCGCGGTATTGTTCAACCGCCTCGCGGGCGGCCGGGAGGACGGGCACGATACGTTCCTTATTGCCTTTCCCTACAATGCGCAGTGTTTCGCTGAAGGGCGCGTCGCTCTGATTGAGCGATAGCGCTTCGGCAATTCGCAGGCCGCAGGCATAGAGCAGAGTCACAATGCTTAAGTCGCGCGCCGCGACCCAGGGCTCCGCGGAAATCTGACCCGCGTCTTCAATGAGATCGAGCGCGCCCCCTTCGCTCACCGGTTTTGGAATGCTGTGGGGAATTTTGGGCGTCTTCAACCGTTTGAGCGCATGGTTTGTAGCAAGTCCCTCCCGTTCGAGATGACCAAAGAAACCGCGCAGCGTTGAGAGCGTGCGGGCAATGCTCTTGGCGCTCAAACCCTCACGGCGTCTGTGCGCGAGGAAAGCGCGAAAGTCGCCAACAGTGAGGTGGCCCAGATCCTCCAGGCTCGCGTCTCCTTCCTGGTGGTCGAACAGAAACTCAAAGAAGCGCATGAGATCGCGCGCGTAGTTTTCAATGGTCTTGGGGCTCGCCCGCTTTTCGCTGGAGAGAAATGTAAGGTAGCTCGCAACCGCATTGGCGGAAGAGGGGGCGCCCGCTATCAGCGCGGCAACTTCGTGGGGTGGGCCGGTGAGGCGGCCTTTTACTGACCTCTCGGCAGATCCAGCCATAGGCGCACCGCGCGTTCAACAACGCGGCCCATGAACTCAAGCAGGTCGGCTGCCTGGCTCGGGTGAAATTGTTCTGGATGGGCGGAGCCCAGGGCAAGAAGTCCGGGTGGTGTGGATTTGGAGAAGGTCAGGCGCACAAGGGCTTCAGACCTAACGTGAGGCGCAGCACCCCCGTAAAGGCCCGGATTGGAATTGATCTCCGCGCTCAGGCGGTAGGGCTCGCCCGATCCAATGAGCGCATCGACACCGTTTGCTTCCAGAATGCGTAGACCCCTGACGCCCAGCCCAGGTGCATCCGCTTTGCTCTCGATTGCCAAGGCAATCGTGTCGAGATCCAGCGCAGCCGCAAGGCCAGACGGTTCCGTAATGAAAGCAATGAGCTCTTCAAAGCTTTTGGCGTCCATAAGTTTCAGAACGGCGACCAGCACACGGTCGCGGGTCAGCGCGTTGATCGACGCCGCGTCGATGAGCTCTGCCTGAATGTCCTTCAGCTGTCCAACCTGGCGTTGCAGACGCTCGATCATCACGGATTGCAGATCCAGGACATTATCGCCGGCCGTGTTCTTAGGGGCCGTCATAGCTGCAACAAGGTCGACATCGTCCAAAATGAAGTCGGGGTGTGCCAACAGATATTGCTTCACCGCGTCGGCAGTGAGCGTGCCGTCAGCTGGTTGCGACGGGGTGCGTTGTTGGCTTGGATCTATTGGACTCGACATGCGTTGAGAGTTCCTAACTGTTTCTCTTATCCCGAGATCTTCTGCCCGGTTTTTTCCCAGTCTGCCAGGAAAGCCGCAAGGCCTTTGTCCGTGAGCGGGTGGGCGACCAATGTGCGCAGGACCGCCGGCGGTACGGTCACCACATCGGCGCCGATCAGCGCTGCATCTTTCACGTGATTTGGATTGCGGATGGACGCGACCAGAATTTCTGTTTCCAGTTTGTCGTAATTGTCGTAGATCGCGCGGATGTCCTCGATGAGTTCCATGCCATCAATGTGGATGTCGTCGAGGCGGCCTACGAAGGGCGAGATGTAGGTGGCGCCTGCCTTTGCGGCCAGAAGGGCTTGGGTGGCTGAGAAGCAGAGTGTGACGTTTGTCTTGATGCCTTCAGCCGTCAGCGCGCTGCAGGCTTTCAATCCCTCCCATACCAGGGGCAGTTTGACGACGACATTGTCGGCCAGCTTGGCGACAGCTTTGCCTTCCTTCAGCATGCCTTCTGCATCCAGCGCTGTTACTTCAGCGCTCACAGGTCCGTCGACGGTTGCGCAAATCTCTTTCACCACTTCAAAAAAGTCGCGGCCGGTTTTGGCGATAAGCGACGGGTTGGTGGTAACGCCATCAAGCAGGCCTGAGTCTGCGAGGCCGCGAATCTCATCAATGTCCGCCGTATCGATAAAAAACTTCATGTCGTGTTGTGGCCTCTGTTCCCCTTGCCCAAGTGTTGGGCTTCTCATTGTTTGGGCGGCATTGTCCACCGCCTTGGCGAATTTGCCAAGGAGAGAAAGAGAGTTACTGCGCCGACCCTTGTTGAAGGGTTAAGGTTGATACATGCCGAGCGAATTTTCAGACACGGATCTTTTTAAGGATGATGCGCCCCAGAAGCAGCGCGTTGTTTCTGTTCTGCTGCCGCTTGGGATTCCCGGGCCGTATGACTACGCCGTGCCCGATAAGGTTAGCGTCGGTGCTGGTGATTTTGTGACTGTGCCTTTGGGGCCACGGGAAGTGCTCGGTGTTGTGTGGGGCGATGGCAGTGGTGAAGTTGGTCATAATCGACTGAAGGCAATTATCGACAAACTTGATGCGCCGCCGATGACCCATGCGCTGCGCCAATTCGTTGATTGGATCGCCGTCTATACATTGTCACCCCCTGGCGCTGTGTTGCGATTGGCTGTGCGGGTGCCAGGCGCGTTGGAGCCTGCAGGGGTGCGAACTGTGTACCGATTGGGTGGCCCGCCGCCTGCGCGTATGACGCCCGGACGTGAGAAAGTTCTGGCGCTGGCAGAGGATGGTTTTGCGCGCACACCGCGTGAACTCGCAGACGAGGCGGGTGTGTCCACGGCCGTGGTGCGGGGCCTTATTGATGCAGGCACATTTGAGGCGGTGGAACTTCCCGCGGATGCGCCCTTTGAGGTGCCCGATCTTGATCTTACGAGTGCCGATCTCTCCGATGATCAGCAGTTCGCGGCAGATCAGTTGACCGCCCGCATAGAACAGGGCGGGTTCTCCGCCCAGCTCTTGGATGGCGTAACGGGTTCAGGGAAGACAGAAGTCTATTTTGAGGCGGTGGCCGCGACCCTGGCCAAAGGGCGGCAAGCGCTCATCTTGCTCCCTGAAATCGCACTAACGGGTCAGTTTTTGCAGCGGTTTGAGCAGCGTTTCGGGTGTCGCCCCGCCGAATGGCATTCGGACCTTTCGTCCAAGGAACGGAAGCGCGTGTGGCGGGCGGTTGCCGACGGATCGGCCAGGGCGGTGGTCGGCGCGCGCTCGGCGCTGTTCCTGCCTTATCAGGACCTTGGCCTCATCGTCGTCGATGAAGAACATGAGAGTGCGTTCAAGCAGGAAGACGGCGTCTCCTACAATGCGCGGGACATGAGTGTGGTGCGGGCCTCGCTTGGCGGCTTTCCGGTCGTGCTCGCCTCCGCCACGCCATCGCTCGAAACCATGGCCAATGTCTGGTCCGGAAAATATGACCATCTGGTCCTGCCGGAACGACACGGACCTGCCGTGATGCCGGCCGTTGGGGCAATTGATATGCGGGCTCATCCGCCAGAGAAGGGAGAATGGATTTCGCCACCCTTGTTTCGAGAAATGTCGGACGCTTTGGCGAAGGGAGAGCAGTCCATGCTGTTCCTCAACAGGCGGGGCTATGCACCGCTTACGCTCTGCCGGACGTGCGGACACCGGATTGGCTGTCCGGAGTGCGACAGCTGGTTGGTGGAGCACCGGTTCCGAAAGGAACTGACCTGTCACCATTGCGGATTTTCGGCGCCGGTGCCTCGGGCTTGTCCCTCCTGTGGCGATGAGGACTCGCTCATTGCCTGCGGGCCGGGGGTGGAGAGGATTGCCGAGGAAGTGGTTCAGAAGTTCCCGCAGGCGCGTCTCGCTCTTTTGTCCTCTGACAGTTTGCGGGGGCCCGCGGCCCATGCTGAAGCCATCCGGCAGATCACGGACCACGAAGTCGATGTGATTGTCGGCACTCAGATTGTCGCCAAGGGCCATAATTTTCCCCTGCTTACCGTTGTCGGCGTGGTGGATGCGGATCTGGGTCTCGAAAATGGGGACCTCCGCGCCGGTGAGCGCACCTTCCAACTGCTGCACCAGGTGGCGGGGCGTGCGGGCCGTGCCGACCGGCCGGGGCGTGTCTATCTGCAGACCTATATGCCTGAGCATCCGGTCATGCAGGCGCTTATTGAAGGCGAGAGAGACCGATTCCTGAAGCGGGAAGCCTCGATGCGGGAGAGGACCGGCTATCCGCCTTATGGGCGCCTGGTGGGGATCGTGGTGTCAGGGCCCAACCCGCAACAGGTCCATAGCGTCTCGCGCGAACTTGCCCGGTCCCATGGTCCGAGTGAGGGAATCAGTGTGTTTGGACCTGCGCCCGCACCCCTGGCGCTGCTCCGCGGCCGCCACAGGGTGCGCTTCCTGGTGAAAAGCACGCGCAACGTGCCCATTCAGGACTATGTGGCGGAGTGGTTGTCGCGGGTCAAAATCCCCAATGCGGTCCGGGTCTCTGTGGATGTGGATCCCTATTCTTTCCTCTAATTGATTGGTTCCTGACGACTCGCGGGCAATGGTCCGTCCACGGGGCAAAAGTGCGACAAAAATGACGTCGAATTGCCGCACCTGCGCGATTTTCTGGCGCATTTTCTTGGTGGGGCATTGCACCTGCTATGCCTGCGTGGTACCACACGCGCGGCTTCGGGGGCGGTCACTTTGTGGGCTGTTCTTCTGATGCCATAACTTCAATGTTTTCAGGAGGTTACCTGTTTCGTCCCGGCCTAATCGGGAATCTCGGGTGACCGTCCTAGACCAAGCGTTGCGAGCACACACGTGTCAGCTGATAACTCTCTCGCCACCGGCGTTGCCGGTCGCTATGCAACGGCTCTCTTTGAGCTGGCAGACCAGGCAAGCGCCCTTGATGCGGTCGCTGCAGACCTCAAAGGTCTGAATGGTCTGATCGATACGTCTGACGACCTGAAGCGGCTTGTGAGAAGCCCCGTCTTCTCCACCGAAGAACAGGCCGCCGCCATGTCAGCTATCCTGACCAAGGCTGGCGCTCAGACATTGACCCAGAATTTTATCGGCGTGGTGATTGCCAACCGCCGAATTTTTGCTCTTCAGGACATGATCCGCACGTTCGGCCAGCTTCTGGCCCGCTCGCGTGGTGAAATTTCTGCTGATGTCACCAGCGCTCATCCGCTGGCGGATCCTCAGGTTGCGGCGCTGAAAGAGGCGCTCAATGCCGCGATGGGTCGCGACGTACAAATCGAAACACGGGTGGACAAGGAGCTGCTTGGCGGTCTCGTTGTCAAAGTGGGAAGCCGGATGATCGACTCCTCACTGCGCACCAAACTCAATAACCTCAAATTTGCGATGAAAGAGGCTGGCTGATGGACATTCAGGCCGCGGAAATTTCTGCAATCCTTAAGGAACAGATCAAAGGCTTCGGTGACGAAGCTGAGGTCTCGGAAATCGGACAGGTGCTGTCCGTCGGTGACGGTATCGCCCGTATCTACGGTCTCGATAACGTGCAGGCCGGTGAGATGGTTGAATTCCCAGGCGGAATTCGGGGCATGGCGCTGAACCTGGAAAACGACAATGTTGGTGCTGTGATTTTCGGTACTGACCGCGACATTAAAGAAGGCGACACCGTTAAGCGGACCGGCGCCATCGTGGACGTGCCGGTTGGCAAGGGTCTGCTCGGTCGCGTTGTTGACCCGCTCGGCAATCCGATTGACGGCAAGGGCCCCATCGAAGGCGTTGAGCGCCGTCGTGTGGACGTGAAGGCACCGGGTATTATCCCGCGTAAGTCTGTGCACGAGCCAATGCAGACTGGCCTCAAAGCCATCGACGCATTGATCCCGATCGGCCGTGGTCAGCGTGAGCTCATCATTGGTGACCGCCAAACCGGTAAGACGGCTGTGGCGATTGATGCCATGCTCAATCAGAAGCCTCTCAATGATGGCGATGACGAGAGCAAGAAGCTCTACTGCGTGTACATCGCTGTCGGTCAGAAGCGCTCAACAGTTGCGCAGATCGTGAAGACGCTGGAAGAAAACGGCGCGCTTGAATATTCAGTCGTTGTTGCGGCAACGGCTTCTGAGCCTGCTCCGCTTCAGTTCCTGGCACCGTTTGCGGGTTGTGCGATTGGCGAATATTTCCGCGACAACGGCATGCACGCTCTGGCGGTTTATGATGACCTGTCCAAGCAGGCTGTTGCTTATCGTCAGATGTCTCTGCTGCTTCGTCGTCCTCCTGGGCGTGAAGCGTATCCTGGGGACGTTTTCTACCTTCACTCACGTCTGCTCGAGCGGGCTGCGAAGCTCAACGAAGACAATGGCTCTGGCTCTCTGACGGCGCTGCCGATCATTGAAACCCAGGCGAACGACGTGTCTGCTTACATCCCGACCAACGTGATCTCGATTACCGACGGTCAGATCTTCCTGGAAACGGACCTCTTCTATCAGGGTATCCGCCCTGCGGTGAACGTGGGTCTGTCGGTGAGCCGTGTTGGTTCATCTGCTCAGGTGAAAGCGATGAAGCAGGTTGCCGGTAAGATTAAGGGTGAGCTTGCGCAGTACCGCGAAATGGCGGCGTTTGCGCAGTTCGGTTCTGACCTTGATGTGACCACGCAGCGCCTTCTCAATCGTGGCGAGCGTCTGACTGAGCTCCTGAAGCAGGGTCAGTTCTCACCGCTCAAAGTGGAAGAGCAGGTTGTGGTGATCTATGCCGGTGTGAATGGCTATCTCGATGATATCCCAACCGCTGATGTGGGCCGCTACGAAGAAGAGCTTCTGCGCACGGTTCGTGACAAGAATGCTGATCTTCTCGACACCATCCGTCAGGAGCTCGCGCTCTCTGATGCGACGGAAGCGAGCCTCAAAGAGGTTGTCGAGGGCTTCACCAAGGCGTTTGCCTGAGCATTGTTCTGACCAAGTAGGACTGATGGCGATATGGCCAGCCTTAAGGAACTAAGAAACCGGATCTCCAGCGTGAAAAACACGCAGAAGATCACGCGTGCCATGCAGATGGTGGCTGCCGCGAAACTGCGCCGCGCGCAGGACGCTGCGGAGGCCGCTCGCCCCTATGCTGCTCGGATGAGCGGTGTCTTGGCGAACCTGTCTGCGGGCATGGAAGGTCGCGACGGCGCCCCTGAATTGATGGTGGGCACCGGCAAAGACGATACGCATCTCTTGATTGTTGCAACATCAGAACGCGGTCTTTGTGGTGGCTTCAACTCTTCCATCGTGCGTCTTGCGCGTGAGGAGATCATCCGCCTCCAAAACCAGGGCAAGACGGTCAAGATTTTGCCTGTGGGCAAAAAGGGCCGTGACCAGCTCAAGCGTCTCTATAGCGACCTGTTCGTTGATTTCGTCGACCTGTCGGAAGTGAAGCAGATTGCGTTCTCTAATGCAGATGCGATTGCTGGCCAGGTCCTGTCTCTGTTTGAGGCGGGCGAGTTTGATGTCTGCACGCTCTTCTACGCTGAGTTTGAAAGTGTTGTGGCGCAGATCCCAACGGCCCTTCAGCTGATCCCGGCACGGATTGAGGCTACTGAGGGCGCGGAAGACGAAAGTGTCGATCTGGGCGGTGCTGCCTACGAATATGAGCCTGAAGAGGCTGACATCCTGAAAGAACTGCTGCCGCGGAACATTGCGGTTCAGATCTTCCGGGGACTGCTTGAAAATTCTGCTTCTGAGCAGGGCGCGCGCATGTCCGCCATGGACAATGCAACGCGGAATGCGGGCGAGATGATCGATCAGCTGACGATCACCTATAACCGCTCCCGCCAGGCTCAGATTACGAAAGAACTGATTGAGATTATTTCGGGTGCTGAGGCGCTCTAAAATATTTTGTTGGACGCAAGCCTCGCGTTGAGGCTGCAACCGATCCGAGGAAAGACATATGACCAACACTGTCGGACGAGTTACCCAGGTTATTGGTGCTGTGGTTGACGTCGAATTTGACGAACACCTGCCGGCCATTTTGAACGCGCTTGAAACCAAGAATGGCGACAACCGCCTGGTTCTGGAAGTGGCGCAGCATCTGGGCCAGAACACAGTTCGCACCATTGCGATGGATGCGACGGAAGGTCTGGTGCGCGGCCAGGAAGTGACTGACACAGGCGCAGCGATTGAGGTGCCTGTCGGCGACGAAACACTTGGTCGGATCATGAACGTGATCGGCGAGCCCGTTGACGAAAAAGGCCCGGTTGTTACCTCAGCGAAGCGTGCTATTCACCAGGAAGCACCAGAGTTTTCTGAGCAGTCCACCGAGGCTGAAATGCTGGTCACCGGCATTAAGGTTGTGGACCTTCTCGCGCCTTACGCGAAGGGCGGTAAGATTGGCCTCTTCGGCGGTGCAGGCGTTGGTAAGACCGTTCTTATTCAGGAATTGATCAACAATATCGCGAAGGCGCACGGTGGATACTCTGTGTTCGCTGGTGTTGGTGAGCGGACCCGTGAAGGGAACGACCTCTACTACGAAATGATCGAATCCGGCGTGAACAAAGAGGGCGGCGGCGAAGGCTCCAAATGTGCGCTCGTGTTCGGTCAGATGAACGAGCCTCCCGGGGCCCGTGCTCGTGTTGCTCTGACGGGTCTCACTGTTGCCGAGCATTTCCGTGATGAAGGTCAGGACGTGCTGTTCTTCGTGGACAACATTTTCCGCTTTACGCAGGCCGGTTCAGAAGTGTCCGCGCTTCTCGGCCGTATCCCATCCGCTGTGGGCTATCAGCCAACACTGGCAACGGACATGGGGACGCTGCAAGAGCGTATCACCACGACAACCAAGGGTTCTGTGACCTCGGTGCAGGCGATTTATGTGCCTGCCGATGACCTGACTGACCCTGCTCCTGCGACGTCCTTCTCTCACTTGGATGCAACGACCGTGTTGAACCGTGCGATCTCCGAGAAGGGTATTTATCCTGCTGTGGACCCGCTTGACTCAACCAGCCGTATTCTCGAACCACGTGTTGTTGGTGAAGAGCATTACGAAACAGCGCGTCGCGTTCAGGAAATCCTGCAGAAGTACAAGTCGCTTCAGGACATCATTGCCATTCTCGGCATGGATGAGCTTTCTGAAGAAGACAAGCTTGTTGTGGCCCGCGCACGTAAGATTGAGCGTTTCCTCAGCCAACCGTTCTTTGTGGCTGAAGTGTTCACCGGCAGCCCCGGCGTGCTGGTTGACGTGAAGGACACGATCAAAGGCTTTAAAGGTCTCTGCGATGGTGAGTATGACCACCTTCCGGAAGCTGCCTTCTACATGGTCGGCACGATCGAAGATGCAATGAAGAAAGCGGAATCGCTTGCTGCGGAAGCTGCCTAATCTTCTGAGCACTTGTTGTTTTGACGCGTTTTCGGACGGATAACCGGTTCCACTTATCCTGAAAACGCTTAATCAAAGGTTTGCCTGATGGCTGACAAGCTGAAATTCGATCTTGTGGCTCCTGAGCGTCTTTTGATGTCGACGGAAGCCGACATGGTCATCGTACCCGGCTCCGAAGGCGACTTCGGTGTGCTGGCGGGCCATGCACCGGTCATGTCGACACTGCGGGTTGGTGTGCTGGACGTGAGCGGCACCGACGGCCAGGACATGCGCATTTTCGTGCGCGGTGGCTTTGCTGAGGTAACACCTGCTGGCCTGACTGTTCTTGCTGAGGAAGCCGTACCCTTGTCCGAGCTGGACGCCGCAGCGCTTGATCAACGTATCAAGGACGCGACGGAAGATGTGCAGGATGCGTCGAGCGATGAAGCGAAATCCAAGGCGCAGGCTCACCTCGACCAGCTTCAGGAGCTACGATCAGCGCTCTGATCTCCCGCAATGACCACAGAATTTGAGGCGGTACTCTCGGGTATCGCCTTTTTCGTGAGGTTTTCGGCGGAATTCGTGCTTTACCGCGAGCGCGCTATACTATGCCGGTAAGGCCTGCGCCAACCTTAGGATGATGAGACGTGGCATGAGTGAACATTGGACGCTGGATGACATTGCATGGGACCAGTTTGACGCCTCAAAGGTGGACCGGGACCTGCTGGCCGCAGTGAAAGCGGCAGCCATGGTTGAGTATAATGCGGGCGACTATGTGACCTACCTCACCAACGTGTTTTCAGACCTGCCGAAGGTCCAGGAGA
This sequence comes from Parvibaculaceae bacterium, assembly GCA_965212385.1. Taxonomy (GTDB): domain Bacteria; phylum Pseudomonadota; class Alphaproteobacteria; order Parvibaculales; family Parvibaculaceae; genus Mf105b01. Next base: position 3,455,585 of record OZ243109.1, on the reverse strand, counting down.
CCATTCAGCAGTGGGGCCGTGAGGAGGAGCAGCATGGCGCTGCACTCGCTCGGTGGGCCGAGCTCGCGGATCCGGACTTTTCCTTCGATGCCGCGTTCAAACGCTTTCAGGAGATTTATCAGATCCCTGTGGATGCGACGGAGAGCGTGCGCGGATCGCGCGCGGGCGAAATGGTGGCACGGTGTGTTGTGGAGAGCGGTACGTCGTCATTCTACACGGCGATCAAGGAGTCCACTGACGAGCCTGTGATGAAGCAGATTGCGCAACACATCGCCGCTGATGAGTTTCGTCATTACAAGCTGTTTTACGACACGCTTCACGAGATTGATGAGCAACCGTCGCTGTTCGAAAAAGCGAAAGTCGCGTTGCTTCGAGTGAATGAAGCGGATGATGATGAGCTGGCGTCAGCCTATTTTGCCGCAAACACCCAGCCTGGAGATGGCGCGGCCTACAGCCGAGAGAAGTATGCGGCGGCGTACGAAGCCCGTGCCCTAGTCCTCTACAAGCGGACGCATACGAACCGGCTTGTTTCCATGATTGCAAAAGCCGTCGGCATTGCACCCCATGGCCGCTTCATGCGGATGCTTGAGCCGATTGTCTGGAAAGTCTGGCAGCGCCGGACTCGTAAGGCGCAGGCTCTGGCCGCCTAAAGAACCGGTCGGATACCGAATGTGAATTGGACCCGATGGGGTGCCTGCATCTGGATACAATGAACCTTCATGTTGGAGGTTCTAATGGCTGATATCGCCTGGTTTCAATACTCATTTGAAGAGATGCAATCTCACTCTGCGGCTTTTCCGCCTTACCTTCAGGCTTGGCTGAATTGGATGACGGCTCTCCAATTTGTCTCCTTTATTGTCCTTCTGTTCAATCGGCATAACAGGTTGCTGCAGATTGTGGCTGCCGCTGCATTTGCCAATTACCTGATCGGTTATCCACTTGCAGCAACGTATGGCCCGGTTCGGCTTTTGGCCTTGGGGCATGTTCTCTTCTGGGCACCAGCGCTGATATTTGTTTTGAGCCGCTGGCGGGACATACATTGGAGGAGTGTTACCGGCGTTTACCTAGCTCTTTGGATAGTGACGACGTCGATTTCAGTTCCTATCGATGTTGTCGAACTGTTCCGATATTTTGTTCTTGGTGAGACCGAGTTCATTTATCCGAAAGGTGAGTGACGGTTTCGCGGAATTCAGCCACGACTTGAGAGTAGACCTCGCGCTTGAAGGGCACGATGAGCGTGTCCAGTTCATCGATGTCCGCCCATCGCCATCTTGAGAATTCCTGATGGTCGTCGGCGGCGATGTCGATGTCCCTGTCCTGGCCGGTAAATCGCAGCAGAAACCAGCGCTGCGTCTGGCCGCGGTATTTGCCTTTCAGCGCCTTGCCGACGATCTCTTTTGGCAGATCGTACTTATACCAATGGGCTGATTCCTGGATAATCTCCGCCTTGTCTGTTCCGGCTTCTTCGGCAAGTTCACGCAATGCTGCGGTCGCCGGCTCCTCGCCTTTATCGATGCCGCCTTGGGGCATCTGCCAGGCCGTGTCGTGGCTGTCGTCGGAATAGCCGATCCGGTCGCCGATCCAGACTTTACCTTCGCTGTTCACCAGCATGATACCGACGCAGCGGCGGTAGGGGAGGTCGGGCGTTTTGTCGGACATGGGTTTTCCTGAAACGTGGTGGCGTCAGCCGTCGATGGCGGCTGCGCTCACGGGTATCAGAACAATGTCGTCCTGCTCAAGACTTTCTGTCCATTTCTGAATGCGCTCAATGGTCACCGGGAAGGCAGTGCCGAGACCGACCACAACACCGTTTTGCCCTGCTTGCTGCTGGAGGGCGATGAGCGCCTCGTCAATGGCGCGCGCATTGCGGGTGGGGTCTACCGCACGGGTGCCTTTGGCCCAAGGGAGGCCAAGTTCCTGCGCCAATTCTGTAGCGGTGCTCCGGCGGCTGGTGCCAGGGTCGACATACATGACACCGCGGCTTTCAAGCGCTTCCAGAATGGGCTCCATAGCGGTCCTGTCGGCGGTGAATTTCGCGCCCTGATAGGATGTGACGCCGACATAGCCGGTGAAGCGGCTCATGAGCCAGGACAGGCGATCCAGATTGTCCCCGGCGCTGAGCGACGTCAGCAGGGTGTAGGGCCCAGGATCGTTTGCTGGGTAGTCATATGGCTCCATCGGCAACTCGAGCAGCACCTCGTGGCCTGCCGCCCGCGCCTGATCAATCCAGCTTTGCAGGTTGCGTCCATAAGGGGCAAAGGACAGGGTCACCTCTGGCGGCAGTTTTTCGATGGCATTTCGTGTGGCGCGCTCGGAAATACCAAGGCCGCCAACCACAAGAGCGACCCGTGGCAGACGCACATTGCCTGCGGTGAGACCGGAGGGGCGAGCATAGGCGGTTGAAGCACGTTGTCCTGAGGACCCGATCACGGGCAGCGGCCCATGGGGGCCGTTGGCGATCAACCCTGGCAGAGGCGCTGCCGGTAGCGCCTCAACGGTATTTGACGGTCTTGTGGGCACGCGCGGGGCCGTCTCCTGTGGCGGTTCGGCAGGTGCTTCTGGCGCCGGTTCCAAAGACAGCGGGGGTGGCAGGGAAACGCTGCTGTCCTCCATCGGAGAGGGCGCAATAGGGTCGTCAGCCGTGCCCGACCGCAATATATCAGGCGCCGGAACCGGGGGCTCTTCGGCCAGTTCAATGATTTTCAGGGGGCCGATATAGCTCGGATTGCCTGAGGCCCAGAGCCAGAGAATGACGACGCCATAGGAGAGCGCCACGAGAAAGGCGCCGACCGCAAGCGGGCTCACGCGACTTGTCGGCATGTTGGGCAAGAGCCGCCGTTTCTCGGTGCTGGCAGTGGAACTGCTTGCCATTCACTCCGGTCCTTGTGGGCCGTTATCCGCATCTAAGACTTAAGGCAGGGCCTCATACCTCAAGTCTCTCCAAAACTGGGCAGCGACTTGGTGTGTGTTCTGCCGCTCCGACACCCTATGCCAGCCTTGGTATCCGTTTAGTTAGCGACCGTTGCGCTTTGGTCGTCCGTGTTTGCTTTTACCTCATAGGTCCGAACACCATTCAGCAGGTCCAAGGCATATTGCAGCTGCAAGTCGTCGGCCTTATCCGCCGGCACAAATGACGGAGAGCCTGCAGACTCTTCCTTGCCATCTTCCGCTTCCAGGTGCCCTGGGAGTGCAGCTTCGCCGGTCACCCGCCGCTGACGTTCATCTTCAACTTCCTGGTGTACTTCTATGTCGGGCTCAATCCCGGTTGCCTGAATGGAGGTCCCACTTGGCGTGAAGTAGCGCGCCGTCGTCAGGCGGATGGCGCCGTCTGATCCCAATGGGATGATCGTTTGCACGGAGCCCTTGCCAAAGGATCGGGTTCCGAGCACTGTCGCGCGTTGATGGTCCTGAAGTGCGCCGGCCACAATTTCCGACGCGCTGGCGGACCCCCCATTTATGAGAATGATGATCGGCTTGCCGTTGACCATGTCGCCGCCCCGGGCATTGTAGCGCTGGGTTTCTTCTGTGCGGCGCCCACGGGTTGAGACAATCTCCCCTTTGTCGAGGAAGGCATCAGAGACCGCGATCGCCTGATCAAGGAGGCCGCCTGGATTGTTCCGCAAATCGAGGACATAGCCCTTGATCCGATCTTCGCCGATCAGTTCAGACAATTCCTCAACGGCGTCATCCAGACCGGTCGATGTTTGCTCGTTGAAGCTTGTGATGCGGATATAGCCGATATCCTCCTCGCGCTGGAAACGCACAGAGCGAATGGTGATGATGTCCCTGGTCACTTTGACATCGAACGGTTCGTCGACTCCTTCGCGCAAAACGGTGAGCGAAATGGTTGTGTCGACAGGTCCACGCATTTTCTCAACTGACTCGCCAAGGGTCAGGCCCAAGATGGGCTCATCATCCAAATGTGTGATGAGATCGTTCGGCAGCAGTCCGGCCTTCTGAGCGGGCGTATCGTCGATTGGGGTTACGACCTTGATCAGGCCGTTCTCCATGGTGACTTCAATGCCCAGGCCGCCAAACTCCCCGCGCGTCTGCACCTGCATATCCCTGAAGCTCTTCGGGTTCAGGTAGCTGGAATGCGGGTCCAGTGAATGGAGCATGCCGTTGATTGCATTGTCGATCAGCTCGGAGTCTTCTGTCGGCTCGACATAATCCGCGCGCACGCGCTCGAAGACGTCGCCGAACAGATTGAGCTGACGATATGTTTCTGAATTGGCTGCATTGGCCGCTGTTTGGTCGGACAATGGCTGAAGCGCGAACATGGTTACGCCAGCTACCACGGTGCCAATAGCAAAACTTGCAATAACGGACCTATTCATCAGCCTCGGGCCTTCCTATCACTTGCGACAAACCAGGGTCTTGGGTCGACGGGTGTGCCGTTTCGCCTCAACTCAATATAGAGCGCTGGCTTGTCGCTACCAGCGTCCGAAGATACGTCAGAGCGAGATGCTCCCATCGCACCGATGGGCTCGCCTGCCAGCACGTTTTGGCCCACAACCCCGTCGATTCGGGTCATGCCCGCAAGGAGGAGATGGTACCCCTCGCCGACCTCCAGGATCAAGAGTTGCCCATAGCGCCGGAAGGGCCCAGCAAAGGCAATTCTTCCGTCAAAGGGCGCGGTAACCGGGGCTTCTGGCCGGGTTTCCAGCGTTAACCCTTGCACCGTTCCCCCGGTTCCATCTTCGGTTCCATAGCGCCCCAGAGCGACACCTTCGACCGGTGGGCGAATAAGGCCGCGGGAGGCCGAGAACAGGTGGCTGCGCGCCATATTGGGTGCCACGGCGGCGACCTGTCGCTCTGCTGGTACTGGCTCTGTCACCGGCTCTGCGGGTCGATCGGTAAAGGTTGGGCGCGGCGGCGGTGTTCTGCGCGCTGCCCGCGCTTCGAGACGCGCGATCAGGTCTTTCAGGTCCTTCGCCTCACGAGAAAGTGTGGCGAGGGCGGCCGCTTCTTCCTCGGCCAGAGCCCGGGCGGCGGCCTCAGCGGTGACTTTTGCCTCTAAAAGCTGGTTCAGCGTCTGGCGCTCACCGGACAGATCAAGCGACGCTCTGTCGAACGTGGCTTGCTCGGCCACCAGATCCGCTTTCACCTTCTCCAGCTCTTCCAGGCGTTCTCTGATCTCACGCGCCTCAGACTCGAGCTTCGGCACAATAGTGGAGAGCAGTAGCGCGCTGCGCATGGCCGACACCGCATCGTCGGGACGCACGGCGAGAGCCGGCGGCGGGTTGCGATCAAGGCGCTGCAGGGCGGCGAGCGTGTCAGTGAGTTCGCCGCGGCGGGTTTCCAATTGCGCCAGAAGAACTGCTTGCGCCGCCGTCAGCCCTGCGAGCCTGGTCTCTGAGTCTGTGACATCGCGCTCGCGTGCCTGCACACGTGCAGCTGCATCGATCAACTGTTGTCGGATTTCCAGGACTTCTTCGGCCAAGGCGTTCGCTTCCGCCTCGAGCTGTTGTCGGCGCTCCGCTCTGTCTTCGATCTCGGATTCCAGCTCTTGTAGGCGCGTCGGGTCTGTGTCATTCGCCAGCGCTGGCCCCCCTAATCCCACGAGCGCGCCCATCAGCGCCATGCTGACCAGGCGCGAGGGCCGGTCAAACAGCCTCATGAGCCTCAGCCTGGCTTGATACGAGACGGGTGCTGCCGGTCATTTCCTGCGGTACGGATGCATTCAAGAGCGAGAGCAGTGTTGGCGCCACATCCTCAAGACGCCCCGGTTTCAGCGCTGCCTCGGTCATCACCGCGGGTGGTCCATTGATGACGAGAGGCACTGCCGCGCGGGTGTTGCTGGCATTGGCTTTGCCGGCCTCGTCGACACGCATATCCTCTGCATTGCCATGTGATGCGGTGATCATCAGCGTGCCGCCGCGCTTTTCCAGAATGGCGGTGATCTTGCCGAGGGCTTTGTCAACGATCTCTGCGGCTTTCTTCACCAAAGCGGGATCACCGGTACGTGCCGCGAGGCCCACATTCGGGAAATGCACGATGATTGCGTCGGCTGTTCCAGCCTTTACGGCGGCGACGGTCTCGTTGGCGAGATCGAGCGCTGCAAGCTCCGGCTTCTTCTCGAACTGCTGACGTTTTGTGCTTGGGAGCGCCAGGTGCGTTTCCCCTTCAAAGGGTGCGGGCCTCCCGCCGAGTTGATAGGTGCCGAGCGCATAGGGGGAGGTCTCATCACACAGGTAGAGCTGCTTTTTCCCAGCTGTCGCCAAGGCTTCGCTCAAGGTGCCGTTCAGTCTGGGCTCCTCGAACAAAGAGGGTATCTGGTCGCGCAAAGGGTAGGCGAGCGGTGTGAGGCTGCAAATGGCTGATAGCTCAACGGGAGATGTGATGGTGCCAGATGCATCGGGCGTTGCTGCCAGTGCGTCGATGAGCGGCGCGGCGCCATCAGCGCGCAGGAGCGCAAGAAGCAGGGCATCATCCTGGCGCAGGCCGCCGTACCCCGTCAGGATCGTCGGGGGGATGTCGGCGTCGCACAGGCCTTTGTCATAGCACTCGGCGACATAGGGCACCGCGTAATCAACAGAAATAGCGCCCGCTTCCGCAATGGCTTTCAAAGCGAGGCCCGTCTTTCCTTCGCGTTGAAGGCGATCAAATGCGTAGCGGCGTCCCATGACCGACGCAAGCTGCGCGTTATCGGCACCTTCAATGTCATGCAAAAACTCGCCGAGGCAGTCTGCGCCGCTCTGGGCGCTCGTATCTTCACCGTCGAGGATCGCATGGATCCAAACCTGAACGCCTTCATGACTCATGAGCGCTGCCAGGACAGCGAGATGATATTGATGGCCTTCCACCCCCGCCGGTGAGATCAGTCCGACGAGATGAATGGCGCCGCCGACGCTCCGCGCTTTCAGGATCAAGTCCTGCAGTTCTCGATTGTTCGCGATGGGCTCAGGACCCTCTCCCGCAAAGGCCGCATTTACCCGCACCGAAAACTGATCTTCGGTACGGCCTGCACCGATGGCGCGGTGTCCCGCTTCAATATTCCCAGGTTGGTCTGGGGCAAGGCCCACCGCTTCGCCGCTTGCGGCCAGCATCGTGCGCATGCCCCGTGCCGCCAGGCGATCAAAGATGGGGGTTTTTGCATTGGCGATAATGTTGCCATCGGTGTCCGCGCGATTTCCCCATCCGTCTAGAATGGCAAGGACGACCGGTTCTGTACTTGTCGCGCGCGCCATCTATGAGTGTCTCCTGAGGTCTGTTGGTCTCTACGCAGATACTAAGCCCGGGAAGGATGATAGAGAATCATCCCTCACCTGCGGGAAGGGGGCGACCCTACTGAGCGTGAAATAGCCTGTCCAGAGACGGCACCATTTCTATCCCTCCCGGTGGTAGGGATGGCCTGCGAGTATGGTTGCTGCCCGATATAATTGTTCCGCCAACATAGCCCGCGTCATCATGTGTGGCCATGTCTGGTTGCCGAACGAGAGCTTAAAATCAGCACTGTTTCTGACTTCATCGCTCAAGCCCCCGGCGCCGCCGATCACGAATGCACAGGTGGGCACGCCCTCGTCGCGCCACTGGCTCAGCTTTTCAGAAAACTCTTTGCTTTTGAGAGACCTTCCTCTTTCGTCGAGGACAATGCGCTTTGCCCCTTTGGGTAGCGCGTTGAGGATTTTTTCCCCTTCGCGCATCGCCAGCTCGGCTCGGTCGAGGTTCTTCTTTTCTTCGACTTCGGTCAGCGACAGGGGACCAAGGTTCATCGCCTTGCCTTGACCGTCAAACCGCTTGGTAAAATTGTCGAATAGATCCTTCTCCGGGCCCGGCTTCATCCGGCCCACGGCAATTATCTCCACCCGCATCGCGGTCTAGCTGATGGCGATCCGCTCAGCCGCAACGTCGGCTGACCACATCTTTTCCAGCTTATAAAACTCGCGAACCTCTGGCCGGAAGATGTGAACGATCACATCTCCCCCGTCGATCAGGACCCAATCGGCCTGCGCCAAACCTTCGACGCGCGCGCTGCCGAAGCCTTCTTCTTTCATGCGCCGTGTGAGGTGATCCGCCAACGCGCTGACATGCCGCTGAGAGCGTCCGCTTGCGACAACCATATGGTCAGCGATCGCAGACTTTCCCTCAAGGTTGATCGGCACGATGTCCTCTGCCTTGTCATCGTCGAGACAAGTCAGAACAAGATCGAGCATGGCGTTTGATTGGGAGTGGGTTGATTTCTCATCTGCCGACGGAGCAGCCGTGCGGCCCGTTGGCTGAGATTGGACATTTGTGTCCAGGTTTTGTGCGCTCAGGGATAACTCCTTGTCCCCATTTCGGGGTCCCTATGCATGATGACAGCAGCGGCTTTCTGCCCCTGCGAGAGACGCAGATTACGTCCCTCATGAGAAATATGACCGCTTGCCGACGACAATTCAATGAAACCCCGTGCGTGGGATAACGGTTTTGAAAAATTATTTATTTTCAATAGGTTATGGAAGACCAGCCCACGGGGGTCAGGTCTTCTGGCGGAGCTCTGTCGCAGAAATTGGATTCTGGGGACCTTCCAGGAAGCAGAGCGCTGGGGCCTCGAGTCGCGGCAGCAAAGCTGCGTCAGACGGGTCTATCCAGGCCGGCCGGTAGGCTGTTGCTGCTAAAGACAGGCGTGCCTTCAGGTTGAAGCCTGGGCGCGGGTAGATGGCGATGGGCACGCTCTCCACAAGCGTCCGCCATTTTGCCCAGCGAGGCAGTTGGATCATGTTGTCTGCGCCCATCAACCAGACGAAGTGAACTGAGCGGTACCGTTCTCTTAGTGCGCCTACCGTATCAATGGTGAAGCGGGTACGAAGACCTCTTTCAATATCCGTGACCATGATCCGAGGGTGAGCAGCCATCTGCTCGGCGCTTTTGACCCTTTCGCCCAAGGGTGCCATGTCGCTCGCGGCTTTGAGAGGGTTTTGTGGCGACACCAGCCACCAGATCTGATCCAGCTGCAATTGCCGGAGCGCCATCAGCGAAACAAGCTTGTGACCCTCGTGGGCGGGATTGAACGAGCCGCCAAGCAAGCCAATCTTCAGACCCGGTGATGTTGCAAGAGGCAGGTTCACGGGCACCGGTTTATGGGCGGGTCTGGCCGCTGCCACGTACCTGGTATTTGAAGCTTGTCAGCTGCTCCAATCCAACCGGTCCGCGTGCGTGGAACTTGCCTGTGGCGATGCCGATCTCCGCACCCATGCCAAACTCGCCGCCGTCTGCATATTGGGTCGAGGCATTGTGCAGGACGATTGCGCTGTCGACTTCGTTGAGAAACTGCACGGCCGTTTCCTCATTCTGAGTCACGATGCAGTCGGTGTGATCTGATCCATACTCGCTGATGTGGCGCATGGCGTCTTTCACATCGTCTACGACGGCGATGGATATGATCGCGTCCAGATATTCCGTTTCATAGTCCTGGTTGGTCGCGGGTTTCACCCGTGCGTCAGCCGCCTGGGTGGCGTCATCGCCGCGGACCTCACATCCTGCGTCGATCAGGCTTGCAACAATGGGGGCCAGATTTTTGTCGGCTGCACCTTTGTCGACCAGGACCGTCTCAGCCGCGCCGCAAATAGCCGTGCGCCGCATTTTGGCGTTCACAACGATTTCCTGTGCCATGGTGAGATCGGCATCGCGGTCCACATAGACATGACACAAGCCATCGAGATGCGCGAAGACGGGCACGCGGGCTTCGTTTTGGACACGCTCCACCAGCGAGCGTCCGCCGCGGGGAATGATGAGGTCCAGATTGCCATCCAGACCTTTCAACATTTCGCCGACAGCCGCGCGATCGGTTGTGGGCACAATCTGAACGGCCCCGTCGGGCAGGTTCGCCGCCGCCATGCCTTCTTCAAGGCAGGCAAAGATGGCGCGGCTTGAGTGAAAGCTCTCGGAGCCTCCCCGCAGGATGGCCGCGTTGCCCGCTTTCAAACAGAGCACTGCTGCGTCCGCTGTTACATTGGGGCGGCTTTCATAAATGACACCGATCACACCAAGGGGCACGCGGACGCGGGAAATGTTGAGACCACTGGGCTGATCCCAATCCGCCATCACGTCGCCAACAGGATCTTTCAAAGCCGCGACCTCTTCGATGCCTTTGGCGATGGCCTCGATCCGTGCATCGTCCAGCATGAGGCGATCCATTAAGGCGCCGGACAGGCCTTTCGCTCGACCGACTTCCATGTCTTTGGCGTTGGCGTCCAGAATGTCGCCGGCATTGGCGCGCACAAGCATGGCGCTTGCCAGAAGGGCCGCATCTTTTTGTTTGGTCGGGATGGTGGCGAGCGTCTTCGCGGCGGCGCGGGCGCGCGCGCCGATATCCGCCATGATGGCTTCAATATCGTCATTCGCTGCATTCAGGTCGGCGATGCTCATACCACTACCTCTATTGCCACTCTGGGTCTTTGTCATAGTTTTTGGGCGTTTTCTTTAGAACCAGATCGTCTCTATGGATCATCTCAGATCGTCCACGATAGCCCAGAAGGGCTTCGATTTCACTGCTGTTATGTCCCGCTATCTCCTTGGCATCGGCGCTGGAATAGGCGGTGAGACCTCGTGCCAGTTCGTCACCGGTTCCGTTTTTCACGAGTACCGCGTCGCCGCGGTCAAATGTGCCTTCGATGTCAACAACACCTGCAGGTAAAAGCGATCTGCCTTCGCCGAGCGCTTTGGCGGCGCCGGCGTCAACCAGAAGCGCGCCGGATGCCTGAAGCGCGGCCGCGATCCACCGCTTGCGCTCCGTGTTGGGGTCGGAGTGGGCGTCAAACCAGGTGCATCGTGCCCCCTCCGACAGGGCCTTGAGAGGATGGGCGGTCCGGCCGTTGGTGATGACCATATGACAGCCCGCTTGCGTGGCGATCTGTGCGGCGGTGATTTTGGTTTTCATGCCGCCGCGTGACAGATCGGATCCCGCATCTCCTGCCATGGCTTCAATGTCGGCGGTGATGTGCGCCACTTCGGCAATGTGTTGTGCGGCAGGTGTCCCAGGGGGGGCTGAATAGAGCCCGTCAATGTCGGAGAGCAGCACCAGACAATCGGCACTGATCATGGACGCCACGCGGGCGGCCAGCCGATCATTGTCCCCATAACGAATTTCTGCGGTGGCAACGGTATCGTTTTCATTGATGACGGGTACGGCGCCCAGCTTCAAGAGTGTTGTGACGGTGGAGCGCGCGTTCAGATAGCGGCGGCGCTGTTCCGTATCGTCGAGGGTCACGAGGACCTGTGCCGTCGATAGGCCGCGGTCTGCCAGAGATGCTTGGAAGGCGTGGGCCAAATGGATTTGTCCTGCGGCCGCGGCGGCCTGGCTTTCCTCAAGCTTCAAGGACCCTGCAGGTAGAGCCAGCGCATGACGTCCCAGAGCGATGGCGCCGGAGGAGACGATGACGACGTCTTGTCCGTTTTTCCGCATGGCCGCGATGTCGTCCATCAAGGCATCAAGCCACGCACGGTTGAGCTTTCCGGTCTCCTCTTCAACCAGAAGCGATGATCCGATTTTGACAACAATGCGTTTTGCATGATCCAGGCGTGAGGTCATGGCTGCCACCCGGTAGAGGTGGAGGCCTCATCTTCTTCAGGTTGCGCCTCTTTCTTGCGATGCAGATTGATTTCTTTGAGCAGTTGATGGAGGACCGTGCGCACACCGTCCCCAGACACGCCGGAGAGGATCATCACGTCCTCGCCCGACGCCTCTTCCAGCGCTGCTTTGCGTTCAGCGACCACGTCTTCGGTCAGAGCATCACACTTGTTGAGGGCCAAGACGACAGGCTTCTCGTCAAGCCCATGTCCATAAGCCTCAAGCTCCCCTTTGATGGTGTGGTAGGCGCCAGCGACATCTTCCTCTGTTCCATCCACGAGATGAAGAAGGATGTTGGTGCGCTCCACATGGCCTAGGAACCTGTCGCCGAGACCGGCGCCTTCGTGTGCGCCTTCGATGAGGCCGGGAATGTCGGCCAGGACAAAGCTGTCGCCGTCGAGATCAACGACCCCAAGATTGGGATTGAGTGTGGTGAAGGGATAGTCGGCGATTTTGGGTTTCGCGCGAGAGACTGCCGCAAGGAACGTGCTCTTGCCAGCATTGGGCAGGCCGACGAGCCCCGCGTCCGCGATCAGCTTCAGCCGCAACCAAACCCACATCTCCTTGCCTTCCTGGCCGGGGTTTGCGTGCCGGGGCGCCTGATTGGTGGCTGTCTTAAAGTGGGCATTGCCAAAGCCGCCATTGCCGCCTTGCAGCAGGATGATGCGCTGACCGACTTCCGTCATATCGGCGATCAGGGTTTCATTGTCTTCTTCAAAAACTTGCGTGCCGACGGGCACCTGCAAGATGGCATCTTCCCCGTTTGGGCCAGACCGGTCTCGTCCCATGCCATGGGTGCCGGTTTTGCCTTTGAAGTGCTGTCGGTAGCGATAGTCGATGAGGGTGTTGAGGCCGTCGACGCATTCCACAATCACATGGCCACCGCGCCCGCCATCGCCCCCGTTTGGGCCGCCGAACTGGACATACTTCTCCCGCCGGAAGCTGATCGAGCCCGCGCCGCCGTCGCCTGAGCGCACATAGATTTTTGCCTGGTCCAGGAACTTCATAACGGTCTCTTTTGAGCCTGCCAGTGGGCTTTGGTCAAGCGATACTCACGTTTGGGGCATGTTTCCTGCCGCGCTTCGCTCCAACCGGTTTTTTCGCCGACATATGCGAAGCCCACTTTCTCCAAAACGCGGGCAGAGGCGTGATTGTCTGCGAACAGGTCTGTGAGGAGAAGGTTAATGCCGAGGCGGTTGAACCCATAATCGAGGATTGCGGCGACCGCTTCGCTCGCATAGCCCTTTTGCCAGTAATCCTTGCCGATCCAATAGCCGATACCGGTTGTATCATCTCCGCGATTTTCGATGTTGATGGATCCAACGAGAGCGTCACCTACCCAAATGGCGAAGGTCAGGTCGGTCCCTTCAGCGGCGCATGTCGGGTGACTTCTTATCCAATCTTGCGCCAGTGAAAGAGGGTAGGGGTGGGGCACCGGCGCCATCATGCGCGCGACATCCCAGTCGCCGGCGAGCCTGCATACAGTGGCAGCGTCTTCTTCGGTGAACGCACGCAGTTCAAGCCGTTCTGTTGTCAGAACAGGTTGTGCATCCGATGCCATGTCGAAAACGCGCTTCATGAGCCTACCAGCTTCCCTTCAAGTCTTCCCAGACATGGCGGTTGGTCGTGACGTCGTAGCGCTCGACCTCTTCGTCACGTGCAAGGCAGAAGACCCTGCTTTCACCCGAAATCGTGAAGCCGCATCGTTCCAGCACCACGCCCGATGCGGGATTGTCCTTAAAGAATGACGCCCCAAGATCGTGCATGGCCTCCTCTTCAAAGAGGTAGGTGACCAACGCGCGGGCGGCCTCGGTCATGATGCCTTTTCCCCAATAGGGCTTGCCCAGCCAATAGCCGAACTCCAACTCCTGGGCCACGCACCCTGCGAACGCGCCATCAAATTCGATGGCGCAAATGATGTCGGGGGAAGCGTCGTGGCTCGCGATCCAGGTCTCGGCCATCTCCCGCGTGTAAGGATGCGGCACGCGGGTGAGTTTGGAACAGACATCCCAGTCGCCGACATATTCCGTCACAAGGGCTGCGTCTTCGGGCTCAAAGGTGCGTAGGCGCAGACGCTCAGTGGTCACTATTGTTGTCATCGCCTTGCCTCTTTCGCCATCAGTTCCAGCTCGATGCAGTCTACCTCTTCTCCCCGCGCGAGACAGAAGCGTCTTTCTTCACCAATCGGCTGAAATCCAAGTTTCGTCAGCACACGACCAGAGGCAGGGTTTTCTTTGAAGTATCCGGCCGTCAGGCGTTCTTCACCTAATATGTCGAGTGCAAATTCGACCAGTATCCTGGCAGCCTCCGAGGCGATGCCGTGGCCCCAATAGGGTTCACCGATCCAGTAGCCAAGTTCCATGGGGCCGTTCTCATCGCGGGAGACCCCGACAGCGCCGACAAGCTCGCCATTGGTTTCGATGGCGAATGGCCAGTCGTTGCCGGATGAACGCCTTTCCGCGTGGCCGCTGATCCACTCTTCTGCGGCGCCGAGGGGATAAGGATAGGGCATGCGCGCGACCATGGACGCAATCTTCCAATTGTCCGCCAGGTTTTGTACCCGGGGCGCATCGTCCAGCGTGAAAGGTCTCAGCCTCAGTCCGTCACCTTTCAGGTTCAATGTTTCCGCAATCATCTGATCCACCCCGGGTGTCTCAATTCAGGTTTCGTGAGAGGGAGATCAAAAAAAGAGAGAGATGGCGAACCATCTCTCTCTCGAAATCTTCAGGTCTGTTCGCCACCCGCAGGCGACGATGGCACCTGCTATTTAGTCTGCTGCTTTCGCTGCCGGGACGTCCGACGAAAGGACGGACACGTAAGTGCGGCCGCCAGCGCGGGTGCGGAAATTCACCGTACCTTCAACAGTTGCGTAGATCGTGTGGTCCTTGCCCATGCCGACATTTTCGCCCGGGTGCCATTTGGTGCCGCGCTGACGAATGATGATGTTGCCTGGGATCACGGTCTGGCCGCCGGACTTTTTGACGCCAAGACGGCGGCCTTCACTGTCGCGACCGTTACGGGATGAACCGCCTGCTTTTTTATGAGCCATTTTCCTCTAACTCCTTAGGGACCGCGCCGGCGTTAGCCTGCAGCGATGTCCGTGATTTTCAGCAGAGTCTCATGCTGACGGTGGCCGGCTGTGCGGCGGTAGTTATGGCGACGCTTCTTTTTGAAGACGGTGATTTTGCGCGACCGGCCCTGCTCGACGATTTCAGCTTTCACTGACGCGCCGCTGATCAGAGGAGCACCCACTTTCGTGTCTGTGCCTTCGCCGCCAACCATCAGAACGTCTGTCAGGTCGACTTTGTCGCCGGCAGCGCCGTCGAGCTTCTCGACCTTGATAACGTCGTCTTTTGCGACCCGATATTGCTTACCGCCTGTGCGGACTACTGCGAACATCTTGAAATTCCATGCAAAACAAAAACCAGCGGCCTCCGGCAATCCTGACAGATTGGGAGAGACCGCTGCGAGTGGCGCGCACTATAGCCGTGGCGCGAGGGGTGTCAACCGGATTCGGGCGCAAATAAGCGCCGTTTTTGCCGGTTTTTCAAGCATTTGGCCGTTATGCCTGCTTCTGAGCCGGACCGCTGTTTGAGACAGCCTCCAGGAGTTCCGCGGATCCAAAGGCTGAACCTGAACTCTTAACGCCCAAGGCAAACTCAGGTGGCACGACTTCCGGCCCTTCGCCGGCGGGGAGCGGCGGCGTGTAATAGCCCAGCGCATAGGACCCCATGGCATAACCCAGGAGTGCCTGCAGCTCCGGATCGAAGTCCTTGGCGATCTCAGGCGGGCAGGAGAGATACTGGTTTTCCTCCTGGCGGAGCCAGCCGAGCGTGTAGGTGATGTTAATGCCGGCCCGGTCGCCGTTGGATTTGTTGGCGCCGCCGCCGTGGAACACTGAGCCCGTATAGATCAAGACAGAGCCAGCCGACATTTCCGCATAGCCGATTTCCTCAGGCTGGGGCACCCGGTCATCGGGCCAGTCGATTGAGCCTGGAACGACCTGGGTCGCGCCATTTTCCTTGGTGAAGTCGGTCGCCGCCCAGATGGTGTTGAGTTGAGGCTCAATGCCCTGGAGATATTTGCCCCACGCCCAGCGATCCCGGTGGATGGCCTGCTCCGGCTGGCCGGGTTTGATGCGGATCACCTGGGTCAGGTGAAGCTGGTAAGCCTCGCAGTTGGGGAGCAGGAAGTCTCCGACCGCGCCGCGGATGGCGTCGTTCATCACCATCTCCCGGCACATAGCCGAGCGGGCGACGAGGGCGCCTGTGCGTGTGGTGTGGCGGCCCGTGAAATCGTCTCTGCCTTCTTCGGTTGCGTCCACATAAGGGCCGATCTCGGCGTTGAGTTTTGCCACCTGTTCGGCGGTGAGCACATCTTTCAGGATCACGGCGCCATCCCGATTGATGACCGCCATGATCTCGTCTTTGGTGGCGGTCGCGGGGAGTGTTTCGACTTTCGGTCCGGTCATAGGGGTTCCTCCAGGTTGATCGTGTCGCCCAACAAAGAGCGAAGCATGAGGCTTAGGTGGTCCAGTTGTTTGCGGGCAGGCCAGCCGTCCGGGTCGAGGGTCGCTCGCACCAGAATACCGTCGACAATGGCGATGATGGCATCCGCCAGCATGGTCAGTTGTTCTTCGGGAGCGTTCCCAGACGCGGACAGGCGCTCCACCAGGTTTGTCTGAAACTCGTCGTAATATTGCCTGTGTATCTGGGCGAGGGTGCCGCTTGACAGAGCCTGCGCAAAAAAGGCGAGCCAGACCCGCGCCGCCAACTGGCCTTCCTCATCCAACGGCAGAAAAGCGGATGTGACATCGAGGATGCTGCTGCCCTCAACCCTTTTGCCCTGCCGGTGGGCACGCGCAATCACCTCTTCAAGGGCCGCGGCGATGAGCTGGTCTTTGTCGTTGAAATAATGAGTGAGGCTGCCCGTAGTTGCGCCAGCCTCCCGGGCAACGTCCACAAGGCGCACGGCGTCGAGCCCCCGTGTCCCAATGATTTTGATGGCAGCCTGGGCAAACGCCTGGCGCCGTTCTCTGTGGTCGACCTTTTTTGGCATAATGGTGATTATATAAAAAATGACCGCCGCTACAAGACCTAAAAATTGACATCCGGGTTGATATCCGGCCTGCTCTACCCAAGTTCCTTTTTCGAACTCATGTTTCAGGGGATGCACCCATGGCCGATCTTCGACTTTTCTCCTATTTGCCCAATCCGCGGATCTACAAGGCAACTGTCACGGCACGTTTGTGCGGCGTGGAGTTGGACGTGCGTGGCGCGAAACCGCGAGAGCTCGCCGACTGGTTGTGGGATGCGGACGCACGACCTTTGACGGACGCAGACAAGGCGCCTGGCTCCCCAACAATGAGGGAGGCGCGGACAGGGTTCGCGGGAGTGCTGCACAAAACGGATGCGTTTCTTGAGGCACATCCTTTTGGCACGGTTCCGGCGGCGTTCAGTCCCGATGGGAAAGTCGGGATCTTTGAATCCAACAGCATCGGTCGCGCGGTTGCGCGCCTCTCAAAAAACGGTCACCCGATCTATGGACGGGACGTGTATGAGGCGTCCCGCATTGATAGTTTTCTGGATGTGAGCCTGGTCTTCGCCCGCGACACCCAGAAGTACCTCCTGGCGCTGCCAAGCAAGTCTCTGACTCCAGAGCTCTATGAGGCGACAGAGAAGGCTGTCGATACTTACCTCAATGGCATTGAGAACGCGCTCGATGGACGTAGCTTCCTGGTCGGAGAGGATATGTCCCTGGCAGATGTCTGCTTTGCGGCTGAGATGGTTGAGTTTGCACTCTCCCACTATAGCCGCGCGGTGGTTGAAGAAGCGGGGCTGAAACCGCTCTTTGATGAAAGTCTGAGAGACCGGTTTCCTCGGGCAATGGCGCACTTTGACAGATGCCGCGCCCATGAGGCTTTCGCCCCCGACCTTGGGGCGCACTACGACCAAATCCTCGAGCGATCTCAATCAGGAAACCTGCGGGCGTGAACCCGCCAACCGGACTGATAATGCTCGGGCGTCTTTAGGGGCGTGCGAAAGGCAGCATGCGTTTCAGAACATCATCTTTGTCCCAGAAATGATGTTTCAGAGCCGCTGCTATATGGAGGCCGATCAGGCCGGCGATCATTGCTGCGCCAATATCGTGCGCCAGAAGCAATGCGCCATGAAAATCCTGGCTCACGAGTTGCCAACTTGTGTAGTTCAGGTTCAGGGGCGCAACCTTGAACTCGACCTTGGTTGTCGACGCCAGGAGAATGCCGATACCGATCTGAGAGAAGATCAATGCGTAGAGAGCGACATGGGTACCCTTTGCCGTCAGCTTCTCCCAAGGCCGCATCGTGTTCGGCAGGGCAGGCGCCGGGTGGGTGAGGCGCCAGACCAGGCGAATGACCATTAAGACCAATATCGATGTCACGGACGTCGCATGGTCACCATACTGGATGAGTTTTTCCTGATCGGTGAGGCTCGCCATGCCAGGCGAGAAAATGAGTGTCACGCCAATGTTGAGAGCGATCAGCCAGTGAAGGATTTTATCGACTCTTCCGTAGCTATTGGCAGGACGCGTCATGTTGCCTTTTTCCCTTAAGACGCGACCGCGTCATGGCGGATGGTGTTGTTTGACGCGTGATTTCCGGCCAGCCAATTCGCCAGTTCCTCATGGGGGGCGACGCGGCGTTCCGCGATTTCCTTTGCTGCATGCTCCGCGTCGACCGTGATCTCCACGATCAAACCATCAGGGTCTGTCATGTAAAGCGATGAACAATATCCATGGTCTATGACGAGTGCCTCTAGGCCTGCGGCCTCGGCGTTTTGACGGACGCGATCCTGGACGGTTTTGGTTGCGTTGATCGCAACATGGAAGAAGGGGGAGGTCGCGCGTGCTTTGAGATGTTCGGCGCCCGCCGCGCTGTCAGCGAACTGAAAGAATGCCAGGTAGCTTCCATCTTCGAGCTCGAAATAGGTGTGACAATAGGCGGCTTCACCTTCTCCTTCGCACCAGACAGTCACCAGGGGAAGACCCACAATCTCTTCATAGAATTGGCGCGTACGCTCCATGTCGCTTGAGACATAGGCGTGATGATGAAGTCTGTTTGGTCGCTCGATTGATTGGGTCATGAGGTTTGCCTCTGTTCACTAAGGGCGGAGAAAGACCGACAAGACGAGGTCGATATGCTGGTCGATCACAGACTGGTCGAACGGGTTGTTGCCCGTGACCTGCTTGAACTCTGTTCCAAACGCGAAGATCGACGTGGCTGCGGCGACAAAGAGATAATGCAGATGGGACGGGTCACCTGAGACGAAGATGCCTGCGTTCTGAGCTCTTTCGATCATGGTCAGGTAAGAGAGCTTTGACGGCCTGATCAGATTTTCGATCAGCCAACTCATTCGCTCCTCATTCTGGTTGGCTTGCAGCATGAAGCGGTTAAGGGACGGACAGTTCGCGCTGAACAACATGAACTCGCGAAACATGAGGCGCATAAATTCTGCGTCACTTACTCCCGTAAGGCCGTCGGCGCGTTTTTCCAACCAGGCTTCCTGCTCAGCAAACACGTACCGTGCGGTCGCCTCCCATAGGTTTCGCTTGCTGCCAAAGTGGTGCTGGATCGAGCAGTGATTTACGTCCGCCACCGCCGCGATGCGGCGGATGCTGGTGCCCTCATAACCGCTATCCGCAAATTCCTTCAGCGATGCCTGCAGGATCAAATCTCGGGTTCGCAGGGCTCTGTCTTGCGTTTTGCGACCGTCCAGGGTTTCGGAGGCTTGGGACATGGGCGGGTTTCCACCAAAGTTACGCTGTTGACTAAAAATATACAACCGTGTAATAAGAGTCAATTAAAAAATACAAACGTATAGTTTTTTATTTTGGCGAACCGAAAGGGCGAAGATATGAAAATTGCGAATCTTGGAGGTCGGGCGCATATCGTGACGCCCAAGGGGGGCATCGATGTCGCTGCGGCGTCGATGGGCCATTTCAGCAGCGATCCCCGGAACCTATTGGGGCGTCTAGCCGAGCTGGCGGCGTGGTTCGAAGACGCAGATCCAGGGCTGGACCCAAATCTGAGCACCATTGAGCTGCAGGCAGATCTCTCAAGACTGGACGCACCTATCGGTGATCCTGAACAGATCTTCGCGATCGGCATCAACTATCCTGGTCACGTCCAGGAGTCAGGCATGGAAGTGCCTGAGCACCCGATGGTCTTCACGAAGTTCCCCTCATCGTTGGCCGGGCCTCTCGCTCATGTGCCCCTCCCAAGTGGTACTGTGGATTGGGAGGTGGAACTGGTTGTGGTCATAGGAGAACCGGGGCGCAACATTTCAAAAGAAAAGGCGATGAACCATGTTGCCGGCTATTGTGTCGGTCAGGATTACTCTGATCGCATCAGTCAGTTCGTCTCCGACCCTGCCCAATTTTGTATGGCGAAGAGCTTTGAGGCTTTTTCGCCGATCGGGCCGTGGATCACGACGCCAGATGAAGTTGATGTGTCTTCGCTGCGCCTTACTTGCGCCAACTCAGAGGAGGTGCTTCAGGACGGCACCACGGCAGACCTGATATTCGATGTTCCCACCCTCATCGCCTATCTCTCAAGCGTGTGCGAACTTCGAACGGGCGACTTGATCTTCACGGGCACGCCTGAAGGCATCGGTGCCGTGCGGAAGCCGCCCATGTTTATCAAGGACGGTTGGAGCATAACCTCGTCTATCGAGGGTCTGGGCTCGATCAAAAACACTTGCGGGGTGAGGTGATGCCTTGGGGTCCGGACAATCGCACAGCAGCAATCGCCATATCGTTCGACAATTTCGGTGAAGCTTTTGATGTGGAGCAGGGAACCTGGCCGGACGATGTTCCTGTGGGCACCCACTACACCGCCACCGACGTTCTGCCCAGGATGTTGCATGATCTGGATAGGTACGCCATTCCTGCGACCTTCTTTGTGGAGGGGTGGAACGCAGAAACCTATCCGGCAGAGCTCAAGGCAATGCAGTCTGCTGGCCATGAAGTAGGGCTCCACGGATGGCGGCATGAGCTCTGGTTCGAACAAACGGAAGCCAAGCGGAGTGCGCTTCTGGACCGCAGCGTTGCTGCAATGAAGACCATCGGTATTTCACCCATCGGGTTTCGTCCTCCAGGCGGGCTTTCAACAGATGATACGAATGAGATTGTGAACCGCGTTGGCCTCACGTATGTGTCGCCCGCAGGCGAGGGCGTGACTGCCCATGGTGCGGTTGCGCAAGTTCCGTTTCGCTGGCTTGATGTCGATGCGCTCTACCTGGAGCCGCAGCTGGGCATTGTCCGCAATGCTCTATTTGGTTCCGATGAGCTGCTTTCGCTTTCTGACTGGGTAGATGCGTTGAAAAAGCTGCAGGCAGAGGTCTTGGAGAAAGGCACCTGCTACACGCTCATATTCCATCCCTACCTCTTGGGCGAAGATGAAAAGCGGTACGCCGTTTTTGCTGAGTTCTTGGAGCACATCCAAAAGAGCGACGACATTTGGCTTGCGCGGTGCAGCGAGATTGGTGATTGGGCTCGGATGAATGGCCTGTAACGGCCGGCCGTTGGCCGCATCGGGGCTCAAAAAGTAGTAGGCCGGAGGTGCTTGCGACTCCTCCGGCCCAACCTAATAAAACATAGACCCAAGGGGTGAGGATGCTGACCGGCCAGAAGGAAACTGTGCCGACAGGGGCCTAGTGCTCACCAGGTGTCGCCATCTGTGGTGACAACTCGGACACCATATGTGGGAATTTTTCCCACGTCAAGACAAATGTGGGTAGTTTTCCCACATATTTTCGGCTATCTTCAAAATATGTCAGAAAACCTGGAAAAAGACGGGCCATCCGGGCCCTTCCTCAGAGCTGCGCGCACAATATTGCGGCCCCTCGTCCGTGGTTTGGTGCGCCGGGGCGTTCAATTGCCCCAGATCGTTGAGGAGCTGAAAGCACTTTATGTCGACGCTGCCCGCCTGGAGGCTGCCAAGTCCGGGCGCGTTACTCAGAGTGCGATCAGCGTGATGAGTGGTGTCCACCGCAAAGATGTCAAACGGCTGCTGGAAAAAACAGACGACTCGCCGCAGCCACCGAGCGCCGCGTCAATGGGATCCAAGCTCATTGGGATCTGGATGGGACGCGCGCCCTTTGCGGGCGAGGATGGCGGATCCCTTCCTTTGTTTGAGAAGCGGTCCGACGGTTCCCCGAGCTTTGAAGAGCTGGTTGGAGAGGTGAGCCAAGACGTGCGGTCCCGCGCCGTCCTGGACGATTGGCTAAGGTTGAATGTGGTCGTTAGACGGGAAGACGGTCTTGTTGAATTGAACACCGAAGCCTTCGCCACGCCGGAAGCTGAGGCGGACGCGCTGCACTTCTTCGGCCGGAACTTGCGCGACCATGTGTCGGCGGGGCTTCACAACCTTGATGGGAACGATCCGCGCTTTATCGATCGGGCCACCTTTTATTGGGGGCTCACGGAGGCTTCCATTGAAAAACTGCGCTTGCTTGCGCGGGATTTAGGTACCGAAGCGGTACGGGAAGCCAACAAACATGCGTTGGACCTCGCGACGCGGGACCGGAAAAGTGGCGATGGCCGGCATCGAATGACGTTCGGCGTCTATTTCTATGCGGAGGAGGACGAGCCGCAGGGCCAAGAAGGGGAGGACAGATTATGATCCGTATTCTGACCTTTCTGATCGCCGCATGCCTGGTTGCAGGCTGTGCGGGACTTGGGCCTCTGGCGATGGCTCCTTCCGCTTCTTCAGGCGCCGAGTCCGGCATTGGGGGCACGGGCTATACAGACGATCCTGACCGAGACCTGGATGAGGGTGTTGGAGGCACTGGCTTTGCGACAGGCGACTCTGTGGCGACAGTCGGTGGTGATGAAGGTGTCGGCGGCACCGGTATCTTTGGTGTGATCACTGCGTTTGGCAGCATCGTCGTGAACGGTGTCCATATTGACTATGAAGATGAGACTCCGGTTGTCGTGGACGGGATCGCCGGTACGCCCGAAGATTTCGCGGTCGGACAGGTCGTGGCCGTTGAGGCGCGTCCGATGGGCGAGCGCTACAAAGCGCGTCTGGTTGAAGTGCAGCATGCCGCTATGGGCCCTGTCAGTGATGTTGATGAGGTCGCGCGCACGATCACAGTGCTTGGACAGACGATTGAAGTTGCTGAGAGCGATCGTTTGCCGCTCGAGGATGAATGGGTCAGGGTGAGTGGATTGCGGGGCCCGGATGAGCAGGTCGTTGCCACTCGGATCGACTCTGTTTCGCCTTCACGGGGCGGGTTTGTCCGGGGCGTTGCGCTGCCGACGGATGGGGACGCGTTGGCGCTCGGTGGATTAACGTTTGAACGCCCGCTGATCAATGGGCGGACAATTCAAGCGGGCGATGAAGTTCTGCTGCGGGGGATCGTTGAGGCGCGTGGTTTCCAGGTGACTGATTTTGTGAGAGCGCCTCGAGAGCCCTTTGGTGGGCGCATGTCCGATTTGCTGGTGCAGGGGTTTGTCGCGTCCAATCTCACTGGGCTGCGCTACGTGGCTGGGCACAACTGGACACTGCCAGCGGGACTGCCTCCGCGCTTTTCTGAGCAGGGGTTGCCGACAACGCTTTTCAAAGGAAGATGGCTCGAAGGTGAGGTATCTATTAGTCCGCAGCCTCTGCTTCAGACACCCGGTCTTCTGCAGAATATGCCTTGGGCGCTTGATGGTGAGAGGTTTCAGGCCGGAGACATTCCTGACTTGCTGCGAAGTCAAGTTGAGACGCAAGTGATGGAATCGCTCGCCATTGACCCGACCGCCCTTCCCGATATTGAACAGGTCAGGGCGTTGGTTGAGACGCAGGGGGTGCCGAGAGGGTTTTTAGATGCCTCGCGCCCGCTTACGGCGGATCAATTGTCGGCGCTCATGGAATTGGGGGGGATTAATGCGGCAGGCGAGGGACTTCCTCAATTTAATGCCGAACGATTTGCGCTCTTCCTGGAGCACCACGGCGCCATTGGTGATCTCATCGCAGAGGGCAATTTCGACCCGGGCCAGCTTCCCCAATTCGAGATGATTCTCACGCGCCTAGAGGAAGTGGGAATCGATCCGGCAAAACTTGTGGGGGCCCACCTCGAACTAGCGGCTGTTGCAGGATTGCTTCGATTGCGAGATGCAATCGAGCATGAGGGCTTCGACCCCAAGACACTCCCGCCTGCGGCTAGGGCGCGCCTCAGAGATTTATTGATCGATCGGGGCGTCTTACCTGCAGGTGCACCGGCTGCTGCGCCTTGAACTCCAATTGACTGTCAAGCGCTTCCGGCGTCGGCACTTTGCTGGAATGACCTCACAGCGCCAAAGCCCACAAAGTAGAGAGAGGAAAAGATCCACGCCGCATACGCGCCGGGATCGCTTTCGATAAGCGGCGTGTCTGTTTTTGCAATCAGGAGCCAGACGCTGCTGAGGCCCCATGTTGCTGTCATGAAGATTGTGATCAGCCGCAGCCGCACGACTCTGAAAGGATGAATGAACTTGAGGCGTGTGAAGGTGAGCGCGCCCAGCAGCGCAATCACCACGAGATTTGTGAGCTGTCCGCTGTCGACAAAAAAGAAACACAGAACAACGAGGTTCCAGGTCGCAGGGAAGCCTTCAAAATAATTGTCCTTGGTTTTCATGTCCCTGTTGCCGAAACAATAGAGCGCGGTGATCATGACGAAACAGGCGGCTGGCAGGCCCCAACCGTCGGGCACGAGGTTGAGTTGCCAGATCATGAGGGCTGGTATGGCCGTGTAGGTCAGATAGTCGATGACAAGGTCCAGAACAGCTCCGTCGAAGCGCGGCGTGTATGTTGTGACTTTGAACCGTCTTGCGAGCGGCCCATCGAGCCCGTCGATGATCAACGCGGCGCCCAGCCAAAGAAGCGCCATGCGGCCATCGCCGGCAAATGTGGCCTCAATTGCCAAAAGACCGGGGATAACACCGGAGGCTGTAAATAGATGGATGGCCCAGGCACGCGCGCGCAGCAGCGGCTTATGTTCTTCGCGTTGCATAGGCTCAACCTAATGCCAAGAAGAGAGCGCTGCCAATAGGCTTTTGTCTAGCGGGTGATGGCTATTCTGTCGGATGGGCGAAGGCCGGCGCTCAGCGCGCGGTCAATGAGGGAGATGCCCTGAGACACTTTCGCCCAGGATGATGCGCCAACTCTTTCAACGAATTCTTCTTGTGCTTTTTCCCAATAGGGTGTTGCGGCCTGCAAGCGTGCAGCGCCTTCAGGCGTGAGCGACAGATTGCGGACCCGGGCATCTTTTTTGTCTGGGGTGCTCTCAACCCACCCGGCTTTGATGAGTGGCTTGAGGTTACGCGTCAGGGTGGTTCGGTCCATCACCAATTCTTCTGCCAGGACATAGACCGGCACCTTGTGAAAACCTGATATGGCATTCATCAATGTGAATTGTGTAATCCTCAAACCCGCTTCGGCGAGATGATGGTCATAGAGCTGAGTCACCGCGCGTGTCATCTTGCGCACGGCAAAGCAGGCACAGGATGCGCCCACATGGAGGGCTTGCTGAGTGGTTTTGTTCTGGGGTGACGTCATGATGTTCGCCTCAGTTGATGTCGCCATAGGTTGGGAAGCAGTCCGCGAGACGATGGAACAGGTCGGTCGGTCCGTCCAGTTTCATGTGTCCAGCAGCGACTGCTTGTTCTAAGTCGAATCCGGCTTCAAATGCGCCCATCCAGGTCTCAGCTGTGGTCTCAATTGTGAGGTCAGGCTCGCCTGTCAGTCCGAATTCAACTTCAATCCGGCGATTGGCGATCACGATTGTGGCCTCCATGGGCATGTCGCCTGTGAAGTGCAAATGGTAGGTGGCATTCAATCGACCGACTTTGCGTCTTTGGAAGGTTAGGGTGATGTTGAACAGGTAGCTGAAGATATTGTCTGCGCCCACGTTCCAGCGCACCTGTTTTACCGATTTTGCAGGAAAGCGCGATGGCACCAGGTTTTCCGCGTCTGAATTGGGGAGCACATAAATCGTTTCGGATGTTTCCTGCAACGGCTTCACGTGACGGTCTGCAAAGCCGACACGATCTTCCAGATAGGGACTGATGACGTCTTCGCCCGCAGGGCAGACCGAGATGCAGTAAGCCGCTTTGTAGCTCGGCTTAAAAGATAGGCTCTGCCACATGGAGACGACTTCTCCTGCTTCCACGCGCTCGCGGTAATCGTGCTTGTCTTTTGCATCGGCAACCTGTTCGGTCCAATCGAGAAAGCCCCCTAGGAACTCTCTGTAATTGTGGGAGTAGCAGGCAGAAAAATTAAAACTGCCGTCAGGGCCGATCGCTTCCACCGGGCAGGCAGCAACACAGAGTTTGCATTCAACGCAGGGGGAGTAGTCCAGAGGTTTGCTGTCTTCGGTGACTTTCCGTCCAATCAGAATGGTGTCGAGAAGGACGAAGTTTCCAAACTTGGGGTGGATGACGTTGCGATGAAATCCAATTTTGCCCATGCCCGCGGCTTCAGCGATAGGCTTGTGCGATATCGGCCAGTTCTTTCCAGGAAAGTTCTGCACCTCCATAGGGAAGGCGGCGACGGTGTTGATCGCCGGAATGCCCATGGCCTCAAGTTCTTTGACGATGTGGCGCCCGGCTTCGTTTACGGACTGGTAGGTCTCGTGAAACTCGTGGTTGGCGATGGAGCGGGTGGCCGTGCGCACCGCGTCCCGGTTCATGCGGGACACAATGCTGATGATGGTTTGGGTTTCCGGCAGGATCGCAAGGATTTCTGGCTTCTGATCTGCGATGTCGGGACGATCTATGGAGATCAGACCGACATCATCAGCGCCAGCTTGTTTACAGAGATCCTTCAGCCATACGGCGTCGAGAGGTTCCTCGCTGCCTGATCGGCTGCCGGCGGCCTTCACTTTTTGAACTGTTGGGTGATCGTCTAAGCGCATTTTGGAACCCTCTGCATTTCTCGATTGCCTGAATATAAATGTATATACACCTATTTCAAGGGTTCGATGTCTCAGAGAAAAATTGCGAGGTTTTGTGCGGTTTGTCTTGTGGAATGCCTTGTGTCAGACAGGGCTTCTGATACATTCCGCCGCCACAACCAGAGGCTAAATATTCAGTCTCTTCGCGGAGAGGTGCCGGAGTGGTTGAACGGGGCGGTCTCGAAAACCGTTGTGCTGGCAACAGTACCGAGGGTTCGAATCCCTCTCTCTCCGCCATATTGTTTGTCTTGAGTTTCAGCTTTTCGAGCCGGCCGGTAACCACCGATTGCCGTCGGATCGTAGCTCCGTTCAGCCCGCGGGCGCTGCTTCGGTCGCGATGAGTTGCATCAGCGCGTCGATCATTTGGGCTGAAAGCACCTCCGGCGGATCGAACTTGTACCTATCGAGGTTGACGGGCAAGGCGAGGCTGCCATGGATCGCCGCCCAAAAAGTCTGCGCCATGCTATGCGGGTCAAAGGATTTGAAGACGCCGCTTTCCTGGCCTTCGCGAAATGCTGCGCAGAGGTTTCGGTAGAAGGTTTCTTCTTGGAGGTCCAACAGGTCCGCCGGGCGGGCGTTCTCGGGGCGAACGAGGAGAAAGGCGCTTCGAAAGAGCCGGTCATTCTCGAGCGCAAAAGTCACATAGTGGTCGAGCAGGAGCCGGACCTTCTTAACCGGATCGGTTGTGCCATCGACGCTTGCCTGCATTTCGGAACGAAGGTTGGCAACGGGTTCAGCCCAGAGGGTCTGCGCCAGGTCGGCCCGGTTCTCGAAATATTTGTAGAAGGTGCCGATTGAGATCCCGGCCTCTTCGATAACGTCCCTGATCGTGATGTTGTTCCAGGCCTGAGCATCGCCCGGTGCAATGTTGCGTTTGCGGACAAGGCTGACGACGGCCGCGCGCACATGGCTCCGCATTTTTTCGCGCTTTTCGGGCGTTATGGAAGGTCTGGCCACTGGAAATCGCCTTTGATCAGGATCTCAAAGGAGTGGCATTTACGCGGCGCGCGCGCAAGAGATCCGCCCTTTTTTGATGAGCCTTCGGAAACCCCAACCGCATCCTCGGCGGCGAGGAGGGTTGACAGGCGGTTTCGCGAACAATAAAAAGAACATGTTCATTTAATTATTTGAGACAGAGCATCAGGGCTCTGTCGGCCGGATGCCAGCCTCATTCTGGATTTCCGGCAAGCTTTGGAGAGTGCGACATGGCACAGGCTCAAACGCGATCGCTGAACAACAGAACATTGCCGCCCAAAGCGCGGGCGGCTCGTTTTTTGGAGAAATGGATTGGGTTGCCCTTCAACCTGCTCGAACTGATCGGCGCCTATTTGATCGTGCGTCCGATGAACTGGGCACTGCGACACCTGGATGGTTTGTCGTACCGGCTCGAAGGGACGCTGCTGCGGCGTGTCCTGCAACACACGCTCTTTCCCCTCACGCTTTGTGGGACGCTTTACCTTGGGTTTCAGCTTGCGGAAAACGAAGTGAGTTTGGACTCGCTCCTCACATTAGCTCTCGTGCCCGTCGTCATCGGCCTTTTTGTGGCGCCGCTCGAACGCTTGCTGCCGTTCAGCCGGAATTGGCTGGAAGGCGGCAACGATACGAGCGTTGATCTCATCATGTTTGTGTCCGGCGCCTTCTGGAACGGCTTTGGAAAATACCTCCTGCAGGTGCTCTTCATCCTGAGCCTTGTCGAGTTTCTTGAGCCCTACGGGCATGGGCTGTGGCCGTCTGAACTGCCGGGCGTCGCCCAGGTCTTCCTGCTAATCCTGATCAAGGATTTCTTCCGCTATTGGCTACATCGCGCGATGCACGAAGTCCCCTTCCTGTGGCGGTTTCATGCCGCCCACCATTCGGTGGAACGGCTCTATTGGCTAAACGGCATTCGCAGCCACCCGGTTGAAGTTGTGGGTCAGGTGTTTCTCTACGCGCTGCCATTCGCCTTGCTTCAGCCGTCAGCGGATATCGTGATGGTTGCGATTTTGATGCAGCTCGGCATCGGCATCTTCCAGCATGCAAATCTCGACCTGAAACTGAGGTTCTGGGAGTACATCTTCTCCATCGGTGACAATCATCGTTATCACCACTACCCAAACAAAGATGTGGGCGACTCCAACTATGGCGGCGAGTTCATCGTGTGGGACATTCTCTTCGGCACCTTCCACAACCCTGCGAATGAACGACCGCACGACAAGATCGGCATCGGCACTGCGCCCAACTATCCGATGACCGTGGCGGGCTTGCTGATTGCGCCCTTCCTGCCGGATCAGAAGATCTTCGGGCCGACTGGGGAGCCAACTGAAGAGATGGCGCAAAGCGTATCCGCGGATGCTGCGAAGTCGGGCGACCTTCGATTGTCCGGCGAAGCGTCTGCCTGAACCTTTGTTCTCGTCCGTTCGCGGTTGCTGACCAACTGCCGACGGACGAGAGCGTAACAATTGCACAGCGGTCGGTGTTTCAGAACGCCGGCCGCTCTTTTCGTTCCGCGGCCGTCTGAAAGGTATTGACGCACTAGGACGCTCATCCTATTTATGAACTAGGACAGACGTCCTAGACTCAATAGTGTCTGGCCGATGCTGCCAGCAAATGGAGCAATGCATGAGCGGTCTTTCAACGCGTGAACAGATTGTCGAGGCGGCGGATCAGTTGTTCTACGAACAAGGGTTCGAGCACACGTCGTTTTCGGAGATTGCCGAGGTGGTGCAGATTTCACGCGGAAATTTCTACCATCACTTCAAGACCAAGGATGACATTCTCGCGGCCGTCATTGACCGTCGCCGGTCTGACACCCGTGTCATGCTCGACGAATGGGCGGCGGGGAATGCGACGCCTGTCGAGGCAATTCGCAATTTCATCCAGATCCTCATCGAAAATCAGACCAAGATCATGGCATTCGGATGCCCTGTCGGGACATTGAGCGCTGAACTTTCCAAGCTCAATCACGCAGCAAAACCGCAAGCAACTGCAATATTCGAACTGTTTCACTCGTGGCTGGTGGAACAATTTTTAGCCCTTGGTCGTAGGCATGAGGCAGAGGAACTGGCGTCCCACCTTCTTGCTCGAAGCCAGGGTGTCGCCGTGCTCGCGACCGCATTCCAGGATGCGGATTTTGTTGTCCGCGAAGTGGACCAAATGTGTGCCTGGGCTGATCGCATGGCCGATGGCCAAGACTTTGAGCCCGGCGCTTAGGCCCACCATAATATTTTAAACAGCAAAGGAAGACTGCTTAATGTTCGTTGTTACTCTGAAGTTTGCAGACAATAAAGCTGCTGCGCCAAAACATATGGACGCTCACAAAGAGTGGGTTCAACGTGGGAAGGATGATGGGGTTTTCCTGCTTGTGGGCAGCCTAATGCCCTCCGCAGGAGGCGTTATTCTAGCTCAAGGGGTAACGCTGGATGAGCTTAGGTCCCGAGTTGATGAGGACCCGTTTGTCGTTGAGAAAATTGTTTCTGCGGAAATTCTTGAGCTGACACCAAACTGGGCAGAGCCCAGGCTGGGCTTTCTCGTAGGTTAGATGGCTTCACAGCCAATCGTCCGTATCGCAGACGATTTGCCTGGGTTCATACGTTGCTATGCGACGCTACCTGTTAGAGATGTCTCGTCCGCGCAGCAAATCGTCTGTACCGGGGCCGAGCAGGGTCATCAGAATCTTTGCGGCGGCCTCGGGCGTTTCTTTAAATCCGCGTTCGGCCCAGACGATAATGGCGCCGCGGAACGCACCGCCGATGATCTGCGCCACATATTCATGGACATGAGCGTCGAGCGGCGGGACTTTGTTCACGCTCACGATCCGGTCCAGCAGCTGGGCAATGGCTTCGCCTGCAGGCTCGAGAAAGACCGCGCTCGGGCATTGGGTCGCGAGCAGGGCAATGGTTTCCATGTCGTCCGCCAGGTGCGAAAGGATGGATACGCCGACGCGGCTTTCAGCGACGGGCAGGGTCAGTGCATCGTCCTCCACTGAGCTGACCGCCCGCTGGAATAGGCTCGCAGCGACGTGTCGGACGACATCGTCCGGCGCGTGGAAGTGGGCATAGAAGGTTTTCCGGGTGAGGTCCGCGCGGGCGGCGACGGTGGAGACTGACAGGTCCTCCAGCTTGTGCCCGTCGCGCAATTCGGCCAGCAAGGCATCGCAGAGCTTTTGCCGTGAGCGCAGGATGCGGCGATCGATCGGTTTCCCCGCCCTTTCCATCAAGTCTCCGCTGGTCCCGAACTCGGTTTTCAATTGTCACTCCCTGTCTGACCTTGGGTCATTTATTACACATTTGACACCTTTCTTCAATTAAATATACATTTGTTACCTATTTTGAGGCGGTGAGGGGCGAAGTACCCTAAGAGCCGCTCGCGCATTGGGCGATTTGAAGGAGAAGAGGCATGGGAAATGTGCTCGCATCAAATGAGGCATCGGCGGTCGCAGAGACGCCGCTCGACAAGATTGACGTCTCGCAGCCGCATCTCTTCCGCGATGATACGTGGGGGCCCTGGTTTGAGCGCCTGCGCCGGGAAGACCCGGTCCATTACCTCGCAGACAGTCAGAATGGCGCGTTCTGGTCGGTGACCTCCCACGACATGGTGATGGCGGTGGATACCAATCATCAGGTCTTCTCCTCTGAAGTTGGCGGCATTGCCATTGTCGACGCGGACAATAGCGACGAACAGCAGGTGGCCACCGGCGCGTCCTTCATCTCCATGGACGAGCCGCGCCATGGCGAGCAGCGGCGCACCGTGTCGCCGTCGGTGGCACCGCCGAACCTCGCCAACCTGGAGCCGCTCATCCGATCCCGCGCGGCGGACATTCTCGATCACCTGCCGGTGGGCGAAACCTTCAACTGGGTGGAGGAAGTCTCCGTGGAGCTTACAGCGCGGATGCTCGCGACCCTGTTCGACTTCCCTTACGAGAACCGCCGGGATCTCATCCGCTGGTCAGACATCACCACGGCGGTGCCGGAAACCACCGGCGAAGCGGTCGACATGAAGGCACGCCACGACGCCTTGATGGAGTGTGCGGGTGTGTTCATGGGGTTGTGGAAAGAGCGCGCGGCGGCGGAGCCGAAATTCGATCTCATCTCCATGCTGGCGCATGGGGAAGCAACCAAGAATATTGAAGACGATCCGATCACCATGCTGGGGAACATCCTGTTGCTGATCGTTGGCGGCAATGACACGACCCGTAACAGTATCAGCGGCGGTCTTGTGGCTCTTAATCAGTATCCGGAAGAGTATGAGAAGCTCCAGGGCGATCCGAGCCTCATCCCCAATATGGTGTCAGAAATGATCCGCTGGCAAACGCCGGTTATTCATATGCGGCGCACGGCGCTGGAAGATATCGAGCTGGGGGGCAAAACCATCCGCAAAGATGACAAGGTCATCATGTGGTACCTGTCGGCCAACCGCGATGAAAAGGTCTTTGAGGATGCCGACCGGCTTATCATTGATCGGCCCAATGCCCGGCGGCATGTCTCCTTCGGCTTCGGGGTGCATCGCTGCATGGGGAACAGGCTCGCGGAACTGCAGCTCACCATCCTGTGGGAAGAGATTATGAAGCGCTTCCGCAAAGTGGAAGTGGTGGGCCCGGTTGAGCGGCTGCCCAACAATTTCATTCGGGGCATTGCCAATGTGCCGGTCCGGCTTCAGCCTCTATAGAGGAGGTCAGGACAGCGGTTGAGCAAAGGGATCACGGTTTTCTTCAGATGAGAAATGCCGCCGGGTCGATTGTTGGTTGTCAGGGAGGTTCATGAATTCCATGGTGGCGCTTTCCCGATGCGATCGATGAGAAAATCCATGAAAGCCCGAACCTTCGCTGTAAGTGCGTTCGACTTCGGGTAAATCAACCACAATGCTGAAGGGTCCTCTATCTCGAATTCCGGTAAGACCTGAATGAGATTGCCGTCGCGCAGGTTTGTATGAACACTCCAGAGTGAATTCAATGAAATGCCAGCGCCGGCCCGGGTCATCATTTTCTGGCTGCTGCCATCGCTGGTGATGACACGGCGTTTGGACTTGAGCGGATTGAACGCGCCCGTCTTCCCGTCAACTGACATTAGGGGCCTCGGGGAGAGATCCATGAGACCGATTAGTTGGTGGTCGGCGAGGTCTTCTGGAGTTTTTGGCATCCCCCGTTCGCTGAGGTAATCCGGTGATGCGCAAAGGACCCTTTTATCGTCAGCAAGTTTTCTGCATTTCAGGCTCATATCTTGGATCTCGGAGTTTCGGAGTGCCAGGTCGAAGCCTCCCTCGATGAGATTGTACTGGGAGTCCGACAGGTGCATTTCGAGGCTTATTGCCGGATGTAGGTCCATGAAATCTGGGATCAGTGGTGCGATGTAAAGCTGTGCGAAGCTGCTTGGCGCTGTAAATCTCAGAGTGCCGGATATGGCCGGGTGGCCAAGGCCGAGAGCAGCCATGCCGGCGTCTTCCTGTGCAAGCATCTCGGTGGCATAGGGAAGAAATTCAGCGCCTTCACGAGAGAGAGTTACTTGTCGTGTTGAACGATGCAAAAGGTCTGCGCCCAGTGACCTTTCCAGCTTTGCGAGACGATTGCTGGCGACGGCCGGAGCCATGCCCAGCTGTTGTCCTGCAGCGCTGATGTTCAGTTTTTCAGCCGCTAGAACGAACAGTCTGATGCTTTTCGTGTCCATCCTATTATATCCAAAACCCGAATTCTGAAGTTAATTTTTGCTACTTTATATACTTTTTTGAGGTGTTTACCTAGAGAGATCGCTGCTTGCAGCTGCACACGCCTGCTCAGAGGAGCCTAGACATGTTTGACCATATTGGCTGGATCGTTGAGGCGAAGATCAAAGATGGTCGCCGCGAAGACTTCGCGCAGATCGTGGAGAAGATTGTGGCGGCGACCCGCAAGGAGGGTGGCACGATCTGCTACAAGTATTTCGTGTCGGATGATGGCGACGTGCTCGTTCTTGAACAGTTCAAGGACGTTGAGTCTGCGCACATACACATCACAAATTGGGATAGTTTTTCCGCGCAGTGGCTCGATGCTGCTCCGGGCACGCGCATGGTCCATCTCGGTGACCTTCCGGATGAACTGCGTGAGCGCCACGCTGCTCTGGCACCCAAACATCTGAAATGTTTCAACGGCTTTGCCCGGTAAGCTCTATCCGCACAGAGGAGATATCCTATGGCCTATTTCTCAATTCTCGCCGTCACCCCCAGCAATGAAGACTGGATTCCTGGGTATATTGGTCCTGCAAATGAGATTGTCGCGAAGCATGGGGGAAAGTACCTCGCGCGCACGGCAACACATGAACAGATAGAAGGACCGGACGACCCTGCGGCGCTTCGGATTATTATTGAATGGCCGACGAAGGAGGCCGCTCTCGCGTTTATGAGTGACCCAGCCTACGTGCCGCATCTTCAGGCTCGAACTGCAGGTTCGACGAGCTTTCACTACCTTGTCGAAGCTAAGGACGATCTTGCATAGCAACCAGCCATGAAAAAGGGCGTCTCGGATGAGACGCCCTTTGTGTTTGTTGAGTGAGGAGAGGCTTAGTTGAGCTCTAAGCCTTCCATCTCGCCGGCACTCCGCCATTTGTCGAGGATCTCGAAATATTCGACCGAGCCGCCGCCATAGGGGGCGTTTTGGGCGGCGCGCTCTGACGCCTTGCCTTCATTGTTGTAATAACCGGGTGTGCATTCTTCCAGGAACTTGAGGCGCATCACTGCTTTCTCCAGCACCTGATCAACCCAGGCGGCCTGGCCTTCTTCCGAAGGCTCGACCGTTGAGGCCTGGCGCTTGTCTGCTTCGTTGATGACCCAGGCAATGTGGTTGCTCTGTTCTTCCAGCAGATGTGGGTAGTTGGCCGTGAAGCCTGCTTGCGCCCCGCCCATGATGAAGACGTTCGGGAAGCCCCGCACGTTCATGCCGTAAAGAGACTCGATGCCATCGGCCCAGGTCTCTGTCAGCGACTTGCCGCCGCGGCCATAGAGTTCGTAGCCGGACCGGCGGGTATAATCTGTACCCACCTCAAAGCCTGTCGCATAGATCAGGCAATCGACTTCATACTCTTCGCCGTTGGCGATGATTGAAGTCTCAGTGATCCTCTCCACGCCCTGACCGTTGGTGTCGATCAGATGCACGTTCGGCTTGTTGAACGCGTCGAGATATTCGTCATGGAAGCAGGGACGTTTACAGAACTGGCGGTACCAGGGCTTCAGTTTTTCGGCGAGCTCCGGGTCCTTGATGACTTCGTCGACGCGGGCGCGGACCTGTTCCATCTTTTTGAAGTCCGCCAGCTCGGCGATCTCGGCCAGTTTCTCCGGCGACAGGTTTTTATTGTCGCCCTGACTTGCGATGAAGAGCAGGTTCCGGATGATTTCAGTCCAACCATCATTCACGAGATCTTCCGACGCAAAGCCGCCGGACACGAGAATGTTGAAGTTCTCCATGCGGTGCTTGTGCCAGCCGGGCTCTAGGGTCTTCGCCCAGTCCCAATCGGTCTCGCGATTGTTGCGCACGTCGATCGACGACGGTGTGCGCTGGAAGACGTAAAGCTCGTCGGCGCCTTCGGCCAGATGCGGCACGCATTGAACGGCGGTGGCGCCGGTTCCGATAATGCCGACACGCTTGCCTTTGAGCTTTGTGAGACCACCTGCGGGGCTCCCGCCGGTATAGTCGTAGTCCCAGCGGCTGGTATGGAAGGTGTGACCTTTGAACGTTTCAACGCCCGGGATACCCGGCAGTTTTGGCCGATGGAGCGGGCCGTTCGACATGATGACGAACTTCGCCTTCATGGCGTCGCCGCGATTGGTCTTGATGATCCAGCGCGACAGGTTGTCATCCCAGCGTACTTCTTCGACTTCCGTCTGCAGCGCTGCATTGTTGTAGAGGTCGTACTTGTCTGCGATCCGCTTCGAATGCTCCAGGATTTCAGGAGCGCGGGTGTATTTCTCGACCGGCATGAAACCGGTTTCTTCCAACAGCGGCAGGTAGACATAGGATTCGATGTCGCAGGCTGCACCCGGATAGCGGTTCCAGTACCAGGTGCCGCCAAACTCGCCGCCTTTTTCGATCATGCGCAGGTCTTTGACGCCGGCTTCGCGGAGACGGGCGCCGGCTAGCAGGCCGCCAAAGCCTCCGCCGACAACAACCACATCGACTTCGTCGGTGAGCGGCTCGCGTTCGATGCGTTCTTCCACGTATGGGTCTTCGAGATAGTGGGCGTATTGCCCTTTGATCTCGACATATTGTTCGTTGCCGTCCGCGCGCAGGCGCTTGTCGCGCTCTTCGCGGTATTTGTTGCGCAGGGCATCGGGATCGAAATCGATCGCGTCGTTCAGTGCTTGATCGCTCATGGCGACTCTCCCCAGATCAGTTCAGTTTTGATGCGGCTCTGGTCCGCTGTTCTTTAATGTTGATGCGGAAATTTTAGAGGCTCGCCGAGCGTCTGTGAACAAAAAACTGACAAAAAGTCATATTTTCAGAAAGGGCATCGATTTGACGCCGGGTGACCATGGGTTTAGCGCCGCTCGCCTCAGTCGGTTTGTTCGAGGGCGGATCGAATGGAAACGATCCGCAGCAGGTCTTTGATGGCGATCACGCCTACCAGCTCGTTGTGTTCCATCACCATCAAAAGGCTCGCACCGGTCTCCTGCATCCGCGTCATGACGTCTGCCGCCATGTCGCGAGGGCTGACGATTGTGTCCGTGCTTATGGGTTTGAGGATATCGCGGACCCGCGTTGCCCCATGGCGCTCCAGTGGGACGCTGCGCACCTGCTGCAGACTGATGCTGCCGGTAACGCGCCCGTCATGGACAACGGGGAAATACTCAAAGTCATAGTGGTAGATGTATTTCTCGACGAGCTCTGCGATTGTGATGTCCGCAGAAACGGTGACCGGGTTTGGGGTCATGAAGTCGCGCACGGGTTTCTCAGCCAAGACATTCTTCGTCTGTGCCTGGAAGTTTGAGCTGTCGGCGGCAAAGCGCACGAACATGCCGAGTACCACCCACCAGAGGCTCGCAAGACCGGCGCCTGTAAACAAGCCCATCAGTCCAACGGCGACGAGGCCTAAACCAAAGACAGATCCCATGCGGGCAGCCGTCTTTGTCGCTGCCAGATAATCCCCTGTGCGCATCCAGATGATGGCGCGGGCGACACGTCCGCCGTCGAGCGGAAAGGCAGGCACCATATTGAACGCGGCGAGGATGAGGTTGAGGATGCCGAGATAGCTCAAGACGGTCGCGATGGCCACAAAGGATCCCAGGGCGCTCGCGCTCAACCAGAACAAGGAGCCAAGGCAGACGCTCATGGCGGGCCCGGCGATCGCCATCAGCAGTTCGACTTTTGGCGATGGGGGTTCGCCTTTTAGCTCCGCGATGCCGCCCAGCAACCAAAGCGTGATGCCGGTGATCTCCATGCCATAGGCTCGGGCGACAAGAGAGTGCGCAAGCTCATGCAAAAGAATGGAGGCGAACAGTCCGAGGACCGCGACGATGCTCATCCACCAATAGGTGGCTTGCGGGAGTTCTTCCTGCAGGGTCGGGAAATAGCCTTCCGCCAATCCCCAGGCCAACAGGACAGCGATAAACGCCCAACTGATATTCACCCTGATCTTGATCCCAAAGGCTTCGATCAGTGTGACGCTTGCACCCAGCATGATGACCACCTTCTAAAAACCAGGCCCGCCACGGCGTTTCCGCCGATTGCAGGCTGGAGGCGGCCGCGAATGATCGCCGCCTGCGCGTTTCTAAGAAGTTTGGTCGGATCGCTGACGATCTGCCTTGATACGGATCAGTTGATCAGAGCTTTTTAGTGGTGGTGATCCTCAAGGCGGCAGCCGCGGGCTTCCAGGATTGGGCGAAGCTCGCGAAAGGCAGCCTTGTTGCGGTTCAGCGGCATGCCGGGGTGCAGATGGTGGATGATGTGGTCTTCCATGCCGAATGCGACCAGATTGCCGAACTTATGGCTGAAGGATCGCGTGTTTCGGTAGCGTCCCATCTCCTTCATGGGATGGTGGGGCCACCAGCTGAGGAACAGGGAGATGTAAATCGTGCCCAACATGCGCGGTATCCACCAAAGGAAGGCTGCTTCCAGCGCATACCCGCTCCATGCAAGTGCACAGAGGATGCCCCAGTAGGAGAGTGTCTGCACCATGCCTTCGAGCCCCGCGCGTTTGGCGGCGGGGTCGTCCGCATTCGCCGAAAGAACTTCGCCATAGGAGTTGGGGAAACCGGGTTGCATGCGGCGGATTGTTTTCAGCACGGCCTGCTGCCAGGTCGGCGCAATCACTTCATAATCCGGGTCCAATTTCGGATCATTCGTGTGCTTGTGATGCAGCATGTGGGTGTAGCGAGCGATCTTGAACGGGAGGACCAGCGGGATCGTCGAGACATAGCCGATCAGTTCGTTCAGCCAGCGAAGCGGTGTGCCGGGATTGGCGTAGTTGGAGTGCTGCGCTTCGTGTGACGGGAGATAGCAAAGGGCCACATTGGCGGTGGCGATGATGAAGCCCACCCAAAGCGGAATGACGTCAAAGAGCATCAGGGGCCAAAGGGCAAACCAACACGCGAGGTTTGAGAAACACCACAGCGCCATCACAACGGGGAAGGGGCCGATATATTTTTTGGCGATCGCCATCTCTTCGCGGTAGAGGCGGCGCTCTTCGTCTTTGTCCAGCTCTGCGGGACCCACTGCTTCTGCGACGCTCATATCCACCGTCCTCCGAATTTGGCGACAAGGCCCCAGCCGCCGCCCACGATCAGGCCGACTTGAATTTCGGTGAGTCCGAGCGGTGCTGCGACCCCGAGGTTCGTCATGATGGTGGCGATGAGGGGTGCGAGAAACCCGATTCCAAAGAGGAACGGCCCCCAGGGATAGATTGCTTTTAAGAGTTGCATGTTTCCTCCTCGGCCTCTTGTTCTTAAGTGCTTGAGGCGCTTTGGTCCGCACACAGGTCTGAGCTGGGCGGTACCACAAGATTGATGATCTGTTCGGCGAGTTCGTCGAGGTCGCGGCCTTCGAAAATGTCGCTCCCGCGTCTGTTGGACAGCATGTTGGCGGCACCTGTTGCTGCAGCTGATGAAAACGCCATCAGGACCAAAGGGTCCATGTTCGGGTGCCAGCCCGCGGCTTGGGCGTCCGCTGCGGCCAGGAGGACGATCTCCATATATTCCCGGTGGCTCTTGATCAGTTCTTCATCCGCGGCCTGCGTGACGTCGGGGTGGTTGAACGTCGCAAAATAGGCGGGATGCGTAAGCGCGAACCGAATGACGGACCGGCCCATAGCATTGTAGCGGGCGACCGGATCGCTGCCGGCTTGTTCCGCGGCCTGGGTCACGTGTGCGCTGAAACGGGAATAACCTTCCGTTGCAAGGCCGCTTAGCAGGGCTTTCCTATCGCGAAAATGCCGGGCGGGGGCTGCGTGGGAGACGCCGACATCGCGGGCCAGACCGCGCAAGCTCAAGGCCTCGATGCCCTGCTCAGCGATCACTTCTGCCGCCCTGTCCAGGAGTGCCTGTCTCAAATTGCCATGATGGTACGTCATCTGGATGTCCATGTTGTCGATGCCAACATATGTAGCCCTCCGGTCTAATGTTGTCAATAGCAACATCGCGATTGGCTGGATTCCGCTTGACGCACATCAAGGAAAATGACGCAGGCGTCACGTTAGGGTCCTGTCATTCACAGGATGGAAGGCCTTGTTTCCGGCCCTTCAGCGAGCCTCAGGAGCGGTGGTTGCATGACAAAAATCAAATTTGTGGAGTTTGGCGGAACCGAACATGAGGTGGATGTCACCAACGGTCTGAGCCTGATGGAAGGGGCCATCAAGTACACTGTGCCTGGGATTGATGGTGATTGTGGCGGTGCGTGCGCCTGCGCCACCTGCCATTGCTACATTCCAGAAGAATGGGCGGAAAAGGTCGGCCCCATCGACGAGCTTGAAAAAGACATGCT
Organism: Parvibaculaceae bacterium; assembly: GCA_965212385.1. Lineage (GTDB taxonomy): Bacteria > Pseudomonadota > Alphaproteobacteria > Parvibaculales > Parvibaculaceae > Mf105b01. Next base: position 3,416,164 of record OZ243109.1, on the reverse strand, counting down.
CGACTTTGCTTTCGATGTGAATGAGACAAGTCGGCTGAGCTGTCAGATCAAAGTGTCGGATGAGCTGGAGGGCATGACGGTTCTGCTTCCAGAGCGCCAATATTGAGCCCTTCCCTAAAAGAAAATGTCCTCATTTGACTCACGTCAAACCAAAAAGATGACGCTGGCGTCATTATTCATCTGTCGGCCGGGTGGTAGCGAGATCAACAGGCGCCCAAAGCGCGCAGGAGGAAAGAATGACTGCACCCAGTAATGCCAAAGTTGTCGAGAAGGGTGACTGGAAGGTCGCGATGAATCCCGACGACATTTACAAGAACCCGATGGATATCGCCTGGTCCTTTGCCTATGAGTTTGGCGAAGACAAGGTCGAGGATCTTTACAAGCGCGCGAAACAGAACCAGTGGGATTCCGATGAGCTGCTTCCCTGGGATCACGAAGTGGATCCGTCCAATCCGCTGATCGCCGACCGTTCGAGCGTCTATCACAAGATTCCTTTTTTCCAGAAACTGTCGAAGTCGCAGCAGGAAACCTTTACGGCGCACTCGACGGCGCAGTTGCTGTCGCAGTTTCTGCACGGCGAACAGGGCGCGCTGATGACAGCCGCCTGTGTTACCCACTCCGTGCCGGATGCAGGTGCAAAACTCTATGCCGCGACGCAGACCATGGACGAAGCGCGGCATGTCGAGGTTTATGCAAAATATTGCGACAAGATCGCGATGACGTATCCCATGTCTCCGTGGCTGAAACTGTTGATCGACTCGACGCTCAAGTCGGACCGGCACGAGAAGGTCATGATCGGCATGAACATGATTGTTGAGAGTCTCGCCCTTGGCGCTTTCAACAATATGTATCGCACGACCAACTGTCCGCTTCTCAAAAAGCTCACCTTCAATGTGATGCGCGACGAGTCGCGGCATGTGTCCTTTGGACATGTCTATCTCGGCCCTGTCTTCGCGAAGATGCACGAGGATGACCGCGAGGAGTGTGCTCAGTTTGCCTTTGATGCGGTCAACGTTTTGGCGTCTGCGCAGATGCAGGGCGGGTCTCTTGCCTCGCGGGCTGACCCTGGCTTCTTGATGGTGCTCGACAATTGCAACATCGACCAGGACGACTTCTTCAAAGGTATGGAAGAGGCTGAGGAACAAGGCATTACGCAAGCGCTGCCTCCGGGCCAGATCCATGCGCTGGAAGATTTGATGATGCCGGCCATTGCGCGTGTCGGTCTTGTGACTGAGCGGACACGTCCGATGTACGAGGAAGCAGGCATTCCGATCAGCGACGACCTGAGCGTATTGGAAGCCATGGAAGGCGGCAACCCAGACTCTGACGCCAACATGGCGGCAGCGGAATAAGAAGCGATGTGCTCGCGGGCGTGAGTCCGCGGGCACACTCACTGCGTGATGACATTCTGGTAGTGCAGGTCCTTAGAAGGTGAGGTGGTTGTAATGGATGGCGCGTTTTATGAGACCCTGGTGGCCGCGCTCCCGGAAGCGATTGTGGTCTCCACACCTGAGGGCCGCATTGTCTATGTGAACGGCGCCCTTGAAGAATTGCTTGGGTACAAAGCTGCTGAGCTCGAAGGCGAAGAAATCCTGACATTGGTGCCGCGCCAGCCCGGTCAAAGAGCTGACCCGATGAAGTGGCTTGCGCGTTGGGCAGGTGAAGGACTGCAGAACCAGTCCCGCTATCTTGATCTTACCGGCCGCACCAAAGACGGGCTCGAAATGCCGGTTGATGTGCGCGTCTCGGAAGCCTCTTTCAACGGCGAAAAACGTTTCATCATTTCGGTCCGGGATCACTCGGCCCGCCGAGATGAAATGGTTCGCACAAAAGAAAAACATCTTTTGATGTCGCGTATTTTGGCAGTCGCGGCGGATGCCATCATTTCCGTCGATGCGGCGCAGCACATCACCTTCTTCAATCTGACGGCAGAAAAAATGTTCGGCTATTCGGCGGAAGAGGTGATGGGGCAGCCGCTCAACATTCTTCTGCCTGAGCGGTTTCGAACGAAGCATGGGCTGGACATAGAAGAGTTCGCTAAATCAAAGCAGGCGTCCCGCTTCATGAATGAACGCGGCGCCGTCGTCGGACTTCGCAAGGACGGGACCGAATTTCCTGTCGAGGCCACGATCACGAAAGTGACGTCAGGTGGCAAGCCGACCTTCACCGCCCACATTCGAGAAAAGGCTGCCGCTTCGTAAGGACCCCGCAGTCACGTAATCTGACAGAGATGTTATCGCCCGCACGCGCACGTGATTAGAATTGTTCTAATCTATGTGCGACACACCCCTCGTTGCGGCATGTAAGCCGCTGGCCGGAAAACGGGGGAATAAATGACCCAACCGATTACAAAACTAGGTGCCGCACTCATGTTCGGCGCAAGTCTGCTGGCGGCGACGTCTGCGCAGGCGGCCAAGGAAGGCTTCTATGTGGGCGCTGATATTGGCTACAACTTCGCGGACGATCAGAACAGCACTGGTCCCAGCCGAAATGTCGACATCGAGTTTGACGACGATCTCTTTTATACGGGGAGCGTTGGTTATGCCTTTGCCCCTGGCCAGTATGGTCAGCCGTCGGTTGAGCTCGAAGCTGCCTATCGTGAAAATGATGTGGATGCACTGACCTTCAATGGCACGGCACAATCGCCCGTCGGTGACCAATCTGTCTTTAGTCTGCTTGTGAACGGCAAGTGGCACTTCACCCAGCTCTCAGATGACATCATTCCCTTTGTCGGCGCTGGGGTTGGCTTCGCAGACATTGATGCGTCTGTACGGTATGGACCGGTTGCGAACATCAATGATGATGACACGGTCTTTGCCTATCAGTTGCTTGCCGGGGCGGCCGTGCCGATTACGGAACAGCTGTCGATTGTTGGCACAGCCCGCTATTTCGATCTGGCGCAGGACCCGGAGCTTAACCGCTTTGGGGGTCCGGCACCCGTCAGCAACGTGGAACTGGATTCAGAGTATTCCTCCTTCGGACTGTCGCTCGGGCTGAAATACGCCTTCTGATTTCGAGAGGCCACTTCGGGCCGGCACCGATGGGTGCCGGCCTTTGCGCCTAAAGCAAGGCTTGCACGGGAACCTCCCAACTTCCTATCCTTTTGGAAACGGGGGGACGACATGACACAGCAAGCGACGGCGCAACAGCCTTTGGCGGGTATTCGCATTATCGAATTGTCGACCATGGTGACGGCCTCGCTGTCCTCCATGATGTTGGCGGCGCAGGGCGCAGAGGTCATCAAAGTGGAGCCGGTCGGGATCGGTGATCCGATGCGGTTTATTGGTAGTCAGAAGAACGGGATCTCGGCCCTGTTCGCGAACTGTAACCGCGGCAAGCGGGCGCTTGCGGTCAATCTGAAAGACCCGAAGGGGCAGGACCTGCTGCAGCGGCTTGCCGCTGAGGCAGATGTGCTCGTGCACAATTATCGTGACGGCGTGATGCGGCGCCTGAACCTTGGCAGCGACCAACTCCGCGCGGCCAATCCCAAACTCATCTATGCGGCAATCACAGGTTTCGGCAAAGAAGGGGCGATGGCTCATGACCCCGCCTATGATCATGTGATCCAGGCCTTGACCGGGTATACGGGCGTGCAGTCGGAAGGGGATGTGCCGCAATTCATGAAGACCCTGGTGGGTGACAAAATCACCGCCTATACGATTGCTCAAGGTATCACGGCTGCCTTGCTTGTTCGTTCCACCACCGGCGAAGGGCAGCATATTGATCTCTCGATGCTGCAGGCCTGCCTGTTCTTTCTTTGGCCGGACGGGATGATGCGCCAGACTCTCCTGGCTGATGACGTTACCGACTTTGCGCCCATGGCTGACTATTACCGCGTCACCCAAACGGCCGACGGGTATATTTCGATTGCAGCGGCCACGGACGATCACTGGAAAGGGATCGCGTCTATTATTGACCGTCCGGACATTCTTGAGGATGACCGGTTCAACTCCATCTTTGCGCGCAGTGCAAATGTCGCTCTCCTTCTAAAGGAACTTGATGGCGCCTTTGCCCATCTCTCGACGGAAGAGGCGTTGGCGCAATTGAAAGCGTGTGATGTGCCCTGTGCCGCCTGTCTGTTTCCGGACGATGTTGTGGCGCATGAGCAGGTCGCGGCGGTCGGGGCGTTGGGTCTTCAGGACCATCCCTCGCTGGGAGAGTTGCGCGTCGCAGAGCCACCGCTGCAGTTCGGCGGCGTGCAAACGCATCTGGAGGGTCCCTGTCCGGCTCACGGGCAGCATTCCTCGGAGATTGCGCGCGAAGCCGGATTGGACGATGCGGAGATCGCTGCCATGCAGGAGGCAGGCATCCTCACCGGCGGCTGATCAGACCTTAATGGTTTTCCAGTAGCCGCGGCGGAACCGTTCGGCGAGCAGCAAGCCCTTCACCAGATAGTCCAGCAGCAGCACGGACCAGACAAGCTGGATTGAGCCCCCCCAATAGAGGGCAATGAGGACTGCCGGGAATACACGGAAGACGAAGAGGCCCGTGAAAATCGCAAAGAGCGGGAATCGGGTATCGCCCGCGCCGCGGAGCGCGCCGCCAATGACAAACTCGATAGCCATCAGTGGCTGCGCAATTCCCAATATCCAAATGAAGTCGACAGTGAGGGCGATCACCTCTGCGTCGTCGATGAACCACCCTGCGAGAATGGGCGCCATGGCGATGAGGGCGGCGCCCAGCGCTCCCATGAACAACATGGCAAGACCGAGTGAGCGCCATCCTGACCGCATCGCCGCATCGGGATCTTTTGCGCCCAGGTGCTGGCCCACCAGGGTGGAGGCCGCGATCGAAAACCCGTTGCCTGGTAAGAAGGAGATGGAAAGGATCTGGACGCCGATCTGATAGGCGGTGAACTCCGCCGTTCCATAGACGCTCATCAGTGCCATGAAGCTCAAGATGCCGATCTGAAAGACCATGCCTTCAATGGAGGCCGGATAGCCGATATGCAGGATCCGTCGGCTCATGCCCCAGTCAAACTGGAAACCCCTGAGGAGCGGTTTCAGGATCAGGAGGCCACGGGACCACATGATCCAATAAACAGCCAGCTGAACAAACATCGCGATGGCAGAGGCCATGCCGGCGCCGGCAACGCCCAAGGCCGGCGCCCCGAGATTGCCGTAGATCAGCACCCAGTTCAGAAACAGGTTCAGCAGGTTGGCGAGAATGCCGATATAGAGGGGCATGCGGGCATCGCCGGCGGCGCGCAGCGCTGCCGCGAAAATGAAGCCCAGAACAAAGGGCACATTTCCGACCAGCAGCCAGAAGAGATAATCGCTGCCATAGGCAATGACACCGTCGGTGACACCCATGATGCCGATAACGGGTCCCAGAAACGGAAGCACGATGAACCAGGAAACCAGACCGAAGACGATGCCCATGATGATCGATTGACGAAGCGCCTGGTCTGCTTCCTGGCGGTCGCCACCGCCGATGGCACGCGCGAGGATCGCGACAAGGCCGGTGGATAAAGCCATCACCAGGGTCTGGATCATCCAATAGATCTGCCCGGCAGCACCGACCCCGGCGACGGCTTCGACGCCCAGATCGCCGACCATCATAAAGTCTGCCCAGCGCACCATTGTCTGTAGTGCTGAAGCCACGATGGTGGGCCAGGCCAATTCCCAGATGCCGAGAGACTGGGGCGCGGGCGCAAGGGCGCTTGGTGCCCTTTCACGAAGGTCGAGTAGCGGAGAAGCGATTTCCGGCTTCTCCTCCTCAATGGCGCTTTTTTTGTTCTTGTTTTGCTTGTCGCTCACGCGCGTCTCCCAGCCCAAGCTGCTCACTTAAGCGGGCTGGAGGTCCAGCACAAGCATAGAATTGAAACGGTGCGACGTGCGCGGTGGGTGCTAGCTGGTTCCGGCGATCCGTTTTTTGATCTCCGCGGCGACGAGCCACAAACGGTCCTGGCCCCAGGCCGTGAAATCGGGCTCTGACCCCGGCCCCGATACCCGGAAACTTGGGACGCCCCAAAGCTGCATATCTTTGGTCATGACGCGCTGGTTTTCTTCAATCTCGGCTTTCCAGTCATCTGTATCCAGGTGAGGTTGTGCCTCTTTCCAGGAGAGCCCGGCAGCTTCCACGATCTTCCGCAGGCCGCGGTTTGTATCAACGCGCACCGCTTGCCTGAAAGCGGCGTCCAGAAAGGCGCTCAACAGTTCCCGTCCCTTACCCTGGGATGCCGCCCACGGATAAAGCGAATAGCCGCGTCGCACAGGCTCGCCGATCGGGTCATATACCGGGCCGTAGCCGACGCCCATGGCCTCTGCTTCTCTCTTGGTGTCGCTGAAAATGTAACGGCCCTTGTTCGGCGTTGCCGGGACACCGCGCATCACCATGGGAAGGACAGGGCGAATGACGAGTTTCACGCCTGATGCGTCCGCCAATTCACAGGCTTTGTCGAAAATGATTGAGGTGTAGGGCGAGCGAAGTGAGGGGAACACTTCCAAGGTTATGGTACCTGTGTCTTTGGTTGGTCCCCAGTCAATCGGCGGGCGCGGTGCGATGGAGCCAGCCCCTTCCTTGTGCGCACCTCTCTCCTGGAGGCGGGCTTCCAGGTGATAGAGACGGTCAATGCTCCAGAACCATTCTCCGGCATATCGGAACGTACCGCCGGAATAGTGGCCCTCTTTTTGGAGCATTTCAGAGTCTTGTGCCAAGCGGCCGAGGGCCTCTTTCTCGCTCACGGTGCCGAGTTCTTCGGCCAGCGCTTGGAGTGCGGCATGATCGCCGACCCAAAGAAGGTCGCTCACCGGCGCAATGCGGTCAACGAAATCGGAGGGGCTGGCGGCCGCTAAAATTCGAGCTGCAAGCAGACGATCCTCTTCGCTCGGCACCGTGCCTGCATTGCCCGGGAACGTGACGCCATAGTGAGGTGCGACGGCTGCCGCGTCGCGGCGGGCATAGTTCGCCAAGTCTTCCGGGTAGGGCTGATTCTTGCCACCGGTCGCGTTGATGAGACGGGGGACGATCTCAATGTCATAGGCCGCCGCAAGACCGGCCAGTTTCTGCGCGCTCAAATGACTGTAGGGATCGTCCAGTTGATGGAAATACTCCACGCGATGAGGCGCGCCTGATTTTTGCCGCTCGGCCTCGGATGCGTCCCTCTGTTTCTGCAGACGCTTCGGGTCCATCATCCGGTTCATCAAGAACGACATCAGGACACGGACGGGTTTCGGCGGGTCAACCGTCAGAGACGGGTTTGGATTGTCTTGTTTGCTTGGTTCCAGCATGGCGTCCTCCCTACCTGCACCGCAATTAATGGCACTCTTCGTGTCATTAGTCCAGTGGTGCCATAGGCTGCCTGCATAAGCTGCTCATGTGGTGATCGAAATTGAACGCTGCGAAAATGCTTTTGCGTTGTTAGGGTACGTCATTCGCAATTTGACCGGCCCCAGCTGAGCGGGGCGGGTCGACAGGGCCAGCAAGGTGCTCAAACCGTGCCCGCTGGATGGAGGAACCAAACGATGAGCGAAGCTGTTGTTATGGATGGGCCGTTGGAAGACGCCTACTCACTGCCACTCGACCAGATCAATGTCAGCCAGCCGCGTCTCTTTAAGGAGAATGCGATCTGGCCCTATTTCGAACGCCTACGAAATGAGGCGCCTGTCCATTACTGCGCGGACAGTGATTATGGTCCCTATTGGTCGGTCACCAAATACAACGACATCATGAAGGTTGATACCAATCACGGTATCTACTCATCGGAGTCCGGCCTTGGCGGGATTACAATCCGAGACCCGATGGCGGATTTCCAACTGCCCATGTTCATTGCCATGGACCAGCCCAAGCACGATGAGCAGCGCAAGACGGTGAGCCCCATTGTGGCGCCGGGCAACTTGGCGATCCTGGAAGGTGTGATCCGAGAGCGGGCTGGCAACATCCTGGATGGCTTGCCGATCAACGAGACTTTCAATTGGGTTGATCGGGTGTCAATCGAACTCACCACACAGATGCTCGCGACGTTGTTCGATTTTCCCTGGGACGACCGTCGGAAGCTCACTTATTGGTCGGATGTTGCTACGGCCGACATTAATGGCCCGCTGATTTCGTCCATGGAAGAGCGGCGTGACATATTGTTGGAGTGTGCCCAGTACTTTACTCGGCTTTGGAACGAGCGCGTCAATTCGCCCAAGCCCAATGGTGACCTCATCTCCATGTTGGCACATGGGGAAGCCACCCGAGACATGGAGCCGATGGAATATCTCGGCAATGTCATTCTTCTGATTGTGGGTGGGAACGACACCACGCGTAACTCCATCACTGGGGGCTTGTTAGCGCTGAACGAACATCCGGAACAGTATGACAAGCTGCGAGCTGATCACAGTCTGATCGAGACCATGGTGCCGGAGATCATTCGCTGGCAAACGCCCTTGGCCCACATGCGGCGCACCGCTCTTGAAGACACGGAGCTTGGCGGTCAGCAGATCAAGAAGGGTGACAAGGTGGTGATGTGGTACGTGTCGGGCAACCGGGACAGCGACGTTATCGAAAACCCTGATCAATTCATTATTGATCGCGAACGGCCCCGCCAACACCTGTCTTTTGGGTTCGGCATCCACCGATGCGTCGGCAATCGATTGGCAGAGATGCAGCTACGCGTTCTCTGGGAAGAGATCATGAAGCGCTTTGATCGCATCGAAGTTGTCGGCGAGCCGGTCCGCGTTCTTTCAAACTTCGTGAAAGGTTTTGAACAGCTTCCGGTTCAGATTAAAGGCTGAACACGTCGTCACTCGGACGGGAGCGATGGCAGGGGCGTGCAAGAGAGTTTGCGCGCCTCCTCTTTTTCTACGCCCAGCATAAGGAGAAGCAGGTAGGCGCAGTTGCCGATCATGGTCTGATCAATGCCTTGGGTAAATCTTCCGCGGATGATGCCGGTGATGGCACCCAGCAGGAAAGGTTCCAGGGTCGCTTGGTCATGGTCGATAAACCGACCTGTTTCGACCCCCTTATCAATATCCCGTTTCGCACTCTCGCCACTTGCTTCCCGGATCTGATCCATCGGCAGTTCTGATTTAACCAGGAACCATGTCCATAGTGGGTCATTGCAAATTTCCAACAACATATGTCTGACGCTGACTGAAACCACATAGGCGGGGTCTGTCATGTCCTTGGTTAGGTCGTCGAGTTGCTCCGTTACCCGTCGTGCTTTCGCGCGGACGATCGGAACCAGGACATCCATCTTGGTCTTGAAGTGGGTGTAAAAAGTGCCGTGCCCGACATCGGCGGCGTCTGTGATGTCCTGAATTTTGACCGCGTCAAAGCCTCTTTCCCGCATAAGCCTCTCGGCGGCCTCCAATATGCGTGATCTGGCCTGTTGCCGTTTCCGCGCCACACGGCTCACCGGTGGGTGTTCGAGCTCCAATAGGTCCATCTTGGTCTCCGTGTCTGCTGCGCCCAGGCTTCGGCGAAACGGCCTCAACAACCTGACTTGCTTCATTTTTGATAATATCATCATTCATGGTGAAAAAATCAAGATGCGAAGCTCATGGAGATTGAATTTTCAGGCGGAGACACCTTTTTTCCACCAATTTGCTGCCGGTTTTCTGGGATTGCTGTTCAAATTTGTCGAAGAGCCGACAAGGACACGTTCGACCTGCTCGTCTATGGTCCCTCCGCAACAAGGCGCGGGATCCGCATCAATCTGGAGAGGTCTGAGACATGATTGAGAAATGCATCGCCGATTGGCACGAATACATTATCGGCAAGAAGGCAGGTGGCCTTGAGGCTTTGATTGCCGATGAGTGCGTTTTCATTTCGCCCATCGTTTTCAAACCGCAGGTCGGGAAAGACCTGACGATGGCTTACTTGCGGGCGGCTGGCGGAACCATTGGCGGTCAGGGGGTTCCTGGCGAAAACAAGCCGGCAGACAATTCAGGCAAGTTCAAATACACCAAGGAAATTCTCGCTGGAAATCAAGCCATGCTTGAGTTTGAAACAGAGATGGACGGCAAATATGTCAATGGCGTCGATATCATCACCTGTAATGATGAAGGCAAGATCATTGAATTCAAGGTCATGATCCGACCCCTTCAGGCAGTGAACGCTGTCCATGCGGCCATGGGCGCGATGCTAGAAAAGATGAGTGCTGCCTGAGTCGCGCTTTCGAGAACAGTTGAAAAAGCCCGCTTTACAGCGGGTTTTTTTGTGCTCAAACAAAGAATTGACACTATACATGCCAACTTCTAGGCTGCGCGGAAAGATAAGCTGAAAGCGGGCAGAAAGCCCTCGGCCTGCAAGGGAGGTTTGCATGACGAATTCACCGCCGCTCACATTGATGGGCGCGCCTGGCTCTCCGTATACCCGCAAGATGCTGGCGGTCATGCGCTATCGCCATTTGCCCTATCGTCTGTTCTTGAATCGAGACGGTCTGCCGGAGGGATTCCCTGCACCAAAGGTGGCTCTGTTGCCGACCTTCTTTCTGCCGAATGCATCCGGTGAGATGGAAGCTGTGGTCGACTCAACGCCGTTGATCCGACGCTTTGAAAAAGAGTTTGAGGGGCGGTCCATTATTCCAACAGACCCTGCGATCGCGTTCCTCGATTATCTGCTGGAAGATTATGCGGACGAATGGCTCACCAAGCCCATGTTCCACTATCGCTGGCACTTCCAGGCGGACATCGATAAGGCTTCATCAATCCTGCCCAGATGGACCATTAAGCCTCAGGCGGAAGAGGAGGCTTTGAAGCTTGGCGAAATTTTTGCCGACCGTCAGATCTCGCGCCTCCATGTTGTTGGGTCCAGTGATGAAACCGCGCCGGTTATTGAGGCGAGCTATGAGCGGTATCTCGCTGCCATGCGGGCGCACCTGGAGACATCATCATTCCTGTTTGGGGCAAGGCCCGGCAGCAGCGACTTCGGCATGTATGGTCAGCTGACTCAGCTTGCGACCTTTGACCCCACGCCGATGCAGTTGACGCTCGACAAGGCGCCTGCCGTCTATGCATGGGTAGATATGGTGGACGATCTCAGCGGGTTGGACGCCGATGACGATGCCTGGACCAAGCGCGATGCCATCCCCCAAACGTTGATCGATATCTTCAAAGAGGTCGGGGCCTATTACGTGCCTGCCCTCCTGGCGAATGCCAAAGCACTGATGAATGGCGACGATACCGTCGAAACTGAGATCGACGGTGCGCGGTGGGTGCAAAAACCGTTTGCCTATCAAGGAAAGTGTCTGCAGTGGCTCCGTGAGGAGCATGCTGCACTCGGTAATGCAGACCGGAAGGTAGTCGATGAGGTGCTCGCCGGAACCGGATGCGAAAAACTCTTCGCTTAAAGGAAGAAAACCATGTCGCTTCGATTGTTGATTTGGCTTGTACCGGCACTTCTCTATGCGGTCTTTTTCTTCTGGTACACGAGCTTCGGCGGTCCGCTTACCCAGGAAGAAGTCGAGCGTTACATGTCGGTGTTCGAAGAGCGGGGCGAAGACGCAGAGACTCTCGCTCGGATGCGGGCGTTTTTGGAGTCTGATACCGGCAATGATTTTCTTATGATCAACGCAATTCATATGAAGGACACGCCGGACCAAATCGAAGGTGTTGAGCCCGGAGAGAGTTCTGAAGCTGTTATGGCCAAATATATGGAATATATTTGGCCAGCCTTGCTTCAAAGGGCCGGTCACCCGGTAATGGGCGGGCCTTCTGTGTCAACCGCGATGGATCTTGTCGGCATAGAAGGCGCGGAGGTTTGGACGCAAGGCGCGGCCATGCGCTACCGCTCTCGCCGTGATTTGGCGGAAATGGTGTCAAACCCTGTTTTTTCAGGGCGGCATGATTTCAAAATCGCAGCGTTGGAAAAGACGGTCGCATTTCCGATCGAAGATGGGCTTCCCCTAACCGATCCGCGAATTCTGCTGTTTTTCGTTTTACTGAGTGTTGCGGGCGTCTTGAACGCACTTGTACGCCGCTAGTGGTGTCATCCCGGGAGATCAGAGATGCTAAAGAAAATTCTTGGCGGTGTGGGTGCCGCGTTGCTTGTTTTGATTGCTGTCGGGTGGGTCTACCGGGTTGAGATTGCGTTGAATGCGCCCGGCCTTCTTCTGAGTATCTTGGCTCCTGTCGGTCCCAACGAGGAAATCGTTTGGACTAAGGGGCCAGACGTCGCAGCTGCACCGCCGTCAGAACGCCCGCCGAACATCATCTTCATCGTCACAGATGATATGGGGTTCAATGACATCAGCTTTTACGGTGGTGGCGCGTCGGGCTCGGACATGCAGACGCCCCACATTGATGCTCTGGCTAAAGAGGGCGTTGCTTTCACAAATGGGTATGCAGGAACGGCTGTGTGCGCGCCCTCTCGTGCGATGATTATGACGGGACGCTATGCGACCCGCTTTGGTTTCAATTACACCCCTACACCTCCAGGCATGCTGTCTCTGGTAAATTTTGTTTCACGAAATAGCGGGTTTGAAAGACCACATCCCAACTTCATTTTTGAGCGGGATGTCGAAATTCCGGATTATGAAAATCTTGGCGTGCCGACGTCTGAAATTACTGTTGCTGAGATGCTAAAAGAGGCGGGGTATTACACCGCCCATATCGGCAAGTGGCATATCGGTCGGTCAAATGGCAGCAGCGCGATTGACCAGGGGTTTGACGACAGTCTCCTGATGGCGAGCGGTCTGTACCTTCCCGAGGACCATCCTGATGTCGTGAACTCCTATCAAGATTATGATCCGATTGACCGTTTTCTTTGGGCCAATATGCAATTCGCATCGAGCTTCAATGACGGTCCACGCTTCGAACCGCGCGGCTACATCACCGACTATTATACGGACGAAGCGGTGAAGGTGATTGAGAACAATCGCAATCAACCATTCTTCCTCTACCTCGCACATTGGGGCATTCACACACCGCTTCAGGCATTGAAGTCTGACTATGATGCGCTTTCACATATTGAGGACCATCGCTTGCGTGTCTACACAGCGATGACTCGTGCGGTGGACCGCTCGGTCGGGCGTGTCATGCAAGCCTTGAAAGATAATGGGCTGGATGAGAACACATTGGTGATCTTCACCAGCGATAATGGTGGCGCTGGGTATGTCGGCCTCGATGATCTCAACACGCCCTATCGCGGCTGGAAGATCACGCTCTTTGAAGGTGGGACTCATGTTCCGTTCATGGCGCGTTGGCCGAAGCGAATTCCTGCGGGCACCGTTTTTGATGAGCCAGTCTCCCATATTGACCTGTTTGCCACGGCAGCCGGTGCGGCCGGAGGCGTGGTGCCCACCGACCGGGTGATGGACGGTGTTGATTTCGTTCCTTTTGTCAGGGGCGACAAAGAGGGTGCACCTCACGAGGCGCTGTTCTGGACCGCTGGCGAATATAGGTCGGTGTTGAAAGATGGCTGGAAGCTTCAGGTCTCCGGTAGACAAGACAAGCAGTGGCTCTTCAATCTCGCAACCGACCCCAGCGAAACCACCAACCTCGCAGAGGCGGAACCCGCCAGGGTTGCGGAATTGAAAGGCCTGCTCGACGCGCATCGGGCCGAGCAAGCCGAACCCATCTGGCCTTCGTCTGTGGCGACGCCTGTCTATGTTGACAAGACATTGGCGGAACCGCTTAAAGAAGATGATGAAGTCATCTATTGGGAAAACTAGCGCGGTCGCCATTGGCGCTCTTCTTCTGGGGGCGGCGGCCTATCTGTTTTGGCCCGTGTCGGGTGATGGCCGTCAGGCGGTGAGTTGCCTTTCTCCCGATCAGCTTGCGCCGGATACGTCCGGCATGGTGCTGATCCAGGGGGGCACATTTCAGATGGGTGCGGGCGGCATCTATCCAGAGGAAGGCCCAGTGCATGATCAGCAGGTCGAGAGCTTCTGGATCGATGCAACAGAAGTGACCAATGCTCAATTTGCGGAATTTGTTGAGGCCACGGGCTATGTAACAGTGGCGGAAGCCGGGATCGAAGGTGTCGCGCCGCCTGGGGCAGCGGTGTTTCAAGTGCCCGAAACCAATGCTGAAGGTCGATGGACCTACGCGGAAGCGGCGAACTGGCGCCAGCCGGAGGGGTCGGGAAGCACCATTGTCGGGCGCGAGAACTACCCCGTCGTTCAGATCGCTTACAAAGACGCGCTTGCTTATGCCGAATGGAAAGGCCGAGCACTGCCGACGGAAGTGCAGTGGGAATATGCGGCCCGCGGTGGTCTTGATGGCGCGACCTATGCCTGGGGCGAGGAACGGGAACCGGGCGGCGTCTTTCTTGCCAACAATTGGCAAGGTTTTTTTCCCTTTCATGATGAGGGCGCCGACGGGTTTGTCGGGCGGGCACCCGTCGGGTGTTATCCGCCGAACGGTTACGGCCTCTATGACATGATTGGTAATGTCTGGGAGTGGACGGCTGATCCCTATGCGCCCGCGGATGCTTCCGTTGGGCTCATGAAGGGGGGCTCATACCTCTGCGCGCCCAACTATTGCCGACGGTATCGCCCGGCTGCACGCCATCCGCAGGAAATAGATCTCGGGACCGATCATATTGGCTTCCGGACGGTGTCTCTGACCAGGCCTTAAGTCTTAGGCTGCCCCAAATTTGAAATTCCACCGCGGAGAGGTTAGGTAATCGCTCATTCCCCCTGTTTCGAGTGAGGCCTAATGCCGGACCTGCCCCCATCCAAAGACCATCTTTTCGACCTCCAGCCGACCCATAACCCCCATCGCTACTACTTGCCTGTTGAGGACAAGCTGAGCGTAGGCCCTCCGGGCAAGCTTTTCCTCTTTGGCGGCGTGGGGCTCGCTTCCTCAATCCGTGCGATTGAGCAAACCACAGGGCGTCCTACTGTGTGGGCCGCAGCGCAATATCTTTCCTATGCACGGGTCGGTGAGACCGTAGATCTCGACGTGCTGGTCCCGGTGTCGGGCAAATACAATTCCCAAGCGCGTGTGGTCGGACATGTGGGCGATCGGGAAATCTTTACCGTCAATGCGGCGCTCGGCGAACGGACGAGCGAATATTCCGCACAATGGGCGGTGAAGCCCGACGTCGTGCCGCCGGAAGACTGTGCACCGGTCGATCATTGGCGTGAGGACCGACCGGATCTTCATGGCCGTATTGATGTGCGCGTCGTCAAAGGCCGATATGGGGAGGAGCGCAAGACAGGTGGCTTAAGTGAAGACGGCCATGTGGTTCTCTGGGCACGCATGCGGGAAGACCTGCCGACGACCACCAGTTCTTTAGCGGTGATGGCGGACTTTGTGCCGTCGGCCATCGGCAATGCGATCGGTCGAAACGCAGGTGGAAACAGCCTGGACAACACGATCCGTATCCGGCGCGTTGTACAGACGGATTGGGTGATCTGTGACATCCGCATTCATAGCGTGCACAATGGTTTTGCTCACGGACGCATGCATTTGTTTGCTGAAAATGGAGAGCTGATGGCGAGCGCGAGCCAGTCCGTCATCCTTCGCATTCACGACTAGCCTTGCGGGTCAGAGCGCAGAACATTCTCGATCCAGTTTTTAACCTCGAGGGTGCGGACGCTTTCATCCATCACGTCCTGATCAATGCCGAGCTTCCAGGCGATGTCTTGTCTGGCGGCGTCTTTATGCAGAGCTTCGAGGTCAGCGACAAAAGACTGCGCAGCATCGTGATCACTGAAATAGCCTGACTCCACGAGGCCATCCATACGGAACCGCGTGAGCGCCGCGAGCTCAGACAGATCATACTCCGGATGGTACTGCACCGCCCAAAAGGACGTGCCTTCATGCTCGATGATCGCGGCCTGTATGGGTGTGATGTTATTGCCCGCAAGATGGACACTGCCTGATGGCAGACTTTCCACATCGTCAAAGTGGCTTGTGAAGGCATCAAAGACGGGTGCTTTCCCGGCATAGAGCGGATGGGAACGGCCTTCGGGTGTGAGCGAGATCTTTCGCGCTATCCCAAACTCGCGCCCATTGGGGTTGAGGCGGCAGGTGCCGCCCGCCGCGAGCGCCGCAATCTGCAGTGCCCAACAGCTGCCAAAGCTCGGCGTGCCCGCCTTAAAGAGGGCACGGGCCAGGTCAACCTGTCGTGTCACATCTGGTGTTTGGTGGTAGATGGTGAGGCTGGAGCCGGTCCAGAGAGCCGCATCAAAATCTGAGAGTAGCGTGCCTGATGGCAAGTCCTCGTCAGTGTCTGCGGGATGCAGGATTGTCACACTCGCGTCCGGCAGGAAGCGTTTGACCATCCGTTCATAGAGCGTCCCGGCCAATGTGCAGCCGGAGCTAGCCAGATTTTCCCGGCCGGTTCGGTCATAGCCATCAATGACAAGAAGGTTCTCGCTCATGCAGCGTATTAGACCGGCTTTTCGCCGTTCACCGTCACGCGGTAGAGGAGCCGCTCATAGTCGACATAATCGTCCACCGCGTAATGCTGTACGCAGCGATTGTCCCACATGGTGACCATCTTCGGGTCCCAGGGGACGCGGCAGCTGAACTCCGGTTTGGTGCAGTGGGCAAAGAGATACTCGAGGAGTGGCTTGCTTTCCTCTTCACTCATGTCTTCGAACCGGATCGTGAACATCGGATTCACGTAAAGCGCTTTGCGACCCGTGTTGGGATGGGTGCGGACCACCGGGTGCACGACCTCGTCATAGACAGAATCTGAGCGCTTGTAGGTGATCGCGGTCTTGCCTTCGTATTTTTCCTCCGCCGTTTCCGATGTGTAGGCATATTTGGCGGAGTGGACCGCGCGCAAGCCATTCAACATCCGCTTCATGCCGTCGGAAAGGCGCTCATAGGCCAGATATTGATTGGCGAAGAGTGTGTCTCCCCCATGGGGCGGGACGATGTGGCTATAGACAATCGAGCCCATGCTGGGTTCTTCAAAGAAGGAATTGTCGGTATGCCAGCCGACACCAAAGCTCGCGGACTCGCCCGCGGGCTTCAGCATCTTGATCATCTCCGGTCTCTCGTCCATGCCGTTTACAATCGGATGGACTTCAAGGTCACCAAAGCGCCGGGCAAACGCAATGTGTTCGTCATGGGTGAGGTCCTGGTTCCGGAACACTAGAACAGAGTGGTCAGCAAAGGCTGTGCAGATATTGTCGAACTGTTCGTTGGACAGGTCGTTCAATTGCAGCCCCGAGACTTCCGCGCCCAGAGAACCCGTGATTTGTTGGATGTGAATGCCCATATCGCTTACCTCGTATCCGGCCCCGTTTCCCGTCTGGCTCACTCGTCAGCGATTTTGACGACCAGCTTCCCGAGATTTTCCCCTTCGAACAATTTGTTCACGGCCGTTGGCGCGCTTTCAAGTCCGTCGACAATGGTCTCTTGGCTTTTGATTTTGCCCGTTGCGACCCAGGCGGCGAGTTCCATGGTCGCCTCGGCATATTTTTCCATGAAGTCCGTCACGATGAAACCGCGCACATTGATCCGGCGCATGAGAATGGGGGAGAAGTCGCCCCGCATGGGCTCGTCGGTGTTGTAGCCGGAAATCATGCCGCAGAGCGGCATGCGGCTGAACAGGTTCATGCGCGCCATGACCGCTTCCATGATCTCCCCGCCGACATTCTCAAAATTCACATCAATTCCGTCAGGGGTTACGGCGGCGAGCTGTTCGCGCCAATCTGGCGCTTTGTAGTCAACGGCTGCGTCAAAGCCGAGTTCTTCCACGATCCACTTGCATTTGTCGGGTCCGCCAGCGATGCCGACGGCTCGGCAGCCTTTGAGCTTTGCGATTTGTCCGACAACGGAGCCGACGGCGCCCGCAGCTGCTGAAACAAGAACGGTCTCGCCCTCTTTGGGCTGGCCCAGTTCCAACAGGCCGAAATAGGCAGTGAGGCCGGTCAGACCGCAGGCTCCCAACATGGTGGGCAGGCCGACGGGCAGTTCGGCAGGCAGCACGCCAACAGGAATTTCGTCGTTGGGACCGGCGACATAATAGTCCTGCCACCCAAGGAGACCGCTCACGGTATCGCCGACCTTATAAGCGTCGGAGTTGGACGCAACGACTTTGCCGATGCCGCCGCCCCGCATGACCGCGCCGATTTCGACCGGCGGCATGTATTGATCCATGTCGGACATCCAGATGCGGTTGGTCGGGTCGAGGCTCAGATAGAGATTGCGGATGACCGCTTCGCCAGGGCCAGGTGTCGGGACCGGTTCTTCGACCAGATCAAAGTCGGTCGTTTTGATTTTACCGACCGGGCGGCTTTTCAAACGGAATTGGCGATTGACGTTGCTGGACATAAGACCTCCCGGGGAACGATTTTTGTTAGGCTCATTCTTTCACAGGATGAGCGCCCTGCCGAGTCTCATAGGAAGAAGCTACCTGTTTCCTTCAAGCTCTTCCCGCTTCATCTCAAGCTCGAGCCATTGTTCTTCCATTGCCGCCAGGGACGCCTCGGCTGTTTCGAGATCGTTGGCTGTTTTTTGAAAGCCTTCAGGGTCGCGGGTGAAAAAGTCTGCTTCCGCGAGGGCGCTTTTCAACGTCTCAATGCTCTGTTCCAGTTTGCTCATTTCTTCGGGCAGCGTTTCCAGCGCGTGCTTGTCCTTGAAAGAGAGTTTTGTGGCCGACCGCGACGGTTTCGCTGTATCGGGGCTGATTTTCTTTGGTTTTGTTGCTTCTGGCGCCGTCGCGGGCGTCGTCGCCCGACGCTGGGTCACCATGTCGGAATAGCCGCCCGCATATTCCTGCCAGTCACCGTTTCCTTCCGAACTGATGACGGAGGTCACCAGCCGGTCAAGAAAGTCACGATCATGGGAGACGAGCAGCACAGTACCCTGATAGGCGGCGATCATCTCCTGCAGCAGGTCCAATGTCTCCAAATCGAGATCGTTTGTCGGTTCGTCCAGAATGAGCAGGTTGGATGGTTTGGCGAGTGCACGCGCGAGCATCAGTCGGCCTTTCTCCCCGCCCGACAGTTCATCAATCGGCGTGCCGGCCTGTTCTGGCGAGAAGAGGAAGTCCTTCATATAGGAAATCACATGGCGTTGGGTGTCGCCCACCATCACCATATCCTTGCCGCCGCCGGTAAGTGCATCTTTCAAACTTGTACCCGCGGGGAGGCTTTCGCGCTTCTGGTCGAGGGTGACGGTTTCCAGATTGGTGCCGATGCGCACCGACCCGTCGTCGGGTTGGAGTTTCCCCGTCAGCAATCTGAGAAGAGTTGTCTTCCCTGCACCGTTGGGGCCTATGATGCCGACCCGGTCTCCGCGCAGAACGCGGGTCGAGAAGTTTTTAACGATGGGTCTACCGTCAAAGGTCTTTGAGATGTTTTCGGCTTCAAAGACGAGCTTGCCAGACAGACGGCCTTCCTGTGCCGTCAGATCGACCTTTGCGGTTCCGCGGTTGAAGTCTGTCCTTGCTTTGGCTGCATCTTCCCGCAATTGATGTAGATCGCTCAAGCGTCGCACGTTGCGTTTGCGCCGCGCGGTCACGCCATAGCGCAGCCAATGTTCTTCGCGGGCGACTTTGCGCTGCATCTTATGGGCGTCGCGTTCCTCTTCCTCCAGAAGCTGGTCGCGCCATGCTTCAAAGTCTCCGAAGCCTTTCCCCAAGCGTTTGGTGGTTCCGCGATCAAGCCAAACGGTGGATCGTGACAGCGTGGTAAGAAAGCGGCGGTCATGGCTGATAAGGATAAGCGCCGATCTGGTACTGCCCAGTTCCTTCTCGAGCCATTCGATCGCCGGGAGGTCCAGATGGTTGGTCGGTTCGTCCAACATGAGAATGTCTGGTTCCGGCGCCAGGGCCTGAGCCAGAGCTGCGCGCCTCGTCTCACCTCCCGACAGATTGGTGGGGTCCTCGTTGCCGGTAAGGCCCAATTCGTTCAGCAGATATTGCGCCCGGTAGTGGGTGTCGCCATCCGTTAGTCCCGCTTCTGCGAATGCCTGGGTCGTCTCAAAGCCGGTGAAGTCTGGCTCTTGAGGCAGGTACCGCAGGGTCACGCCAGGCTGAAGAAACCTTTCCCCGTCATCGGGTTCCACCAGACCCGCTGCGATTTTAAGCAGCGTCGACTTGCCCGACCCGTTGCGCCCGACCAGGCACAGACGTGCGCCTGCCTCTACGGTCAGATCCGCACCTGCCAGCAGCGGTGTCCCGCCAAAGGTCAGATGCACGTTTTGAAGTGTGAGAAGCGGTGGAGCCATGGTCGCCCTATAGCCTTTCACTCTTCATTTTGTAAGGGCTGCAGCCAATTTTCTTTATCTACATAGAAAATATGGTAATAAAAATAGATTACGCCCTTGAAGTGTGATTTCAATCGGCGCATATAGTCAGCAACAAGGCACCTGCGGAGTTCGCAAGGTGCTTTTGACGTTGGACCCTTGTGATCAGGACCTGAAGTAATGCGGGCGCTTACCCATCTCGAACGGCTTGAGGCCGAGAGTATTCATATCATCCGCGAAGTTGCGGCGGCATGTGAGAACCCGGTGATGTTGTATTCTATCGGTAAAGACTCGGCGGTGATGTTGCATTTGGCGATGAAAGCCTTCTACCCGTCCAAGCCGCCGTTTCCGCTGATGCATGTGGACACGACCTGGAAATTCCGGGAGATGATCGAGTTCCGCGACAATCTCGCAGAAAAATATGGCTTGGATCTGATCGTCCATACCAATCAGGAGGGGGTCGCCCAGGGTGTCAATCCGTTCTCGCACGGCTCGCAACTGCACACGCAGATCATGAAGACGGATGCACTGAAGCAGGCGCTGGACAAATATAAGTTCGACGCGGCATTTGGTGGCGCGCGGCGGGACGAAGAGAAATCCCGCGCGAAAGAACGGATCTTCTCCTTCCGGTCCGAGCAGCATCGGTGGGACCCGAAGAACCAGCGGCCTGAGCTGTGGAGTCTCTACAATACACGCATGCATCCGGGTGAAAGCCTGCGGGTTTTTCCGATTTCGAATTGGACAGAGCTCGATATCTGGCAATACATCCATAAAGAACAGATCGACATTGTCCCCCTCTACTATTCGGCCAAGCGCCCGGTTGTGGAGCGTGATGGTCAGCTGATCATGGTCGATGACGATCGGATGAAGCTCGCAGAGGGTGAAGTGCCGGAGATGAAGTCGGTTCGGTTCCGGACGCTCGGCTGTTACCCGTTGACCGGCGCCGTTGAGTCAGAAGCTGCGACGCTCCCGGAAATTATTCAGGAAATGCTGCTCACCACCTCGTCGGAGCGTCAGGGGCGGATGATTGACCATGATGCGGCAGCGTCCATGGAGAAGAAGAAGCAGGAGGGCTATTTCTGATGGCACATCAATCGGCTCTCATTGAAACGGATATCGAGGCCTATCTCGACGCGCAGGAAAACAAGAGCTTTCTGCGGTTCCTCACCTGCGGCAGCGTCGATGATGGGAAGAGCACCCTGATCGGGCGCCTTCTTTATGATTCAAAACTGATTTTCGAAGATCAGCTCGCGGCGCTTGAAGCGGACAGTAAGAAGCTCGGCACTCAGGGCGATGATTTTGATTTCGCCCTTCTTGTGGACGGTCTTGCCGCAGAACGTGAGCAGGGCATCACGATTGATGTTGCCTATCGCTTTTTCTCGACGGATAAGCGCAAGTTCATCGTCGCGGACACGCCAGGCCATGAACAGTATACGCGCAATATGGCGACGGGTGCGTCGACGGCGGATGTTGCGATTATTCTGGTCGATGCGCGCAAGGGCATCCTCACCCAAACGCGGCGCCACTCCTATATCGCGTCGCTGCTCGGCATTCGGCATGTGATTGTTGCGATCAACAAGATGGATCTTGTTGACTATTCGGAAGACACGTTCAAAGAGATCGAAGCGGCCTATCGGGAGTTCGCAGGCCAGCTGAATTTTGCCTCCATCAAGTGCATTCCCGTCTCCGCTCTCAAAGGCACCAATGTGACGGTCCCGACACCGGAAGATACGCCCTGGTATCACGGTCCGGCGCTTCTTCAGGAGCTGGAGGAGATTGAAGTTGATGCGGATACTGCCGATCAGGCTTTCCGTTTTCCTGTGCAGTGGGTGAACCGGCCTAATCTCGATTTCCGCGGCTTTAGTGGCACGATCGCGGGTGGCACCGTCAAAGTCGGCGATGAGATTATCGTCATGCCTGCAGCGTCGCGCAGCCGCATTGCGCGCATCGTCACATCGACGGGCGATCTCGATGAAGCGCAGAGTGGTCAGTCGGTCACCCTCACGCTGGAAGATGAGGTGGATGTCAGTCGTGGCGATGTGATTTGCGGTGGGCAGACCCCGGCTCTGATCTCAGACCAGTTTGCGGCCCACCTGCTGTGGATGCGTGAAGAGGAAATGCTGCCCGGTCGGCAGTACTATATGAAGATCCATAACAAGCTCGTCTCGGCCTCTGTGTCCGAACTGAAGCACAAGGTGAATGTCAATACGCTTGAGCAGCAAGCGGGCAAGACGCTGGAACTCAACGAAGTTGGCGTCTGCAATATCAGCCTTGATCAGGCCATCGCTTACGATCCCTATTCAGACAATAGAGACACTGGCAGCTTCATCCTGATCGACCGACGGACCAACGAAACCGTTGGTGTGGGCATGCTCGACTTCTCCCTGCGCCGCGCTCAGAACGTTGTGTGGCAGGAATTGAAGGTCGACAAGGCGACCCGTGCTGAACAGAAGCATCAGAAACCGGCCGTACTGTGGTTCACGGGCTTGAGCGGTTCGGGCAAGTCGACCATCGCCAACCTGGTCGAACAGAAGCTTTATGATCGCGGGCGCCACACCTATACGCTTGATGGCGACAATGTTCGCCATGGTCTCAACAAGGATCTGGGCTTTACGGATGTGGACCGCGTTGAAAACATCCGGCGCGTTGGCGAAGCCTCCAAGCTGATGGTGGACGCTGGCCTTATTGTCCTCGTCTCATTCATCTCGCCCTTCATCAGCGAGCGCCGATTGGCGCGCCAGCTGGTCGAGGAGCATGAATTCATCGAGATTTTCGTGAATACGCCTCTCGAGCTTTGTGAAGAGCGTGACCCGAAAGGCCTTTACAAAAAGGCGCGTGCCGGCGAGATCACGAACTTCACCGGAATCGACTCGGACTATGAGGTGCCGGAAGCAGCGGAGATTGAAATCAAGACGGACGAACTGTCCGCTGAAGAAGCGGCAGACCAGATCATTCGCTATCTAGAAAGCAACGGATATCTCTCAGCCCAGTAAAACTGATCGCAGAGCCAAGTGTTTTGGAGCGGCGGCCTCTTTGTGGGGCCGCCGTTTCTGTGTCAGGTCAGGCGGCCTTGGGGTCGCCGGTCAGTCGCGCGAAGACATAGCCCGCGATGGCGCCGACGGCGATTTGTGACAGGAACCCTGCCGTGGATCTGGCGCCGGAGATGGGCATGATGCCACCAAATACCGTCTGCAAGGTCACCAATGTGACGCCAACGGCTGTGCCACCGGCGACGAGATAGACGAACCATCGGAGGTTCGGGGCAAGTTTTGAGACGAAGATTGCTGCGACGAACGCAACCAAAAGACCGGCGCCGATGATCGCGCCGTAGAGCGGCGCAATGCCGACAATGTCCTGTAAAGTCATAGAGATGCGGTCGCCGAAGGGGATGTCGATGCCGAGGTCACTCAGAGCACCGAGGACAAAATGGGTGGAAGCGATTGACCCCAGAATGATTGCGACAATGACCGCCGCAAAAAAACTGCCTATTGGGCGCACATAGCTCATGAACTCTCCCCCATCGTCTATTGATCTTTGGGGGAGTATGGCCACATGATCAGACAACGTAAAGAACAAGCTTGTTCATGATGAGAGGGGGACCCGCCATGAAAAGACGCTCATACCTGCAATTCCTGGCGACAACAGGGCTCGTGGCCTTGGTCGCGTTGCTGCCTGTTGGTGGCGGTGTTGCTCTTGCGGACTCGTCGGCATCTTACGAGATAGAAACCGTCGCAGAAGGTCTGGGGTTCCCGTGGAATGCCGCCTTTCTCGAAGACGGCACCATTCTTGTGACGGAACTTGATGGTCAGCTGCGGGCGATCCGCGATGGCGCGCTGGACCCGACGCCGATAGCCGGTGTGCCGGAAGTTTACCGAGCCAGCCAGGGTGGATTGTTTGATGTGGTTCCGCACCCGAACTATGCGGACAATAAGCTGCTCTACCTTTCCTATGCTGCCGGCGAGCCGAGCGCCAACACCACTCGGGTGGCGCGCGCGACCTTTGACGGCACAAGTTTGAGCGATCTGGAAGTCATCTACGATGTGACGCCGCTCAAGGATACGCCGGTCCACTATGGTGGACGGATTGCTTTCGCGCCGGATGGCACTTTGTTTCTCACAACAGGCGACGGCTTCAACTATCGCGAACAGGCGCAGGTATTGTCCAACACGCTCGGCAGCATTGTGCGCATCAATGATGATGGAACGGTGCCGTCCGACAATCCCTTCGTTGGTCAGGAAGGGGTAATGCCTGAAATCTATTCCTATGGGCACCGCAGCCCGCAGGGCCTCTACATCATGGATGACGGCACCGTCTATATGAATGAGCACGGCCCTCAGGGGGGCGACGAAATCAACCTGATCGAAGCCGGCAAAAATTATGGCTGGCCGGTGATCGGGTATGGTCTTGATTATACAGGCGCGCGCGTATCGCCTTTCACTGAGATGGAGGGCATGGAGCAACCGTTAAAATACTGGGTGCCGTCGATCGCCCCAGCTAACCTTGAACTCTATACCGGTGACCTGTTTCCTGCGTGGCAGGGCGATTTCCTGGTCGCGGGATTGGTGCCCGGCGATGTGCGTCGGATCGACCGGGAAGGCAATGAGATCGTGGGCGAGGAAATCCTCTTTGCCGAGCTAGAAAGCCGTATCCGGGCCGTTCAGATGGCGCCGGACGGATCGCTCTATCTTCTAACTGATGGTGCGGGTGGTAAGGTGCTTCGGGTAACGCCTAAATAAAGCTGTCGGCTTTACTGCCTCACACGCCATTCTTCGACGATCATGGTGAGGGAGGGCACCAGCAGGATGATCATGACGCTTGCGACAATGATGCCGAAGGCGAGACTGATCGCCATGGGGATCAGGAACTGCGCCTGAACACTTGTTTCCAAGAGCATGGGAAGAAGACCCAATGCTGTCGTGGTCGTCGTGAGCAGGATAGGCCGGAAGCGGCGGACGGCCGCATCAACCACGGCCTGGCTCTCTTCGACCCCTTTTTCAATCAGCTTGTTGTAATAGTCGACCAGCACGATGCTGTCATTCACCACCACGCCGGACAGTGCCACCATCCCGAAGATGGACACGAATGAAAGCCCGTGACCCATGATCATGTGGCCCAAGATCGCGCCCAGAAATCCGAACGGCACAGCGGTCAGAATAACCAGGGGCTGAATGTAGCTGCGCAACTGCACTGCCAACATGACGAAGATGATGCCCAGCGCAATCAGCAGGCCTTGTCCGAGAGCTGCCAGATCTTCCGACTGACTGCGCGCGTCGCCTTCTTTTGAATAGGACAGGCCCGGAATGTCCCGCATCATGCGCGGCATGATGTCTGACTCAATCAGAGCAATCACATCATTTGGCGTGGTCTCCTGCTCATCAACTTCCGCGGTGACGGAGGCAATGCGACGGCCATCCACCCGCTGGATGGAGGAATAGCCACGCGTTTCATTGAGTTGCGCGACGGTCAGCAGCGGCGCTTCAGATCCATCCGCCAGGCGGATGCGCATGTCGTATATTTCCGACAAGGACTGACGTTCTGCGAGCGGGTACTTGACGAGCACTTTGATCTCGTCACGGCCGCGCTGCAGGCGTTCGATCTCCTCACCATAGAAAGACTGACGCACCTGGCGGGCGAGATCGTTCGTTGTGAGGCCAGCCGCCAGGCCCGCCGGCGTCAACTGGAAGTCCAGCTGGCGTTTGCCGACATCCAGATTGTCCTGCACTTCTGCAACGCCGCTGATGGCGGCGAGCTCTTTCTTCAACCGGTCGGTCGCCAACAGAACGGTTTCCTCGTTGGCGTGGCGCAGCTGGATCTCGACAGGCGGATCATTGGCGAAAAGCGAGCTCTGGATTCCCAGATATTCCGCACCTGGGATTTCACCGATCTCTTTCCGCCAGCGTTGTTCCAATGTCCGCGCCGACAGCACGCGCGCGTCGCCGAGGGGTAGCTCCAAAATGACGCGAGAGATGTGCGAGCCATTCGAACTGCTGCCGCCGCCGGGCCCCCCTGAGAAGGATTGCTGCCCGACAGTGACGGAGGTTCGCGCGAGGATGCTGGGTGTCCCGTCCGGTGTGGTGGCGTCCACTTCTCGGCGAATGCGTTCCGCCGCGTCGATGATCTGTTGGGTGGCCGCCCGGGTTGTTTCGAAAGGTGTGCCTTCCGGCATTGTCAGCGACGCGGCGACGCGGTCGCCCTCCAGGTGGGGGAAGAAGATAAAGCGCGCATAGCCGCCCTGGAAAAGACCATACATGATGAGCAACAGTCCGATGCTGCCTGCGAAGGTCGCGTATTTGAAGCGCACACAGGTTGCGACCGCAGGCCGGACGAACCGTTCGGTGAACGCAAGGAGGGCGCTTCCCGCCCGGGTCTGAATACGTTGCAGGACGCCGCGGCTCCACCGGGTCGAGTAGGAGAGGTGGGCGGGCAGGATGAAGAAAACTTCGAAGAGGGAGACCAGCAGAACGGCGATCACGATCAGCGGCACGGGCGCCATGATCTGACCCAGAACGCCGGTCGCGAAGAGGAGCGGCGCAAAGGCGGCCATCGTGGTGGTGACACCCACGGTGACGGGGGCCGCAATGCCTACCACGCCCGCGAGGGCCGCGTTGTGGTCTTTGAGACCACCTTCCTGGGCCGCGAATATGTTTTCACCCACAACAATCGCGTCGTCCACGACGATCCCTAACACCACGATCAAAGCAAAGAGCGACACCATGGAAATGGTGACGCCGAACATAGACGCGATCATCAGCCCGCCAAGGAAGGAGATTGGGATGCCGAGGCTGGTCCAGAAGGCAAGCTTCAGGTCGAGAAATAGCACGAGCGAGAGAAACACCAAGGCGAACCCGAGCAGGGCGTTGCGCACCAGAAGGCTGATCCGGTCACGCAGTATATCTGTTTGGCTCTCGGAGATATCGATCTCCAACCCCGCCGGGAGGGTCAGTGTCTGGAGATAGGCTTTCACCTTCTCTTCGATTTCAAGCGCATCCTGATCACCGGTCCGGGAGATATCGATCTTCGCGGCAGGCTGACCATTGAAGAGGCTTTCCAGTTCGTCTTCCACGAAGCCGTCAATGACGGTTGCGATGTCGCCGAGCCTTAGAAGGGATCCGTCAATGTTGGAGCGGATCACGACGTCTTCGAACTCGCGGCCCGTGAAGCGTCTCCCCGCTGTTCTGAGCAGGATCTCTCCTGCATCCGTTTTAATGGAGCCCGCCGGCAGATCGAGGGAGGAATTGGATACGGCGGTGGCGATTTCTCTCAGGGTGAGGCCATATCTCCGCAGGGTGTTTTCGCTCACTTCAATGGCGATCTCGTAGCCCCGGACGCCGCTCAGGGACACGAGAGACAGGCCGTTGACCTGCAAGAGGTCATCCCGGATCCGCTCCGCGTTTTCGCGGATCGCCCGTTCGCCGCCCTGGCCATAAACCACCAGGGACATGACGCCGGATGTTCGGCTTGATTTTGAGATGGAGGGTTCTTCCGCATCTTCCGGCGGGAAGTCCGAGAGCCGGTCGACCTCGTCTTTGATGTCGTCGAGCACCGTACTGGCATCGATGAAATCATCAAGTTCAGCCGTGATCGTGCCGACGCCTTCCGACGCGGTTGAGCGCACACGGTCGATGCCTTCAATCCCGGAGATTGCTTCTTCTACCCGCCGTGTGATGCCGTCTTCAACTTCGTTGGGCGTTGCCCCTGGATAGGCCACCGACACAGTGATGGTTCGAAGATCCACCTGCGGAAAGACTTCCGCCCGCATGTTGGAGACCGCCAGCAGACCAGCAGCCAGCAGGAATATCATCAAGAGGTTTGCGGCAACGTGATTGTTCACGAACCATGGAATGATGCCGCGTGGACGCGCGGCGCCTGGATTTTCATATGCGCTTGGTATATCTGCCGCCATGCTACCGCGCCTCAACTGTGTTGATGGTTTCGGTAGCAGAGGTTTCTGCCTCGGTGCGCACCGCCATGTTTTCCACGGCTCCCGGTACGTTGCTTAACAAGATTTCGGTGCCCGACGGCAGTCCCCTTACAAGGGTTGTTGAAAGGCCCGTTTGCACAATCTCAGGCCGAACAGCTCTCAGCCTGTCAGCGACGATTGTCCAGACACGACCGTTTTCCTGCACCGCCGCGGTCGGAATTGCGACGAGGTTATCCAGTTCCGGACCCAGAAAGGTCACGGTGACAAATACGCCGGGCACAAGGGGAATGGTCTCGTCACCCTCGCCGTTGTCTCCAAGCGCGACGATGACAGAGGCAAACCGCGTCTGGGCGTCCAATTGGGCCGACACCCGTGTCGCCTTTGCGCGGATCACCCGATCAAGCCCCAGGTAGGACGTCCTGATAACCGCTTCAATTCCCTCAAGCGGTTGCAGCCATTTCAAGTCTCTGTCGGCGAGCGGGACTTCGACTTCCAAGCCATCCAGGGAATAGACCGTGCCGTAGGATTGCCCAGCGGCCATGAACTGGCCGAGCTCGACATTGCTGGAGACGATCCGTCCGTTGAACGGCAGAGAGAAGTTCGTGCGGTCAAGATCAAGCTGTGCGCTTGCGAGCTGCGCTTGCGCCGATGCAAGGGCTGCGCGCCTGTCTCTGATTTGTGGTTTGCGGGCTACCAGAGCAGGGACCGGTTCGCCGGGTGTTATTTCTTCCCACTCGCGGGTCGCGGCCAGACCTTCGGCCTCTTCCAGTTGCAGGTTGGTTCTGGCGCTTGCGACCTCGGCGCGTCGGCGTTCAACTTCCAGCTCGAAATCTTTCGCTTCAATGCGGAAGAGCACTTCATCCTTCAGAAAGGCGCCGCCCGGGCGCATGACGGCACTCACCCAGTCTACCCGGCCCTGCACCTGCGGCACGACTTGAACATCAACCTGGCTGCTCACGGCACCACTGCCTGTGATCTCAATGCGCTGTCGGCTTGGCTCGACAATGGCTGAGCTCACAAGTGGGGCGAACTCTTCATCATCCTTCAGTTGCGGCGTGCGGTCCGTACCCGACAGGAAACTCGAGACAATGACCGCGAACAGGAAGAAGGAGACGACCAGGATCAGTTGAAGGCGACCCGTGTGCTCAGCGCGCACGTGCGGATCGGCTCGACCGTTCGAAAAACGCCCTGTAATCAAATCAAGAATGCGCTTCATGCGTCCCACTTTCCTGTGCGCTCGTTTCAAGCGAGTGTGTGTTCATAGATGTCTGTGCGGGTGAGGCGTCCAGCCAGTCACCGCCAAGGGCCAACAGAAGATCAATGCGGGCGTTCCATTTGTTCTGTTGTTCAATCAGGAGCGTTTGTTCGGCGGTCTGAAGTCTGCGTTGCGTTTCCAACAGGCGTTCATAGGACCCGATGCCGCGCCGGAACCGGTCAAATGAGCTCGCCTCCGCCAACCGAACTTCCCGGAGTGTGCTCTCCAATTGAACCAGTCGCTCCGCCGACTTGCGCTCGGCTACGAGCGCATCTTCCACTTCTTTGATGGCTGTCAAAATATTGCCCGCATAGGAGGCCGCCTGTTCGGCGACCTGCGCCTCGCGCTGTCTCACGGTCGCCTGCCTGGCGCCGCCGTCAAATAGGGGCTGGGCAATCTGGGCGACCAGGGAGCCCGCGAGGCTCGTCACGTCAAACAGATTTCCGACGGATGGATCTGTTGAACTCAGTGTGCCGGTGAGGGTGAGGTTGGGGTAGAGGTCCGCAATGGCGACGCCGACATTCTCGGTCGCTGCTTCCAGTCTGAACTCGGCTGCTCTGAGGTCCGGGCGGCGATCAAGGAGCGCCGCCGGAACGCCGACCGGCACATCTTGCGGTGGTGGCACATTGGTCAATGCGTCGGTGTTGAACGCCGTTTTGCCGGGTATCCTACCGAGCAGCACATGCAGGCTGGTGGTGGTTGCCGCGATGTCGTTTTCGAGTGAGGGGATGTCTGCCAGAGCTGATGTGTAGTTTTCCCGGGCGCCATGAAGGTCGACCGCATTGGTGCTCTCCAGACCCGCCCGGTAGCGCCGCTCGACCGAATTCAGGGTTGCCAGACGACTTTCAGCGATCGCTTGTGTGGCCGCGAGCCGTCTCTCCAATGTGGCAAGGGCCACGCGCGTGCGTACCAGGGTGGCGATCTGGGTGTGGATCAATCCCTGCCAGTCCGCTTCCGCAGCGGCAAGGTTTGCGGCTTGTGCCCGTTCGCTTCGGCGCAGGCGCCCAAACAAATCTGTCTGCCAGGAAAGCGTCGTGCCGACGGAAAAGCTGTTTGTATAGGCCCGGTCACCGGCAGGCGTGGTCGTGAACGATCGGGTGGCGCTGGGGCTGAGGTCCAGGCTTGGCAGACGGGTCCCCGCAATATTCTCAAGGCTTGCCTGGGCTTGTTGCACGCGCGCTAAAGAGACAGATAAGTCCTTATTGTTTGCCAGCATCTCCGCGACAAGAGGTGACAGGCCAGGGTCGCCTAAACGCTCCCACCAATGGGAAATGCTTTCTGCTGCTGTGGCCGCAAGATCGGGGGCGGCTTCAAATTGCTGCGGATCCCCTGAAGTCGTCTGGAGGCCCAGGATGGACGCCAGAGAACCACCCCGCTCATAATCCGGCCCCAATGTGCAGGCTGACAGAAAAAGGGCAGCGGTTATGGGAACCAGTTTGACGGGGGTCATGGGGGCAGCGGCCTTACTTCAGACATGGATGGCCGCGTCACGGCGATCCTTATTCACATATTGTACGAGGCACTCGCGGAAAACGTTCACTTAGGCGAATTATTCCTCAATAACAGGCCTGTGATTAACTAATTTGTGGCCAGAAGACCACGCGTCAGAAATGACTAGCTGAAGCCAATGCGCATCAGATGTTTAAAGATACTTAACCACCTCATTTGCCGATCTGATCCCAATTGGAGGATTTTGGTGATGGTGTTTGGTCTCTTTATCGGATATCGCCGCACTTTCCGCGGACGCGATCTTGCGCGCACCCTTTTGGATCTTCTCAAAGCAGGTGTGTGGCAAAAAGCTCAGCCTCGTACTGATTAACCAAAAGTTAACTTTGGCCCGACTCCCGCTGGGAATCTTTTGTAAAGTCTCGGCTTCAGGCCGATGAGTGGGCCTGCTTTTTTCCAACCATCCGGCGTCTATGGATGTGGAATTTTGGGGGCGGCTGTGCGGAGTATCGCACTATTGTTTATCTCGCTGTTTGTGGCTGGTTGCAGCACTTTTGCGCCCACGCCGGGGCAGGTGGCTCCGGCGCTGACACCTGGCGCTCAGGCGACCGGTGGCGGGGCGAGTATCGAGTTTAGCGGTATTTTGCTGGAGCGTTTGAGCGCTTTGCCGGGACCCTCAGCAATTGATGACGCAACGCTTGAGGCCATTGCAGTTCCCTATTTCAATCGGCCGGTATCTCTTGAAGACCTTCGGATCCTCGGGACTGAGATGGAGGGCGTCTTCCGCGATGCGGGGTACCCCTATGTTCGTGTGGTTCTGCCGCCGCAAGAGATCGTGAACGGACGGGTGCGCTTTCAGGTCATTGAGGGGTGGGTTGAAGGCGTTTCGGTCTTGGGCTCCTCCGCCATCGCCAAGGCGCAAACGGAGGCACGTTTATCGGCCTTGGATGGCAAAGGACCTCTCGCTCTGGAGGATGTTGAGCGCACCGTCGCTCTTCTGAATGAAGTGCCCGGTCTGGAGGCCCGCGTTTCAATCGCGCGTGGCAAGCAAGGGCCAGGCGCCATGCGCCTTATTGCAGATGCGGAACGACGAGGTCCTCGGGTCCTTGTCAATGTGCAGAACTTCGGATCGAAAAGCCTCGGACGTGAAGGCACAACCCTGTTCGCGCACCTTCCCGGCTGGGCGCCCTTGGGCGATGAGTTGGAGCTTGCCGCCTTCAATACCTGGGAGTCCGGCGAACAGGTGAGCGGCCAGGTTGCCTATTCCCGCGGTCTGACATCGAGCGGCCTCGCCGCGCGGGTCTGGGCGTCCTATGCGGAGGCTGAGCCGGAAGGGGCGGTCGCCACATTGGGGTCAACTTCTGAGAGCCTCACGGCGGGCATCGAAGCGACCCATCCGCTTTATCTTCGACGTGAAGAATCTCTTTCTGCCTATGTCGGGTTTGAAGCGGCGAACCTTAAAGGTGAGCTGTTTCAGGGCGCAGTGCCGCTCAGCAAAGATGAAACACGCACGGTTTATGCGGGGCTAGACGGCGAACTCACGCTCGACGATTGGAACTTCATCGGGAATGTCGAGCTGCGCCAGGGTGTCCGCTGGTTCCATGCAAGTGCAAGGGGCGATTCCAATCTCGCACGTTCCGAGGCAGACCCTTTCACCCGGGTTGTCGCGGGCGAATTCCTGACCCGGACACCTGAACTCTGGGGCCTGAAGGCTGAGATTGACCTGCGCGGCCAATGGACAAATGACCCGCTTATGGCCATTGAAGAGTTCTCTTTCGGGAACTACACGATCGGCCGTGGCTATGATCCGGGTGCGGCCGCAGGCGACAGCGCTATTGCGGCAGCGATTACCTTCAGCGGTTTCGAGCAGACGTTTTGGAATGACCGGATCGGCGCCGAGCTCGTCGCCTTTTATGACATTGGCCGATATTGGAATAAGGACACAACCGGCACGCCGGCACGCACGCTGGCGTCAGCAGGCGGCGGTGTGCGGCTTCTGTTCGATAGTGTGGTGCGGGCTGATATCACCTATGCGCAACCGTTGGATCAGCCGCGTGGGCTCGGCGAGTCGCGTCCCGGCGCGCGAGTCTTGTTCAACATCACGGCCGACGCTGTTCGGATTTGGGAGGACGCAGCCACATTCATCGGAGGGCTAGGTGAAGACCCGGACCTCTGATCCCTCTCGCCGTCTCGGTGCTCGGCGCGTCCTGATCGGCGGCCTGCTTGGCGTTGCCTGGCTGTCGTGGATGGCGGTTAACGCCCAGGCGGAACCGTCCAACGGGGTGATTGCCGCCGGTGGTGGCGTTGGCGCGTCGATCGGTTCAGTTGCCAACGGTGGCGGTGGGTTTGATGTCACGATCCAGCAGAATTCCGACAAGATGGTCATCACATGGGACGATTTTAATATCGATGCCAACGACCTGGTGAACTTCATCCAACCGTCAAGCTCTGCGATTGCGGTCAATAGGGTTACCGGCGGTCTGATGACGCCGTCCACCATTAACGGAACACTCACAAGCACGGGACATGTCTGGATCCTCGATCCTGCAGGGGTCGCTTTTGGGGCGGGTGCTGTTGTGGATGTGGGCGGATTGCTGGCGACGACGAGCGATATTGATACAACAACCTTCATGGCAACGGATCCGGCCACTGGAACGTTTACGTTTACTCAGGACGGAACCGGTTCTGTAACAAACGCGGCCAATCTTGAGGCTCAGGGCTTGATCGCCCTGGTGGCTCCGTTGGTCACCAACTCCGCATCGCTTACGTCCGACAATGGTGATGTGCTTCTTGGGGGCGCCAAGGCTTTCCGTTTGAGCTTTGCTGAAGCGGACCGCACACCTGCGGGTGGCGGGGCCGTCTACCAGGAACTTCTGGTCACCGATTTCATCATTGATACAGGTGTCGATAATGCCATGGCGCCCGCTGAGACGGTCCCGGTCACACAGACCACGACCGGTTCTGCAAAGGGAAGCAATATCATCATTTCCGCTGCATCGACTGGTGGCGGCGCCTTTTTGAATGTCGACGGTGTGGTCGAAGCGACGAATGTCGGCACCGGCTCTGGATCTGTCCTGCTGCTTGGCGGCGCCGACCTCACTTCGGGTGCCGTTGGCGCGACAGGCACTGAAACGATCAGAACCACTGACCTTGGCATCACAGCAACGGGCGCTTTGACGGTACAAGGCAGCTCGGTCTCTATTGCCGCAAGTCCGCAAGATATTGACGTTGGATCGGGCACAATTGTGGCCGTGACCGGCGATGCCACTGTTAACGATGCCATCGTCTCGTCAGGCGGCATCAGCGTTACAGCGACTGCGGGAAATGTGGATATTGCCGCGCTTACCGCGGGGACGACAATAACGGTATCCGGTCAGGACATTGATCTCGCAGGCAAGGTGGATGCGACAACGACGGCGATGCTCACCGCCACCACGGGGAACGTGTCTTCGACGGGGGCTCTCGAGATTGAGGGCTCCGCCGTGACCGTTTCGGGTCCGGTGCTTGCGGCCACCAATGCGACGATCACGGCGACGGCCACAGACGCAACGCTCGATGCGGTGACGGCGACGACCGGCGCCATCGGGATCACAGCGAATACCGGTAATATCGATGTGGGCGCCACCACAGCAGGCACCACCATCACGATAGCGGCGCAGGACATTGATCTCGCAGGCAAGGTGGATGCGACAACGACGGCGATGCTCACCGCCACGACGGGGAATGTGTCCTCGACGGGTGCCCTTGAGATTGAAGGCTCGGCGGTCACAGTCTCCGGCCCGATTGTGGGCGGCACGTCCGCCACGATCACGGCAACGGCCACAGATGCGACGCTCGATGCGGTGACGGCGACGACCGGTGCCATCGGGATCACAGCGAACACGGGCAATATCGACGTGGGCGCCACCACAGCAGGCACGAGTATCACTATGGCGGCGCAGGACATCGACCTGGCGGGCAAGGTGGATGCGACGACCACGGCAATGCTGACGGCGACCACGGGGAACGTGTCGTCCACGGGCGCTCTGGAGATTGAAGGCTCGGCGGTGACCGTTTCGGGTCCGGTGCTGGCTGCCACCAATGCCACGATCACAGCGACGGCCACGGATGCGACGCTCGATGCGGTGACGGCGACGACCGGCGCCATCGGGATCACAGCGAATACCGGCAACATTGACGTTGGTGCCACGACCGCTGGGACCACTATCACGATGGCAGCCCAAGACATCGACCTGGCGGGCAAGGTGGATGCGACGACGGCAGCAATGCTGACGGCCACCACGGGGAATGTGTCGTCTACAGGGGCTCTCGAGATTGAGGGCTCTGCCGTGACCGTTTCGGGTCCGGTGCTTGCGGCCACCAATGCCACGATCACGGCGACAGCCACAGATGCGACCCTTGATGCGGTGACGGCCACGACCGGCGCCATCGGCATCACGGCGAACACCGGGAACATTGATGTTGGCGCCACGACGGCGGGCTCGAGTATCACCATGGCCGCGCAGGACATTGATCTCGCCGGCAAGGTGGATGCGACGACGACAGCCATGCTGACGGCGACGACGGGGAATGTGTCCTCGACAGGAGCTCTCGAGCTTGAAGGCTCCGCCGTGACCGTTTCGGGTCCGGTGCTTGCGGCCACCAATGCGACGATCACGGCGACGGCCACAGACGCAACGCTCGATGCGGTGACGGCAACGACGGGCGCCATCGGCATTACGGCGAACACAGGGAACATTGATGTTGGCGCCACGACCGCTGGGACCACCATCACGATGGCAGCCCAAGACATTGACCTGGCGGGCAAGGTCGACGCCACCACGACTGCGATGCTGACCGCCACCACGGGGAATGTCTCGTCTACGGGCGCGCTTGAGATTGAAGGCTCCGCCGTGACCGTTTCGGGTCCGGTGCTTGCTGCCACCAATGCCACGATCACGGCGACGGCAGCGGATGCGACCCTTAATGCGGTGACAGCGACGACTGGCGCCATCGGGATCACAGCGAACACGGGCAATATCGATGTGGGTGCAACGACGGCAGGCACCACCATCACCCTGGCAGCCCAAGACATTGACCTGGCGGGCAAGGTGGATGCGACGACGACAGCAATGCTGACGGCCACCACAGGGAATGTGTCGTCTACGGGCGCGCTTGAGATTGAAGGGTCAGCAGTCACAGTCTCCGGCCCGATTGTGGGCGGCACGTCCGCCACAATCACGGCGACGGCCACAGACGCCACCCTTGATGCGGTGACGGCGACGACCGGTGCCATCGGCGTCACAGCGAACACGGGCAATATTGATGTTGGGGCCACGACCGCAGGGACCACTATCACCCTGGCAGCCCAAGACATCGACCTGGCGGGCAAGGTAGACGCGACGACGACAGCGATGCTGACCGCCACGACGGGGAACGTGTCGTCCACGGGCGCTCTGGAGATTGAAGGCTCGGCGGTGACAGTGTCGGGTCCGATTGTGGGCGGCACGTCCGCCACGATCACGGCGACAGCCACAGATGCCACCCTTGATGCGGTGACGGCGACGACCGGTGCCATCGGCATCACAGCGAACACGGGCAATATCGACGTGGGCGCCACCACAGCAGGCACGAGTATCACTATGGCGGCGCAGGACATCGACCTGGCGGGCAAGGTGGACGCCACCACGACAGCGATGCTCACCGCCACGACGGGGGATATTTCCTCCGCCACCAATCTAGAGATTGAAGCGGGGTCGATTTCTCTCTTCGGTGCGGTTACCGCCGCGACGGATATGCTCCTTACCGCTCTGACGGGAGGTATTTCGTCCACCGGCAGTCTCACCGCGACACTCGGAGACATTATCGCGAACGCGCCCAATGGTCCCATTTCAGTAAATGATCTGGTTGCTGCTGGCGACATAAGCCTTATTGGCGGGTCTGTTGCGGTTACGGGAACAGCAACCGCTCATGGCAGCGCGTTTTTGCAAGCGGTCACCGGCAATGTGGCGGTCACGGGCACCGTCAATGCCATTGGCGGTACGTTGGTCTTGGATGCATCGAACGGCAGCGCGCTCCTCAATCGAATTGGCGCGCTGACCGACGTGACCCTCACGGTTTCCGACCTTGATCTCTCCGGATCAATTTCCGCTGACGATCAGTTTATGTTGGAGACCGGCCGAACCGGTCAGACGCTTGTGCTCGGCGGTGACGGGACAACGGCCGGTGTGACGCTCAGACGGACGGCAGGTCTGATTATCGATGAATCAGAGCTCACAAAAATCTCCGTCGGCCAGTTCGACATTGATGCGGGCGCTAATGATGTCTTGCTCTTGGATGCTCAGCTTTCAGCATCCGGCCTCGACACGATGATGATTGGAACAGATCAGTCGTCGCGGATTATTGCTGCAGGGACTGTGACAGGTCTGACGTCGCTACAGTTGGGCTATCAAACGTCCACACTGGACCGGCGACCGGACCTAATCCTTGTTTCTGGGCAGCTGGGCCTCGATGCCAGTACAGGACGGCTCGGTACCGTAAGGCTTGAGTCTGCAGACGACATTGTGATTGGGACGGAGAGGTTCCTGGAGATTTTTGAGTCGGACGCTTTGTCACTCCTGGGGCTGGCCGCTGTGCCGCTCAGTGTGATGGGTGGAGTGGACGACCACGTATTTATAGCGGCGGATCAATTGCAGATGGTGGCGCCAGGGTCGGTGGTTCAGTTGAATACCGGGCGAGGTGTTGAAGGGGCTGGGCTTGTCTTCAACGTGCCGTCGACTGGCGATGGGGTCTTGTTTCCGTCAGGTACGGGACCCGAGGAGGTATTGATTTTCGGCGACGTTATTCGAGCGGATGGGACGCGCGTCTCGGCGTTCAATGCCAGCTTAGAGCCGAACATCCTCTTCGGTGGGGGGACGACCCCGCCGGAGCCCGCGCTCACGCAGAACGATCAGTATTATATGAATTTCTGTCTGATTGGAGACCCGGTGAGTTGTTCCGCAGACTCCCTCCGAGAGATCGAACGGAACAATCGCTTTATCAATGGTGACCCGGCTGGTCTTGGTGGCGTGATCCCGGTCGTGTTTGAGACCGGTGAAGATGATGAGCGTGATCAGGAGGAAGACCTAGGCGGCGTTGCTGCGAGTGGTAACGAAGCTTTGTGGGATGCGGGGAGCCAATGACTTCACGTCTTCTCGCCCTGTTGCTGACGCTCCCGCTCCTGGCTAGTTGTGTGCAGGAAATGGGCTCGTCGTTGCCTGATGCCCTCGACCTTGGCGCCAGTTCAGAAGGAGACGCCTGTCGTGCGGGGAAACGTCTTGATACAGAAGCCGTCGGTGCTTTGGCCAGGTATGATGTGTTCTGTGGTACCTGGCGGCGGGCCGCTGCGACGATAGATGTGTATCCCGGCGACGCAGGTCAGACCGTGGGATTGTTGTCGGAGTGTCGTCCCTCGGCCGAACCTACTTTGTTGGTGGAAGGTGTTTTGGCCTGCCCGGGAGCGCTATCAGGCACTTTGTTGCAAGATCTCGCGGTGAGTGTTTCCGGCTCCGGCACATTTGTTCAGGCGCGGGGCATCCCAGGTGCTTTGCCGGCAATGCGGCGCGGTGCCGCTGCCCTCGCAGGACTGGAAGCGCCGGTGGAGCTCAGTGCGGATGAGATGGCGGGGCTGCCGGGCGTTTCAGCACTTCAGGACCAGGAAGTTCTGCGGCGGCGCGGGCACCGGCGGAATGTGTCCTTTCGTTTTTCACTTGCCGCAGAGGATTATGCTCAAGCTGTGGCGATCCAAGACGGATTGTTTGGGGGTGATCCCGTGCGCCGCGCAGACATCGCATTGGACCTCGCGCTCAACCTTTCGAGCCAGGGGCGTTTCGCCGAGGCGGAAGCGCTGCTAGACGATACGGAACAGTCTGCTGGTGTTCAGACGACGCCGTGGCTTCGTGACAAGCTGATCAACTACAGGGCGGTTCACAAGCTCAATACAGGGAACCTTCGGGAGGCGTTGGCGCTTGCCGAGCAACCCTTCTCGCCGGAGACTTTCGGTGCCTACGCCTTTGTGTCAGGTGAAAGCTCGGACAAGGTTATTACCCCGCGGGCGGCCGAGTTCGTCAATCACCGCAGTGGTAACAGTGTACCGCCGATCTATTCGGATGCGGAGCTTCGCCCCGGTGTGCGCGCACTTATTCTAGAAGCCCATCGTGCCTATTTGCGGGCATCTGCGCTCTTTTTGTCGGGTCGCGAAGGCGCAGGGAGTGCTCTGGATAATGCGGCCAATCTTGTAGAGCGCACCCCTGAGGGGTCCGCCGCGTGGCTTGATGCGCTCATCGAAGAACGCCGTGCCGGCAATGACCTCGCCCAAGGAAATGTGGGCGCCGCGCGCTCCCGTCTTTCGTCTCTGGTCGCAAAATGGATCAAAAACCAGCCGCAATCGCTTTTAACAGCGCGGCTCCTAGCAAGTCTTGGTAAGGCGCAGATCACCGATGGCGATGTCGCCGCCGCGCTGGCCTCATACAATCGCTCCTTCGATCTTTATTCCAGCGTTGAAGGGTCCTTTGGTATCTCGCCTGATGTGGCGGGAGATTATCTCGGCGTGCTCCTGCGGGCGCAGGAGATGGGACTGGGTGATGCGGCCAGCATCACGCGTCGTTTTGTGGATGCATTTGAGGGCATGGTCGAGCCACGGGCAGCGGCAGCGATGGCAATGGCTGCGGCACGCGTGGCAAGTGACGGGACCGCTGATGAAATCAGGGCCTTGCAAGATGCCGAACGTCTTCTTCAGGAAGCGCGTGTCGCTCTGCAGCAGGGGGCAAGCACAGACGATCCGGAAGAACTCGCCAGATTGACCCAGGCTGTCGAAACGGCGGAGACCGCGGCGTTGGAAGCTGAGGTGATCGCCAGGCAGGCGCAGCCTCAATACATGCAGCTGGTCAATGGGGGCGCTGAGACCGCGGACCTTGTCGCCACGTTGGGAGACGATGAGGCATTCGTGGCCTTCGCCCCGACTCAGGCGGGTGGATTTGGGTATGCGGTTTTCTCCGGCAAAGTGATGCCGTTCGGCACCGAACTTGGACGCGACGACGCACGACGGCTTGTGCGCCGCGTGCGCGCGACGTTGCGCGCGCGGGCTGGTGGAACACCGCCTTTTGCCGCGGAGCAGGCTCACACTTTGTTTCAGGGCGTGTTCGAACCGGTCTATGGCGACCTGCTGGAGGCGGGTGTTGAAACGCTCATATTTGCGCCGCGCGGCGTCATTGGATCGCTTCCACCGTCGCTCCTGCTATCGGCCTTTGATGATGAGTTGAAGGCGCTCGCGCGCGCGCGGTCCTATTCATCATTCCCGTGGCTTGCCAATGACTTCGCCTTCATCAATACACCCAGTGCTGCAAGCTTCGTTGCGGCAAGGGCTGCTGACGCGCCAGAAGCCACGTCGGGTATGACTGTATTTGGACCGCCGGTACCGCCCAACAATTCAGATGCGTGGGTGGCTGACTTCACTGCCCGCATGACGGCGGAGGGCAGGCCTGAAAGATGCGGTCGGGTGTTTGCCGGTCAGCCGAACCTGCAGCAGCCGCTCACAGCCCTTAGAAGGTCGGTCGGACAGACTTTCGGCCGTCGTGATGTGACGGGCCGGGCCTTTACCGATCTCGATACCATTCAAGACGCGTCGCTCGCAGAGCAACAAGTGCTGGTCTTTGTGACGCACGGTTTCTTTGGTGATGGCTTCTGCATTGCAGAGCCCTCTCTTCTCACCTCCCTCGACCAAGCGGGTGGTGACGGCATGCTCAGTGCGACCGAAATCCTCGACATGAAGCTTGACGCGACGCTTGTAGTTCTCGCTGCCTGTGATACTGCGCGGGCGGCGGAAGGCGCCGAGGGGGTCGCGGCGGTTTTTGACGGCGCGCAACTGGATGGTTTGGTAAGGAGCTTTGTCTACGCCGGCGCCCGATCCGTTCTTGCCACGCACTGGGTCGCCGATGATGCTGCGGCGGATGCGGTGGTGCGCAAGTTCTTTGTGGATGCCGCAGGCGCACCGATGCATGAAGCGCTGAGGGGTGCTCAAAAGGCGCTGATTGCGCAGGATCGATACTCACATCCCTATTTCTGGGCGCCCTACGTGATGATCGGCGATGCCGACCGGGTGCTCAAAAGCGGCTGAGTTTTTCCTGTCAGCGTGGGCAGAGGGCCTCAGAGTCTCCGCCGCCGATGAGGGCGAGAGCTGCTTCGCGGTCAAGGCCTGCGTCCCGTGCGCTGCTGATCTGCTGTGCTGCTTCATAGGACCAGACATAAGGGTCTTCCGCTGCGACGCAGAAGGCAGCGAGCATGACCGCGGTGTCTTCGCCCATCCATGCTGGAACTGACGGTGGTGATGCTTCCGGCACGTCGTCTACAGCGTCAAAGAAAGTCTGTCTTGTTCGCCCGTACGCATCTTTCACCACGATCGTGTAGCGACCTGGTGTGATGGTTCTGGCTGGCAGCGTCGTTGACGTGTCTGACAGTGTCTGGCTTGCGAAAATACGATCTGTCGGATCGAGGA
This sequence comes from Parvibaculaceae bacterium, assembly GCA_965212385.1. Lineage (GTDB taxonomy): Bacteria > Pseudomonadota > Alphaproteobacteria > Parvibaculales > Parvibaculaceae > Mf105b01. The sequence goes on along the minus strand of OZ243109.1, from coordinate 3,374,948 downwards.
CGAGGAGTTCATATGGCGCCTGCCCTCCGGTCCACCCCACCCAAAGGGGGCGGAAGCCGGATTTGATTTGCGCTGACTCTGTTTCCAGGTCCAGCAGTCCGAAGCCAAACTCACCACCCGACCGTGCCAAACCCTGGCCGACAAGCCTGTCGCCGAGGGGCAGCAAGCGCCCTTCAATCAATTCGCTAAGTGATTGACTGCCAGTTGAGGCGGGTCCAACGGTGTAGCTTTTGGGACCGCGAATTTCATTGGGGCCGGAACTGCCCGCGATGCCAAGGACGACCCGGTCGCTCGCGGTCTTCAAGCTCACGACGTCGCCTTCGCATAACGGTGCAAAGACGGACAGTGAGTCTTCAGAGCCGCCGCGTTTGATGCGAACGCTCTCTGCGCTGCCGTCGATTTGTTTGACAAAAGCAACTGTGGCTGAGGAGCATGCCGGGATGGCGGCTTCGGCGCTGCTCGTGGTTCCCCAGGCCGCAACGCCCACAGCGAAGGCAAGGGCAGCGCTAAACAGGTTTGGTTTCGGCATTTCTCAAGCTTTCCATTAATTCTTCAAAATCTTCGCGGGCTTCGTTCAGCGCTGCCGCATAGGCAGGCGCAGCCAGACCAAGCCAAAGACCGTCATCTAGTAGGAAGTAACTGGCACCAGCCCCAACCCAGAATACCCCTATTCCGATCAATATCTTGATGATAACCGGATTGGTCAACAGATTGATAGGTGTACGGGCCACCCGCATGGCCCAATGCAGATCATCCATCGGCCGCAGGTAATCCCTGGCTTTTCGGCAATACCAGAATGCCAGCACGATCAGCATCACAAACAGGGTTAACAGGATAGCCTCGAGGTACCAGGCCATGCGCCTGACTTCACCACCGGCTTCCACACCTCGAATAACATTGGCGATGACCAGGCTGCCGCCCATGGCGCCATAGGCCGAAATATGCCGATCTCGTGCCGCAATCGCCGCTGAACCGATAATGACAACACCATCATTGGCTGACAGTCCCGCCACCATCCCGGGTTCCACTAACCCTGCCGGAATGACGAACATGTCTGCCGCCGGAAGCTGTGGCTCGGGATCGTCCGCATCGCCGGCATGTAGGTTGTAGTTGATGAGGCTCTGCTGCCCTTTGAAATTCATGGCGGCGCGTCCTGGAATGTTGACGTCGAATTCCACGTCATCCCAGGTGCCTGTGCAGTAGGATCTTGGTCCATCCATGGATTTTTGGACGGTCTTGATCGCTTGCCGGGGTGTCTCAGATTTGCGGCCAACTGCTGCGTAGAAAGCTGTAGTCGGCGATGCGTCAATGCCAGTGGGTGTGTCGATGCAGAGGAAATGGGTGAAGTAGCGCGCGCCCATCACTTCATCGCCGGTCAATTGAGCGCTTGCCCAGACAATATTGTCTTCCGGTGCGGATTCGATGATGGCGTCTCTGTCCGAGGCGCGGGCTGCCGCCAGAGACTGCGGACGTCCATCACCCTCGGTCACCTCTCTTTGCAAAATGAGCAAAGGTGCTTCCGGGTCGCGCCCCCATTTTCTGAGGAGCGCGTCGATGCGTTGCTCGGCCGCTTCATCCGGCGTGCGCCAAAAGAGATCAATATCGACGATGACCACTTTAGGGCGCGGCAGGCCGGGGGTTCCGTACGCGGCCTCAATCAAGTCTGCGAGCACCGGACGCGGGGCGTAAGCAAGGGCAGGGCCATCCGCAGTCGCGCCCTGCCAAACAGAGTCGTCAAGGTTCAGAAATAGGATGGGGTGAGATCCCGGCAGCGTTTTGTTGACCCGCATTTCGAATGCGATCTGCAGTGCTTCCCGGTCCGCCTCACCGACAAAGCTTCCCCAGACGACATCGTTGCGCAGTCCGATCCAGACCAGCATGGCGAGCGCAAGGGACACCAGAAAGTTAACGTCGAAGGGACCCTTCTCCGGCGTGATTTTCTCTGTGGTCTCTTCGCTCGTCACGGATCGTCCCCTATCGCCCCCTACTTCGTCATATTGGGCGAGGATACGGCGTGCCGGTTATCTGGCGCAACGGGTTAAGTCGGAGGACCGCCCAATGCGTTGGCTGTCCCCGAGTGCGTTAGACGGGCAACCCGCCAAGAGCTGAATGAAGCGAACCGCTTTCTTTGAAGCCCTTGATGGTGCGTTCTGCAATCCGCATCTGGTGGATCTGATCGGCCCCGTCGGCGAACCGAGCCCATCGTGCCTGCTGCGCCATGTGGGCCAAGGGCGTGTCATGGGAATAGCCCAAGGCGCCGTGCACCTGGATCGCCCGGTCAATGATACGGTTCAGAGAATTGGCGACGAAATGCTTCGCCATAGAGACTTCAGACCGGAAGTCTTCTCCATTGTCGATCTTGTAGGCGGCGTGCAGGACCATGAGCTTCGATTGATAAAGCTCCATGGTGCTATCGGCGATCATCCATTGAATGCCCTGTTTCTCCGACAGATAGGATCCATGGGAAAAACGTTTGGTCGAGCGGTCGACCATCATCTCCAACGCGGTTTCCGCCTGACCGATCCAGCGCATGCAATGTGCAAGACGCGCGGGGCCAAGGCGTGATTGACCAAGGCGATGGCCGTCGCCCCGTCCGCCAAGGCGGCGATTGTCGGGGACGCGCAGGTTTTCGATCAGGATCTCCGAGTGACCGGAGGATCCATGCATTGTGTGGATCTCGCGCACTTCCGACCAGCCTTCTGACGGAAGATCAACGATGAAAGCCGTATTTGCGGCCTGCGGTATCTTCGGGTCGTCCTCAGTGCGCGCGATGAGGATGGCGAAGTTTGCGCGATGGGCGCCGGAGATGAACCACTTATGGCCGTTGATGACCCATGTGTCGCCTTCCAGCTTGGCGTTTGTGCGAATGAGTGTTGGATCAGATCCGGCGACCTCCGGCTCGGTCATGGCGAAGCAGGAAAACTTGCGTCCCTCGCACATGGGACGCAGATAGGTTTCTTTCTGTTCCTCTGTTCCCCATTTCAGGAGCGTGTGCATGTTGCCTTCGTCAGGCGCCTGGCAATTGATCGCGAAGGGACCGTAGCGTGAGCGCGCAGCCTCCGCAGAGATCATGGCGAGTTCTACGTGTCCCAATTCCATGCCGCCCCATGCTTCCGGCATGTGGGGTAACCAGAGACCGCGTTCATAGGCCTCGGTCCTCATCTTTATGACACCCTCGCGCACCGACTTACGGTCGTCTTCGTCCATCTCTTCTTCGATGGGCTTCACGACTTCATCAATGAAGTTGCGAATTGAGGTCCTGATCACCTCAACCTCTTCGGGAAAACTGAAATCAATGGCCATGTCATTTCCTCCTCAATATTGATGGCCAAAGGCTAGCAGGCAGGCCGTGCGTGCAAAAGTGGCAAGCAACGAGCGTCTGAGCCTTGGGATTTTCCGCAGGGTGTATCGGCAAATTCGATGATCAAGTTTGCAGCATTGAACCGGCCCGCGTGTTGACTTTGGCAGGCGTTGCACGAAGTCTGTGCGCAACACGTCAATGAAAGGCAACAGTCCCATGATTACCGTCCATCACCTCAATAATTCCCGGTCACAACGCATTCTCTGGATGCTGGAAGAATTGGGGCTCGACTATGAGATCGTTCATTACCAGCGCGATAAAGAAACGAACCTTGCCCCAGAGACGCTGAAAGAAGTTCATCCGCTGGGCAAGTCACCGGTGCTGACAGACGGTGACGTCAAAATCGCCGAGTCAGCAGCCATCATTGAATATCTGGTCGACACTTACGGTAAGGGCGGATGGAAGCCCGCTGCAGGTTCGCCAGATGCGCTGCGCTACCTCGAATGGATGCACTATTCAGAAGGGTCCGCCATGGTGCCGCTTTTGCTGGCACTTTATGTGGGGCGCCTTGGCGATGGCGGTGCACCGCTCATGCCGCGGATTATGAGTGAAATGGTCAATCACTTTTCGTACATGAATGGCGCTCTTGCTGATCGGGATTGGTTTGCCGGCGATGAAATTTCAGCCTGTGATGTGCAGATGAGTTTCCCTTTGGAAGCGGGCCAATCGACGGGTTTGCTTGCCGAATATCCCAATCTGGCAGCATTCGTTGACCGTATTCAGGCCCGTCCTGCCTATAAAAAAGCCCTTGAGAAGGGCGGTCCCTACCAGCTTGGCAGTTAACCTTAGTAAGACAGTTTCTTGACGATTTAACCCTCCAATTTGTAGCCTTATTCGATTCGCGAGCTGCGCGGGTGGGCGCAAGGCGAAAAAATCGGGGGTATCCTCAATGGCAATGATGTCTGAGACGGTCGATCTCGACCGTCCACAGCTTCGCTGGCTCTATCTGGAAGTGGGCCGCACGATGGCAGAAGTGGCGGCCCTTCCGCTCTTCCAGCAATTCCTCAAGCGGGCGCCCATGGGCGACGGTCACCCGGTGATGGTGCTGCCGGGCTTTATGGCGGGTGATCGGAGCACGGGCGTGCTGCGCCGGTTCCTGACATCGCGCGGATATGAGGCCTATCCTTGGGAACTCGGACGGAATCTGGGCACAGCGACAGTCGGGTTTGAAGGCGAACGGATTGCCGAGCGCATCGAAGACATTGCCGACAGTCATGACGGTCAGAAAGTCAGTCTTGTCGGATGGAGCCTTGGCGGTGTGCTTGCACGAGAAGTCGCAAAGCGGGCGCCGGATGCTGTGCGTCAGGTGATCACGCTGGGAAGTCCCTTCTCCGGTACGCCGGAAACCAGCCGTGCCTGGCCGCTCTACAAGCTCATGTCCAAAGGTGAGACCGACACGGAGCGGTTCCGGGAGGTCTTGGAGAGCATTGCGGTACCGCCGAGCATTCCGACAACGTCCATCTATACAAAGACGGACGGCATCGTGCATTGGCGCAATTCCATCGAAGCGCAGGAGGATCATACGGACAATATTGAAGTCCGCACGTCGCACTGCGGTCTCGGCTTCAATGCGCCGACCATGTATGCGGTGGCCGACCGCCTCGCACAGCCCGAAGACGATTGGCGGCCGTTCCATCGTGAAGGCTGGCGTGAGCTTGTGTATCCTTCAAGTGGACACTGACGCGTAACCTGTCGATAAGCACAAAAAAAGCGGGCTTTTGAGCCCGCTTTTTCGTTGATGGGTGCCGCTCTATCCCGCCTTCTTCTCCAAAGGAGGTTCGCTTGGCGTTGCTTCAAGCTTCGCCGGTGCTTTCTTCTTTGCAGCGGTCTTTTTCTTTGCGGGCGCTTTTCTTTTGGGGGCGGCTTTCTTCTTTGCGGCCGGCTTTTTCTTCGCCGGTGCTTTCTTCTGGTTGGTGCCGAGGATCGCAAGCTCCAGTTCCTCATAGCTCGCCCTCAGGCATTCCGCGTAGAACTCTGGATCCGGCATCATCTCGCGGTCGGCGGTGATTGTAATGGTGACATCTTTGTCATAGCTCATCACCACGTGGCCTAGTCCCAATCCATCGAACAGACAGAGCAGTCCGAAATACTTCACCATCTGCGCGCTGTTCATGTAGATCGGGATGGGCGGTCCGGGCACGTTCGTCACGACGGTGTTGAAGAACGGCCTCGTGGAGTTCGCCAGCCCAAACTGGGTGTAGAGGCGTGCCGCAATACCTGTGAAGAGCGCAGGTGCAGTTTTACTGAGTTCGGACATTTGGCGCGCACCCAGCGCGTTGGTAAGGGCCTTTTGTTCCTGTGTATTCGACGCAATGGACAGGATGCGTTCTTTCGGATCGGCGATATCGCTGCCGAGCTCCACCATCATCGCAGAAACCTGATTACCCAAAGAGCCGGACTCGTCGTTGGTCCGCACTGACACGGGTGCCATCGCAACGAGGGTTGTCTCGGGGAGTTCCGCTTTGGATTCCAAATATTTCCGCATGGCGCCGCCGACAATGGTCAGCATCACGTCATTGACCTTGGCCCCCGGCACACCGGTTTTGATTTCTTTGATACGGGCGAGATCAAAAGCTTCACCCTCAATCACCCGGTGCGCCGATATCTTATTGTTGAACCGTGTGCGCGGCACGGACATGGCCTGTCCGAGGGAGAACTCTTTGGTCAGCAGGCCCTTCACCGTGCGCGCGAGACCCGGAAGCGACTTACCGGCCATCTCCACCCATTTGAATGGCTGCCGGACGTTGCCGAGATAGCCCCGCACCGCCATTTCGACCGCGGTTGGTTTTTTCTCCGGCTTCCAGGTGTCTTCCAATGCCGGGAGGGCTTCTTCTGGGCTGATGGTGTGGAGGGCGTTCATGATGTCCACGCCCGACATGCCGTCAATCGCCGAGTGGTGGATTTTGGAAACGATCGCGTAAGACCCTTTCGGCACGCCGGACACATTGTCGAGACCTTCGACGACCGTGAACTCCCATAGGGGTTTTGTGAGGTCGAGTGGGCGCGCCATGATGCGGGCCGCCTGAATGCAGAGCTGCCGCCAATCGCCTGGTTTGGGAAGGGCCACGTGACGGACGTGGTATTCCAGGTTGAAGTCTTCGACTTCAATCCAATAGGGATGGTCTATTCCAAAGGGGACGTTCGCCAGGCCGCGCCGGAACGTATTGGCAAGCGGCAACCTGTCTTCCACGAATTTCAGGATGTCTTTGTATCGGACAAAGCCACCGGGCGCTGTCGACGGATCGTAGATCGCGACGCTGCCTATGTGCATCGGCGAATTCTCTTGATCCATATACAGGAATGCGGCGTCGAGGCCTGTGAGTTGTTCCATGGTGCACGATCCTCCCTATCGTTGAATTCAAGCGTAACAAGCTCCAGACGCAGCTACCAACTGAATCCCGCGTGCTAACCCGGAAATTGGTAAACTGGCGAAACCTGCCGCCTATGTTGGCGGTTTGGTAGCCGACAAATTCTAGGCACCTCAATCTAATCGGGCGATTTCAGGTAGGAGGTCTTGTAAATATAGACTTCGATCATATCTGATGATAATATCATTTTAAGTCAACAATGGGCCTGTCGCGCTGAACGACATGTCAGAAATCTGGGGAGAGACACATGCGGCTCGTAACATTCACCGATGACACATCTACGCGGATTGGGATTTTGCGGGATGATCGGATTGTCGATCTTTCGGTGGCAGCGCCGGATCTCCCCCGTGAGATGGTTTCTTTCCTGGAGGCAGGTGATGCAGCGATGGAAGTCGCCAAGGCAGCAGCCGTCGCTGATGGAACCATTAACTTGTCTGATGTGACTCTTGAAAGCCCGGTCTTACGGCCGCCGAAGATCCTTGCTGTTGGCCTCAACTATCGCGAGCATGTGGAAGAAACTGGCCGGGAACTGCCAAAGGTTCCGATCATCTTCAACAAGCAGTCGACATCTGCGAACCGACCGTTCGGGCCGATCTTGCGCCCGCATGAGAGTGTCGCGATGGACTATGAGGGCGAGATGGGCGTGGTGATCTCCAAGCGGTGTCGCCGTGTTCCAAAAGAGCGGTATTCGGAAGTGGTGGCTGGCTACACAGTACTGAACGATGTGACGATCCGCGATTGGCAGATCCGAGCACCGACCATGACCATGGGTAAGTCCTGGGACAGTCATTGTCCCATGGGTCCTGCCATCGTGACACCCGATGAGGTGGATATCTCCAAACTAGAGCTGAAGACATTGGTCAATGGAGAAGTGCGTCAGCACTCGGACACGAGCTATCTCATCTTCGATGTGCCGACGCTGATTGAGCACCTCTCAACGGCTTTCACGCTCGAGCCGGGAGATGTGATTGCCACGGGGACCTGCGCCGGTGTTGCCGCGGCGATGGAAGGTCAGCCCTGGTTGAAGGATGGCGACGTTGTCCGCGTTGAGATTGAAACGCTCGGGGCTATCGAGAACAAGGTCGAAGATGATGCCGGTGGTGTTGTCATTGAGTGAGCGGGAGGTCTGACATGATCAAAGTCGAAGACATTGCCTATGTGCGTTTCCGCGCGCCGGATCTCGACAAGATGGAAGCATTTCTGATCGATTTCGGTATGCAGCGGTTTGAGCGAACAGAAGACGCTCTTTATATGCGGGGTGCGGGACCAGACCCGATTGTGCATGTGACAGAGCTCGGCGAACCAGGCTTTGTCGGCTTGGCCTTTCAGGCAGTGTCGGAGGCTGATCTCAAAGCAGTCGCCGATGCCAATGGCACATCTGTCGAGGATCGCACGGAACCAGGTGGCGGCAAGCGGGTGCTTGTCCATGATCCAGACGGCTTCCCCATCGAAGTGGTTCATGGTCTGGACAAGCTTGATATCCTTGATGTGCAAACCATTGCACCACCTAACGAGCGGATTGAAAAACCTCGTCTTGGCACTGAAAAGCGGATGCAGCGGGGCCCATCTCATGTGCACCGATTGGGGCACGTCGTGCTCAACGTTACGGACTATCCGAAGAGCTTCGCCTGGTATCACGAGCAGTTTGGACTCGTGAAATCAGATGAAGTGTATGTCGGTGACGAAGAGAGGGTGATTGGCGCCTTTACCCGCTGCGATCAGGGTGAGCGCTACGTGGATCATCACACTCTGTTTTTGCTCGGGACGGGCAAGCCTGGTTTCAACCACGCGGCTTGGGAAGTGGCGGACTTTGACGATCTCATGCTCGGACGCGACGTGCTTTCCGCCGAGGGACATACAGCGGTTTGGGGCATTGGGCGGCACATTCTAGGATCACAGATCTTCGATTACTGGCGCGACCCGTGGGGGCACATGGTCGAACATTGGACGGATGGCGACCTGTTCAATGCGTCGACACCGCCCAACAAGGTTCCGATTGATGCGTTACTTGGAACCCAGTGGGGCGACAAAGCCCCTGCTGATATGGGCAGTAGATAGTGGCGGCGTCTTTGACCGGCTAGGGAGACGAATATGATCCTCACTGACGAACAAGTAACAACCCAAGAGGTCAAGTCCTGGAAGGGGCTGCACCTTTTGCACTTTACGGGCAGCTCGTGCTCTCAAAAGGTTCGCACGTTGATGCGTGAAAAGGGCATCGACTATGTGTCTCACCATATCAATCTTGTGAAACACGAACATGCGTCGCCCTGGTATTTGGGCATCAATCCTCGGGGTGTGGTGCCTGTTCTTGTGCATGACGGTGTCGTGCATGTCGAAAGCAACGACATTCTCGCCTATTTGGATACCCTCCCGTCAGACGCTCCCTCCTATTTTCCGCAGACCGCAGAAGAGCGCGCGGTGGTCGATGAGTCGCTGGCGCTTGAGAATGATCTTCACTTCGCGCTGCGTGAGGTCACGATGGGGTTCATTTTTCCCAAGCGCCTTGCGCAAAAACCTGATGATGTTCTCGCCAAGTACGAGAAAGACGGAGCTGATGATCCGTCACGGGCGAAAGAGATCGCATGGTGGCGTGCCTTCGCTGAAAACGGTGTGACTGAAGACCAAGCACGAGCCGCGGTAAGGGCCCATCGGGATGCGTTTGATATTCTTGAAAAGCGGCTTCAGGACAATAAGTGGCTGATCGGTGATCGGATATCCGTACTTGAGCTTGCATGGTTCATCACCATGCACCGGCTGCGCATGGGTGGATATCCGCTGGAGATTCACTCACGCCTTTTCGGATTGTATCAAAGACTGATGGCACGTCCTGCGTTTGCGCGTGAGACCAAGACGCCGGCGATGATCTCCAAAATACTGCTGCCAGCGGTTCGTGTTGGACAGGTCTTGCGGCGCAAGCGGATGACCGACGTCGCAGCTGACATTCTGGCGGCCTGAACCTTTCTGATTTACGCAAGAAAAAACCGCCCGTTGCTGCAGCAAGGGCGGTTTTTGGATCTCTGAATGTACCGTCTATTCGTGGTAGCGATAGCTCGAGATTTCACACACGTCGACACGCTCGCGGACTAGTACATCGCCGTCTGAGAACACGGCACGGAAATCATACAGGCAGTAGCCCGTTCCATCGTCAATATCGATGACGACGCTGTCGCCCGAGCCCAGGACGTCGTATCCCAGAATATCTTCTTCCCAGTCGTTGGTTCCGACATTGGACGCGTAGAACTCGACCATCGTCCAGCTGGTTTCGTTGATGATGCGAACCCGCCGGTCTTCTGCCTGACCTGGTGCCGTCGTAACGACAACGAACAGTCCGACAAGTGCTGCAATGGCCACGGCGCGCGCCGCATGGATTACCTTATTCATATTTCCCCACAGATATAAACGTACCCGTGCCGAGTGTGGGGGATTGACCAAATCAAGTCAATGTATGGACTGTTAGGTGTCCAATATTGAACAGGTTTTGTCTCTTTTTCTGACCGGATTGGGTTGGTGCTATCCTTCGTCCCCCTTACCATGCGCGCAAATAGGAACAGGCGGTCGGCGGGCTCTTCCAGGTCCCCTCGCGAAAGAATGGAGTGCACCATGGCAGATCAAAAAGCAGCGAACCTTTGGGTAAAACGAGACGACCTTCGTACCACAAAGGTGGTCGAAACGGATGTCCCGGATGCAGCGTCCCTTCAGCCAGGCGAAGTTCTTTTCAAAGTGGATGATTTTGCCTTCACCGCGAACAATATCACCTACGCTGTTTTCGGTGAGGCTATGCAGTATTGGAACTTCTTTCCAGCCGATGAAGGCTGGGGCCGTGTTCCTGTTTGGGGATTTGGCGATGTTCTGGCGTCGAACGCGGAAGGCGTTGCCGTCGGCGAACGCTTTTACGGGTACTTCCCCATGTCGACGCATTTTGTGGCGCAAGCGGTTCGAATTTCTGATGCAGGCTTTTTCGATGGCGCTGCCCACCGTGCCGATCTGTCACCGGTTTATAATAACTATCTTCGGGTGACGGCGGACGCCGGCTATGACGCCGCGCGGGAAGCGGAGCAGAGTCTGCTGCGGCCATTGTTCACCACGTCTTTCCTGATTGATGATTTTCTGGATGACAATGAATTCTTCGGTGCGTCAACAGTGGTGTTGTCGAGTGCGTCTAGTAAGACGTCTTTGGGCCTCGCGCAGGTCCTTTCGGTGCGTACCAAAAACAAACCGCGGGTGGTTGGTTTGACGTCCAAGGGCAATGCCGGTTTTGTTGAGAGCGTCGGCTATTATGACGATGTTGTGGCTTATGACGACATCTCCTCCATTGACGTCGACGGCAATGTCGCTTTTGTAGATATGGCAGGCGACGCCAATGTCCGCGCCGCAATCCACAACCATTTTCAAGACCGGCTTACCTGCAGTTGTGCGGTAGGGGGCACCCACTGGGAACAGGGTGGGGGCGCCGAGGATCTGCCCGGTGCGACACCGACACTCTTCTTTGCGCCGTCTCAGATCCAGAAGCGCAACAAGGATTGGGGTGCAGAAGCGCTGCAGGCTAAGATCGCAACAGCGTGGGCTTCGTTCCTTGGGTCCGTGGACGGGTGGATGAAGGTGGAGCGGTCTGGCGGGCTGGATGCCACCAACCAGATCTATCTTGATGTTCTTGAAGGCAATGTGTCGCCGGAGAGTGGTAAGATCGTCTCGCTCTGGGAGAGCTGAGCGTAGTTTCGGGGGGGCGCGTCTGTGACGACAACAATCTATGGGGCGAAGCGGATCATCACGATGAATCCGTCGCGCCCCTTTGCGACACATGTCGCTGTGCGCGATGGACGTATCCTGTCTGTTGGAACGTTGGATGAGGTGAGTTCCTGGGGTGAGGCTCATGTGGATGACCGATTTGCGGATCAGGTCATTATGCCGGGCCTGATTGAGGGACATAGCCACTTGGTGGAAGGCGCTCTTTGGGACCACACCTATGTCGGCTATTACGACCGGACCGCTCCGGATGGGCGCGTCTGGCGAGGCTTGAAGAGCTTGGACGCGGTGGTCGAGCGCCTACAGGAAGCTGCGGCCGAGATGGATGATCCGGATGCCGCGCTAATTGGCTGGGGATTTGACCCCATTTTCTTTGGCGAACAGCGCTTGCATGCGCGTGATTTAGACCGTGTGTCCAACGGACGCCGCATTGGCGTCTTTCATGCGAGCTTGCATTTTCTCAATGTCAACTCTGCGGTGATCGAGGAGTCGGATCTGGCCTCCTCGACAGACATGCAAGAGGTCATGACCGACGAGGGCGGCGCACCGACAGGTGAGCTTGCAGGCATGGTGGGTATGTACCTGGCGATGAAGTCACTCAAATACGACATTGGGTCGCAGGCGACGCAGCCGCCGTCCCTCTGGAACTTTGCCAAGGTGTGCCAGTTGGCTGGTGTGACCACTGCGACCGATCTTCACAGCCCGCTCGACGATGAGATGGTGGGGCGTCTGACTGAGGTGACCGACAAGACGGACTTTCCTCTGCGCATCGTGTCGGCATTTGGCGGCACGCTGATGCCCGCGGACAAAGGCGCGGAACGCCTTGGCGGCTTGGTGTCGAAAAGCACGGACAAGCACAAGATGGGTATTGTGAAGTTGGTGCTGGATGGATCGATCCAGGGATTTACGGCGCGCCTTAAATGGCCGGGTCACTTCAATGGTGCACCTAATGGGCTCTGGTACATCGCGCCGGATGAGTTCAGGAAGCTTGTGTCCGTCTATAACGCAGCAGGCTATCAGCTGCATATTCATACAAATGGTGATGAGGCGACGGAGCTGGCGTTGGATGCCATTGAGGAGGCGCTCAAAACCAACCCCCACCCGGACCATCGCCATACATTGCAACATTGTCAGATGGCGAGTGACGCGCAGTTCCGGCGGATGGCGGCACTCGGCGTGGGTGTGAACCTTTTCAGCAATCATGTGTTTTACTGGGGCGATCAGCACTTTGAAATGACGCTCGGTCCTGACCGGGCTCACCGGATCGATAATGCGGGCAGCGCTGTGGAGCATGGTGTCGACCTTGCGCTTCATTCCGATGCGCCCATCACAGCCATTGGGCCGCTCTTTACGGCCTGGTGTGCGGTCAACCGGGTGACAGCGACGGGCAAGCTGCTGGGCGGCGATGCGGAACGCCTCACGGTTGAGGAAGCGCTCTATACGATCACCATGGGGGGGGCGGCGTCCCTCAAGCTGGACGATGAGCTCGGGAGTATCGAAGTGGGCAAACGGGCGGACTTCGCTATCCTGAATGAAGATCCGCTTGAGGTAGATGCAATGGCGCTTAAGGATATTGGTGTCTGGGGTACTGTGGTTGGTGGTGAGGTTTTTGAAGCACCAAAAGGATAGGTGGTGACACCGCGCGCGCCCATACCGGTGTCCGTCATTGGCGGTTTTCTCGGTGCGGGCAAGACCACGCTGCTCAACCGGTTGTTGCGTCAAAACGATGGGCGGCGTCTTGGTGTGATCGTCAATGATTTCGGCGACATCAACATTGACGAAGAGCTCATTGTCGCTCGGGACGAGGATATGGTCAGTCTCGCCAATGGGTGTATCTGCTGTTCCATCGGCAATGACTTTCTGCGAGCGTTGATTTCTCTGGTCACGCGGTCCGAGCCACCGGAGCAGATCATTATCGAAGCAAGCGGAGTTGCAGACCCGCTGCGTATCGCTGCCATCGCCCGAGCAGACAAGGCGCTAAGGCTTCAGGGAATTTTCGTGCTTGTGGATGTGACGCAGTTTGCGGCGCAGGCGGCTGATCCTCTGCTTGGCGACACTGTTTGCGCGCAAGTCGCCGCCGCAGACCTGCTCGTGCTGACAAAGGCTGATATCTCGACCCCTGCTCAAACAGATGAGGTTGAGACGTTGCTGCATGAAGCGCGGCCAGGCGTGCTGACGCTATCCGCGTCGACAGACGATGTTCCGGTCTCCCACCTGTTTGACTTTGCCGCTGATGAAACGAAACCCGAAGCCGAGACGCACGATCCGCACGGGCTTTTCTGGACCGGCTCGATTTCGAGCGACAAAGCCTGCGATGTCGATGCGCTGTCAAAGATTCTGGAGCGCTGCGCTGGGCTGCTGCGCTGCAAAGGCGTTGTTCGCGCACCCCAAGGTGGATGGCAGGTCATCCAATGGAGCGGCGGAAGGCTGGAAACCAGCGCAACGGACGTTGCACCGCGCGAAGCGGCCCTCGTCTATATCGGTGTGGGGACGTCGCCGGACGATCTTGACGCATCTCTTCAGCGCAGCTTCGGCTGAGGGTCAGGGAAGTCGGTCGAGTTTGGCTTCAATCCGCGCCAGCCGCTGCTCTATGCCTTTGTCCGACACGGACTCCGCTTTAAGGGCCCGCCAGTAGGTTTGCCCAAGACTTCTTGCAGCTTCAGCGACGTCCAGTGTTCCGGTTCGCTTCTGTACGATGGCCGTCCAGGCGATGTGTTCTGCTCCGCCATAGATCATGTCCCGGACCATGTCGTCGCTCATGTCTGTGTCGATGAGTTCTGCTTCTTGCGCGTTGGCCAGGACGGTGCGTAGGAGGCCAGTATATGAGCGAAAAATGTCACGGGAGCTTGAGGTGAGGTATGCGTCGGTTGCCCGCACTTCCCGTATCCACATCAAAAACAGTTCTGGCTGTTCCATGATCATGGCGATGTGGCGCTGGACCAGCAGGGTGATCTGGTCGCGCGGATGCGAGATCGCGCTGAGCGTTCCTTTCAGTTCATCGGCTTGCGATGAAAACCAGCCCTCTGCGACGCGGATCGCGAGCTCGCGCTTGCTCGGCACATAGTTGTAGAGACTTCCCTCCGAGAGGCCGGTGGCATCTGCGACATCGGCCATGGTCATGCCGTCAAATCCGCGGGTCGTGATCAGCTCCCACGCAGCATTGAGGATGGATTGTTCCCTGTCTCCCCAGCTTCCAGATCTTTGTTTTGAGGATGCCGCACTCGTTGAAATTTGAACTCTCCTCAGAAAATCAGTGGTGTTTTGGGGCCAAATGGCGGAAGTCCTGGAAATATAAGCCTATTATTCGGTTGATCGTCCAGCTAAATTTGAGTTAGCCTCAGAAAAAAGGGAGCGGACATGGAATTCAAGGATTATGAGACTCTGTCCTTCAGCTATGAGGGACGGGTGCTGACGGTCACGATCGACGGACCGGGGCCGGTGAACGCCGTCAATGCGCAGATGCATGAAGAGCTTGGCCGTGTCTTTACGGACCTGCAAAGAGACGAAGACAGCGATCTGATTATCCTCACGGGCGCGGGGCGGGCCTTTTGCGCTGGTGGCGACATGGAATGGTTTGACGAGATGATCGCCAACCCTGCCAAGTTCCGCGCCATTGCGCCGGAGGGAAAACGCATTGTCACCTCGCTCCTTGATCTAGAGAAACCGATTGTCTGTCGTCTCAATGGTGCAGCGGCCGGTCTGGGTGCAACGATTGCGTTGCTATGTGACGTGATCATTGCCGCCGACAGTGCGGTGATCGGCGACCCGCATGTGAAGGTCGGGCTTGTGGCGGGCGATGGCGGCGCTGTGATCTGGCCGCAGCTGATCGGGTTTGCGAAAGCGAAAGAGCTGCTCATGACCGGCGATATGCTCACCGGACAACAGGCACTGGATCTCGGATTGATCAACTATTCTGTGCCCGCCGAAGAGCTCGACGCAAAAGTCGGTGAGCTGGTGGCCAAGATCATGGGCAATCCGAAATGGGCCGTGCGGTGGACAAAGACGGCAGCCAACATCACGCTTCGGGAAATCGCGGTGAAGGTCATGGATGCGGCAATTGCTTATGAGGCAATCACCAACACGCTTGAAGACCGGAAAGAAGCGGTGGCCGCGTTTAAGGAAAAACGCGCGGCCAATTTCACCGGGGAGTAGGGCATATGTATTTCACCGATGAGCCTGAACACATCGCCATCCTGCGCGACACGATCAAACGGTTCGTAAACGATGAGATGCCGCGGGAGAAGCGCCGTCAGCTCGACAAGGAGCACTCTTTTTGTCGTGACACGTTCAGGAAGCTGGCGGATCTCGGCGTCTGCGGTCTCACCATCCCCGAGGAGTATGGTGGGCAGGGTATCGATCTAGTCGCTGCGGTGGCTGTGCTTGATGAGCTCTGTCAGGTCGGTCCCTCGCTTGGCGGGCCCTTCATTCACGCTGCTTTCTATGGCGGTGCCAATGTTGTCGAGAATGGCTCAGAGGTGCAGAAGCGGGAGCTGCTCCCGGAACTTGCCAAAGGCAATATTTGGTTTGCCTATGGTCTGAGTGAACCGGATGTGGGCGGCGATCTTGCGACGGTCAGAACCCGTGGACACCTGGAAGATGATGGCGAGACGGTTGTGGTCAACGGCGCCAAGCGCTGGTGCACAGGCGCGGATTGGGCGGACTATATCTATTGCTTGGTGAACAGCGATGCGGACGGCAAAAAGTATCGAAACCTGAGCGTGCTGCTCATTCCGACGGATACGCCAGGCATCACTATGCAGCCGATCGAACACTCCAACCTCCGCTACACGACGTCATGTGATGTGTTCTTTGATGACGTGCGGATTCCTGTGTCGCAAGTGCTGGGCGGGCCTGACGGATGGAACAAGGGCTGGGGTATGCTCGCAGGCCGCACCCTCGACGTTGAGAAGATTGAGATCACCACTGTGGCCTATGGGGCTGCGCGTGCCGCTGTAGACGAAGCCTGGGCTTATGCGCAGGAACGTGTGCAGTTCGGGAAGCCGATTGCAGCACACCAGGCGGTTCGTCATGCGCTCTCAGAAGCAAAGACGAAACTGCAGGCCTGCCAGCATATGCTCTATCACGCGGTTCATCTGGCGCATGAGGGTAAGCCATGCTCCGTCGAAACCAGTATGGCCAAACTGTTCGTCGCGGATACGGCGGTCGAAATCGTTCTCAGCTGCCAGCAGGTGATGGGGGCCTACGGCCTTTCAGACTCCTATGACATGGAGCGCAATGTCCGCGATGTGCTCGGCATGCCCATTGTGGGCGGGTCGTCGAACATGCAGCGCAACAATATCGCGGCGCGTCTCGGCCTTCCTCAGTAAAACGATCAGGAGATTTGGCGATGGCTACAATGGGAAACGCACTCCTCGACGCGGCGGAGGGCTTTGTGCCCATGCTGCGGGAACGCACAGACGAAATCGAAGAGGCGCGCCAGGTCCCGCAGGACATAGCCGATGCGTTTGCAGAGGCGGGCTTCTACTCCGTGATGGTGCCGGAGGTGTATGGCGGCCTTGAGCTGGATCCCCCGACCTTCCTGAAGCTCATCCGAACCTTAGCGCGCGGCGATTCATCGGCTGCCTGGTGCACCATGATTGGCGCCACAACAGGCCTTGGGTCTGCCTATATGCCGAAGGCGGATGCGGAAGAGATTTTTGGTGGTGGCAAGCGGACCATCACCGCGGGCGTCTTCGCGCCAACCGGCAAAGCCGAGCCGGAGGGAGACGGATACCGCGTGTCCGGTCGTTGGCAGTGGGGGTCCGGCAGCCGGAACGCTGCGTGGATTTCCGGAGGGTGCTTTGTCATGAAAGACGGCAAACCCGAAATGTCGGACACCGGCGTGCCCATCAGCCGGATGATGATGGTGCCTGCGGAAGAGGTGACGCTTCTGGACACCTGGGATGTGTCGGGCCTCTGCGGCACGGGCAGCACCGATTTCGAGATGAAAGATGTCTGGGTGCCAGAGAGCCGCGGCGTTGCGTTTGGCTATGACAAGCCCATGGAGCGCCCGCTTTATGTGTTTCCTCTGTTTGCGCTTCTGGCCTCGGGCATAGCTGGGGTCGCATTGGGCACGGCGCGATCGGCCATTGATGAGCTTGTGAGCTTTGCCTCTGCTAAAACACCTCAGGGCACGTTGAAGCCGTTGGCCAAACGGCCGGATACCCAAATGGGTGTGGCGCGCGCCGAGGCATTGATCCGGTCTGCTCAGACCTGGATGGATGACACGTTCGCGGAAGCGTGGGAAGCGGCGCAAAAAGATGGGGTCATCAGTGTCGATCTTCGCCGTGACATGCGGCTTTCCATGGCCCACGCCACCACGTCCGCGGCGCAAGCAGTCGATATCGTCTATGACCTTGGCGGGGGCACGTCTGTCTATAAGCGTTCGCCCTTGCAGCGACATTTCCGCGATGTGCATGTGGCGACCCAGCACATGATGGTGGCCAAGGGTGTGCTGGAGCAGGCCGGGCGTCTGTTCCTGGGGCTCGAAACGGACACGCGGCTCTTCTAACTCTTTCCTGCCGTGCAGAAATGTCTCAGACTTCCCTTAACAAGGGAGGATCCAATGAGCGTGATGGGGGTGGCTGGTGAGGTTCAGTGTTCGGCGCTGGAAAAGGTGATCTTTGGGAAGCCGGCGGCTGAGGCACTGGCCGAGCAGGTGGAAGCGCAAGGCGCGCAGCGTGTGTTCCTGATTGCCAGCAAAACGCTTTCCGAGCAGACCGATGAAATCGACAAGGTTCGCGATGCGCTCGGAAGCCGTATCGCTGGCATCTATACGGGCATGCCCGCGCACACCCCCCGACAAGCCGTGATTGAAGCAGCAGATGCCGCACGAGCTGTGGACACTGACTTGCTTGTGACGCTGGGAGGTGGCTCTGTCACCGACGCTGGCAAAGTGGTGTTGGTGGCTCTCACGCACAATGTGCGAGACGCGGACGGACTTGAGCCCTTTCATGTGCGTGTCGAGAAAGACGGCACGGTGGTGCATCCGGAATTCGAGGGACCGGCGATCAGATCGATCGCGATCCCTACGACATTGTCCGGCGGTGAGTTCAATCCGCTCGGCGGCGCGACGGATCTACGCAAGAACCTGAAAGAAGGCTATGAGCACAGAGATCTCGCACCCCACACGGTGATCCTTGATCCGGCGCTCACGCGCCATACGCCTGAATGGTTGTGGTTCTCAACCGGCGTGCGGGCGATGGATCATGCCATTGAGACGCTGGCCTCCCTTCAGTCCAACCCGTATTGCGACGGCCTAGCCGACAGTGCATTGCGACTTCTCGTTGATGGGTTGCGGCGTGTGAAGCAGGACCCCGCCGACAGGGAGGCGCGTCTCAATTGTCAGATCGGCATGTGGCAATCCATGGTGCCGGTGGTCTCCGGCGTGCCGATGGGGGCGAGCCATGCCATAGGTCATGTGCTCGGCGGCGCGTGCGATGTGCCCCACGGTTACACGTCCTGCGTGATGTCACCTTATGTGCTCGCGTTCAACGAACCAGCGAATGCTGAAAGACAGAAACGCATCAGCGCCTGTTTTGGCGATGCGGACCATCCCGCATCAGAGCTTGCAGACGCGTTTATCCGTGCGCTGGGCATGCCACGCACCCTCGCGGCGGTTGATGTGGGAGAAGACCGTTTCGAGGAAGTTGCCCAGAAGACAATGCATGACTTCTGGGCGAGGACAAATCCGAGGCCGGTGTCAGAGGCCGCGGACATCCTGCAGATACTTCAGCTCGCGAAGTGAGACTTTACGCGTCGGCGAACTTGCCCGGGCGCTTCTCCATGGTCGACATGATGGATTCAATCTGATTGGCAGAGCCGATCAGCTCATCTTGCTCAATGGACTCTGTAACGAGGCCTGCGCCCGCATCTACATAAGGTGCGGCATTGAAGATACGTTTGTTGGCGCGGATCGCATCGGGGTTCTTCCCTGCGATCTCGTGGGCCGTCTCCAGTGCCAAGGCGCGCGGGTCGTCAACCACGCGGGTTGCGAAGCCATAGTCGAGGGCTTCCTCGCCAGAGAAGATGCGACCGGTATAGGTGAGCTCCCGCACAATGTCTTCGCGTGCGATGTGGCGCATAAGCTGTGTTCCGGCCATGTCCGGCACCAGCCCCCATTTGATTTCCATGATCGACATTTTCGTGTCTGGAGCGACATAGCGAATATCCGCCCCGAGGCAGATCTGAAATCCGCCGCCAAAGGCAACGCCGTGGACAGCCGCGATCACAGGGACTGGAACTTCACGCCATACCCAGGCTGCATATTGAGGACGGTTTGCGAGACCATGGGTTCTTGGAGCCAGGGCGCTTCGCTTTTTGTTCGATTTGCTGCCCGTGTCATCCCCATCGTCGGCCATCTTGCCGAAATTGCCCATGTCCAAGCCGGCGCAGAAGGCGCGTCCATCTCCGGAGAGAACGACGGCCCGGACACCTTTTTCCGTTTTCATCCGCTCGCCGGTGTCGATCAGTGCCTTGAACATTTCATCATCCAGGGCATTCATTTTTTCGCTGCGTGTCAGTCTCACATCTGCCACGCCGTCTTGAATATCGACTGAAATGCGGTCGCTCATTGGGGTCTCCCTATCGGCCAAATGGCCCGAATTTGTTAGTGTTCTGCAATTCAAAGTTGCGCGCAGTCTAAGCGCGGGCAAGGGGTTAAAGCAATTTATTGGCCTTTACGTAGGGAATTCCTCGGCTAATTGCGCCCGTGAAAAGTGTGAGGCACGCGCGCTCAAAAGAGCGTTGAATCTGAACGGCGCTCGGCCCATCTTACGGCCAAATCGAACCGATATTTTTGATCAGACGCGATAGATAAAGAGGAAAAAGACATGGCAGAAGCTTACATCGTCTCCGCGACCCGGACCGCCGGTGGTCGCCGCGACGGACGCCTGAAAGACTGGCACCCGGCTGATATGGCGGGCGAAGTATTGAAATCCGTAATCTCCAAAGCGAATGCTGATCCGGAGCGCGTGGATGACGTGATCATGGGTTGTGTCGGCCAGGCTGGTGAGCAGGCTGGTAACATTGCGCGTAACGCCGTTCTTTCTGCCGGCATGCCTGAAAGTGTCCCAGCGACGTCCGTTGACCGTCAATGTGGGTCCTCTCAGCAGGCACTCCATTTTGCGGCTCAGGCTGTGATGTCTGGCTTCATGGATTGTGTCATCGCGTCTGGTGTTGAGAGCATGACACGCGTCCCAATGGGCCTGCCCATGTCGCTTCCCGCAAAGAACGGATTTGGCTTCTATGTGAGCCCGCACATGACGGAACGCTATCCGGACGTTCAGTTCAGCCAGTTCGCTGGTGCTGAAATGATGGCGAAGAAGTATGGTCTTTCGAAAGATGAGCTGGATGAATATGGCTTTGGCAGCCACCAGAAGGCGATAGCGGCGACACAGGCAGGTGATTTCGACGACGAAGTCCTCGGTCTTGAAGTGGAGCTTGAAGACGGTACCAAGGAAATCCACAAGGTCGACGAAGGCATTCGCTTTAACGCAAGCCTTGAAGGTATCCAGGGCGTGAAGCTGCTCGTCGAAGGTGGCGCACTGACGGCGGCAACATCAAGCCAGATCTGCGACGGTGCCTCCGCCGTTATGGTCGTGAACGAGAAAGGTCTGAAGGACCTCGGCGTTGATCCGATTGCACGGATCCATCATCTGACGGTTACCGGTGGAGATCCGGTCATCATGCTGGAAGCGCCGATCCCGGCAACCAAGGCTGCGCTCGAAAAGACAGGCATGAAGATTGATGACATTGATCTTTTTGAAGTGAATGAAGCGTTCGCGTCGGTCCCTGCAGCCTGGCTGAAAGAAACCGGCGCAGATCCTGAGCGCCTCAATGTAAACGGTGGTGCGATTGCTCTGGGCCATCCGCTGGGTGGTTCCGGTACGAAGCTCATGACGACGTTGATCCACGCGCTGCAGAAGAAGAACAAGCGTTATGGCCTGCAGACCATGTGTGAAGGCGGTGGTCTTGCGAACGTTTCGATTGTTGAGCGTCTCTAAGGCGTCCAGCAATACAATTTGAGAAGGCGGTGCTTCGGCGCCGCCTTTTTTATTGCGCGAGGCAATCTGTCAGGCTGTCCGCGAGTGCCTGAAGGGTTGCCGCGTATTGATCCGGACCGGCGGGTAAAGCGCTTCCAAGCGGATCCAAGTACCCGAGTTTCACACCCTCGTCTTCCGTCAGACGTTCCAGGATCCGCGGTTCGAATTGAGGTTCTGCAAACACGCAGATTGCGGAGCTGCTTGCGTTTCTTAGATCCGCGATCCGTCTCGCACCCGGGAGGACCTCCGGATTGGCCGTAACCGACCCAGCTGGCGACAGGTCATAGCGTTCTTCAAAATACTGATAGGCATCGTGAAACACGATGTAGGGCTGGCTGCTTACTGGGGCGAGTTGCGTTTTGAGCTCGTCGTCCAGCCCGCGTAACCGTTCGCGGAGATCCGATGCATTCTCAGCAAACACAGGTGCGAGATCCGGATAGGTTGTGCTCAGATATTGTTCTATGGATGCGACGACAGCGATGCCATTGGCAATATCGAGCCAGATATGAGGATCACGCGCGAGGCCTGAGGCCTCCTCGGTGTGTCCTTCGTCGTGTCCATGCTCATCCCCATGTCCGTGATCGTCATCGTCATGGTGCGAACTCCAGACGCCGCCTTCCCGCGCGTCCAATAGCGTTACACCCTGGGCCGTCAGAAGAGGCACGGAGGCATTTTCTTTCGCGAGATTGGCCATTGGATTGACCAGAAACCCCTCCACCGCAGGATCGACCCAGAAGATCAAGTCTGCCTCAGCCAGAACAGCCGCCTGGGAGGGTTTCAGCGAGAATGTGTGAGGTGAAGCACCCCCAGTGACCAATAGTTCAGGACTGCCCGTCTCGCCCATCACCGCAGCCACCAGGCTGTGAATGGGTTTAAGACTCGCGACGACTTTCGGCGTGTCCGCGAAGGCCTGGGTCATGAGGAAGACGCTTAAGAGGGAAGAAGCAACGGGAATACGCATAAAAAACCTGTGGAAAAGGGGTGGGCGATCCTAACGATCCGACACCATGTGTAAAGGCATGGATTGGGGTGCCCGCCAAACCCCCGCAGCGGATAGGGTATTGGAGCGGTTTCCAAGCCTGTGGTGATTGATGTTTCCCTCAAAGCTTGATACCCCGGTTGGGTAGTAATTTGAGCGGGAGCCTGCACCTTCAATGACCGCACGTAAGAAGCACTTCGAGACGATTTACAGGAACTTCAACGCCTCCATTTCGGAGAAATATGATTGCGGCCAATTTTGCGCACCGTTGAACAATGGCGATCCAGTCTGTTGCGATGTTGAGAATGCGATTCCCGCCGCTTCGCCGCCAGAGTGGAAGGTGATCAAGAAGCGGACCAAACTTTGGAAGAAATACAAGCCGGACCCAGACGACAAGCACGCAGTGGCTGAGGTCAAGGACATCAACGAGACCTGCATCGCTTGTGTCTGCAAGGGCGCGGCAAAATGTGAGCGTGACAATCGCTTGATGGCCTGCCGGTCCTTTCCGTTTTTCCCGTATCTGACGAAAGACGGTGAATTTATCGGGCTCGGCTATTACTGGATATTTGAAGATCGGTGCTGGGTTATCTCCAACCTTCAGATTGTCGAACACGCCTTTGTCAAAGAGTTCGTTGATGCCTATCAGATGCTCATTGACGTGGATGAAGGTGAGTTTGAAGCCTTTATGGAACAGTCTGCACAGATGCGCCGCATCTTCTCTCGCCGGAATGAGATTATTCCGATCATCGACCGGGAAGGTGGCTACCTGAAGGTCTTGCCGAAGTCCGGCGGCAAGGTTGAGACGGCGGACGTCAAAGAGTTTTCCAAATTCGGGCCGTTTGTGTCAGACAAGGCTTACAAAAAAGAAGTCAAACGAATGGAAAAGATCTTCGCCGAGATCGACTGATCCGGCGCATCTTTCAGAGAGGAAGTCATGGGATTGATTGTTTATGGAGCGAACCTGTCTCCATTTGTTCGGAAGGCACGCGTGTTCCTTGCGGAGAAGGGACTGGAATATACGCTGGAGAATGTGAACATCTTCCCGCCGCCGGATTGGTTTAAGGAAATTTCGCCGCTCAAACGCATTCCTGTTTTGAAAGACGAAGAGGCCGATCTGTTTCTCGCGGATTCATCGGCGATCTGCGGGTATCTGGAAAAGATCTGCCCGTCGCCCACTCTCTATCCCACTGATGCGGTGGACTATGGACGGGCCCTCTGGTTCGAAGAATATGGAGATACGGAGCTTGCTGGCCATATCGGCATGGGGACATTTCGGCCCATGGTGGTGAGCCGATTGATGGGCAAAGACGCGGATACGGCAACAGCCGAGAAGACGCTCACCGAAAAGCTGCCCTCCTATTTTGAGTATCTGAACGCAGAGGTAGGGACGCGCGAGTTTCTTGTGGGGGACGCCTTTTCTGTCGCGGACATCGCGATTAGCACTCAGTTCGTCAATCTCGCGCATGCGGGCTTTGAGCCGGATGCCGAGGTCTATCCTAACCTTTCGGCGTACCTCGCGCGTATCCATGAAAGGCCGAGCTTTGCTGCGTGTATCGCAGAAGAAACCGCCATGCTGGACGCATTGTTAAAGCGCGCCGGCTAAGCTATCACTTGGCTTTCTGGTCCACCGGCGCTTAAATCGCGGAAAAGCAAAAGCCTTTCGGGAGGACCTGATGACAGAGAACCACGCAATGGCGGCTGACTGGCCTGCCATGTCGGTAGCCGACGCCCATACACTTCTTGCTACCGCGCCTGACTCACCCTTTGAGATGACGGAAGAAGTCATTCGAGGTGTGAAGTTGCGGGTCTGGAAAAATGCTCCCTCCTCACTGCGAGAGTTGTTTGAGCTCGGCCGTGCCCATGGCGATCTTGACTATCTGGTCTTTGAAGAAGAGCGCGTCTCCTACGAAACCCACTATCGGGCGGTCGCCAAGCTGGCCCATGAGCTTGTGGCACGCGGCGTTGAAAAGGGCGACCGCGTGGCGATTGTAATGCGCAACTATCCGGAATGGTCGGTCGCCTTTTGGGCAACGGTGGTGATCGGTGCGGTTACGGTACCGCTCAATGCCTGGCTGACAGGACCGGAACTTGAATATGGTCTTCAGGACTCCGGGTCCAAGGTTGCTATCGTGGATGGTGAACGTGCCGAACGCGTGCGGGATCACTTGAGCGCTTTGGGTGATCTTAAGTCTCTCATCGTTGTGCGCCCAGGTGGGGCTTTGCCTGACGGTGCATCGCTTTGGGATGACATTGTTGCGCCACCGGGCGCGCTTGCGACCCTTCCGAACGTGCCTTTGCCTGAGGTCGATATTGTTCCGGAAGACGATGCCACAATCTTCTATACGTCAGGTACGACGGGAAAGCCCAAAGGGGCGCTCGGCACCCATCGCAACATCCTGACCAATCTGGTGAGCCTTGGGATTGCACCGACGCGGGCGTTTCTGCGCAGGGGCGAGACACCACCTGCGCCGGACCCGGATGCACCGAAGCGCGCCTTCCTTCTGTCTGTGCCTTTCTTTCATGCCACAGGCTGTCATTCCATCCTGGTGCCGAACCTCGCTGCCGGTGGCAAGATTGTCATGATGTATAAGTGGGACCCTGAAGAAGCGCTGCGGCTCATTGAGAAAGAAAAGATTGCTGCCTTTGGCGGCGTGCCGGCGATGGTCTGGCAGGTTCTGGAGTCGCCGAATTTTGACAGGTTTGACCTGTCGAGTGTCGAGTCGGTGTCTTATGGGGGTGCGCCCAGCGCGCCGGAACTCGTGGCACGGATCAAACAGGCCTTTCCTAAAGTCTCGCCGGGTAATGGCTATGGACTGACCGAGACGTCCTCGGTGACGACACAGAATTCGGCAGAGGACTATGTGAACCGGCCCTCGAGCGCGGGGCCCGCAGTTCCCGTCTGTGATCTCAAAGTGGTCGATACGGACAATAGGCAAGTCCCTATCGGTGAGGTCGGAGAATTGCTGATCCGCGGACCGAATGTGGTGAAAGGATATTGGAACAAGCCAGAGGCAACGGCCGAGGCGATTGACAAGGACGGATGGTTTCGCTCTGGCGACTTGGTCCGCATGGATGACGAGGGATTCGTTTACATTCTCGATCGTGCCAAGGACATGCTGATCCGAGGCGGCGAAAACATCTATTGCGTCGAAATTGAAGATGTTCTCTACGCGCATCCGGATGTGATGGACGCTGCGATCATCGGCATCCCGCATAAGGTGCTGGGGGAAGAAGTCGGCGCGGTGGTGCAGGTAACAGACGGTTCGACGGTCAGTGAAGAAGCGCTGCAGGGCCACGTACGGGCGCAGCTGGCGGCGTTTAAGGTGCCGATCAAGATTGATATTCGACACGATCCTTTGCCGCGAAATGCAAACGGCAAGATTCTGAAAACGCAGCTTCGGGAGGAGTTTCTCGCGGCTATGGGATAGGCATTGCGGGAAATTTCTTGAGCAGGGTGCCGCGTGATAGCATGGCCCTGGTCTAAGACAGCGGATAAGTAGATAGACGTGGCGAGTGACACAGCACCGAGCGCCAGAACTGGCCTCAAAATGCGGGAGTTGGAGCAGGCAACGGGTGTTGGACGCGAAACAATTCGCTTCTACATTCGTGAAGGCCTTTTGCCCGAGCCGGAGCGGCCAAAGCGGAACGTCGCGCGCTATAGCGACGTCCATGTGGAGCGCCTGAAGGAAATCAAAAAACTTCAGCAGGAGCGCTTTCTGCCGCTCAATGTGATCAAGACCATCGTCAAGGCGCAAGATGCTGGTGCCGCCGGTGGTATTGAAAGTTTTGTCGGCCTTGAGAATGCGCTTTATCCGCTTTTGGGTGATCCGGAAAAGCTGGCACCGCGCCGCCTGGTCGACGTAGCCGCCGACGCGGGCTTCACCACAGCTGAGGTGGATGAGCTGATCTCTGTAGGGCTTCTCAATGTTGATGAACGGGACGGAGAGCGGTGGCTTGATTCACGAAACGCCCGGATTGTTGACTTGTGGCGCGGCATTCGCGAAGCCGGGTTCACCGAGGAGATCGGCTATGATGCGGAAACCTGGTCCATATACGGCACCTTCCTCAGCTGGTTGGTGCAGGAAGAGGTGAACTCTTTCTACAGCTTGTTGGCCGACCGGGTCGGACAGGCCGAAGCTGCAACAATGGCGGCGGAGGGTATCCGCATTATGAATGAGATCCTGCCGTTGATGCGGACTGACCGCATTATTCGGGCGGTAGAAGAAATCAGTGAGAGCGGAGAACTGCCCGGCGCCCGCGAGAAAGACGCCCCGTCTGACGAAGAGTGATTGGTCCTACTCGGCGAAGAGAAGCGTGTCTTCCGGACGCCAACTGACCCATACTGTCTCGCCTTGATCATACTCCGTGCCAACGCCGCGTTCCGCGTTTGTGATCTCGGCGAGAACCGGATCCGCCGCGCCCACATCGACATAGAGGTTTGAATACCCGCCATAATAGGCAATGTCGGCTACCGTGCCCTGCGCTGACAGGAGGGTGCTGTCTGCGGGTTTCTCTCGGCTGACATTGACCTTTTCGGGGCGCACGGCAACGCAGACAGAGCCGGTCGCGGTTCCTTCCAGGACCTGATCCGAGAGCGGCGCCGCGCTCACATTGACCCTGCCGTCGCCCGCAGGCGAGGCGCTTCCGGTGAAGAGATTGATCTGCCCAATAAAATCTCCGACGAATCGGCTGGTTGGGTGTTCGTAGAGCTCTGCCGGGCTCGCAACTTGACGCACAACACCCGCTTCCATGACCGCAATGCGATCCGCCATGGACAGGGCTTCCGCCTGGTCGTGGGTCACGATGACAAAGGTGATGCCCACCGTCTTTTGCAGGCGTACCAGTTCCAGCTGCATGGCTTCGCGGAGTTTTGCATCGAGTGCGGACAGGGGTTCATCAAGCAGCAGCACGCTTGGACGTTTTATGAGCGCTCTTGCCAGCGCTACACGCTGCCGTTGGCCGCCGGAGAGTTCGTCCGGCATTCGCGCGCCGAGGCCGCCCAGTTTTACCAGTTCCAGGGCTTCCTCAACGCGGGCTGAGATTTCCTTCTTCGCTACGCCATCGATCTTTAGGCCATAGCCCACATTCTGGGCGACGGTCATGTGCGGGAACACCGCGTAGGACTGGAACACCATATTGACGGGTCGTTTGTTGGCCTGAACTTCCGCCATATCGTCACCATCGATGATGACTTTGCCTTTCGTCGGCGTTTCGAAGCCGGCCAACATGCGCAGCAATGTTGTTTTGCCGCAGCCTGAGGGGCCAAGCAGGGCGAAGAACTCGCCGCGGTTTACGCTGAGCGACACATTGTCTACGGCACGAACGTCGGAGCCATAGATCTTGGTGACGTCATTGATCTCAATGATGGGTTCGTTAGATGAAGCGTCGCTCTGCATATCAACCTGCTTGCAACATATTGTTTCGGTTCTGGAGCCGGAGCGCCAGGGCGGTAATGATGACGGTGATCACGATAAGAATTGTGGACGCAGCGTTCACCTCCGGTGTGACGGAGAAGCGCACCATTGAGTAGATCTTCACGGGGAAGGTCAGCGTGTTTGGTCCTGACGTGAAGAAGGTGATGACAAAATCGTCCAAGGAAAGAGTGAAGGCGAGCAGCGCGCCGGCGATCAAACCCGGCTTCATATGTGGCACTATGATGTCTTTGAATACCTGAAACTCCGACGCGCCTAAATCCTTAGCGCTTTCCGAGAGTTCCGTGTTGAAGCTCTCGAGCCTTGCGCGAATGACGATGGCGGCAAAGGGAAAGCTGAAGGCGATATGGGCGATGGTGATCGCCGACAGGTTGAAGGGCCAGACCCATCCGCCTGTGTTGAAGCCGGTCCGCAGGAAGAACACCATGAGGGCGACGCCCATACAGATTTCCGGGATGACCACGGGCAGCGCCATTGCGCCCTCATAGGCGGATCGCAACGGAAAGCGGAAGCGCCAGAGCACATAGGCCGTAAGCGCGCCCAAGATCACGCTGACAATGGTGCTGACAAAGGCGATTGTGAGCGAGTTCACGAAGGCTTCGATCAACTCCGAATTGTTCATCGCCTTTTCGTAATATTTGAACGTGAACCCCCGCCAGACGACATTGCGTTTGCTGTCGTTAAAGCTGAAGGCCATCAGCGTCACGATCGGCATGTAGAGGAAGATCAGCGTCAGCGCGACGGTCACACGGAGCCAAATCCGCCGGTGATAGTCGAGTGGGCCGATTTCGCTGCGCGGCTTGCGCCGGAGAAGTTTCTGCAAGGCGCTCATCGTCGGTCTCCCATGCCTTCACGCCGCATCAGCACGGCGCGGAGCGCCAGGCCGAAGAAGGTGGCGTACATGAGAAGGAAGCTGAGAGCGGCGCCAAACGGCCAGTCATTTGCAGACTTGAACTGCCGTTCGATGACGTTGGCTATCATCTGACTGTCGGTTCCGCCCAACAGATCTGGCGTCAGGAACGATCCCAGCGTTGGGATGAAGGTGATCACAACACCGGACGCAATGCCCGGAAGCGCCAGCGGCACCACGACAGACCAGAAGGTGCGGATGTGGCCTGCGCCTAGGTCCAGGCTTGCTTCAATGAAGGAGCGGTCAAGGCGGTCGAGCGCCGCATAGAGAGGCAACACCATGAAGGGTAGGGCGACATAGACAAGACCCACCACAACGGCCGTGTTGTTGTAGAGGAGCGCGAGGGGCTCAAAGCGTTCGCCCAGCAGGTTCAGGTTTCCGAGGCCAATGAAAATGAGAAATCCGTTGGCGTTTTCCCAGATCCATTCGAGGGTGAAATTCACATGGCCGCGGGTGCGCAGGACAGCGATCAACGCATAGGTGCGGATCAGCAGGTTCGTCCAGAAGGGGAGGATCACCAGCAAAAGCAGCCACATGCGGGCCTTGGGCGGTGCGAACACAATGGCGATGGCGACAGGAAAGGCGACCACGAGACAGATGAAGGTGGTGACGCCGGCCATCCAAAGTGATTTTGCAAAGATGCCTAGATAAAGAGGTTCAAGCGCGCGGGCGTATTGCTGGAACGTCCACGTGATGTCGATGTCGGTAATGCCGGTTTTGACGCCAAAACTGAAGGCCCAGATCAACGACAGGGGTATCAGGAAGAATGCGAGCAACCACAAGGTTGGCGGCAGGAACGCCGCCCAAAATGCCTTTGGTGATTTTCGCCAATGATCCATCGTGAAAAGCGTCCCCAGCAGCTACACGGCAGAAATAAAGAGGGCGGGAAGTTTGTGGCTTCCCGCCCGGTTTGGTCTGTTAAGCCGCGAAGATGCGGGTGCACATTTCGTCTAGCTTGGCGTTGTGGTCTTCGCCCAGATAGAGAGAGCTTTCCGACTTCGCCAGAACATCTTCCGGCGGGAAGATTGCCGGGTTCTTGCTGTAGCTTTCATCCATCGATTCAGCTGCCGTCTTATTTGGCGTTGCATATTCGATGTACTCGGCGATGAGCGTATTTACTTCAGGCTCATACACATAGTTGATGAAGGCGTGGGCGTTTTCCGGATGCGGTGCACCTTTAGGAATGCAAAGCGTGTCTTCCCAGACAAGACCGCCTTCCTTCGGTACGACATATCCGATGTCGTCGTCTTCGCTCATGAGCTGGGCGATGTCGCCGTTCCACTCCATGACAATGTCCACTTCGCCGGACGCCAGCAGGTCCTGACCATTGTCTTCATGGAAGGCTTTGATGTTGGCCTTCTGCTTGGTGATCAGCGCTTCGGCTGCTGCCAGTTCGGCATCGTCCTGTGAATTAATGGAGTGCCCGAGATAACGCAGTGCCATCTGAATCATGGTTCCGCAGTCGGACATGATTGAGATCTTGCCGGCATATTCGTCCGAATCGTAGAGGACGGCCCAGCTGTCCGGCGGTGTTGGCACTCTGGATTTCCGGTATCCGATGCCGATCGTGCCCCACATGTAAGGAACGGAGTATTTCCGACCTGGATCAAAGGCGACATTGTCGCCCAGGAAGCGCGGGTAAAGATGCGACATGTTTGGAATCTTCGAATGATCGAGTTCTTCCAGCATGCCAGCGGCGGCCATGCGGGCAACATAGTCGTTCGAGGGCACGATCACATCGTATCCGGGATTGCCTTCCCGGAGTTTGGCGAAAAGTTCGTCATTATCGGCGAACAGGTCCATCGTCACTTCAATGCCCGTCGCGGCTTTGAAGTCATCGAGCGTGGTTTCGCCGATATAGGTGTCCCAGTTGTAGAAGCTCAGCTTCTTTTCTTCTTCTGCATTAGCGAACGTTGGCATGGCCGACACTGAAAGGCCGACAGCCGCTGCCCCCTGCATCATCTGACGGCGCGACAGGGCCTGAAGAAGCCCAGCCATCCCTCTATTGCGTTTCATCGATTGATCCTCCGATCGAGATAAAAAACTACCCCCTAGGCACAGTAAGCATGCCGTTTCCGCAAACCATCTGCCACCAATGGTCTACGACAAGAAGTGTTCATCCCTTTGACACAGAGTGCAAGAAGATAGGGGCTGAAAGTGTTTAGCATTATGGACGCCCATCGTTTTGCGGCTGCTGACGCGCGCCTGATTGCTCTTTGGGGAGGCACATTGCTGTCGGCCTTGCATTCGACGGGTGCAGTTCGGTGATGTCAGAGACCGGACACCGGCGCGTATGCGATTTCGGAATATTCTTGCGGGCGAGCAAAAAAGCCCTGTCTTTCTTGATTTAATAATAATTCTTATTATTATTATAATCTATGATTTAAAGGAGGTATCGATGGGTGCTCTGATTTACAGGCGGGATCTGGCGAAAACCGGGACATTTGCCGTGCTTCACTTTGCTGTCGGCTTTGGTGTCACCTATGCGCTCACCGGATCGGTGGCCATTGCCACTGGCGTGGCCCTGATTGAGCCGGCGGTGAATACGGTGGCCTTTTTCTTTCATGAGCGCGCGTGGGAGAGATTGCCGAGCGCTGCCTGACTGGCAATCTATTTCCAGGCGAACACGGGTTGCTCCAAATGGTCGACCCGT
The DNA here is from genome assembly GCA_965212385.1 of Parvibaculaceae bacterium. Classification (GTDB taxonomy): domain Bacteria; phylum Pseudomonadota; class Alphaproteobacteria; order Parvibaculales; family Parvibaculaceae; genus Mf105b01. The sequence continues at coordinate 3,343,459 of OZ243109.1, read as the reverse complement.
GTGGATCGCCCGTGGACAGCAACTTCATTGAACTGATGGATAACGGCGGCGGTGGGTGCGTGCACCTGACTGCTCTGGAAATGCAGTCTGATCACCGGACGGTCGCTTTCCGGGATCGAGATGAATTCGACCGATTTTTCCCGCTGAAGTTCGCTTAAGGGAATATAGTGCAGGGAGGCAACTTCATCCGGATTAAGAACCGGTGTAAGTGTTTGGGCGGCCCACATCACAATAGGTGAGATCAGATAGCCCGAGCGCGTTGGGTAATCGTCTAGCCGTCCGAGCAATGTAATGTCGCTCGCGGCCACGCCTACTTCTTCGTGCAGTTCGCGCAGTGCCGCTTCTTCTACCGTTTCACCTGGATCGAGGCGGCCGCCGGGCAGCGCCCATTGTCCTGCATGGTTGTTGAGCTTTGAAGCACGACGCGTCAGGAGGAAGGAAGCCGCTTGCTTGTCGGGGGCGATGACGATGGCGACCGCCGCGCGTTTAAGATTTTCTGTTTTTTCTTTCTGCCTTTGAAATGCCTCCAGATTCCCTGACAGCGTGTTTCTTAGGTTTTCATTATATTTCATGAATTTTTCACCGTTTCGACACTCCAGTGCCGATGATCGTTTCGTTTAAAATATCAAACGAAAAATCCTCACGCTCTCTTGCCTACATTGCGTCTCTGCCAGACCACTTTACACTTTCCTGGGACTTAACAAGAGATGGGCGGACGAGAAACCGTCCTTACATCGGAGAAGAGACAAATGCGGATCGGTGTTCCAAAGGAAATCAAGGTTCATGAGTACCGCGTCGGCATGACCCCTGCCAGCGTTCGGGAAGCGGTTCACAATGGCCATCAGGTTATCGTCGAAACCAACGCCGGCACGGCTATTGGCCTCCCGGATGAAGCCTATATCGCTGCAGGGGCTGAAATTGCCCCGAGTGCCCAGGATGTGTTTGCGTCGGCAGAGATGATTGTGAAGGTGAAAGAGCCGCAGCTGAGCGAATGCGCGATGCTTCGAGAAGGACAACTTCTTTTCACCTATCTCCACCTTGCCCCCGACCCTGATCAAGCCAAGGCACTCATGAAGTCGGGCTGCGTCGCGATCGCCTATGAGACCGTGACAGACCGTCGAGGCGGCCTGCCCTTGCTGGCACCCATGAGCGAGGTAGCCGGACGCATGTCCATACAAGCCGGCGCCCATTGCCTGGAGATGGAGCAGGGTGGGCGCGGTCAGCTGCTTGGCGGCGTGCCTGGCGTTCCGGCCGCTAAGGTCGTGGTGATTGGGGGTGGCGTCGCCGGCACCAATGCCGCACGGATGGCCATGGGGCTTGAGGCCCACGTTACGATCATCGATATCAATCTTGACCGGCTCTATGAACTGGATATGCAATTCGGGCCGAAGCTCAACACCATCTTTTCAACGGTCGATTCCATCGAGGAGCATGTTCTAGGTGCCGACCTGGTTGTTGGAGCGGTCCTCGTTCCGGGTGCCGCAGCGCCGAAGCTTGTCTCTCAAGAAATGATCTCGAAGATGAAACGCGGGGCCGTGTTGGTTGATGTGTCGATTGACCAAGGTGGATGCTTCGCTACTTCGCGTCCCACGACACATGCTGATCCCACCTATGTCGTCGATGATGTGGTTCACTATTGTGTGGCGAACATGCCGGGCGCGGTCGCTCGAACCTCCACATTTGCCCTCAACAACGCCACTCTGCCTTTTTTGTTGGCGCTTGCAAACAAAGGGTATCGCCGCGCACTCGCCGAAGATCCGCATTTGTTGGCTGGTCTGAACGTTCATCGTGGCGCTGTGACATATGCGGCCGTGGCATCGGCGCTGGGCGAACCCTTCAAAGACGCTGCAAGTGTGATTGCCGCCTAGCCATCGCTGCTATTCGAGTGACTCGAAATTCGAACGGGCCGGTGCAGGAATGCGCCGGTCTTTCCCGTTGAAGCGTCGCCTCCTCTCCCTATGTCTGACCAGCTTGCAGTTCGCAATCTAATGCAATGTCGACGTCGAAGGAGAGGAAGCAGCTATGGCAATCAGTGCACGCTTGTTTGGTCTTCTTTGTCTCGCGGTCATTGTTAGTGCAACGGGGATCGTGGTTGTCGCCGACCGTGATAACGGCAACCGGAATCTGGTTCGCCCGATCTCCTTCTTTGCAGCACCTGTTGCTGAAGGGGGGCTTCTATTTACCGCTTTGCTAGACGGTGCCTCTGTATCGTCTCAACGGCCAGCCGCGACGTTGATCATTGACGAGATGATTACGCCGGTGGTCGCTGGCCGCGTGCTTGCGATGTCTGATGCAGAGCTTGCGTTTGTCGAACTCGACAGTGTGGGTGGTGACGTTCAATCGTCCATCGATATTGCGCACCGGCTCCGTGCCGCCGGCGCGCGGACGCATGTTGCGTCGGGGGGCAAGTGTTTCAGCGCTTGTACAGTCATCTACCAGGGCGGCGTGGAGCGCACCGCAGGTGAAGACGCGCTGTTCCTCCTTCATTACGCCGTACAGGTTTCGGACGATCCCAATCATGCCCGCGTCGGAAGTGTGTGGGGCACGGTTGCGTTGATCGAAGCGATGATTGATCTCGGTGCTGACGTGTCGATCTATGACCAGATGCCAGGCTTTGGCGACTGGCTTCTCACCAGCAGACAGGCAATTGATCTGGGTCTTGTGCAGCGTGTCTTGCCGAGCTCAGTAGTGATCGGTGAGGCCCACAAGCAGAAGGCAGGTGCTTGATGGCTTGGATCTCACTTTCTCAGATACCTGCCTCTGAATCCGCTTCAGGTCTCTTCCGGTTTCGCCGCATGGGTTTCGGCGGTCGCGATGCGCCATTCGGCCATGTCGTTGGCCCACTCCGTCAAAACGCCGGTGGTTTCGGTGTAAGGCGTCTCCTCGCCGGTCTTTTCGTCGACGAGGCGCAAGGCGACCGGATTACCCGTGCGGTTGCTGACATATTCAACGGGCGTACGCCCTTGCGGTTTCATGCGCCAGGTTCGACCCCAATCGGCCATGGCAAAGATCACCTGACGGAACGCCTCGCCGGCCTCAGTTGGATGGTATTCATAGCGCGGCGGGTTCGATTGATATGCCTTGCGGGTCAGCAATCCTTGCGCCGCGAGCTTGTTCAGCCGGTCTGTCAGAATGTTGGTGGCAATCCCGAGGGATCGCACGAGTTCGTCGAACCGGCGCAAGCCCATCAGCAAATCGCGCAGTATCAGAAGGCTCCAGCGATCTCCTGCGACCGATACCGTTGCTGCAATTGGGCACTCGGTGCTTTCGTCCATTTTCGATCCGGTGCGCGCTTTTTTGGCGCTCGCCTTTTCGCCGGGGCTTGGGCGCCCCGCCTCCCCATCATGTTCCCTCATGGGGGCACTTTAGCAACTTTCGTTACGCAAGTGGATAGGGCTTCCGAACGCTCATTTTCAGCAACCTTGCAAAATAGTAACTTGCAAAATACAAGTGACTATAGAAATCTGCCGCTCATTGCGAGGAAATCGGGTGAAACCCAGGAGATTTAGATGAGAACAGGACTAATTAGAGGAACGCAGGCCCTTTTGGCCGGTGGCGCTTTCGCCGCGATGGTGAGTGTTGCTGCCCTTGCGGCGGTTCCCGAGGAGGTGGCTAATCGGCTGGGTCAGGACCTGACGCCGACCGGCGCGGAGAAGGCGGGTAACAGCGACGGGTCGATTCCGGCATGGACCGGCGGTCTAACCGCGCCGCCTGCGGGTCTTGGCTATAAGGCCGGGGAACACTATTTGGACCCGTTCGCGGACGACCAGGTGCAGTTCACCATCGATGGGACGAACTACACGCAATATGAAGACCATCTGACTGTCGGTCAGATCGAGATGCTGCGGACCTATCCGAGCTACAAGATGAACGTCTATCCCACCCGTCGTGCGTGCGCGAATACAGAGAGTGCCTATGCCCAGGCACGGCTGAACGCTGTCACGGGTCGGCTGGCAGGCGACGGCAACGGTGTCGTCGATGCGGTGCGGACAACCCCTTTTCCGATCCCCAATAACGGACTGGAAATCGTTTGGAACCACCTACTGACCTTCCGGGCGTTTAAGCTTGCGGCCCAAACCGTCAATGCAGCGCCCACGCGCGATGGGACGTTCACGCCGACGGTGGTTCAGACGGACACGATCATCAACTATTCAAACCCCGCCATCACGAAGACGGAAGAACTCGACAATGTGTCGGTTTACATCATCTTCAATACGATCGCGCCCGCTCGGAGTGCCGGCAGTGTGTTGTTGGTGCATGAGACATTGAACCAGGCAGCGGGGGCGCGTCGCGCCTGGCAATACAGCCCCGGTACACGCCGCGTTCGTCGCGCGCCAAACATTGCATACGACAATCCTGGAAATAATTCAGACGGTCTTACCACGTCAGACAGTTTCGACATGTATAACGGTGCGCCTGACCGGTATGACTGGACGGTGCTTGGCAAACGCGAGGTCTTTATCTCGGCCAACAATTACAAGGTCCAGCAGACGGGCGTTAAGTACACAGATATCGTGAAACCCGGTCACCCTGATCAGGACTTGGTGCGGTATGAACGCCGCCGGGTCTGGGAGATCCAAGCAGATCTGAAACCGCTCACGCGTCATGTTTATTCACGCCGCCAGATGGCCCTCGACGAAGACGGATGGCAGATCGCTGCGACGACGCTTTATGACGGTCGCGGGGAATTGTGGCGCGTGCAGGAACGGTGGGCCGCAGTGGCATATGACTATCCGCTTTGCAACGGCGCAGGTGACATTGTCTACGACCTGAATGCCGGGCGGTATCTCGCAGGCGGGCTGCGCAGTGAAGAAGGCCCCATCAACTACAATGCGGCTGAGCTCAGCCTCGATCGGTATACACCGGCAACTATTCGTCAGTTGGGTGTTCGGTAGGTTCCCTCTCTCAAGTATCGAACATTCTCCTTGGGGTCGCGTATCAGATGGGTGCGCGGCCCCTTTTTCGTAGCTTACAGGTGTCTCGCGTTAAGGATTTGGTTGCAATTTGATTCTAACTTTCTGTTTAGGTTGTTGACGCATTTGGCCCTCTTAGGGGCATTGAGATTGGAAGACTGTCATGTCCATCCGTGCATTGATCATTGGTTTGTCTCTGACGTTTGGCGCCACTGGCGCTATTGCGACGGAAGACAGCGCGCTGCGTGATTATGATCGCGAAAGCCTCAACTTCCTGTTTGAACAAGCGCAAGGCTCAGGACCATTATCGGGCATGTCGGAGGACGACATGCTGATCACCGGGTCCATTGGCAGTTCAGACAAAAAGGAAAGCCGTCCTCAGGGTACGAGTGATCGTGTGCCGCAGGTGCGTCCTGCGCGCTGAGCATTGCCTATCTTGCAGCATTGATAATGTCTGTGATGGCCTGCACGACCGGGCTTGGGTCCCCATAGGTAAGTCCCAAATAGACGACGACCATGTCCAGCGATGGAATGATGACCACCACTTGAGCGCCGACGCCACGGGCCATGAAGGCGTCGGTCGGGATATGGTCGGTTATGACGGCTTGTCCGGTCTCTGGGTTTACTTCGTTCAGCCAGAAATGCGCGCCGTACCGCCCCTTTGAATTGGGCGTTGGCAGTCGCGCGTGATCAACCCAGTTTTCCGGGAATATCCGTGTTCCATCCCACACGCCATCACGGAGATAAAGCAGGCCGAAGCGGGCCCAGTCCCTCCCAGTCATATGCAGGTACGAAGACCCGATAAAATTGTTTGCTGCGTCGAACTCCGGAACTGCAGACCTGATGCCGATGCGGCTGAAAAGGCTCTCTTCCATAAAGGACCGGTACTCCTCAGCGCTTTCTGCGCCAATCGTGTCGCGAATGACGCCGGAGAGCACGTTGGACGTGCCGCTTGAATATTGCCATAGGGTACCCGGGTCGGCTTTAAGGAGACCGCCAGCGGCGTACTCGGCTGTGTCCAGCCGCCCTGTGCCAAACAACATCTGCAGCACGTTCGACGTACCTGGATTGGTGTAATCCTCAGAGAAGGTCAGTCCGCTCTCCATACGCAGAAGGTTTTCGACGGTGATCGCCTTCCGCGGATCATTGACCTTTCTATTCCAGCGCGCGACGCGGGCGGGCTCATAGATGTCGATCTGGCCATCCTTGATCAGTATCCCCAAAAGCGCGTGGACGACGCTTTTGGCCATCGACCAGGATTGGAGGCGTGTGGTTGCATCAATGCCTTCGCTATATCGTTCACCTATAAGCTTCCCGCCCTTGACGACCAGGATCGCGCGGGTGTTCTCAGGTGTGCCCGGCGCTGTTCCCTCTATCGTCCGGTCCAATACCTGCTCAAGCACCGCCGGTGTCGGAGCGACAGGCCAGTCGTCCGTCGGCCAGGTTGTGCCAACCTGCTGTGGCGGCAACGGCGTCAAGGGTTCGTCGGCGAGAGCTGTGCTCACCAGGCCGATGGTCAAAAGGATGGATGCAAAATGCCGCATAAAGGTTCAAGATCGTTATAGACTTACTTTTCTTGGTGGTACTCTAAAGCAAGCTTGCCTGCCGGGTCATCCTTGCTTTGTGGGCATTAGACCATGTCGTTTTGTCCAGACGTAGGACGGTGACCTTTGAACCTTAGATTTCTACTTATTGGCGTGGTACTCGCCGTCGGCATGGGTGTGGCGATGATCCAAGGCGAGAAACAGCTGGATGCGCTGACGGTGGTTGCCAACGCGGTTGCCAAGATCAATTGTTCCTGCGTGTTTGTGGCCGGTCGCGACCTTGCGGACTGTGTCAAAGAGGCTCCGCCCGGCTTTGAACTTGCCACCCCCTGGGTCAGGGAAGATCCGCCTGGAGTTTCGAGCTCAATTTATTGGGTCGTCAGAGGGAACGCGCGGTACAGCGAAGGCGTTGGCTGTCGCCTGGAATAGGACCCGCAATGACAGAGCTGTTTCCGGGAGAAGATCCGTCCATTGTTTATCAGCGGCTAGCGTTGGCGCTTGGCGTCGGTCTGATCGTAGGCCTGGAACGGGGGTGGCATGAGCGGGATACAGAAGCAGGATCCAATGCCGCGGGCGTGCGCACGTTCACCCTTATGGGGCTTTTGGGCGGCCTTGCAGGTCTCAGCGGTCTCATATTGGGCGACTTGCTGACGCTTGCGATCTCTGCCGGTTTTTTTGCCTTCGTGATCGCGGCCTATGTGGTTGGACTTCGCCCGGTTGATGGAAAAGCACCCGATAAGGGAATGACCACAGAGGTCGCCGCGCTCATTACCTACCTGCTCGGACTGCTCGCCGTTCGTGGGGATATGACCCTGACGGCGGTGTGTGCGGTTGTCCTGGTTGCACTGCTCAATCTCAAAGAACCGCTCCACAATGCGCTCAATCGGTTGAAGAATTTCGAGCTTGAAGCGGCCATCAAGCTTTTGCTGATCTCCGTCGTTGTGCTGCCCTTTCTGCCGAATAAAGGTTACGGACCTGGCGGTATATGGAACCCCTTCGAGTTCTGGTGGATGGTTGTCCTGATCTCTGCTTTGTCGTTCGGGGGATATTTCGCGATACGAATTGCAGGGCCGCAGCGGGGTCCCTTGGTCATGGGGACTCTTGGGGGGCTCGCGTCATCGACGGCGCTCACAGTGTCTGCCTCGCGACTTGCATCCAACGTTCCGGCCGCCGCTCCAGCATTTGCGGGCGCCGTCGCTCTCAGCGCTGCCATGAGCTTCGCGCGGACGGTTCTTTTAGCGTCTGTGCTTTATCCGCCTGTGGTTGTGAAGCTGGGGGTCCCCTTGGCGCTCGCCGGACTTGCCTCTATCGCTGCCGTCTTCCTTATGCAGTGTTCCGCCAGCACTCAAAAAAAAGGCGATGAGTTGCTGTCTGACATGGGCTCACCAGACGATTTCGGCACCGCCCTTCAATTCGGGCTCCTATTGGTCCTCGTGACGACGCTCGCCTACTTCGCCAACAATTGGCTTGGTCAGGACGGTCTCTATGCGGTTGCGGCACTTTCAGGCCTTGTGGATGTGGATGCGGTAACTCTCTCCATGTCCCGTCTTGCAGAGACGTCCGGCGGGCCTGCAATGCCCGTTGTAGCGGTAGCCATCCTGATCTCTGTTGTGGTGAACACGGGTGTGAAAATTGCCATTGGCGCCTATTTCGCCGGCCGCGGTTTTGCCCTGCGGCTCGCCGGCATCTTCTTGGTCGCCTTTGCTCTTGCCTTTGTGGGCTTCTTGCTGGTTTAGGGCACCATTTTCTCCCACAGAATCTGGCGCTTCTCGGCCTGCGGCTATAGACGGCGCGGATTGTTGGCTGTATAACCCGCTCAGAATTTGAGGCAGGGGCTCGATGTGGGCCCCTCCATTCGTTTAACTCCCTGATTTCCTTCATGTTTTTCAGGGTACACAGCAAGCGAGACCGAGATGGCTGTTCCAAAAAGTAAAATCAGCGGCTCCAAGCGTGGTATGCGGCGCTCTGCGGATGCGTTGAAGCGCCCGACCTATGTCGAGAACCCGGATTCGGGTGAATTGCACCGTCCGCATCACATTGACCTGAAGAGCGGCATGTATCGTGGCCGTCAGGTTTTGGAGCCAAAAGACGACATCTGAGTTCTGTTTTCACGCAGAAACGTCAAAAAGCGCCGTAAACGGCGCTTTTTTTATGTTTGAAGCCAATCGCCCCATACCCGTTAACTCTGTGCCGCATTTTGGCCGCAAAAAATCAGTCACCTGAACATCATGCTGGGCGAGCACTGCTTACGTGCTACCCTTTTGAGATTGAGGCCGGTTTTATCGTTTAAAGGGGAACTTATGCTTACCACTCTGCCTCTCATGGCCCTCGCGGTCATTGCTTACAATGTACTTGTCTTTCTTGGTGGGGGCGCCGCGATGGACAATGTGCTGACCGAGGTTCAACTCCTGTCTGGCGCGACCTGGTCGGTCACTGTTTCGGATGTCCTTCTATCGTCAGCGTTGGTTTTGTTGTTTTTTGAGCTGATCGGATCGACGCGGACCACGGGATCAAGTGTTCTCAATCACGGATTGTCTCTGGCCGTCTTTATCGTTGCCCTGATTCAGTTCATCGTGCTTCCGCAATTCGGGACATCGACCTTCTTCCTGATCACATTGTTCACGCTTCTGGATGTGGTCGCAGGATTTACGGTGACGATTGCCACCGCGCGTCGGGACTTCTCCGTCGGAGAATGAAGCATCGGCATTCGAGCTTTTGAGGCGGCGGGGCATTGTCCCGCCGTTTTGTTATAGTGGCGCCTCATCACATCTCACCTAGACCTCGATGGGGAATGCCATGAGCAAATCACTTTTTGAGACGCTGACGATCGTACTTGGGCTGGCATTTACGCTGGCCTTTTTTGTTATCGTGGTGCCGCCATTGCTTGTCGACGGAGATATTATTGGCGCCTTCGCAGCCGGTTTCGTAAACCCCTATTCGTCCGGCTATTCCCTCGATGTCATCATCACGGCTTTGATTTTCGTCGTGTGGGTTTTGTATGAGCGCCAGACGTTGGGCGTCCGCTATGGCTGGATTTGCATTGTCCTCTGCCTAGCGCCGGGCGTCGCGACCGGTTTCGCACTTTATCTGATATTGCGGTCGCGGACCGTGCAAGACGCTGGTTGAGTTTTGTGGTCGGATCGTTCGATCACAGCTGTATCGACGCAAGCTCCGCTTGATCCAAGGCGTCGCGAAGCTTCGCGTGCAGCGCGTGGATTTTGAGAGGACGCCCGTCAATTGAGTTCAACGGCTGCAATCCAATCAGAGAATTGCTGAGAAACGCACTCTCGACGTTTGCCAATGTTGATGGCGTGATGCTCTCTTCGAAGGCGGCGATGCCTGTTTCGGTAGCGATCTCGAGAACTTTTCGACGCACCGTCCCGTCCAGACAGCCATCACTCAGCGGTGGTGTGATGAGGGTGTTGCTGTCCCACAAAAAGAGATTGGCGGCGGTTGCGCAGGTAACCCTGCCCTGGGTGTTGAGAAGGATCGCGTCCTCCGCCCCGGCGGCGTCCGCCTCACGGCGCGCCAAAACCTGATCGAGATAGGTGAGCGTTTTCAAGTTCGCGGTGGGAGACAATTCATTTCGGCGACCGGTGGCGACGATCGCGCTCACTGACTCTTTTGCGACCGGTGAGGGAGCGCAGGTGATCAGAACTGTCGGCTTGGCATCAGGTGAGGGAACCAGCCCCCGTGGTCCCGTTCCGCGGGTCAACGTGAGGCGAACGGCGGCGCGGTTGCTGTCTGTTCGACCGGTCTCTTCAAGGAGAGAAGTGATGGCGGCATTCAGATCGGAAACAGAGTAAGGCAGAGCCATCTCGAGCGCTTTGGCGCCGCGCGCTAGGCGGTCAAAGTGCAGATCAGCAAAGACAATTTTTCCGTCTCGGGCGGCCATGGTTTCAAAGACGCCGTCGCCCAGAAGAAAGCCCCGATCGCTTGGATCGATCCGGGCGCTGTCTGCGTCCAGCAGCTCGCCGTTGAGCCAGACAGTCACGCGCTCATATCCGTTTGTTGCGGGACCGTGCCGTGGGCAATGTCCGATAGATCGAGAAAATTCGCCAGCAACTGGTGCCCGTGATCGGTGAGAACAGATTCCGGGTGAAACTGAACACCAAAGATGGGTAGTGCCTCATGAGCGAGTCCCATCACATGACCGTCGTCCGTTGCCTGCGCGATGATGTTGAGGGGGCCGGTGGTGCCAACATCGGACACCAATGAATGGTACCTGGCGGCAGCGAACGGGTCGGGCAGATGGTCGAAGAGCGGGTGATTCCCGTGTTTGATCAAGGACGTTTTGCCGTGCCGCGGGGCGGTTGCCCGAACGGTCTTGCCCCCAAACACCTCTGCGATGCATTGATGACCAAGGCACACGCCCAGCAGTGGTATGTTGCGCTCTGCTGCGGCGCTGACCAGATCTTTGCTGACGCCCGCTTCAGCCGGCGTGCAGGGGCCGGGCGAGAGGATAATGGCATCCGGTTTGCGATTGATAAGGTCCGATGCGTCGGCCTCATCATTGCGCACTACCTGGCGATCGCATCCTAGCTCACCGACATAGCGCGCAAGGTTGTGCACAAAGCTGTCATAATTATCGACGAGCAGGATCATGCGCTGGCCTGCCGTTCTTCACTGTTTCGCGGTGCGACACCCCGCACTGCCTCGGCGAGCGCTGCTGCTTTGTCCAACGTCTCTTGGTATTCGTATGCAGGTCTTGAGTCGGCGACAATGCCGCCCCCTGCGCGAAACGTGATCTCGTCCCCCATACACGTCATGGACCGGATGAGTATGTTGGTGTCCATGGTACCGGAGAAACTGAGATAGCCCAGCGACCCGCAATAGGGGCCGCGCGCGGTGCTTTCCAGTTCAGATATGATTTCCATCGCTCTGACTTTGGGGGCGCCGGTGATCGATCCGCCGGGAAAACAAGCCTTCAGGAGATCAACCTTTGTGCTGTCTGGTTTCAGGGTCGACTTTACGGTGGAGACCAGATGATGCACGGTCGCGAAACTCTCCAGCTCACAGAGCCGCGTCACCTTGACGGACCCGTCTTCGCTGACGCGGGACAGGTCGTTGCGCAGGAGATCGACAATCATCACATTTTCGGCGTGATCTTTTTCGCTGTCCAAGAGTTCTTGTGCGAGGTCTTTATCCTCGGTTGTCGTGGCTCCTCTTGGGCGTGTCCCCTTGATCGGTTTCGTCTCGACTGCTCTTCCATCTGATTTCAGGAATCGTTCCGGCGATGAGGAGAGCAAGGAGCCATTCTCGAAATTGAAGAACCCTGCAAACGGTGCGGGGCTGATCGCCCGCAATTTCCGGTAAAGCGTAAATGCGTCATCACCATTTTGAAGCGTTGCATCAAAGCGTTGGGACAGGTTCGCCTGAAAGATATCGCCCGCATAAATGTAGTCGATGACCTGCTGGACTTTTTGTTCATAAGCCTCGCGGCTTTGTTCCGCGCGTACCGTATTTGTCGGCGCGGGTGTTTCTGGCCATTCCAGTTTTGGTAGCGCTGGGTTGAGCGCCAGCCGGGCCCGCCATTTTGCGGCCCGGGCTTCTGCCCGAACAGCGCGTGCTGTGGGACTCGCTTCTGGCAGCCCCGTTGACACGATAAAGGCGCGGCGATCCACGCAATCGAAGGCGAGAACGCAATCATAAGCGCCAAGGGCTATGTCCGGCGTCGTCGCGGCGTCTCCGGGTTGCTGGGGAGGCGTCGGTAATTTTTCCAGCTCTTGGCCCAGCTCATATCCGAACATGCCGGCAAACCCGCCGGTGAAAGGGGGAAGACCGTCTTCTTCAGGCCAGTCGGGGGCGAGCGCAAGAGCTTCGGCTTGGTGGCTCAAGAGATCCAGAGCGTGATCAGTCTGGGGGATCCCGTTCAGGTAGGTTTGGCCGGCGCTCTTGGTCAAGATGGCGAATGGGTCGGCGGCGATGTAGGTCCATCTGCCCTGTAGCGTCGGGTCGCGCAGGGGTGCCGCCGTGGCCGAGTCGAGAAGCAGCGCGAAGCGCTCGCCCGCGACAGCCGCAAAAACAGAAAGCGGGTCGCAGAACGGAACTTCTTCGATCAAATGCCCGGCGTCATAGACGCGATGAAACAAAGGTCTGTTCATTAGCTTGGTGTTTTCGGCAGTACGCCTAGCCTGCGGTAATTCTAAAGCGGTGCCTCATCTAAGTGGCATTCGCAATCTGCTGGTTCAAGGCGGGCCTCGGGTCCGCGGGCCTTCCCACCAACGCCGCCTGAGGTGAGGCGTATCCGGTTCGTTTCTATGAATGTGGCGAGGAGGGCGTTCAGCTTTTCTGCTTCCGCAAGGGGAACGAGATGATCTGTGCCCTCAAACGTGTGCAAGGTGGCGCCTGGCACCAGGGCGGTGATTTCCTCTGAATTCGCATAAGGAACCACATCATCTTCGGTGCCCCAAATGACTTGCACCGGCAGGTCTGTGGCGCCGATTGCTTTATAGGCTTCTTGAGCGTCCCAAAGCGGGTAGTGCCTGATCGACGACAGGAGTGCCCGGTTGTAGCCGTCAAAATTCGCCTGGGCGTCGTGGTCGGCCAGGTGGCGCTCAGGATGGGCGCTCGCTTTGGCGGCTCTCTCTGCGCTTCCGCGCCCGAGCATGTCACCGACATAGTGGAAGATAATTTCGCCCAATCCAGACACTGAGATCAGCGCTGGCAGAAAGGTCGGCTCGCCCGTCCCTGCAGGGGCGATGAGGCTTAAAGAGCGGACTTTTGCATCGTGGTTGGCGGCGAAAATCGCAGCGGTGGCCCCGCCCATGGAATAACCCACGAGGTGAACCGGACGCGAGATTTGAAGATGGTCCAAGAGCTCCACAATCAAGCGGTCGGTTCTCTCCGCCGTGTAGTCGCCCTCGGGGCGGTCTGAGAACCCGCGGCCATAATTGTCGAAGGCGAGAACGCGGTAGCCCGCATCAGCCAACGGCTTCAGATGATCCTTCCAAATGTAGGACGGTGTGCGGAACCCGTGTATCAGAAGCACGACGGGTCCGGTCTCCGGCCCTGCTAGGCGGTAGTGAACGGTGCCTTCGCTTAAGTCTGCGAAATGTTCGGCCTGCCCTTCGGTCAGGAGCTGATTGCGGGCCTCAGCCGTGAGCACAGGCTTGTCGGCACCGACAAACCAGAAGCTGGTGGCGACCAGTGCCATAATTAGCGAAAGAATGAGAAGCGTCGTCTTCATACGTGGGGCTCCTGCCATGCGTGGCGTCATTCTAGTCGGTCGGGCGGCTTTCGACAAAGCGGAGGTCCGTTTGCCCGGAATCTGTGGCCTTGCGTTTGGTCAGGTTTATCGGCTTACTACTGTGAAATCAGCCAATTTCAGGGAGCAAGATGATGGACAGTGCCTTCAAAGACCAACCACTTAAGGGCAAGGTCGCTTTTATCGCTGGCGCGTCCAGTGGGATCAATCTGGGCATTGCTCAGCATTTCGCCGCGAATGGCGCGAAGGTTTCGATCATCAGCCGCAGTCATGAGAAAATCACTGCCGCGGCGGATACGGTCGACGGTGGCATTGGCATGGCCGCGGATGTCCGCGATTTTGAGAGCGTCGACAAGGCACTTGCGACGACGGTCGAGCAGTTTGGCAAAATTGACATAGTCGTGTCAGGCGCCGCCGGCAATTTTGTGGCGCCAGCTTTGGGCATGTCGTCCAACGGGTTCAAGACAGTGGTGGATATTGACCTGATTGGCACCTTCAATGTGCTGCGGGCATCGTTCCAATATCTCAATCGACCCGGTGCGTCGCTGATGAGCATTACCGCCCCGCAGGCGCATAATCCTTCCATGTTCCAGTCCCATGTCTGTGCCGCGAAAGCGGGCATCAATATGCTGACGCAGTGCCTTGCGATGGAATGGGGCCCTGCAGGAGTGAGGGTGAACGCAATTTCTCCAGGACCGATTGCGGAAACCGAAGGCATGGCGCGTCTTGCGCCGACACCCGAAATGGAAGAAGCGGTCAAAGGCAGCATTGCCATGCGCGGCTATGGCGAGAAACGCGACATTGCGGACGTTGCCATGTATCTGGCGAGCGAGAATGCGCATTACATTACAGGGACCATCATCGATTGCGATGGCGGCGCCAAGCTTGGTAATGCGTCCGGTGATGCGCTCGGCGAGTTTGCCTAAGCATGGACGAAAAGGATCTCGATGCCGCGCGGCGCAACCTAACGTCAGACCCCAAGGGCAAAGGGCGCTTATCCTCTCTTGAGCAACTCGCCTCCCTCGACAGTATGGAGGGGATTGCTCAGGCGGAACCGACACCCGTTCCGCCCCTTTTGCGGTATGTGCCAAAGGGTGCGCTCATTCATGCGGTCTATCCGGGCCTGCTCGTGGCGCTGACCATTGGTCTTGCATCGACCTGGTTGTCCACGCGCTACGGGGCACCGGTCATGTTGTTCGCCCTTCTGCTTGGGATGGCATTTCACTTCTTGCATGAAGAAGGACGCTGCATTGCCGGGATCGAGTTTGCGGCGCGCAGTCTCTTGCGGATTGGCGTCGCCCTTTTGGGTGTGCGGATTACCTTCGATCAGATTGTGGGGCTGGGACTTGGGCCGGTGCTCACGGTTGTCGCCGGCGTTGCCACGACAATTTTCTTCGGATGGGCGCTCGCAAGAGCGCTGGGCCTGAAATCGACACTGGGTGTGCTGTCCGGCGGCTCCGTGGCCATTTGTGGCGCTTCCGCCGCGCTGGCGATCTCTTCAGTATTGCCGCGCAACCCAGAGTTGGAGCGCGACACCATCCTGACCGTCGTGGCCGTCACCACGCTTTCCACCATCGCCATGGTTCTCTATCCACTCTTTGTGGGGACCCTGGGTCTCAGCCACACAGATGCGGGTATTTTTCTTGGTGGTACCATTCATGATGTCGCCCAGGTTGTCGGCGCTGGTTATATGGTCTCGCCGGAAACAGGTGATGTTTCGACCTATATCAAGCTCCTGCGCGTGGCGATGCTGCTCCCGGTTGTCTTTCTCATAGCGTTCATTGTGACCCGTTCAAACGGCAGCGGCTCCGGCAGCAAAGTCCCATTGCCTATTTTTCTGTTCGGTTTTGCGGCTCTGGTTGTCGTTAACAGTGCCGGGTACCTGCCGACGTTTGCGACGGACAATCTTGCGGATGTTTCCAGGTGGTGCCTTGTCACGGCGATCGCCGCTTTGGGGATGAAAACCTCTTTCAAGGAACTGGCGGTCGTCGGCTGGCGGCCGGTTGCGCTTGTCGTAGCGGAAACGGGGTGGATCGCGCTCCTAGTTCTGGGCGCGCTCTTCTTTGTGATCTGAGGCCCACAAATCCGGGTGCCGTTTTTGCGGGATTGGCTTTAGTCTTCTCTGCACAGTTTGGGGGAGGGCATTATGGTGCCGAAGATTGAGCCGAGCGCTTTCGAGTGTGTTCTTTATGACGTGGTCGATCATGTGGCGACGATTACGTTGAACCGACCTGAACGGCGGAATGCCCTTAACCGACGCGCTTATGACGAAGTCGAAGCCGCGTTCCGTGCGGTTTCGCGTGACCCGGAGGTTCGCTGTGTCATTGTCACGGGCACCGATCCCGCCTTTTGTTCCGGCGAAGACGTGAAGGAGATGATGACGGGCGAGGCGCATGAGGGAAGCATTCAACGGCTGACCCAGGTGCGCCCTGAACCAACACCGGCGGCGGTCGCAGCTCTTGAGTGTGATCGGCCGGTGATCGCCGCGGTCAATGGCGCCGCTGTTGGGTGGGGGATGGAGCTGTCCCTCTTTGCGGATATTCGTCTTGCATCGGACCGGGCTAAGTTCGGCGAAATATTCATTAAGCGGGGCCTTATTACAGATGTCGGCGGGCTTTGGCGTCTTCCGGCAATCGTCGGCCAGGCCCAGGCGGCTGAGCTTTTGTTCACAGGCGACATTATCGACGCAGAGACCGCGCGTGATATTGGTCTTGTCTCCCGGGTCGTCGCCCATGATGATCTCATGTCAGAGGCCAATGCCCTTGCCGCGCGGATTGCGTGCAATGCACCGCTGGCGCTCCGCTACATGAAAGACGGTTTGCGCCGCACCAGTTATGGCGATCTGCGCGAGATTGGAAGTTGGGTGAGTTCGACACTTGGGACGCTTTTTCAAACGGAAGACCACCGC
The DNA here is from genome assembly GCA_965212385.1 of Parvibaculaceae bacterium. GTDB lineage: Bacteria > Pseudomonadota > Alphaproteobacteria > Parvibaculales > Parvibaculaceae > Mf105b01. The sequence continues at coordinate 3,326,887 of OZ243109.1, read as the reverse complement.
GAAGGGGTGCAGAGCTTTCTTGAAAAGCGGGCCCCGGAATTCAAAGGACGATAGATCGGCACGCGATGGCGCTCTTTTTCGATCAGGACTGGTTTGACCAGCAACTAAAGTCACTGAACGCGACGCAGGAAGATGTTGCGGCTCTTTTGCGCTTGTCTGCGGCCCAGGTGGCGGAGATCTGGAAAGATCAGAGAGAGCTGTTGCCCCACGAGGTGAGCGCTTTGGCAAAATTTCTCGAAGTGACACCGACAGATGTTGCGGACCATGCGGGTGTGTCCACGCCGGTGCCGGCGTCTGACGAAGGCAATGTTGACCTCGCGGTCCTGTTTGAGCGGATTGAGGAGATGAACGGACGGCTTGCGCGGGTTGAACGCGCGTTGATCGACCTGAAATCGCTGGTGCTGGAACAACGAACTCTTACCCAATCTACTGATCCTTCAAAGGAAGTCTGATGCGCGATATGCACTATCCGGGTCGTTCGACCGTTCACGCCATGAACGGCATGTGTGCGACCTCCCAGCCGCTGGCAGCTGAGGCTGCCGTGAATATCTTGCGCCAGGGTGGCAATGCCGTTGACGCGGCCATCTGCGCGAGCGCCGTGCTGTGTGTGGTCGAGCCTTACAATACGGGGATTGGGGGTGACTGTTTCGCGCTTTTGTCTAAAGGCGGAAGCGGTGACGTTATCGGGCTCAATGGATCGGGCCGGGCGCCCAAGGGGGCGAGTGCCGCGAAGTTGCGCGATCAAGGCATAGACGAGATCGGCCTCACCAGCGTTCACTCGGCCACAGTCCCCGGCGCGGTGGATGCCTGGGCGCGGCTTCTGGACGATCATGGGACCATGGGGTTCGCCGAGGTTCTGGCACCGGCGATCCGATTTGCGGAAGAAGGCTTTCCGGCATCACCGCGTGTATCGTTGGAATGGCGATACCTGGCGGACTATCTGAAAGAAGATGAGGATGCTGCGCGCCACTTCCTGACCAATGGTGCCGGGCCGGAGGTTGGGCAGGTGGTGCACATGCCGGGTCTTGCTGCAACGCTGCGATTGATCGCCGAAAAAGGTCGGGCTGGCTTTTACGAAGGAGAGGTGGCTGAAGACCTGGTAGCCAAGCTCACAAGTCTTGGCGGTGAACACACGTTGGAAGATTTCGCGTCGACACATGCGGATTATGTGACGCCGACCCGCACCGACTATCGCGGTCGCCAGGTGCTTGAGATTCCGCCCAACGGGCAAGGCATCACCGCCCAGATCGCCCTGAACATCCTTGGGCATTTTGAGTTGGTGGGATTGGACCCGCATGGACCGGAACGTTTCCATCTGGAGATGGAGGCGTGTCGCCTCGCCTACGATCTGCGCGACCGACATGTCGCCGACCCGGAGTTCGCAGACGTGCCGGTGGATGACTTACTGAGTGCCAAAACGGCGGCGACGCTCGCAGAGCGCATCGACCCCAACCGGGCACTGACAGACGTTGCCGCCAATCGTGATCCGCTCAATCGAGATACGATCTACCTCACGGTGGTGGACAAAGACCGGAATGCGATCTCCTTTATCAACTCCCTCTATCAGGCTTTCGGCTCCGGTATTACCGGACCTAAAAGCGCGGTGGTGATGCAAAATCGAGGGGCCGGGTTTGTTCTAACGGAGGGGCATCCCAATTGCCTCGAAGGGCGTAAGCGACCGCTCCATACCATTATTCCGGGCATGCTTGTCGAGGATGACAAGGCAACCATGCCCTTCGGGGTGATGGGCGGGGCGTTTCAGCCTGTTGGCCATGTCCATCTCATGTCCAACTTTATCGACTTTGGCATGGATGTTCAGGAGGCGCTGGACAGTCCGCGCGCCTTCCCGGGTGCCGCAAGTATTGAAGCTGAGAAGGGCATTGATGACGCAGTGCGGGCGGGTCTCGAAGCGCGTGGCCATACCGTCACCAATGCGCTGCTGCCGCTTGGCGGAGGGCAGGCGATCTACCTTGATCCAAAACATGGTGGTTTGATAGGTGGTTCGGATCCGCGTAAAGACGGCGCCGCCATCGGATATTAGCCCGCTAGGCTTTCTTGCTGATCGCGGGGTGAGGCGCTGGGTCGCTGTCCAACTTGTTGCTTGCGCCATAGGCGCTCGCGGCATTCTGCCGAGCCCGCACCCGGGCGCCGGGATCGCGGGGCCATTGCCAATGCTGATCTACATACTGAGTGAGAAAAGCGGCGGTCGGTCCCTGTCGATTGGGGACCCGGCGATCCGTCGACCTTCTTTGTGGCGGATCGACAATTTTTGGCCTGTCTGTCGTCTCAGCGCGCGCCTTCTCCGCCTTCGCCTGTGGGCGGTAAGGATTATGCGGGAAGCCTGTTCCACTTATGCGCGTAATGCGAGACATGGCCATAATGGAGCAAGAAGTCGGCCAGCGGTTTTGTCCCGGAATGAAACAGATCCCAAGCTTTAACCAATAATTTTAGTCGTTTCTTCGCAATGTTCCTTGGCCATTTCTTAACAGCCGTGGGCCAAAATCGATCTTGTATTACAGGCGTACCGCAGTTTGGCGGATCTGACCGGGACCACCGGGTTGTAAATGGGGTGAAGTAACGTGTTGCGTGATCGACGGAGTTGGCGCGGGCAAAATGCGGAAACGGGCGATGCTGTTGAACAGCCATCATCTGTTGGAGACATAGATCCAAGCGCTTCCCAACTTTCCTCTCTAGGCTTGGAAGCAATCGCTGAGGTGGGCGATGTCTTCTACGAATGGGCACTGGATAAAGATCATCTGGTTTGGGCGGGCAATGTTTCTCAGGTATTGGGGATCAATCAATCGGCAGCCCTCTCGTCCGGTCGTGGCTACGCGTCGCGGCTTGTCCAGGACAAAGGCACAACACGGTATGAAGCCATTGTTTCCGATGGTTTGAGGGACAACGGATCAGGTGTTCCTTACGAGATTGAATATGCGATCCGGAACGATCAGGGCGAAGAACATTGGGTGGAAGATAGAGGACGCTGGTTTGGTGACTCAGAAGGACGCCCCGTCCGCGCCGTTGGTGTTGTCCGTATTATCACTGGACGCCGTCAGCGTGATGAAGAACTCAACTTCCTGGTCACCTATGATGAGCTTACCGGCCACGTTAATCGGACCCGTCTTAAAGAGCTTCTTGGCGAGACGCTTTTGGATCTGCGGCGGTATGAGCGAAAAGGCGCCTATCTGGTGGCAGCCATCGACAACCTCGCGCTGATCAACGAAGCCTATGGATTTGATGTAGCAGACCAGATGATCGTCGCGGTGGGCAACCGGCTGCTTGGGGAGCTCAGGGGAAGCGATGTAATCGGGCGTTGTTCCGGCAACAAGTTCGGTATCATTCTGTCCAATTGCTCCGAGAAACAAATGCACGCAACAGCTGAACGGCTGCTGAGTGTCGTTCGGGATCTGGTTATTGAGATTGATGCAGGCCCAGTGGCGTCTACGGTCTCCATCGGATGTGTTTCTTTGCCCGCCAGCGCGAAGACAGCGCAGGAAGCCATGATGAGGGCAGAGGAAGCGCTCACGGAAGCCAAACACTCCCGCCGCGCTTCCTATGCTGCGTTTGAGCATAGTCCGGAACGCGACCGTGCCCGTCGGACCAACCTCAAAATAGCGGATGAACTTTTGGCGGCGCTTAATGAGCGGCGATTGACGCTCGCCTTTCAACCGCTTGTCTCAGCAAAAACGCTGGAACCTGTTCTGCATGAAACGCTGATCCGTCTCCGTCAGCGGGATGGTGAAGTCGTCCCTGCCGGAAAGTTTATCCCAATCGCTGAGAAGCTCGGCCTGGTGCGCCTGATCGACCACCGTGTCCTTGAGCTGGCTTTCGAGGAACTTGTCCATGAGAACAAGCCGCAGCTGGCGATAAACGTCTCGGGCTACACAATTACCGATACCGTCTGGCTCGATATGTTCATTGCACTCACGAAATCGAACCCAGGGGCGGCTGAGCGGCTGGTTGTCGAGATAACAGAAACTGTTGCGATTGAGGAGATCGGCGAAAGTCAGCAGTTTGTTCAGACTGTTCGTGACCAAGGCTCAAAGGTGGCGATCGACGATTTCGGTGCCGGCTATACGTCTTTCCGGAACCTCAAATGCCTTGATGTCGACATGGTGAAAATCGATGGATCCTTCGTCGAGGGATTGGTCGACAATCCTGATAACCAAATGTTCCTGAGGAGCTTTGTCGACTTGGCGCGGAACTTTGGGCTCCCGACGGTGGCGGAATTTGTGACCTGCCAAGGGGAAATCGATTACTTGCGTGAGATTGGTGTGGAGTACCTGCAAGGGTTCGAGGTAGGTGAGCCGGTCCTGCTTCCTCCATGGCGCGAGGCTGAAGGTGATAAAGAAGCAGCTCCTCAAAGCGGACAGCGCGCTGCTTCTTAATCCGTTGCCGTGATTACAACCGGAAGGTGCGGGCCTATTTTTCCTTCGCAGGCTTGTCTTTGCCGGAAAGCGCTGCCAACTCTTTTTGAATCTCTTTGAGTTGCTGTTTCACTGTCTCAAGATCGTCACCGTCACCCAGCGCTGCCTTTTTGTCATTGTCTGACTTTCCGTCGCGATTGTTGTCGGAGCGCAGGGCAAAGGGTGAGAACATTCGAATGGCTTCTTCGAACATAGAGATGTTTTTGCGGATCTGTTCTTCGAACTGATCAAATCGTTCTTTGCCACCAAAGGCAGAGGTCATTTTGTCGACCAGCTTGGATCGTTCCTGGGCGAAGGTGTCCATGCTCATCTCAAGATAAGAGGGCACAAAGCCCTGGAGGCTGTCGCCATAGAAGCTGATCAATTGCCGCAGAAACGGAACCGGCAAGAGATTGTGACCCTTTTGCTCTTGTTCGAAAATGATCTGAGTAAGGACCGACCTTGTCAGGTCTTCTGATGTCTTGGCGTCGTGGACAAGAAAATCCTGCCCTTCCCGGACCATGGTCGCCAGGTCTTCCAGCGTCACATAGGAGCTGGTCGCAGTGTTATAGAGCCGACGATTTGCATATTTCTTGATCGTGATCGGTTCGCCGGCAACTGGTTTCTTCTTTGCCAAGGATCGCCTCTTTATTCTGGCCGCCGGGTGGTCCGGACACGGCCTTGTTTCTTGTCATTGTTGCGCGCCAGTGTTGCGATGCGCAAGTCCGTTGGTGCATCGCGGTAGATCAAAAGTAGCTGTACCGAGCAATTTCAGCTCTTTTTTGCCTATCTGAACATCTTTTGATACGCATCATGTCAGCCGAACGGTGCTTCTAGGACATCTTATTGTGCAGTGCAACATTTACGGAATGCTGAACATCTGCCACGGAAGGGTGAAATAGCGGCCGTATCAGTTTTCGCCAGGATAGCTCTGGGCATGCACCATCCGCCTGGTGGCGGGCTCCGGCTCAGCCTGTGCTGTCGTCCCCGCGGCCCGGCGCCGGATAGACCCAGGTTCCAGGCGGTCCCACATCCAGATGCACGAAAGGCCGGCTCGTCGGGTAATAGCCAGCACCGCCTTTCCCTAAGGATTTTGCCACGCGGTACAGCATGCCGACATCGTGGAAATCCTGTGTGAGGTCCATCGCCATGCCCTGCATATGAAAGCTGTTCTCCGCGACGCCTTCGGAGCGGGAGGCCAGCCGGGCATTGGTCTCAGGCGACCGGTAGCCAGACATGGTGTAGAGCGGCGCCCGTGACGGTGTCAGCTGGTCGATTTCCCACATCAGATCAAGCAGATTGGTGCTCATTTGAATGGTGGTGTTGTTTCTCAGATCCCGCATGAACCAGTTGATAGCGCTAAAAGTCTCTGACAGATGCGCGCCGTCAGCCCAATAGGTGATGGTCAGCCGTTCGCCGGAATTGAGGCTCTGCATGCGGAGCGTCCGCTTGTAGGGCGCTGAGGCCTGCACGATTGCGGGTGTCACAAGGGCGCTCGCGGCGGCGAGGCTCCCTTTGAGAATTCGCCGTCTGCTGGAGAGTTCTATGTCGCGTGACTTCGTCATAGGGCGGAGCTTAGCGAAAGATCGGTGGGTGTCTCAAGTGCTGGCGTTTCGGCCAGGGCCCCGTCGGCGGACGGGTCGGTGGCAGGGGGCTGCTCTTCTGGCAGGTCACTTTCCGGCACCATATGGGCGACCCGGTAGCCTTCTGACCTTAACCGCTGCAGAACGAACGGGAGGGCGGCAGCAGTCCGCTGCTTGGTATCGTGGAAGATAACAATCCCGCCGCTTTTGGAGCGGATGTTTCGGACCGCCCGATAGACCACAGCGCGCGACGAGATGCGTCGCCAATCGTCCGTACCCACATCGCAAGAAAAGGTGGAAATGTCGCGGGCGGCAAGCCAGCCGCGCAGGGCGCTGGAATGGTTCAGTCCGGGGAAGCGGAAAAAGGGTGCCACATCGATATGCTCTGTTTCTGGAGCCCCGTCGAGCGCCGCCTCGATCTCAGCAATCCCCCGCTTGATTTGGCGTGTTGCGCCGTTCCAGCTGAGGCGTCGGAGATTGTTGGGGTGAGAATAGGAATGGGAGGCAATCGTGTGCCCTCGGCGCGCTGCCTCACGCACAAGATGCGGATAGCGCTCTGCCCGAAGGCCGGTAAAGAAAAAGGTCGCTTTGACGCAATACTTGTCGAGCGTGTCCAGGATGCTTGGCGTGACATCAGGGTCTGGCCCGTCATCAAAGGTCAGAACGACCTCTTTCGGCTCAAGGTCAACCGTGCGCGCATATTGCATGGTGCCATAGCTTTGTGGGGTCGTTGGAACGATGACCGTGCGGCTTGGGCCGCCAGCCTCAAGGCATGCCTGCGATGGTGCGCTCGCGAGCACGGCGGTATGAGCCCCGAATGTCAGTGCGAGCGCGCATAGGCTCACGAGTGTTTTGTTCATTTCCCCACCCCCCGTAGAGAAATCTCAAGTGTTTCCGGGCTGCCAGTCCGGTGGTGCCAACTCAAAGCCTGCAAAGTCAAAACCCGGCGCTACTGTGCAGCCGACAAGAGTCCACTCGCCCAGAGTTTCGGCTGCTTGCCATTCGTCTTTTTTGACAATGCCCTGAGGCCGTTCACCGGCAGGTATGTCGGGCCCAAGGGTTGTATGTCGTGGATCATCCGTGCTGTCGGTTGCGACGGAGAGGCGGAGCGGGTCGCCCGCGTACCAGTGCCAAATCTCCGTTGCGTCCACCCGGTGCCAATGGGATCGTTCACCCGCTCTCAGCAGGTAGTAGATCGCGGTGGAATGCGCGCGCTCTTTTTCCCCCGCCGCGTCATCGCGAAACGTCTCACAAAAGTGCCCGCCTTCCGGATGCGGTTGGAGACCCAGTTCGTCGATCAGCTGGTCCGGTGTCATCTGTGTGTGCGGCTGTTTGTTCATACTCAACTCTACCTGACAGATGATCTCTAGAAATTGTCTTTGCGCTGACGGACTTCGGTGAAAATTGCGGCGGCAGTCGCTCCGCTCAGTCCGACGGTTTTTTGTATCTCTTCACTTGATGGCCGAACAAAGGGGTTGGTCTTGCGTTCCAATCCGATCGTAGTCGGGACCGTGGGTTCACCGCGCGCGCGCAGTTTGTCGATCTCGGCAATCCGTGCCGTCAGGTCCGTGTTGCCAGGCTCGATTGTTGCAGCGAACTTGGCATTGGCCTGGGTGTACTCGTGGGCGCAGTAGACCGTGGTCTCATCAGGCAAGGCCATCAGTTTTTCAAGTGAGGACCACATCTGATCAGGAGTGCCTTCAAACACGCGGCCACACCCAAGTGCGAATAGGGCATCCCCGACAAAAGCGACGCCTTCGTCTTCGAAGTAATAGGCGATATGTCCGAGCGTGTGGCCAGGTACGCCGATGACGCGTACTTCATGGGTCCCGAAAAGAAATGTGTCGCCGTCTCCGACTTCCTTTTCAATGCCGGGTATTTTGTCCGCCTCATCGCGCGGACCAATAATGGCGCAGCCGGTCTTCTCCTGTAGCTCAAGATTGCCACCGGCGTGATCATAATGGTGGTGGGTGTTGAGAATGTGCGTGAGCTCCCAGCCATGGCTCTTCAGCGCTGCTTCAATTGGCCCTACTTCGGGTGTGTCAATTGTTGCCGTCGTGTCGGCTTCCGGGTCGTGAATCAGATAGCCATAATTGTCGCTGAGGCAGGGAATTTGATGGATGACAAGCTTGGACATAATTGCTCCGGGCGCGCGATGTTGTTTAAAGCAGGGTAACGCCGATTTATGTCAAAATGAACCGGTGGACGCTTGTTTGCGCCTATTCACCCGCCCGGTTAACGCCGTTTTTCGCAAAATCTGGTAGTTTGAGCCCATGTATCCGGATGTTGTCGATCTCAGAAGCTTTTATTCCAAACCGCTGGGCCGGGTGGCCCGTCGGCTGATCGGACACCAAATGCGGAACGTCTGGCCGAACGTATCCGGGATGACGCTTGCCGGCTTTGGGTATGCCACGCCTTACCTGCGGCCTTTTCTCGGAGAGGCAACCCGCGTCCTTGCGCTGATGCCTGCGGAACAAGGGGTGGTGCGATGGCCGTCAGATGGTCCGGGATTGGTCGCCTTGGCAGAAGAAACTCATCTGCCGCTCCCTGATGAATGCGTCGACAGATTGGTGCTGATTCATTCCGTTGAGAATAGCGAAGCGTTGCGCGCCCTGCTTCGACAAGCCTGGCAGGTTTTGGCGCCGGGCGGCCGCTTGCTCATTGTCGCGCCAAACAGGCACGGCTTCTGGTCGCGTCGGGACAAGACACCGTTTGGGCACGGACGACCGTTTACGCGGATGCAGCTGACCGACCTGCTTCGTGGTGCCATGTTCACACCGACGCTATGGCGGTCATGTCTTTTTGTGCCACCATTTGGTGCCCGGCCGTTTTTGCGCTCGGCGGTGGCCTGGGAACGGTTGGGCCGCATCGGCGGGGGCCGCTTTGCCGGCGTGATTTTGGTTGAGGCAGCGAAGCAAATGTATGCAACACCGCCTCTGGCAGTTGAGAACGCTGTTCAGCGCCGATTGGCCGCGCCAGTCGGTAGCTTGGCCACGAGCGGCTTCAAAGGAAACGTGACAGGACGCGCGGGATCGGCCACGATGTCACGCATTAACCACGAACCGGACTAGCTAAAGGTACGCCTCATGAAAATGATCGTCGCAATTGTGAAACCCGCTGTAACTGAGTCAGTTATGGACGCGCTCGCAGAGATCGGGATTTCCGGTCTGACCGTGAGCGAAGTTAAAGGACATGGACGCCAGAAGGGGCAAACGGAAATCTACCGCGGCGCTGAATATCAGGTGACTTTGGTGCCAAAGGTGCGCTTTGAGATTGCTGTAGAAGATTCAGTGGTCGACAACGTGGTGGATACCATCTGCAAGACTGCTTCGACGGGAAAAATTGGCGATGGCAAAGTCTTTGTGATGGACCTTGGCTCAGCTGTCCGCATTCGCACCGGCGAGCAGGACTCCGAGGCGATCAGCGCCTAATGCGGCGGCGCGTCAGCGCCGCTTCAGCAAAAAGACGGCTTCTTCGGCGAGCAAATTGTCAAAAAAGCCTGGATTGCTGGCCTGTCTTACCCGCCCACCGGATAGCATGAGCCCCTGAACCACCTCCAAATCCAACTCATCACACAGGACCACGAAGTCTTTGACTGTGCAGAGATGGATATTGGGGGTGTCATACCATTTGTCGGAAAGGGTATCGGTTTCTGGCATCCGCCCAAGAAGTCCAAGCTGAAACCTGATTTTCCAGTGGCCAAAATTCGGGAAAGAGACAATCACATGGCGGCCAATGCGTCTCATTTGGCGCAGCACCGCTCCTGGATTGCGCGTGGCCTGGATTGTTTTGCTCAAGATCACATAATCGAACGCGTCTTTGGGATAGTCGCCAAGGTCCTGGTCCGCATCGCCTTGAATGACCGACAGGCCTCTTGTCACGCAGGCGTTCACGCCCTCTTGTGAGAGCTCAACGCCGCGGCCGTCCACATTGCGTTTGGTCGCCAAAATTTCCAGCAGCTCACCTTCACCACACCCCACGTCGAGCACGCGGGAGGACGGCTCCACCAAATCCGCGATGATGGAGAGATCGCGCCGATTGTCGAGGGGCTTCAGAGCCATTAGGCGAGCCCTCGCCGTTCTGCTGCGCTGTCGATGAAGCCTCGAAGGGTGGAAAACATCTCCGGTTCGTCAAGCAGGAAGGCGTCGTGGCCTTTGTCGGACGCGATTTCAACAAAACTCACATTAGCGGCAACCGCGTTTAACGCGTGCACGATCTGCTTGTTGTAGACCGTGGGGTAGTGCCAATCGCTTGTGAAGGACACAACGCAGAAACGGGTCTCTGTGTCCTTGAACGCGTTTGCAAGCGAGTCGCCATGACCGGCGGCCAGGTCGAAATAGTCCATCGCCCGGGTGATGTAGAGATAGGAGTTCGCATCGAACCGATCGACAAAGGTCGAACCTTGATGCCGCAAATAGCTCTCGATCTGGAAATCCGGTCCAAAGCCATAGGTGAACTCATCGCCGTCCTGAAGGTTGCGATCGAACTTCTGGAAGAGGGAGCCTTCTGACATATAGGTGATGTGCGCTGCCATGCGTGCGACGGCAAGACCCTTACGGGGTCTCGTGCCATGGTCGTAATAGGCGCCGTCATGCCACTCCGGGTCGGCCTGCACGGCCTGCCGACCAACCTCATGAAACGCGATATTTTGGGCCGAATGGCGGGCTGCCGTGGCGATAGGGATCGCAGAGAAAACACGGTCTGCGTAAGCGCTCGCCCATTCCAGCGTCTGCATGCCGCCCATGGACCCGCCTGCAACACAGAAGAGCTTATCGATGCCCAGATGGTCGATCAGCTGCACCTGCGCACGCACCATGTCGGCGATCGTGATCACCGGGAAATCAAGGCCATAGGGCTTGCCGGTGGCAGGGTTCACCGATTCCGGACCGGTGGTGCCCTGGCAGCCGCCAATGACGTTCGGACAGATCACGAAGAAGCGGTCTGTGTCGATGGGACGGCCAGGGCCGATCATGCCCGTCCACCAGCCCTCTTTGCCCGTTACCGGATGTTGGTTGGCTGCATGCTGATCGAGGGTCAGCGCGTGGCAGACAAGAACGGCGTTGGATTTCTCGGCGTTCAAGGTCCCATAGGTGTTATAGGCCTGCGTGACGGGGTAGAGGTCGACACCGCTGTCGAGCCGCAAAGGCTTGTCCGATTGAAATGTCACCATCTCAAACGCCAGATTGGGCTCATCTTGGTTCCGGGACCGATCGCCGGATATGTCTGCACTTGTACCCATGGTCCTGCCTCGCTCAGACATTGCCATTTGGCGCCGTCCGCGTAGCCTGTCCGTCTTTCAATGACCTTGCAAAAAGGGAGCTTACCTAGAGGCGCAAGTCCCTGATTGTCAACGTTTTCTTTGATTTTAACCTTTGTGCCCCCTATGAATAGCCGCGCGTCGCTCGTGGGCGGTAAACATTCTGCGACGACGCTTTTGAGGACGGAATGATGACATCGTTGAAGCCACAGCCCGGCATTATGGACATCGTGCCTTATGTCGGTGGTCGTGAGACCGCCGAGGGCGCTGCGCGGGTATTCAAGCTTTCCGCGAACGAGACTCCCTTGGGCGCCAGCCCGAAGGCCATAGAGGCCTTCCAGGCGGTTGGCGGCAGTCTTGAGATTTACCCGGACGGATCTGTCCGGGCGCTCAGGGAAGCCATTGCGGATCGATTTGGGCTCAATGCAGATCGGATCATTTGTGGTGCGGGCTCTGATGAGATCTTGCACCTGCTGGCGCAGTCCTATCTCGGCCCTGGCGACGAAGCGATTGTGAGTGAGCACGGCTTTCTGGTCTATCCGATCATCACAAAGGCAGCTGGTGCTAAAGTTGTGACGGTCGCAGAGACCGACTTCACAGCTACGGTGGACGCGTTTCTGGCTGCGCAGACTGCGGCGACCAAGGTCGTGTTCCTGGCAAACCCCAACAATCCAACCGGTACCTACATTCCGGCAGATGAAGTGCGGCGCCTGCGCGCCGGTCTGCGTGACGATGTGCTGGTGGTGCTGGATGCTGCTTATGCCGAATATGTACGCCGTAACGATTACGAAGCCGGCATTGAGCTTGTCGCGACCCATGACAATGTGGTGATGACGCGTACCTTCTCGAAGATCTACGGTCTGGCGGCCTTGCGGCTGGGCTGGGCCTATTGCCCCGAAGCGGTGGCGGATGTTTTGAACCGCATTCGCGGACCGTTCAACGTAAACACGCCTGCTTTGATGGCGGGCGTCGCCGCCATGAAGGATCAGGCTCATGTCGAGCAGGCGGCTGACCATAATGAGAAATGGTCTGCATGGCTCACTCGTGAAATCACCGCGCTCGGTCTTGATGTGCTGCCTGCGTCGGCAAATTTTCTGAGCATTCGTTTCCCTGATGTTGAGGGACAACGGGCTGCGGACGCTGATGAATTTCTGATGAAACAGGGGCTCATTCTGCGCGGTGTCGGGGCCTACGGCATGCCTGACTTCCTGCGGCTGAGTGTCGGCACCGAAGAAGCGAACCGTTTGGTGGTCGATGCACTGAAACGGTTTGTGGGGGACAGCCGGTGAGTGAGGAAACGCATTTTGACCGGGTTGCGCTAATCGGCCTGGGCCTGATCGGGTCGTCGCTTGGACACGCGATGAAACGGGCGGGGCTGGCGGGCGAGATTGTCGGATCCGCGCGTTCAGAAGCGACACGCTCGCGGTCGCTTGAAATCGGCTTTATCGACAGGGCGGAGGCCAGCGCCACTGAGGCGGTCAAGGGCGCGGACCTGGTGGTCCTCTGTACGCCTGTCGGCGCCGTCGGCGCTGTGGCCCAGGAGATTGGGCCTCATCTTGCCAAAGGTGCAATCCTCACCGATGTGGGATCGGTTAAAGCATCGCTGATCGACGACGTGGGGCCTCATGTTCCAGACGGCGTGCACTTCATTCCCGGGCACCCGATTGCGGGGACGGAGCAGAGCGGACCGGATGCTGGGTTTCCAGAACTTTTTGATGGGCGCTGGTGTATTCTGACACCGCTTGAGGGTAACGACCCTGAGATGGTGACGAAACTGTCCCGTTTCTGGGAGGCCTGTGGTTCGAAGATTGATGTCATGGATGCCAAGCATCATGACCTTGTTCTCGCCATCACCAGTCACCTGCCGCACCTCATCGCCTACAATATTGTGGGAACCGCGGACGATCTGGAGACGGTCACAAAGTCGGAAGTGATCAAATATTCAGCCGGGGGCTTTCGTGACTTCACGCGTCTCGCGGCCTCTGACCCGACCATGTGGCGTGACGTCTGTCTTAACAATCGCGATGCGATCCTCGAAATGTTTGGACGGTTCTCCGAAGACCTGGCGGCGATGCAACGCGCCATTCGCTGGGGTGACGGGGATGCATTGTTTGATCTCTTTACCCGCACCCAAGATATCCGCCGGTCCATCGTGGATGCCGGGCAGGAAAGTGCGGCGCCCAATTTTGGCCGGGACCCGGCGAAAGAGGATTAAGCCTCCTTCTCGAGCTGGTTTTAGTAGAGAGGCTCCAGCCGCGCGGCGGCGACAGGGCCTAAGAACAGAACGCCATCTTTCATTGCCACGGGCAAGCGGACCCGGCCGGCTTCTTCACCCTGCAAACCCGACAGCGCGACCATGCCCGCAAAGGCGAGGCGCGCGCTTTGCTCCGACACAATCCCGGCGCTGACGAGGGCTTTGATCAATCCATCGAGATTCCCGACGCTGGTGCGGAACCGACCCTCCGGTCGTCCAAGGCTGTCCAGTTTCATTTCGCCCTCGCCGGTCATTTCGATCGGGCCCCATTCAAGCGCGAACTCGGAGATGGCGAGGGTTGTGCCATATGCCGCGGCGTCTGGCAGCAGCGTGCTCAGGGTGTCGGGAAACCCCGGAGGCAGATCCTTGATGCGCGTTTGCGCTTCCACGTGGGTGATTTCGCTTCCCGCCCATGTGGTTGTGCCAAGATCGACCCAGGAAATGTCCTGGCCTTTCAGAGCCACATCAAAGGCGATGCCGTCAATTGCGGGTGATGGCCGCCCATGCATCTGCAGCCGTCCCGCCGCTCCGCCGCCGGCGAGAACCTGCCCCGCGTCGGTTTGCTGGGCTCTCACCAAGGACAGGTTTTGAATGTCGGCCGACAGACGTTTTTCTTCGGCACTTTCGTCGACATAGCTTGCCCAAAACACGTCAGATGTGAGGTTCAGGACAAACCGCTGGTCGGTTCCGTCCCGCTGGTCTGAATAGTGCAGGCGTTGCTGGCCTGGAACGTCGACAATGATGTGGTTAAGCCGGTACGCCAGGGTCTGTGCGCTCAGCGAGTCTGCTTCCCATGCCCATGCGAGGGGTGTGTCGGGCGCTTCGATGCGCCCCCCCTCCACATCAACCTGTATTCTGTACGGATAGCCGCCTGTCTCCAGACCATCCCAACTTGCGACGATTCCCCTCTCTGCCTGATCCGCCTGCCATTGCACCACGGCTGCTTCCACTCGGTCTGCCAAGCTGAACCACCAGATCGAATAGGCGAGGGCGCCCACTGCAACGAGGATGAAAGGGAGTATGAGTGACCAGCGGATGTTTTTCATGGGTTCAGGCAAACGGCTCATAAAGCTAATGACATTCTGCAAGCAGACGCGCGACCGCAGCTGCTTTTGGGGGGAGAGGGAAGACCTGATAGATTTCCCAGTGTTGAGGTAAACAGTTAAGCAAGCGTAGCAACATCATGCAGGATTTATGGGTATTTGGATACGGGTCGTTGATGTGGCGCCCGGGATTTCCGTTTGTCGCTCGATATGCCGCACGTTTACACGGCTATCACCGGTCCTTTTGTGTTTTCAGTCATGTGCATCGCGGAACGAGAGAGCGTCCTGGGCTTGTCTTTGGCCTTGATCGTGGTGGGTCCTGTCGAGGATTTGCCTATCAGGTCGCGCCGGAACATGCGGAGGACACCCGTGCCTATCTGAAAGAACGGGAGCAGGTGACGAGCGTTTATCTTGATGTCACGCGGCCGTTGACCCTTTTGGATGGGCCGCTGCCCAAAGTGGAGGCGCTCTGCTTCATCGTTGACCGGGAGCACGAGCAATATGCGCACAAGCTTGCATTCGAGCGGCAGGTGGAACTTATTGCGCATGGCGAGGGGCAATCGGGTAAGAACCCGGACTATCTCCAGAGCACAGTCGAGCATCTTCAGAAGATGGAGATCAGCGATCAGGGGTTGGAGACGCTTTGGCACGCAGTAGAGCGGCGTCTAGGTCAAACGTCTCCGCGCCGGTGAATTTTGTCAGGCGGCCAAGGGCTTTTCGCAGACCGTCCTCGCGCGCCCCGCTCAGCTTCACCCCTTTTTCCAGCCAAAGGCCTTTCACTTCAACCCGGCCTTCCTTGCGGTGAACTTTGATGTCGGCGCGGCCGGTGAACTTGGCGCCTTCCAATATAGGCAGCACATAATATCCATACTGACGCTTCTTCTCAGGCACGAAAATTTCGACGCGGTAGTCATACCCAAACAGCCTCTCGGCCCGTTTGCGGTCGCGCACCACAGGATCAAACGGGCTCAATAGGCGAAGGCGCTTGGATGGTGCCTTAAGGTCGGCCAGCTCTTCTTCGATGGACGCGAAGGCAACAGCTGGTCGCCAGGTGCGGTCTTGACCCTCTACTTCCACCTGGATCAGGTCGCGCCCTAGGTGTTTTTTCACCCACTCAGCGGCCTGTTTGCTGGACACACTTGCCCAATAGGCGGCGATTTCGCCATGGGTCGCGGCTCCCAAGCGGTGCAAAGCCTGGCGGCATTTCCAGTCAATGGTTTCTGTGCGGCTTGGCTTTTCCTGTCGGTGGCACTCTTCAATGCAGCTTTCGGCCAGGTCGTAGACTTTCTGAAATCCTTCGCGGCGAACGATGGCGAGTTCCCCTGTGCGCCAAAGATATTCGAGGGCGGTCTTTGAGGGCCCCCAACCCCACCAGGCGCCCTGGCCTTTGTCATCAAAGTCGCGGGACATGAGGGGCCCTTCCTTGCGGATGCGGGCTTTCACTGCCTTCACGATTTTTGGTCCGTCGGGTCCCAGTCGCTTCTTCCAATTCTCCTGGTCGAGATGGCTTTTGGCGCGTGCAAAACGGTGATGCCAATAGGGGTAGAATTCCGTCGGGATCAGACAGGCATCATGGGTCCAATGCTCAAATAGGGTGCCGCGGTCTTCGTGTAGTTGCTTCAGGTGTTTATGGCGGTACCCATCTGCTCTTGAGTGAAGGATCATATGGTGGGCGCGCTCAACGGTATTGATGCTGTCGAGTTGCACATAACCCAATTGTTTTATGAGGTCCTGCAGCTTGTCGGCATTAAACCGGCCGGCTGGTCTTTGACCCAGTCCCTGCTTGTTCAACAGCAGGGATCTGGCGTCGGCGTTTGAGACTTTTAAGCTCACGTTGTCGTCAGCCACACCGCGAATATCCGCACTCGGTGCAATTGTCGCAGCCTTCCTGTCGGATTAGGGATCGGCTGCCACAGCGGGGGCAACTCGCTCTTTTTGGGCCGTCCGTATCACCAGCGACCTTCTGGAGTGCTTCGGAGATCGGGCGTCCTTCCTCTTTGGAGATGAAGCCGGTGTCGATCATATGCTGTTCAATCACCTCTCCGATGGCGGCGAGCAGGCTCGGTACATAACGCCCGTCCACCCAGGCGCCGCCTCGTGGATCAAATACAGCTTTGAGTTCTTCCACCACAAAGGTCACGTCGCCGCCGCGCCGGAAGACTGCTGAAATCATGCGGGTTAGTGCGACCGTCCAGGCGTAGTGCTCCATGTTCTTGGAGTTGATGAAAATCTCGAAGGGACGTCTGCGATTATCCTGCAGGATGTCGTTCAGCGTGATGTAAATCGCATGGTCACTTTCGGGCCACTGAAGTTTGTATGTGAAGCCCGGCAGTACGCTGTCGCGTTCCAGCGGCGACGACATGTAGACGACGCCATCTCTTTCAACTGGCTCGAGAGATGGTCTCGGCGCTTCCAACGGCAGGGCTGACTGGCTCTGAGTGGTTTCTTCTTCAGGCTTTGTGGTTGCGGAGAGGACAGAACCGCGGACGTCGCTTGGACGATAGGTGGTGCAGCCCTTCAGTCCCATCTGATAGGCATCGCGGTAGACAGACTTAAATTCCTCGAAGCTCAGGTCTTCCGGACAATTGATGGTTTTGGAAATGGAACTGTCGATAAATTTCTGAACGGCTGCCTGAACCTTCACATGGTCCTGAGGATTGAGATCCTCCGTGGTCACAAATGTGTCGGGCAGCGCGGCATCGTCTCCGAACTCGGTCCGATATTGGGCAACAGCATAGTCGACGACCTTTTCCTCAGTGTGGGAGCCATCAGGCATCAACACTTTGCGGGTGTAGTCGAGGGCGAAGATGGGCTCGATGCCGCTCGAGACATTCCCCGCGAAGAGCGAAATCGTTCCGGTGGGGGCGATCGATGTCAGAAGCGCGTTCCGAATGCCGTTTTTCTCAATGGCGGCACGTACATCTGGATCCAGCCGTTTGACCGTTTCGCCAGCGAGAAAGGCGTCCTTGTCAAAAAGTGGAAAGGCACTTTTCTCCGCCGCCAGGTCTGTGGACGTGAGGTAGGCGGCGCGCTGGAGTGCTTTCATCCAGCTTTCGATGAGGCTCAGACTCTCATCGCTGCCATAGCGTGTTCCGCACATGACCAGCGCATCGGCGAGGCCGGTGACACCAAGGCCAATACGGCGCTTCGCTTTGGCCTCGTGGGCCTGTTGGGGCAGGGGGAATTGTGAAATGTCGATCACATTGTCCATGCCGCGCACGGCGGTATGCACCAGTCTGTGCAGCTCTGCCAGATCGATATGAGCGTTCTCGGTGAACGGCTCTTTGACCAGGCACGCCAGGTTGATGGAGCCGAGCAGACAGGCGCCATAGGGCGGCAGCGGTTGTTCCCCGCACGGGTTGGTGGCGTGGATGGTTTCGCAGTAGGCGAGGTTGTTTTGCTTGTTGATGCGGTCGATGAATATGACGCCGGGCTCGGCATAGGCGTAGGTGGCCGCCATGATCTTGTCCCAGAGCGCGCGCGCCTTGACCGTCCTGTGCGTCTTGCCGTTGAAGGTGAGGGGCCAGTCGCCGTCTGCCTCCACCGCCTCCATGAACGGGTCCGTGACCAGAACGGACAGGTTGAACATGGTGAGGCGTCCAGCTTGCTGTTTCGCCTCAATGAATTCTTCAATGTCCGGGTGACTGCAGGTCATGGTCGCCATCATGGCGCCCCGCCTGGATCCGGCGGACATGATCGTCTGGCACATGGCGTTCCAGACATCCATGAAGCTCAACGGGCCCGACGCGTCCGCGCCGACGCCTTTCACTTCAGTCCCTTTGGGACGCAGAGTGGAGAAATCATATCCGATGCCTCCCCCTTTCTGCATAGTGAGTGCTGCTTCCTTCAGCGCCTCGAAGATACCCGCCATGTCGTCCGGGACATCGCCCATAACAAAACAGTTGAAAAGAGTGACGGCGCGTTCGGTTCCCGCGCCAGCCACGATGCGTCCCGCAGGCAGGAACTGAAATCCCTCCAGAGCCTGTCTGAACTCACCTGACCATCTGGATCGCTCCGCCGGAGCTTCTGCCTCAGCCAGTGCGTCCGCTATCCGTGCCCAAGTAGCCTCAACGGTTTCATCTGCGGGCAGCGTGTCCGAGCCGCTGAAACGGTACTTCATCCGCCAGATCTGGTCGGCAATTGGGATCAGGCTGTCAGGCTGCGTCATCTATCGGTTTCCGGATGCGGGCAGTGGATTTCGGGGGCTGTGATCTTGATCCGGATCGGTGCCCACGTCAACGAATGTTCTGTTAATGTTCTCAATCATGCGGGACACTCCTGACAAAATCAGCTGGGCCCAGACAGGATCATGATTTGAGAAGATTAAGCCTTGCTGACTTCAGCAGCGATTGCCTGCTGTGCAGCCGCCAGATCGAAGCCTGCCTCCACCAGCAGTTTGTCCGTCGCCGTCTCAATCCGCGTTTCCAGCTCAGCCATGAACTCGGCGCGTTTGAGGCCTGGCTCGATCGGGGGTAGGAATTCGATGATGATGGTGCCGGGTCTCCGTTCAAGTTTCCGCCGAGGCCAGAACAGACCTGAATTGAGCGCAACGGGTACGCAGGGAACGTCCAGGTGGCTGTAGAGTCCGGCGACACCAGGCATGTAAGGATTGCGGGCGCCGGGGGCTGCCCGCGTGCCTTCTGGAAAGATGATCAGGTGCCGATCTTCTGCCGCCGCGTCGGCGGCCTGGCGGAGCATCTTGCGCAGTGCCTTCGGGCCATCGGAACGGCGTATGGCAATCATGCGCGCTTTCTGTACATACCAGCCATAGAGCGGGATGTAGAGAAGCTCCTGTTTCATGACCAATGCTGGGTCATCTACGATGGCGAGCAGGCTCACCGTTTCCCACATTGATTGGTGTTTGGACGCCACAACGCAAGCGGTCTCGGGAACGTTCTCCCTGCCCCTGACTTCATAGCTCGTGCCTGCGATGACCTTGAGGAGCCACATGTTCCAGCGGCCAACCGCGCGCATCAACCAAACCGCGTATCGTGATGGACCCAACAGGAGTGGAAGACCGATCAGGCCGGCAATGACGGATGTCCCGTAAAACAGGATGTTGAACAGAACGGATCGAAATAAGAGCAAGTGACGGTTCCCTTCCGGCCAGAAAAGCGGGTGTCAGGCGCCCACTTGGCGTTCACGCTTCTTCCAGGCCACCCAACCGCACCAGCGTTAGCAGAAATTTGGAGTATTCTGCAATGAGCAGTCGGCTGGTGCCGGAATATCGCCACCATTCATCCAGGTGGACCCCGTCATGGAAGACCGGATGACCTCGAAGTTCCGTGCTTGGCATGGTGTGCCCCAGTTCGCGAAGGGCGCGTGGCAGATGGTAGGCGCTGGTGACCACCAACAGGCTTTGGAACCCATTGGCTTCGACCCAGGAAGCGGTCTCTGCCGCATTGCCGATGGTATCTTCCGCCCGCCAGTCCATGTCGACACAGCAGTCGAAAAGGGCTTTATCCGGGCTCAGGAGGTCGCTGAGCTCCTCTTTGGTGACCTCTGGATGCACACCGGAAACCAGCAAACGGGCCCCTCTGCCGCTCGTCAGCAGATCCATGGCGGCATCAATCCGCTCTGGGCCTCCCGTGAGCACAACGATGGCGTCAGCCGAGACCTGGGCGCCGGTCGGATCTGATCTTGGGATTTCACTTACAAACCAAAGGAAGCCAGCTGTATAGCCGACCACCAAGACTGTCAGACCCGTGAGGGCCAGTCTCAGTCGTTGGGGCAGTTTTCCCCAGATGGCTTTGAGTGTCGCGTACATGATCGCCGATCGCTCATCTTCCCAGGAAGCCCAGTTTAGCATGAGGAGACAGGCTATAGCGCCAATTTGCGGCGATTTTTGGCCTTAGATCATTCGGCCTAGAACGCGAAGAACCGTAATCCGTGCGGCAATGGTGGTGGTTAACGCGACAATGGCTGGCACCAATAGCAGCCAAGGATAGTCGCCCAGCATCAGACCCGGGACTGGGAGCAGGAATGCGCCCCCCTCGGACCCCAACCAGGTGATGGCGAGGAAGGTTAGAACAGCGGCAGCCAGACCGCTGGCGCCGCCTCGCAGACCGAGCTGCAGAAAATGTTTCTGCACTTCGTTGGCGACAAATTCATCTGGTGCGCCCACCAGATGCAGCACCTCCACGCTTTCATGATTGGCTGCGAGGCTGGCCCGGGTCGCGAATACCACGATCGCGACCGTCGTCAGCGTGATCAGCGTGAGAATGCCGATAGAGAGCCAGACCGCCGACCGCGCTGCTCCCAGAAGTTCGCCCAGCCATTGCCGGTGGGTGTCGAGTTCGATGCCCGGCGCTGCCGCGGCAAGACGCTCGGCGAGCAGGCTCATATCAACATTCGCGTCCGGGCTCAGTTCCACATCGATGAGCGAGGGAAGCGGCAGGTCTTCGCTCTCCGTCGTTTCACCCAACCAGGGATCGAGGAGGGAACGTATGTCCTCTTCGGATAGGGCGCTCGCCCGTTCAATCCCTTCCACATCGTCCAGCACGGACAGCGCTGCGGTGACCTGATCTTCTGTCGCAATGTCCGGGTGTGGCTTGACCTGGATCGTGAGGGAGCCCTGCAATTGTGCTGTCCAGTCGTTGGCAGAACGGGTCACGGTGACCATCGCGCCAAATGCCAGACAGGCGAGATAACACATGGCCGCGACGACAAGCACCAGGGTGGCCCCCGTGACATCAGCCGGTGGCATGATGCCTGTGCGCTGGCTCCTTCCAGCGATCAGCGCAACTCCTCTAGATAAGATGCTTGGCGCGGTCTGGTTCTCCGTCTGCACCTCAGCCACGATAGCTCAGCTCCCCATTTTGAATGATGAGCTCAGGCGCGCGGCTGGCATCAACAAGCGCGCGATCATGGGTCGCGATAAGTACGGACGTGCCCAACCGGTTCAACTCAATAAAAAGACGCAGTAGCCGTTGGCCCATTTCCGGGTCGACATTCCCGGTGGGCTCATCTGCGAGCAGCAGTGCAGGACGTCCGACGACGGCGCGCGCAATGGCAGCGCGCTGCTGTTCCCCCCCAGAGAGAGTTGAAGGGCGCGCCTGCATGCGGTCGCCGAGGCCCACCCAGGTGAGCAGCTCTTCAACATCGTCGCGGTATTCAGTTTCGTTGCGACCGGTCACCTTGAGTGGTAACGCCACGTTTTCATAGGTGGTGAGATGCTCCAGCAATCGGAATTCCTGGAAGACGACGCCGATGCGGCGGCGCAGGCCCGGCAGGTCAGCGCGCGATGTGGTCGCCACGTCATGGCCAAACATGGAGATGAGGCCACGAGACGGCTTGTGGGCGAGAAACATGAGTTTCAGCAGGGAGGTCTTGCCGGCGCCTGAGGGACCGGTGAGAAAGTGCAGGGATCCGGGCTCCAAATGGAAAGAGACGTCGCGGAGAATTTCCGGTCCCATCCCGTAACGCATACCGACATTTTCAAACCGAACCATCTACGCCGCTCTTCTTTGCTTCGCTGTAACATTCAGGGCCACAAAATGCCGCCTTTTACCCGTAGATTAACTCAGCTTTAACCACGTTTACGCGTTTAATAGTCGGCACAAGCCACCCTTGCACGGAAAATCTCAAAGAGGTGCAAGTTGGATGCCTCGATGGCGGTTTTCAGTGGTGTTTGGGGCGCGTGTCCCATTGCTCTCTTGAGTTGCTCGGATGGCCTGTGCAAAGTGATGACGATCAAATTTGATTCAGAGAAGACCTGATTCGTATGATTATTTCCTGCCCATCCTGCTCAACGAAGTATCAAGTTGAGGCAGCTGGTTTTCTGCCAAAGGGCCGTAAGGTTCGGTGCGCCAAGTGCGGGGAAACATGGCATCAGGATCCTCCCAAAGACATTCCGAAGACCCTCGACGAAACCGACGAAGTTCCCGTCGAGGCGAAAGATACGGCACCACCGCCTCCAGCAAAAGATAGTGATGCACCAGAAGAAAAGGCTGCGCCCGCCAGTGCAGGTTCAGAGGCGGTTGCCGCACGGCGGATGGCCGATTTTCGCAAGACGCTCACGCGATGGCGCCTTGGACAGGTCGCAGGGTTTGCGGGGCTTGGCCTCTTTGTCGGTCTGACGCTGCTTGCGCTCTACAGTTTCAAGGATGAGCTGGTCGCCGCCTGGCCCGCGACGGCATCCCTATACGCCGCTCTTAATGAGCCGGTGAACCCACAACGGATGGAATTTCAGAACGTCGCCTATGAGCACCAATATGAGAACGGCCTGCCGGTTCTCTCCATCACGGGCGAAGTCGTGAATGTGGGTGACGCTCGTTTGTCCGTCCCGAGAGTCCGTGTCGGTCTGCGCGACGAAGGGCAGAACGAACTCTATGCCTGGACATTTGCGCTGCCCGAGCCTGCGCTCGAGCCCAGCGAGACGGCGGAGTTTGTGACGCGGCTTTCAAGCCCGCCGCTTGATGCGCGGGATCTGGAAATCCGTTTTCTCGATCAGACGGAAGAAATGAACCCCTGATCAGTCTGCAGATTTCTGACCGCTAGAAACGGCGCAACAGACGTTCCAGATATTCCAGTTCCTGTTCCGGGCGCCCAAGCTCTGCGGCTCGTTTGCGCAGCTCTTCCAAAATTTGCCGTGCCCGCTGCAGATCCAGTTCATCGGGCAGCCTGACAGAATCAGAGTTGCTCGTGCCATTTGAGGTGAGTGGCCGTCCCAGCGGGTCGGTCTGGTCGCCGCCGGCGTTTACACCGGATTGCTCGCCACCTGAGCCCATTGAATCAAACATCGCGTCTGCAAGTGCCTGGGCGCCTGAGCGGAGCTGGTCGATGGCTTGTCCTTGAGCGCCGGCGGCGGAATCGGGACGCCCCTGTGACAGCCGGTCTTCCGCGCGCTGCATGGATCTCGCGGCTTGCTCCAGCTCGCCCGGGACCGGTTGTCCATTCTCGCCGAGCTGCCCCATGAGGTCTTCTAGGCGTTGGCGGAGGCCATCCTGCTGCTCCTGCAAGTCTTCGAGAGGCGCGCCGCCGCTCGGCCCGTCATTGCCACTCTCACCGCCTTCTGATCCAGCTGTCGCGCCTTGCCCGTGCTGAAACGTCTCGTCCATGAGGCTGCGTTGCTCGGAGATGATGTCGCCCATTTCGCCGATGGCATCCGCGAGTTCGGATTCTCCCTGCATCGTTTGCTGTTGATCGTCGGTGTTGAGGTTCTCCAGGATGTCATCCAGCTGCGAGAGCAGATCCTGGGCCTGGTCGCGCGCTCCGGTTTTTGCGAGATCGCCGATGGCGTCCAGCATCTTTTCCAGATCGGACCGTTCCAGCATTTGGGCATCACCAGGCGGCTGCAGTGAAGGATCGATTTCCGCCGTCGCATTGCCTGCGAGTTCGTCCAGATAGCGGGACAGGGCTTCCTTGAGATCCTCCATGAGCTGTTCGATCTCATTGGGGGATGCCCCCTCAGCCAGGGCCTGAGCGAGCGCTTCTCGGGCTGCCCGCAGGTCGCGCTCGGCCATAGACAGGTCCCCATCTTCAATATGGAGTGCGAGGTCCCAGAGAAGTTTTGACGCGCCTGCAAGGTCGCCCGGCCGCCTGGCACTGACCAGGCGCCAATAGGCTGCGCGCAGACCCAGATAAACGGACGCGTCGTCGATGTGTTTTTCACCCTCAAGAGCAAATGCGTCCAGGAAGCCTGCAACGCTTCCTCTGTTGAGGGGCGATATGGCCAAACGCTGGCGTTGTTCCACCAAAGCGGCCGCAAGCGGCTTTGTGAATTGTCGCGCGGGCAGGGCCATGTTGACCGTCCGGCTGGCGCTTGTTTGCTCTGCATCGTCGCTGACACTGAGGGTCAGCATAACCGGCAAGCCCGCCCAAGGGTGTGACAGCAAATCCTTATAGGCCGTATTGGTCGCGTCGGTTGGCCGAATGCCGGGCAGAGGGAGATCAATGCTTGTTGCGACTTCCTCGGCGACAAAGCCGTCGATCAGCGGGCTGAACCCTTCGCGCGCAGTATGTTCGTCGCCAAGCTGGAAAATCTGCTTGTCCTCCAGAACAAAGATCGGATCCAGCGCCAAATCCATTGTCAGGCCGACAACGCCATAATCATCGGTCACCTCATAGATCAGCTTGAGGGTCTGTCTGGCTGTGGCGCTTGCTTCCACAAGGCGCACGAACGGTGCTTCGTCCGGTGTCACAGCAATCGGCCATGTTCCCTGATCGCGCCCACCTTGGATGATGGAAAGCGTGGTGTCTGTGTCCAGGGTTACAGTGGTTTCATATGCCTGCTCTCCGCGCTGGTCACTTTCAGTGAGCGGCAGAACTTCCGGCCCAAGAGTGACCTGAGGCCTGCTGCCGCCAAATACGTTGGCGGTCATCTCGCTGCCTTGCGGAACCTCTAGGGTCTCTGGTGTTGCAAGCGTGAGAAAAACCGGCGCGCGCCCGGTATAGTCCGGTGGCGTGATCCAGGCGTCGACCTGTCCCACGGACCCTGTCCCTGTGAAACCAGGGAAGAAGCCTTGCGCCAGTCGGCTGCCGGCGAACGGGCCCGCAATCGCGAAGGCGGCGACCAAACAAATCACCAACGCACCCCGGAGCGCGAAGGGGTCACGCGCGGCGAGGCCTGGTGAGGGCCATCGTGAGCGGAGCGCCGCAAGGCGCGCTTTCAGCCATTGCCGGTGCGCTGCCCATAGCTCGTCACTGCCCGAGCCTTCGGAGGCTTGATCTTCATAGGTTGAGAGCGGTCTGTGGGGGAGATGATTCATCTCCTCCAGCCGGCGAAGCCCCTGTTCCCGCGTTGGTATGGCCCACCACCCGAGATCGCGAGACAGGAGGTATGCGGCAACGCCTAATGTCGCGATCAATGCAGCCCAGGCCGGCAATAGAGGCCAGCTTTCAAACAACCCAAGGAGCGTGAGCGTTGCATAGGCGCCCAAAACCCCGACAGAGGGCCAGAGGGCCGGCCAGGCGCGTTCCCACCACAATGCCGCACGCGCGATCTCGACCCGCGAGGACACAGACCGCGGGAGCGCAGCACTCTCCTGTGCAATCTTTCGGTCTGCGATTGATGTCTGCGGCTTTGTCACGCGGGTCCCGTCGTCTTCTTAAGATGCGGGATGTCTCCCGCTACTTGGTGAGCCAGTCAGGTATCCTATCCTGTTCCAGCATTAGGTCATAACTTGGACGGGGACGGATCACGTCAAATTGTGATCCATTCACCATGACTTCGGGGACAAGCGGTCGTGTGTTGTAGGTGGACGCCTGTACTGCGCCGTAGGCGCCCGCAGACAGAACCGCCAGCAGGTCCCCCGGTTTTTGGGCCGTTAAGGGGCGCCCTTTTGCAAAAAAGTCGCCGGTTTCACAGATTGGACCCACAATGTCGTAGGTAATCCGAGATGCTCCCGGGGCTGTTTCGGCGACAGGTTGGATCTCGTGATAGGCGTCATAAAGCGTCGGGCGAATGAGGTCATTCATCGCACCGTCAATAATCAGGAACGACCGGTCTTCCCCGTGTTTTTCGAAGATGACCTGAACCACAAGAATGCCGGCATTCCCGGCGATCATGCGGCCGGGCTCGAACATGAGCTGACAATCCAGATGCCCCACGGTGCGCTTCACCATCGCGGCATAGTCCGCCGGTGGGGGCGGTACATCGTTCGTTCCACGGTAGGGAATGCCCAGCCCACCACCCAGATCCAAGCGTGTGATGTCGTGACCGGCGGCCCGGAGTTCCTCGACCATGGCGGCCACGCGTGTGAAGGCTTCTTCAAAGGGTGCGAGATCGGTCAGCTGACTTCCGATATGCACGTCGACGCCTGCGACCTTGATGCCCGGCAGCTCGGCCGCACGGGCATAGACGCGCGGCGCCTGGAGCCAGGAAACGCCGAACTTGTTCTCCGCCTTACCGGTTGTGATTTTTTCGTGGGTCTTGGCGTCCACGTCCGGATTGACCCGGAGCGCGATGGCTGCCTCTTTGCCCATGCTGCTTGCGATCTGGGAGAGGAGCTCCAGTTCCGGTTCCGATTCCACGTTGAACTGGTGGATGCCGGTCTCAAGGGCGAAGGCCAGTTCCTGAGCCTGCTTCCCGACCCCGGAGAACACAATCCGCTCAGGCGGGATCCCAGCCGCAAGGGCGCGGCGTAGCTCGCCTTCGGACACAATGTCGGCACCGGAGCCCAGATCGCCCAGTGTCTTGATGACAGCGAGGTTTGAGTTTGCTTTCACAGAGTAACAGACAAGCGTGTCCGTGCCTTCAAATGCTTCCGCAAAGACGCGATAGTGCCGCTCCAGCGTTGCGGTCGAATAGCAGTAGAAGGGTGTCCCGACCTCGGCCGCGATCTCTTTCAGGGAGACATCCTCGGCGTGGAGAACTCCCTCTTTGTAATGAAAATGGTGCACAGATTTATCCGCGTGAGTGGGGCGACCTAACTCGTCTGCTCTTGGCTCGTTGGCTGCGGTTTGACCGGTGGTGCTTTGACCCCACAAGCCGCAAGGCCAAAGCTCGCCATCAAGGTCAGGGCGAGGATGGTTCGGATCATCTTGTTTCTCCTTCTGCCGCCAAGGCCTTGCGCCAACGGGCTGCTTCGGCGCGCACATTGGATGGCGCGGTTCCGCCCAAACTTGTTCTGCTGGCGACGGAACTCTCGACGCTCAAGACAGTATATATGTCATTTGTGATCGCGGGATCGACCCCCTGCATCTCTTCCAGGGTCAATTCATGAAGGTCGATGCCCTTTTCTTCCGCTTTGGCGACCAGCGTTCCAGTAACATGATGCGCCTGCCTGAAGGGCATATCGGCAACCCGCACCAGCCAGTCGGCGAGGTCGGTGGCGGTCGAGAAGCCACCACCGGCGGCTTTCGCCATGGCTTCCTTGTTGGCGGTCAAGGACCCCGCCATCGCCGTCATGGCTGCGAGACAAAGTGACAGGGCATCAACCGCGTCGAAGAGGGCCTCTTTGTCCTCCTGCATGTCCTTTGAGTAAGCGAGCGGCAATCCCTTCATGACAACGCTGAGCGAAGTGAAGGCAGCAATGATGCGGCCCGACTTCGCGCGCACGAGCTCGGCGGCGTCCGGGTTCCGCTTTTGCGGCATGATCGACGACCCGGTCGTCAGGCTGTCGGGCAGGTCGATGAATTTGAAGCCCGCCGACATCCAAACCACAATCTCTTCGGCGAACCGGGACAGGTGCGTCGCCGTGATTGCCGCCGCTGCCAGCGTTTCCAGCGCGAAGTCTCGATCCGACACGCTGTCGAGGGAATTTCTTGTCGGCCCGTCAAAGCCCAGTGCCGTCGCCGTCTGCTCCCGATCAATGGGAAAGGAGGTGCCGGCAAGCGCCGCGGCGCCAAGAGGGCTCTCGTTGAGCCGCTTCCGAGCGTCGGCAAAGCGACCTCTGTCCCGCGCCAGCATTTCAACGTAAGCGAGGCAGTGGTGGCCAAAGGTCACCGGTTGGGCGGTCTGCAGATGTGTGAAGCCCGGCATGACTGTGTCAGCATGCGTCTCAGCCTGTGTGACAAAGGCGTCTTGCAGCGCCGCCAACTGACCGTCCAGGTGGTCGATGGTGTCGCGCACATAGAGCTTAAAATCCGTCGCGACCTGATCGTTCCGGGAGCGCGCGGTATGGAGCCGCCCAGCCGCCGGACCGACGATTTCCGACAGGCGGTTTTCCACATTCATGTGAATGTCTTCAAGCGAGCGCGAAAAGGTGAACTGGCCCGCGTCTATATCTCGCGCGATTGTGTTGAGGCCGTCGATGATTTGATCCGCGTCACCCTTTGAAATAATACCCTTGTCAGCCAACATGGCACAGTGCGCCTTCGAGCCCCGGATGTCCTGGGCTGCGAAACGCTGGTCGAAACCGATGGAGGCATTAATTTCCTCCATAATTTCATCTGGGCCATCGCCGAACCGGCCGCCCCACATTTTGTTGCTCATCGTTCTCGCTCCGGCGCTTGGTCCGGGGTGGTGGTGGGCAAGGAGAAAGTTCCATGCGTCACCCAAGTCCAGTATTGATCGCTGCCGCCATTTTGGCGACTGCACTCGTCATTGCGGGCATATACGTGACTTTTTGGGGTGAAAGCAATGTTGAGGGCCGACTTTCGGCCGAAAACCTGAACGGGGACCTGCAGGCCTATACGGTCGGCGAGATGGCCAATTTCGCCGTTTTTGAAGCCCCAGAACGACCAGATCCTGTTCGTTTCCTCAACAGCGAGGGCGAGACAATGTCTTTCGACGATTGGCAGGGCAAGGTTGTGCTGGTCAATTTATGGGCGACATGGTGTGGTCCCTGCCGCCATGAAATGCCGGCTCTGGACCGACTACAAGCCGAGCTCGGCGGCGACGAGTTTGAAGTTCTGGCTGTAAGCCTGGACCGGTCCGGCCTTGATCTGCCCAAAGCATTCTATGAAGAGAACAATATTCAGCATCTCGGTCTCTATAATGATGCGAGTGCCCGCACGGGGGTCGCTCTCGGCGTGTTCGGCATGCCGACAACTGTTCTTCTTAATCGGGACGGAGAGTTGCTTGGGCGCCTTGTTGGACCGGCTGAATGGGATGCGCCGGAGGCCGTCGCCCTTATGAAGGCAGCGATTGGAGAAGGCCTGTAGGGTCGCTTGCCTTGGTCTCAACCTCGATCAATCCGATGATCTGCGTCACGAGCTTGCCCGCCTTGTCCGCGAGCGGCAGCGCACAGGTGTGAATAATGTGGTGGTTCCTGTAAGGGTCGCTGCGGGTACCGATTGAGAAAACTGGTTCCCGCTCGTCATGGGCGCGACGGCAGGTTGTTTGCCACCGTCTGATGGCCTCCGCCCGGGCGGACGAAATCATGCCGTCGCCGATGTCCTCCATATAGAAGCCTGTTCTGTCTTCACCGACAAGGTCTGAAAGTGCCGTCCCAAACAGTCGAATTTTGAAACGGAGTCCTGCGCTTCGTTCGATGTCGACAATGCTGATGTTGGGAAGCAGATTTGGTATTTCTACAGGGTCAATTGCATTTCGACGCGGGATGTCGTCAGCGGTGCATTTCGAACGCCAACACTCATAGAGCGCGATGGTTCGTGGATGGGTTGGCGAGTTGTAGAAGTGAAACTCACCCACAGGCAATTTACAGTCAGCCTTTTCAGGCCTGCTCCCGAGCGCACTCATTCCAACCCCATACTCTTGATCCCCAACTGCGTGGGACCCGTCGTAACATCAATGTGTTAATGACCGGTGAGATGAAGCGGGCTTGGCCACATCCGCGAGGGTAGGCCTATCTGGTCGGAACAGGGGTATCGCCGGAATAATCATAAAAGCCGCGC
The DNA here is from genome assembly GCA_965212385.1 of Parvibaculaceae bacterium. Lineage (GTDB taxonomy): Bacteria > Pseudomonadota > Alphaproteobacteria > Parvibaculales > Parvibaculaceae > Mf105b01. The sequence goes on along the minus strand of OZ243109.1, from coordinate 3,297,104 downwards.
TTGGTTTTGCGACCGAGCCATCCGGCTTCAACATATTTCACCAGAAGCGGGCAGGGGCGGTACTTGGTATCGGCCAAGCCATCATAGAGGACCTGCATGATCGAGAGGCAGGTGTCGAGGCCGATAAAGTCTGCAAGCTGGAGCGGTCCCATGCGGTGGTTGGCTCCAAGGTGCATGGCTTTGTCGATGCCTTCGACGGTTCCGACGCCTTCGTAGAGCGTATAGACCGCTTCGTTGATCATGGGCACCAGGATGCGGTTCACGATGAAGGCTGGGAAGTCTTCCGCCGTGGAGGCTTGTTTGCCCAGACGGTCAACCAGGGCGCGCATCTCCTGGAACGTTTCGTCATTGGTGGCGATCCCGCGCACCAGTTCGACCAGCTCCATGACGGGCACCGGGTTCATGAAGTGTACGCCCATGAACCGTTCCGGGCGGTCCGTCGCGGCGGCGAGCCGCGTGATGGAGATGGAGGAGGTGTTTGTTGCAAGGAGGGTGTGATCGCTGAGATGAGGCGTCACGCTCTCAAATATTGCGCTCTTGATCTCTTCTTTCTCCGTTGCGGACTCGATGATCAGGTCAGCCGTGCCCACTTCGTCCAGGGTGACTGCCGGATTGATGCGATCAAGCGCCGTCTCACGTTCTTCTTCTGTGATGCGCCCAGATGAGATCTGCCGTGTCATGTTTCCGGTGATCGTCGCGATGCCGGAATCGATCCGGTCTGACGAGACGTCGTGCAGCAGGATGTCATGGCCTGCGAGGGCACAGACATGGGCGATGCCATTCCCCATTTGGCCAGCACCGATGACAGCGATCTTTTGAATGCTCATGAACTATCTCATCCTGTTACTCGGGAGTTTCTTTGGCGCGAGAATAAACAAAAAACGGCGCCTCTGGAATCCCAGGGCGCCGTCTTGGTGTTTTTATTGAAAGAGCTTAGAGGCCGATTTTGCCAAGCTCTTCTTCAAGTTCAGGTACAGCTGTGAATAGGTCAGCAACCAAGCCATAATCCGCAACCTGGAAGATCGGTGCTTCTTCGTCTTTGTTGATGGCCACGATGACCTTCGAGTCCTTCATGCCGGCCAAGTGCTGGATCGCACCGGAAATGCCGACAGCGATATAGAGCTCAGGTGCTACGACCTTACCGGTCTGACCGACCTGGTAGTCGTTGGGCACGAAGCCTGCATCAACGGCTGCGCGTGAGGCGCCAACGCCCGCACCCAGCTTGTCCGCAATCTTCTCCAGCATTGGGAAGTTGTCGCCGGACTGCATGCCACGGCCACCAGAGATGATCACCTTGGCCGCCGTGAGTTCCGGACGGTCGGAGACGGTGAGCTCTTCGCTCACATATTCCGACAGACCAGGATTGTCGGAAGACGCGTCTTCAATTGAGGCAGAGCCCCCGTCGCCTGCGGCAGCGAAAGCCGTTGTCCGGACTGTGAAGACTTTCTTCGCATCGGAAGATTTCACGGTCTGGATAGCGTTGCCTGCATAGATCGGACGCTCAAAGGTGTTGGCGTCAATGACGGCAGTGATTTCCGAGATCTGCATCACGTCAAGCAGTGCTGCAATGCGCGGAGCAACATTTTTGCCGCGTGTCGTGGCTGGTGCCAGGATCGCGTCATAGCCGCCAGCCAGGCTCACAACCAGGGCTGCAATTGGCTCGGCAAGGCCGTGATCATACTGGGCATCATCCGCCTTGATCACTTTGGCGACACCATCGATCTTCGCAGCGGCTTCCGCGGCTCCGCCGCAATCAGCGCCGGCGACCAGTACGTGTACATCGCCGCCAATGGCAGCTGCAGCTGTCACGGTTTTCGCGGTTGCGTCCGACAGCTCAGAGTTTGTGTGTTCAGCAATTACAAGATTGGTCATCCGATCACTCCTGCTTCCTTGAGCTTGCCGACCAGTTCAGCGGCCGATTCCACTTTAATACCAGCCTGGCGCTCTTCAGGTTCTGCAACCTTTAGTACTTCCAGGCGCGGGCTGACATCAACGCCGACATCGGCGATGGCCTTTTCATCAATTGGCTTCTTCTTAGCTTTCATGATGTTTGGCAGCGACGCGTAGCGCGGTTCGTTGAGGCGCAGGTCGCACGTCACGATCGCTGGCGCGTTGAGGCGGACTGTTTGCAGACCGCCATCGATTTCGCGGGTGACGTTGATCTTGTCGCCATCGAGTTCGATCTTGGAGGCGAAAGTGCCCTGCGGCCAACCCAGGAGAGCGGCAAGCATCTGGCCTGTCTGGTTGCTGTCATCGTCAATCGCTTGTTTGCCGACAATGACCAGACCTGGCTGCTCTTCATCAACAATGGACTTGAGAATTTTGGCAACGCCAAGAGGCTCAACTTCATCATCTGTTTTGACGAGGATGCCGCGGTCTGCGCCCATGGCGAGAGCAGTACGGATGGTTTCCTGTGCCTGCTGAGGGCCGATGGAGACGACTACGACTTCCGTCGCCGTTCCGGCTTCTTTGAGGCGAACCGCTTCTTCGACGGAAATTTCGTCGAATGGGTTCATGGACATTTTCACGTTAGCGAGTTCGACACCGGTCTGATCCGATTTGACGCGGATCTTGACGTTGTAGTCGACCACTCGCTTGACGGGAACGAGCACTTTCATTGAGGTGAACTCCTGCGCGTTGCCTGGCGTTTGCCTCAAGACTTAACCATTGGTCTCAAGGTTTGGGCGTTGGCCTAAAAAATTGATGGTCTCACTCACCCGGAAAAAGCCCAGCGCTTTGCACTGCGTTTCTTGTCTCTCCGGAAGAGGAAACCTGCTGTTTTCGGCGATTTTTGACGTCGCCGTCTTTGCGGTGCGGCAACCTAGTCCGAGGTCTTGGGACTGTCAATTGGCGGACCGGGCACCAAACGCCGCATCTCACAACTTCATGAAACTATTATTGTTTTTTACTTGGTAAGACTGGTAATTTCGGAAAAATACAAAGAACTTCGACTCATTACTTGGCGGTGGTATATTTATGTACCTGATGGCGCGACTCAGCGTGCAGATGATATCTGCCGTCGCGCTGGCTTCTGGGAGGATGCTATGGGTGCTTTAGCGCATAACCTAGAAGGTGCCTTGTCTCCGCGCCTTGAGGAAGAACTCCAGCGCCTGCAGCCTGTCGATTATCGGTTGGCCGCGCTTTTGGTCATCGGCAGTGCGGGTGAGCCTCATCAGATTGTCTATGCGACCCGTCAGTTTTGCGAGATGACGGGCTATGACGGGCCGGATCTCGTTGGTCACCCGGTTGGTTGGCTGTCAGGTCCCGATACCGATCCTATCGCTCTCTCTGACTTTCAAGCCGCGCTGAACCATGAAGAGGCGATTGAGCTCGACATGCTCGCTTACACCAAAGCGGGCGTGCCCTTCTGGGGTCATCTGCAGGTTCAGCCGGTGAGCCGTGCAGACGGCGTGACGGAAGGCTTTGCGATCTATCTCACCCATGCTGAAAAGACACGCGCCAGTTATCTTAGCGACGTCTGGCAACAGATCGAAGATGCCTGGTCAGACGACACGCGCGACAGCAGCTAATTTCGACAAATGTTCAGTAGCTGCGGGCCTATCGATTGGCGCCGGGCGTCCAGAGCACGTCTGCGCGCCCCTTGTCGTTGCACCAGCGCGCTGCGACGAAGAGATAGTCTGATAGGCGGTTCAGATATTTGAGCACTGCCTCGCTTACCTTACCTGGTTCTGCTTCGCTCAAGGCCACACACAGACGTTCGGCGCGGCGCGAGACTGTTCGGGCATGATGCAGGTGGGCGGCCAAAGCTGTGCCACCGGGCAGGATGAACGAGTTCAAGGGTTCCAGATCCGCATTCAGCCGGTCGATTTCGTTTTCGAGCCAATCGACTTGCGCGTCGGTCACTCGAAGGGGCTCATAGTCGAGGGGTTCGTCGCTCTCTGGGAAGCAGAGATCAGCACCGAGATCGAAGAGATCGTTTTGGATGCGGCTGAGGGCTGTATCCATTTCGGGTGAATCGGTGGTGTGCAGTCGCGCCAGCCCCAAGACTGAATTCACCTCGTCCGTTGTGCCATAGGTTTCAACGCGCACATCATGCTTGGCGACGCGGTCCCCGGTGCCAAGGGCCGTCGTGCCCTTGTCGCCGGTGCGGGTATAGATTTTGTTCAGAACAACCATAAGGCTGTTCTAGAGCCTTTTGGGTTTTGGTTGAACCAAAACCAGGCTCTAGATTTGAAATTTATCGCGTTTCCGGACGGTGAACCGTTGTCACTTCACCTGTAAACGCTTGGTCCATCTCGTCATACCCTGCCATAGGGCAGCATGCGTTTGAGTACAGTGTCTTTCTGAACAAAGTGGTGATAGAGCGCGGCGCCCAAGTGCAGTAGCACCAGAGCGATTAAGATCTGCGCGTTGATTTCATGGAGCTCATGGAAGATTTCATGGAGGCTCTCGTCGGCGCCGACATTGACGCTAAAGGCGCCGTAGGGACGTACGTCGAAGTCTGCATACATGGACTGGCCTAGGCCAAATAGCGGCTGAAGAATGGTGAAGAAATACAGTGCGCCGTGGCTCAGCTTCGAGGCGGTGACCTGCCAACCTGGCATATGGCCGGGCAGCGCGGGTGGGGGATTTGTCCGGCGCCAGTAGAGCCGAATGAACATCAGGATAAAGACCGAAAGCCCCAAGCTTGAGTGGATGACAAGAGTCTGCACTTTTTCATCTTGAGGCAGATCGCCCAGCGTCCATCCAGCGGACAGCATGACGATCATGAGCAAGGCGACAATCCAATGAAGTGTCTTGGCGACACCATCATACTTGGTTTTTTCACTCGCGGTTTCGTCTGACATCTGACCCTCCCATTTCCGATGCTGGAAATAGGATGATCACATATCCATACCCAATCAAGGGGATTATCTTGACGATTCTATCCCTGGAATGAAAGGAGCGCGTTTCCGCGTTTCCGCGTGTTCGCGCCGTTTCGACGTATCCTCTCTCCGCGAGCAGCGCCAGAACATCGTCATCCCAATCGCTGTTGGAGGTGTGTTCTATGACGATTGCGCGGGGCAGCATTGCGGATGGGGCGTTTTGCAGGAACGGCTTCAGGGCTTTGTCTTCATGCCCTTCAATGTCAATCTTCAATGCCGAGATATGGTCCACGTCGCAGCTTTCAAGAATGTTCATTAGGGTCGAGATTTTCACTGTGACGCCCTGCTCGGACTTGCCGATATAGGCGCGTCCAAAACTGTTTGCCCCTGATGGAAGCATCAACTGTGCTTCCCCATTGTCATCTCCGACAGCAGACTCAACGACCATCACGGTGGCGGTCTCAGCCCTTGTCGCATCTGAGACCAAAGCCAAATTGCCGCGCAGTCTTTCAACCATCTGTGGGTTAGGCTCTATGGCCAGCACCTTCGCGTCTGATGCCATGGATAGAGAGAGTATCTGGCTGAAGTATCCACTGTTCGCACCTATGTCGACGAATACGCTGCCAGGTTTCGCGCACGCCTGCTTCAGAAACTCAATCTCGCGCACATTATAGTTGTTGAAGATGGATTTTCTTTCGGTCTCATTGTCGAAGTGAATCAGGAAGGGCGCGCCTTGAATATCCAATTGAAAAGGTGCGTCCGTGTTCTTTTCAACGTAGCCGAGTATTTTCCTTCGAAATCCACCTCGACCAAGGAAAGAGTTGCGTGCGACTGCCAAAAGAAACCGAACTGTGTGACTTGGGTGTTCCATTCGTTTTGATTAGCACTGTCGTTCGCCGTTGTAACGGGTTTCTTTGGCGTGTTTCTACTGAGCCATGCAATTCCGGTTCCCCCGACAGAGTTCCCGGTTACTGGTTTCCCGGCCGTTTTCGTCATAAACGGTGCAGTTGGGAGCTGAATCGCACCATCTCTCCGCAGCGCGTTTTCGTGCGTCTGGGGTGCATGCCATCAGCATGCTGACGAAAATTAGTGGAAGAAGTAGGGCCCGCATTATTGTCCTATTCGTCGAATTGAGAGGTGAACACCAACAGATCTGCTGGTTGGCACTCAAGTGCCTCGCAAATGGCAGCGAGTGTTTCAAACCGCACCCCTTTGACTTTTCCCGACTTCAAAAGGGAGAGGTTCGCCTCTGTGATACCAATGCGGGAAGCCAGATCTTTTGATCGCATTTTTCGTTTTGCGAGCATGACATCGAGGGTCACTGTAATGGGCATGCGATCTGCCTAAACTATCTGCGCATTGTCTTTTGAGATCTCAACAGCTTCAGCCATTACCCAGGAAACAATGATAATGGCACCGCCAAAAGTCAGCAGAGCGATGTCGTTGCTGGATATGCTGATAGCCAGGGACCTTTCGCCCGCAGGTTGATCGAAAGAGAGCCAAACAGAGAGTGCGGCTTTGTAAACAACGCTTGCCGGTGCTGAAAGTAGCAGCGCCCAACCCATCTTGGAGAGGCAAGAGACATTCTCCCGCTCAAAGAACCTGCCAGTTGCATAGAGCTTGAACAGGCGCTGTAGCTGGCCCAGCGCATATATGAAGATGAGCAGCGGGAATGCCGTGATGGCGATGGCACCGAGCCTCTCACCTGTCGTGAGCGGTCCATAGGCGGCGAGGGGCCCGGCAACTTCCAGTTCCTCCAGACTCAATGTCATCCAGAGGAAGACCAACGCAAGCGGCAGGGTAATGCGGAGCGCCGCGATCAGCCATTGAAATCGTCCGCTGATCCGCTTTATGCGGTTGCTGCGTTCATCAGGGGCCATGGTGCATTCTCCTGTCCTATACCGGAAAGAGAGCGCACCATGATCCAATAATTATTGTTTTGCAATAATTATTTTCTGTTTAATGACATTAGGCGATGTTTTGCCGCCAACCGGCAATCGCCTCGCCAATCTCGTGGGGGCTGTCTTCCTGGATGAAGTGAGAGCCGATCACGGTCACCTCACTTTGGTTTTTCCAGCTGCGGCAGAATTCGCGTTGTGCTCCGATCAGGATCGCCCCGGGTTCGGCATTGATGAACAGTTTCGGTAGCTCGTTTTCAGCCATCCAGTCGGCGTAGCTTTGCACGATAGCGACAACGTCCTCTGGTTCGCCGCCGAGGGGGATTTGTCGTGGCCAGGTGAGGGTCGGCCGGCGGTCTTCTCCTGCATTGATGAAGGGCCGGCGATAGACGGCCATTTCGGGTTCCGTCAGGCCTCTTAGAACCGACCCAGGCAGAACCGTGTCCACAAAGATGTTCTTTTCCAGAACCATCTCCTCGCCAGCTGGAGAACGGAAGCCCTGGAACACAGCGGTAGCTTCTTTGCTCCACTCCGACCACTCAATCGGGCGGACGATGCCTTCCATGTAGGCGATCCCCTTCACAGCGTCGCGGTGGCGGTTCGCCCAGTCAAAGCCGAGCGCTGACCCCCAATCGTGAATGATCAGGGTGACATTGTCGGTAACACCCAATGCCTCAAGGATGCCGTCCAAATATTCCCGGTGCTCCACAAAGCGGTAACTCTCCGGTCCGGGATTGTCGAGCTTGTCACTGTCTCCCATGCCAATCAGATCGGGTGCAATACACCGTCCTTGATCTTTGAGGTGGGGCATGATGTTGCGCCAAAGATAGGATGATGTGGGGTTGCCGTGAAGAAAGACGATGGGGTCGCCTTCGCCCATCTCCACATAGGTCATCTTCTTACCTTTGACCGTCACCGATTTTTTCGGATGTTCTTCGACTGAAATGTCAGCGCTCATGTGTTTGATCCTGTTCCTGTTGGGGGTCAGGCGCCGGTGAAATTTGGCGCACGTTTTTCCAGGAAGGCATTGATGCCTTCCTGTCCGTCGGGTGAAGCGGCCTGCGCTGCAATGGTCCGGCCTTCAATTTCCATCTGTTTTTCAAGGCCGTTATCGAACGTCTCCGCGAGCAGATGCTTGATCTTTCCAAAAGCGCGGGTCGGTCCATTGGCGAGGGTTCGCGCGATTGCCTCTGCCTCGGTCATCAGGTCATCATCAGTCACCACCCGGGTCAGCAGTCCCCAGTCCAGGGCTTCTGTTGCCGACAGTCTGCGATTGGTCAGCATGAGCTCCTGCGTGCGCCGAAGACCGATCAAGCGAGGCAGGAAATATGAGGAGCTTCCATCAGGTGTGAGGCCGGCGCCGGTATAGGCCATGGTGTATTTCGAACTTGCTGCGCCTAAGACAATGTCGCCGATCATGGCGAGGCTGAGGCCGCCACCGGCGGCCATTCCGTTCACTGCGACAATGACGGGTTTGTCCATTCTGGCGAGACGTGACACTGCGGCGTGAAGCATGGTCGCCATCTCCGACAGTCCGTCTCGAACCTTGTCACCAAGCGCTGCGAAGGAATTGAGATCCCCGCCGGCTGAAAACATCTTGCCTTTGCCGGTGAGAATGACGGCTCGGATTGATGGATCACCGTCGCAGATTGTGGTCGCCTGCAAAAGATCCTGCATCATGGCCAGGGTCATGCCGTTCGCTGCGTCCGGCCGATTCAATCGAATGGTGGCCACGTCATCTTTGATTGTCACGTCTATGTTTTCGAAACTCGGGAAGGTCATTCTCTATCTTCTTTGCTGATCTGATTTTCCTGGCCAAATGCGCGGGCGGCCTTCAAGACCTCATTGGAAAGCTTCGGACTGTCGACGGCGCGGGCGAGAGCCATGCCGCCGACGCACAGCGACAACACGCCCATGGCTGTTTGTCTGGCGTTCTCTTCGCCGTCGAGCAGCTCAATTAGCCTGTCGATGGAGATGCCGAGTTCGTCCTCAAAGACTGATGGTAATTCGCCGCCAGCCTGCGCGAATTCCCGTGCGAGTGATGCAAATGCACAGCCAGCCTCCGGTGTGTCGCGATGTTTGGGCGTCAGGTAGGTGTTCAGGAGGTGGGAGAGCCGTTCGTCACTCGAACGTTTGCGGGCAGAGCCAATCCATTTTTCTCGATGGTCAAAGGCTTCGTGAAAGGCGGCCTCAATCAGCGCGTTTTTGTCGGAAAAGTGCGCATAAAAAGCGCCGTGGGTAAGGCCGGCGGCCGCCATAACATCTGCCACTTTGAGGCCGGCAATGCCCTCTCGTCGGATCAGCTTGCTGGCAGCTGCCACGATGCGATCGCGGGATTCCTGTTTTTCATCAGATCTCTTTCCCATTTTTTGAGGGTGCCCCTAGTTGGGCCTTGAGTCAAGTTTCGTATGATGATCATCATATGAAATGACCAAAGAAAACGGGGCCGAAGCCCCGTTCTTTAAGCCTAACAGAGGATTGGGTTAGAACTGATACCCGTACCGCACGCCGATATTGCTGAGGCCTTCGTTTTCAGAGCAAAGGCTGGCGTTTGAGATGTGTTCAAACGTCAGCATCACACGATGTGCGTCCGTAACCTCGTAACCCAGCGACGCGGACTCGTGGAAGTTCCAGACACATCCTAGTTCGTTACTGACTGTGGATCTTCCAGTTTCACCATCATGCAAGGCGAAACCGAAACTGCCTTCGACAAACATCGGACCCCAGAAATTGTAGTCCCAGGTGAGGCCGGTATAGATGAAGCTCGTCGCGTCATCATGTGGAGCAATTGTAGCGCCGACATGCGGACGCGGCGACCAAGCCCATTCAAGCCATTCGGGGCTATCGAACAGCACTTCAACATTGATGTCGACACCGTCTTCCTGTGTTTCGCTCCGAAAAAGCGACATCTCGTGGTTCATGACACCGACCCGGACTTCATTGGCAGCGGCTTGTGCACCTGAGGCGATGCCAGCGGCCAATGCGACTGACAAGATGCCGGTCATGAGTGTTGTTTTTGTTTTCACTGAAACCCCCGTGGATGCGCTCAAGACAGTTTGGACGGTTTGGCGCTTAGATTGCTTCGTCAAAGGGACAATATCGACGAATAAATTTCAATGCGTAAATTATAAGCTCAGGATCAACTCTTTACCGTCCCAAGCCTCACATCTCTCCCGAATTTTGCGGAAAAGTTGCCCTTTTGCACCACTGATTTCCGACAACTCGATCACGGTTCCAGGGTGGCTCTCTGCCGTGAAGTAGACGAACCGGCCATCTGGACTTCCCGCATAACCCGATTGGCCGACGGTGAGGCCACGGCCGACCGCCGCCGCCAAATCCTTATCAAAGCTCTCAGTCCAGTAAGCCACATGTTGCAGGCCGGTGTGCCCGGCATTGACGAAGTCTTGATACATGGATGGCGCATTGTTGCGCTGCTGGATGAGTTCGATTTGAAGGGGGCCAGCGTTGGCGAGCGCTATTGAAACGTCAATTTCTGACGGTGTGTCCCTGTAGCGGAAGTCTTTGATTGGGGCGTGCTCAAGATAAAGCCAGGGCCCAACACCCATCACCGTCGCCCAATACTCGATCGCCGCCTCGATGTCCGGGACAACATAGCCATTTTGGCGAATCTCTCCGAAGAAACGGCTCATAGGTCAGTTTGATGTGAGGTAGAAGGCCGTCATGACGATCACTATCGCGGCAAACTGGAGGCCAACCCGCCAGCGCATCAGTGTTTGCGAGCGACCAGCTGATCCGCCCCGCATCATGTTCCATAAGCCCGCCAGCAAGACCAGCACAACGGCCACGAGAGAAATGGGAATGAGGAAGGTAAAAAATAGCTCGATCATGCAGTGTCCTTAACTCTTCTATGTTCTCGGCGCTACCTGTATGGCCTGCGTCAGAGCGACGCGAGGAATTGGTCTACCTGGTTCATCACTTCCTCCTTTTCCAGGAGCACCGCTTTTCCGTGACTTCCCCAGCCACCAGCATCCATGAGAACTGGGTGGTCGGAGGGCGGTAAGGGCAGGACATGATAGGTGATGTTGGAATTGTTTGCGGCCAGTTCTTCTGAATAGCTCTTCTGGGTCACAGGATCGCCGGGGTCTTGAATGATGAGGATTGGCAGCGAGAGAGTTTTGCCCGTCTCTAGGGGACGTGGCCCGTCACCGCCCAGGCCAAACAGTGTGGTGGCGCTCCAAAGTGTGGGACCAAGCAGGGCTTGAGGCAGTCCTAAAATTGCCTGCATCCCACCTAAGGTTGCGCTTTGAGGATCAAGCAGTGGATCGATGAGAACAAGCGCCTTCATGCGATCGTCTCGCGCCGCTGCCTCGATGAGCGTCGCGCCGCCCATGGAGACACCTGAGCCGATAATGGGCAAGTCCGGCGCCAGCTCCGCAATCAAATCCAAAGCTGCGAGGACGTCTCGGTGTTCTTCAGCGCCGAATGTCAATCGACCGTCCTCGGTACGATCAGAACTCCCATGGTTCCGAAGGTCGATGGCCATGACATGGTGGCCACGTTTTACGAGTTCTGCGTAGTAGACAAGACCGCCCGTGTGGAACTCTTCTTTGTTCCCGTTGGCACCATGGACGTAAAGAACGACTGAACGCGCGTTCTCAGCCGGCATCCACCAAGCGCTAAGCGACAAGCTTTCGGATGCGACAGGTATTGAGACGTCGTCATAGTCGAGGCCAATGTCAGCCGGGCCGGCAGTGAAGGGCGTGCTTTGCGCCTGAACGAGCTGCACTGGCAGGACACCGACAAACAGGACGGCCCAGACCACAACCAGAAATCCAGCGACCCCAAGGACGATCTTTTTCATGCCCGCTCCCCAACCGTAGAGGTTTGCACAATGGGGGATGTCGTTTAGTGATCCAAGGAAAAACCGGCCACAAATGCAGTCGGTCCTGGCAATTGGTCCTACAGGCTACTCAATTTGCAGTATCCAAAACGCGTCGGGCAATGACCTGCGCTTGGATTTCAGCAGCACCCTCGAAGATATTGAGGATACGGGCGTCATTCATCACGCGGCTGACCGGATATTCCAGGGCAAACCCGTTGCCCCCATGGATCTGCAACGCATTGTCTGCGGCGGCCCAGGCGACACGGGCGGCGAGCAGTTTTGCCATCCCAGCTTCCAGGTCGCAGCGACGACCTTCGTCCTTCTCACGTGCCGCAAAATAGGTCAGCTGACGCGCAACCATGATCTCAATCGCCATGGAAGCGATCTTTCCTGATACACGAGGGAAGGACATGATGGGTTTGCCGAACTGGATGCGTTCTTGCGCATAGCGCAGACCTAAGTCCATCGCGCATTGGGCGACTCCAACCGCGCGGGCAGCTGTCTGGATGCGCGCCGATTCAAATGTCTGCATGAGCTGCTTGAAGCCCTGGCCTTCGGCGCCACCCAGGAGATTTTCGGCTTTCACTTCGAAATTGTCGAAGCCGATTTCATATTCCTTCATGCCGCGGTAGCCGAGAACTTCGATCTCGCCGCCGGTCATGCCTTCCACTGGGAAGGGTTCATTGTCATTGCCGCGTGGCTTTTCCGCGAGCAGCATGGACAGGCCTTTGTATCCTGGCTCGTCATTGGTGCGGCAGAGAAGGGTCATGACGTCTGCGCGGGCAGCGTGGGTGATCCAGGTCTTGTTGCCGGTGATCTTGTAAACGTCGCCTTCCAGACGGCCGCGGGTGCGCAGGCTTGCGAGGTCAGACCCTGTGTTGGGCTCAGTGAAGACGGCAGTTGGGAGGATCTCCCCGCTTGCGATTTTTGGCAGCCAGTTGTTTTTCTGTTCGTCGGTACCGCCACCCAGAATGAGTTCGGCGGCAATTTCGGAACGTGTGCCCAGGGAGCCCACGCCGATATAGCCGCGGGAGAGTTCTTCCGAGACCACACACATGCTTTCTTTGCCGAGGCCCAGACCGCCAAACTCTTCCGGAATGGTGAGGCCAAAGACACCGAGCTCTGCCATCTGAGAGAGCACGTCCAACGGGATGTATTCATTCTTCAGATGCCACTCATGGGCGTGCGGCGTCACCTGCTCCTCCGCGAAGCGGCGCATCTGATCGCGCACGGCGGTCAGTGTTTCATCAAGCCCGCTGTCGCCATAGGTCGCGGCGCCGTCGGCCTCCGTGATCAATTCTGCGATACGTGCGCGAACAGCGGCGGTGTTCCCTAGTTCACACAAGGTTTGAACGGCGGGGACCATCAGCATACGCTGGTCGTCCTGAGTGAGACCCAGATCCTGCGGACGCAAAATCTCGCCTTGGCTCATGGGGATGCCGCCATACATCTGCCAAAGGTATTCGCCGAAGGCCGCTTGCACGAGCAGAGCTTCGAGCTCCCCAAATCTGCCCTCTTGGGACATGCGATCGGCGTAAGCGTGTAGCTGGCGGAGCGCTTCAACATAGGTCGCCATCCACGCGAGTCCGTGGCCAGCGAACTGATCCTGCTCAAGCAGCGCCGGTTTGACTTTGCCGTCGGCGCTCACCTGGTCCCGCACGGCAGCGGCGGCGCGGGCCAGAAGTGCATCGGCAGCGCCTACACCCTCAGCCGTGAGGCTCGTCAAATTGTCGAGGAGGAGGGTTGTCGGGGTCGCTTCTGCCAGGCTCATCAGATCACCGAATATTGGAATGGTGGAATACTCAAATTTGGCGCGCACTTTAGCGCTTTAGCTGGTGAATTACGACTCACGCACGAAAAAGCAAGGCCCGACGTAGGCGGAGCGTGTCAATCGGTCGCATATCTGTCAGACTTACACTTGGTTTTACGGATTGATTGGGGGGAACCATGAAACGTCGGTACTTGCGACCATCACTTTATTTGCATCGCCGTTCATTTCTAGCGGGGTTGAGCGGGATGGCGGCGCTTGGGCCGGTTCGGCTTGCGCGTGCAACGGGGAATCCGAAGGTTGTGGTGATTGGCGCAGGTGCTGCGGGCCTCTCCGCGTCCAAGACCCTGAGCGCTCAGGGTGTCGACCATGTGGTGATCGAAGCGGGCAACAGGATCGGCGGCAGAGCCTATACAGAAAGCGCCACGTTCGGCATTCCCTGTGACGTTGGCGCCCATTGGCTGCACAATGCCGAGAGCAATCCGCTGGTTTCGTTCGCCCGGCGTTCGGGTACACGTGTTTATGAAGCCGGTGAGGTTGAAGGGCTGTTTGCGTATGGCGAATGGCTGGAAGGTGACGACGAAGACGACATCTGGGATGAAGTCGAGGATGCGGAACGTGCGATAGAGCGTGCCGCTGAACGCAATCGAGATGTCTCTCTGCGCTCTGTCATGGACAGCGCCACAAGTCCATTGGCAGCTTTTCTGGTGGGTGCCTATGAGCACGCCGCGTCAGTTGGCTCTCTTTCGACTTTGGATTGGGATCGCCAGGAAGAAGGAACAGACATGTTCCCGGAGGGAGCTCTCGGCGCAATCGTTGCAGCCTGGGGGGCTGGTGTGCCTGTTCAGTTTAATACGTCGGCGACCCGCATTGATTGGTCCGGCGGTGGTATTCGTGTCGAGACCAACTCCGGCACAATTGACGCAGAGGCCGTGATCGTCACCGTGCCGACGTCGGTGCTTGCCAAAGGCGCTATTCGATTTGGTCCCAACCTGCCGCAGAAAACCGAACAGGCCATCAACGATCTGCCCTTGGGGTCCTACAATCACATTGTGCTTCAAATGACGGGTAATCTGTTCGAAGTCCCGCAAGATACGATGCTGTGTTATGCGGGAAATGGTGGCACAGCTGGTCTGCTTGTAAATGCGGGTGGGTCAGGCCTCACCTATTTCGATGTCGCCGGAGACTTTGGCGCAGGTCTCACCCGTCAGGGCGAGGGCGCAATGGTTGAATTTGCGCGCGCGGCGTTGAAGGACATGCTGGGTGGGGAGGGGCCTGCCAATCTTACAAAAGCGAAAGCATTTCCCTGGGAAGCTAACCCGCTTGCCGGCGGCGCCTATAGCGCCGCCAGGCCTGGGAAAGCGCGCGCGCGCGAGCGTTTGAAGGATCCGGTTGTGGACCGCCTCTTCTTTGCAGGGGAGGCGACCAATATATCCCAACCCGCCACGCTGGATGGCGCGATCAAAGAAGGGGCCCGCGCCGCGCGTCTTGCGGCAGATGAGGTGACGTAGCCCCTCAGACATCGAGCGGGCATGGTTCACTCAGGAAACGCCAAACACTAATCCGACAGCGCGCCGCAAATCGCACGGCTGGTCACTCAGCGGCTTGCAGCGGTTTTTGTTCGTTTGCCAGGTTGGCTGTGTAGATTTTCATCTCTGAGAGAATCCACTCCTTAAAGACACGAACTTTTTCCAACGCGGCATCTTCGGGGCGATGGGCGAGAAAATATGCCGAGCTGCCGCGCCCGTCGTTTGGAAAGGGCTCGACGAGTTGCGAGCCAGCGAGTGTGCGCTCCGCCAAGGGGGACATGGACAGTGCAACGCCCTGTCCCAAGAGCGCTGCTTCAAGGCCGCCCGGGATTGTGTCGACCCAGAGATCGTTGGCCGGTTTAAAGTCTTCAACGCCCTGAAGCGTCAGCCAGTCCTGCCATCCAGTCGGCCGCGGCGTGCAATGGATGAGCGTCTGCTTCTCAAGGTCAGCAATAGACTTCACCTGCGCAGCAATTTCGGGCGCGCAGAGGAGGATGGTTTTCGTTTCGAGCAGCTTGGCCACGCCGGGCCCGGTAGGTTCAACCCGCATGTTGCGGATGCCCATGTCGACCTCATCCGTCTCGAAATTGGCTACTTCATGTTCCGTGGTGATGGAGACGTCTATGTGAGGATATTTTCTTCTAAACTTTGGGAGCAGCGGGATGAGCACCGCACTGGCAAACAATGGCAAGACGGAGAGTCTCAATGTTGTTGCCTCTGGCGTGCTCCGAATGTTGGCGGTGGCCGCTGCAAGCTCTGCGAAGACAGAATCGACTGTTGCCTTATAAGCCAGTCCCGCTTCAGTGAGCGAAAGAGCCCGCGTGTGGCGCCGGAAGAGAGGCGACCCCAAAGAATGTTCCAGGGCCTTGATCCGGTGGCTCACGGCGGAGGGCGTGAGGTTGAGGGCTTCTGCCGCTTTTTTGAAACTTAGCGTCCGGGCCGCATGATGAAAGGCATGCAGGCTCGTCAGCGGCGGCAGTTCTGATCTATGGGGCATGGTGAGGCTCCTTTGACAGCCTCACAATTTAAGATCGCTATGGCTGAACCTCATTCACCCATCTTTGCAAATGGCGCTGCGCAAAATGAAATAGCAGTTGCTGTGCGAGTTCACCGTTAACCAGTCAGGCCTTTTTAAAGTGCCGCCGATGCTGAGTGGGCGTGGCGCCAACCCAGGCTGAAAAGGCCCGCCGAAAGGTGTTTTCATCCGCGTAGCCGATTTTTGCGCCGATCTCAGCAGTGCTTTGTTTGGTGGTTTCAAGCAGGCGCATGGCCTCTTGCATCCGAATGCGTTGAATAAAGTCCTGAGGCGTCTGCTGTTGCAGGCGTAACAAACGCCGATGCAACGTTCTGGGTGACATGTTGAGATGGGAAGCGAGGCTCGCGACGCTGATGTCGTTTGATACTTGTCGTCTTACCCACGTTTCGGCCTTTTCGACGAACGGGTCTCTGCTCATGAAGTGCCAGGGAATGGCATAAGGGCGTTGCGATGTGCGCCCGCCATCAACCACCATAAATTTGGCACAGAGGTGCGCTGTTTGGGGATCCGCCAGCCGCCGGATTACGTGGAGGGCGAGGTCGAGATAGGACGTCCCGGCTGCCGAAGTGATCACAGGTCCTGCATCGACGACGATCTCGTTGGACCGCAATTCGATCGCGGGATAGCGCTCGCAGAATGCGGACGCCAACCACCAGGTGGTCGTGGCAGGTCGACCATTGAGTAGGCCCGCCTCCGCCAATAGGAAGGTTCCTGTGCAGGATGCCGTTGTGATCTCTTGATGGCATGCTTTGTTCTCCAAAAGCTGAATCAGCGGCTTTAAAGCCGTCAGCGTTTCGTGCAGGTCGCCGACCGCTTCAATTCCGATGCCTGAGACCATCAGGACGTCTGCCTCTTCGCTGTCCGCAAGGGATCCATCAGCGGGTACTTCGTGGCCGTTGGATGTTCTCACCGCGCTACCGTCAGGGGTCAGTATCTTCGTTTGAAACAAAGGACTTTCGCCGCCGGTTTGACGACTAACCGCGTTCGCGGTGCTGAAGAGGTCCGCCAGTGCATAGACGCTGGATCCGATGCAGCCATCGAAGGCGACCAGGCCGATTGTTCTTATCATGATGTGACCGATTTTGGATTAAAAATGTCTAATCAGACAATATTTGCGTGTCGCCAGCCTGTCTAGGGTCCGTCCGTTCACCTAATCGGAAAGGATTTTCACCATGACCCTCGAACTCTGGATATTGCTCGCAACCCTATGTTTGGCGTTTTTCATCTCCAGTGTCCCGCTGTTTCGCGCCATGCGGCAGCAATGGGGTTTCAAAGCCATGCTGGGTCCCCGGGACGGGTTGCCACCGCTTACCGGGTGGGGCGGACGGGTCGTCCGGGCCTACGCCAACCTGATGGACAACCTGATCCTGTTCGCTGTGGTGGTGTTCACGGTGCACCTGGTCGGTGCCTCGAATGAGATGACCGCGTTCGGCGCGCTCATTTTCTTTGTCTGCCGTCTGGCGCACGCCGTTTTCTATATCGGGGGTGTACCCACTCTCCGAACCGTGGCCTATCTCGGCGGGGTCGGCGGTATTGGCCTCATGGCGGCGCAACTCTTCTAATGCATGCCGTATGGGTGAACCAGTTTCATTCAGCACGCATTTTGATCATTTGTCGGCTTGCAGGCGCCCATGAGATTTTTCTGAAAACGTATTCAGACAATCGGAGTGGTCATGCGTCAGCTAACCTTCATCGAACCCGGCAAGCTTGAATGGTGGGATGTGCCTGCCCCAAAGATCGCAGCAGACACGGACGCGATTGTTCGTCCGCTTGCTGTCGCGCGGTGTGACCTGGACTATGCGACCATTATCGGAACCGGTCTCCAAGGCGGCCCGTTTGCCTTTGGTCATGAGACCGCTGGCGAAGTTGTTGCGGTCGGAGACAAGGTCACCTCGGTCAAAGTCGGCGACAAGGTGATTGTGCCGTTCCAGATTTCCTGTGGCACGTGCGACAATTGCCGACAGGGATGGACCAATGCCTGCAAGTCGGTGACGCGCGGGGCGGTCTATGGGATGAAGCCGATTTGCGGTGAAGAGTTTGGAGGGGCGCTTTCTGAATTTATGCACGTGCCTTTCGCTGACCATATGTTGGTGCCGCTGCCGGAAGAGGTGCGGCCTGAAGTACTTGCAGGCGGCTCAGACAATATCGCCGACGCGTGGCGGACGGTGGCGCCTTACATGGACAAGTATGAAAACGCGTCGGTGCTCGTCATCGGCAGCGGGCGGGGTGTCAGCATCTATGCGGTGCAGGTCGCGATCGCCCGCGGTGCGGGTCGGGTTCTTTATGCGGAGATCGGCAAAGGAAGTGAGGCCATGCGCCTTGCCCAGGAGATGGGGGCGGAGGCGCAGCTTGTTCCATCCCCCGCCGATGTTAAGTCGCTGGGATCCTTCAACATCACGGTGGACTCCTCGGGCGATCTTGAAGCCATGAAGCTTGCCGTGCGCTCGACGGGCGCGAACGGCACCTGCACGAGCATCTCGGTCTTCTTCGACAATGCGGTGCCCTTCCCGATGATGAGCATGTACACCAAGGGCATCAGCTTCCACACGTCCCGGGTTCAGGGGCGTGCGCTGCTCCCCCAGATCGTGGAAGAAGTGAAGTGCGGTCATTTTCATCCTGAGAAAGTCACTTCCCGGGAAGTGCCGTTTTCCGAGGCTGCCGAAGCTATGGATGACCCCGCTCCCAAAATCGTCTTCACCAACGATTGGGTGTGACGAACGACGGCGTTTGCCCGTTAACGTAATGCGAGATCTATAGCCGCATTTTGCGGCGCGGCGGCGGGTGTGCTAGTCGAGCCTCAGTAAAAGTGAGAGACTGAGGCTCATGAGCGACCAAAAACCGTTTCAACACGATAAAGACCGGCCCTGGATTTTCCGCACCTACGCGGGCCATTCCACGGCGGCGGCGTCCAATGCGCTTTATCGGGACAATCTGTCCAAAGGGCAGACCGGTCTCTCTGTGGCCTTCGATCTGCCGACCCAGACGGGCTATGACGCGGACCATGTGTTGGCACGTGGCGAAGTAGGCAAGGTCGGCGTACCCATCAGTCACCTAGGCGATATGCGCCAGCTGTTCGATCAGATCCCGCTGGAACAGATGAACACCTCCATGACGATTAATGCGACAGCGGCCTGGCTGCTGGCGCTCTATATCGCGGCGGCGGACGAGCAGGGCGCGGACCGCGCAAAGCTTACAGGCACCGTGCAGAACGACATCATTAAGGAATATCTGTCCCGCGGGACGTATGTCTTTCCGCCGGACCCATCTTTACGTCTGATCTCCGACATCATCTCCTATACCTATCGGGAGATCCCCAAGTGGAACCCGACCAATGTCTGCTCCTACCATTTGCAGGAAGCAGGAGCGACGCCGGTGCAGGAACTCGCCTTTGCGTTGGCGACGGCGCAAGAAGTGCTCGACCGGGTGAAAGCCAGCGGTCAGGTGCCGGATGCTGATTTTGCCCGCGTCGTCGGGCGTATCTCCTTCTTTGTGAATGCCGGTGTGCGCTTTGTTACCGAGATCGCGAAGATGCGTGCTTTCGTTGATATGTGGGATGAGATCTGCGCCACACGATATGGCGTGGATGACCCGAAGCTTCGCCGTTTCCGTTATGGGGTGCAGGTAAATTCTCTGGGCCTCACCGAGCAGCAGCCTGAAAACAATGTGTACCGTATTCTGATCGAGATGCTGGCGGTGACACTGTCGAAAGATGCGCGTGCGCGGGCTGTTCAGTTGCCGGCGTGGAATGAAGCTTTGGGTCTGCCGCGCCCTTGGGATCAGCAATGGTCATTACGGGCTCAGCAAATCCTTGCCTTTGAAACAGACCTGCTCGAGTACGAAGATCTTTTCGAGGGTTCCACGGTCATGCAAGCGAAGGTGGATCAGCTCAAAGCAGACGCGTTGGAAGAGCTGAGTGCGATTGAGAAGATGGGCGGCGCCGTGGCGGCGATTGAGAGCGCCTATATGAAACAGGCGTTGGTGGAATCAAACGCTGAACGGTTGGGCCGCATTGAAAGCGGCGACATGGCGGTGATCGGCGTGAACAAGCAGCTGGAAACGGCGGCGTCGCCGCTCGGCACCGGCGATGAAGCCATCATGGTTGTGCCGCCGGAAGTGGAACAGGCGCAGATTGCCAATCTCGAAGCATGGCGCGCCGCGCGGGATGACGACGCCGTGAAGGAGGCGCTTGCGGATCTGCGGTCTGCCGCAAAAGAGGGCCGGAACATTATGGAGCCGTCGATCGCCTGTGCCAAAGCCGGTGTCACGACGGGCGAATGGGGCGAAGTGCTGCGCGGTACGTTCGGTGAATATCGAGCGCCAACGGGTGTGGGTACGAGCGCGCGGAATGATGTTTCAGGCCTTGATCCCATTCGGGCAGAAGTGGATGCCGTGTCGGCCAAGCTTGGGCGGCGTCTCAAGTTCCTGGTCGGCAAGCCGGGTCTTGATGGTCATTCCAATGGTGCCGAACAGATCGCGGTGCGGGCCCGGGACTGCGGCATGGATATTGTCTATGACGGCATTCGTCTGACACCGGAGCAGATCGTGCAGGACGCGATAGACGGCAAAGTCCATGTGATCGGCCTCTCTATCCTGTCCGGCTCTCACGTGCCGCTTGTCAAAGAAGTCATGACACGTCTCGGCGATGCAGGGCGTTTGGATGTGCCGGTTGTTGTGGGCGGCATCATTCCGCCTGAAGACGAAGAAGCGCTGAAGGCTTCCGGCGTGTCTGGCGTCTATACGCCCAAGGACTTTGATCTCAACAAGATCATGAGCGACATCGTGCGAATCGTGGATACGGATACCGCTGCTTAGAAGCCCGCTTGCCACCCAAATAGGCAGAACACTGAATTTAGATTGTGCAATCGCCCGCCCTGCATCCGTCACCAACGGCCGGGCTCACTGAAAAGTTAGCGTTAACACACTTTCGCCCCATTTCAGGGCTGGTTTCGCCGCAAAGCTTGAGCAAAACTTAAGGCCTGGATCTTCGAATTGTGCGGCGTACGGGGATTTGGAGGGGAATTGCTGCTCTGCTTTGATGGCTGTCTTTCCCGTTCTGCAACGTAAGAGAGGTGCGCCATGAGCTGGGGGCAAGATAGTCAAAAACGGGACGAAGAGCTGCGAGCTGCTGCCGAATATGGGCGGCGGGCTGAGCCGCTTCCCGATATCCACATGCATTCGGTTTTGACCCAGGCTGACGCCGAGTATGGCGATGAGCTCCGGGACCGCCGCGCCCGGCAGGAACATTTGGAGCGCGAAATCGTCGCCCTGGGGCGTCGCCTCGCAGCGCCCATCAAAGACGATGATGAGAAGCCCCGACGCGGCTGGTTCCGTCGCAGCGCTAAAGCAGGGGAGGCGTAAAGGCATGAAATTCACTTCTTCTGCTCTCGTCAGCGACGATCAACGCCACAAGATCAATGAGAATTTTATCGCCAGTCAGCGCGACGCCCGGTATCGGCCCTTCTATTTCGGGGCCATCCTTTTCACGGTGCTTGTCGCCGCCAGCGCGCTCTTTGTTGACTATATGATCGTCACGGAGTTCTGGACGCGGGCGCTTGCCAACGAGTTCTTGGAGTTACCGGGATCGCTTGCGAGCTCCGTTGCGTTCAAGAGTCTCCAGGTTCTATTCGCAACCCTTGCTGCCCACATCTTTATTGAACATATGGGTGTCTTCGGACGGGCCGTCTTTGTCCGGGTTCTTTTCCTGCTGGCGCTTACGATGCTGGGCGGCGTTGGCCTGCTTCTGGCACTGATGTCCCTGCCTGCGGGTCTTGCGGATGCAGGCCTTAGCGGCAATGGCGCCTCTCTCGGCACTGCTCTGTCGAGCCTTGGCATTGAGACCGAAGCGGCTCGCGAAGCCGCCGTGGCGCAAACAGGTCTTGATGAAGCGCGCGCGTACCAGCCTGTGCTGTGGATGGCGTCGCTCGGTGTCATCTTCCTTGTTGTGACGGGTGTTGCGGCGCTGTTCCTGCACTACGCTCTGATCAATCTGAAGAAGCTCTTTGAGACCCACGATTTTGGTGAACGCAGAGCCGACATGAGCCGTCTTGCCGCGCTGGAAGCTGAATATGCGCGGAACCGCGAGACGCTGATCGACATGGAGCGGATGGACCATCGCCGCAATATGCTCTGGACCCGCCTTATGGACTCCTGCCGTGCTTATGAGCGGGGTCTTGAAGGGACCCGCACGAATTACCTGACGGGCCGCAAAGTGCGGGCGCTTCCGGCACCTGGCCGTAAGCGTCAGGAACAAGCTGCTGCAGAGGAGCGCAGTGAGCAACTCAAGGCCTGTGCAGAGAGCCAGCAAATTGCGCGCTACGAGGCGCTCTTTGAAGATTGGTGGTCCCGTCGTCAGCGCATGTCCGTCAATGACGGCGCCGCGCGCGAAGCGGTTGGCGAGGTTCTGCCACCAGTCAATACGGGTCGCCGGGTTCCAATCAATAAGGCGGCGGAGTAAGTCACATGAAGCGGTTTGGTGGCATTGTTGCCGGTGTCTTGTTGAGTGGTGCGCTGGCGCTGGGCTTCCTGTCGGGGAGTGCGGACGCTGCCTTGTCGAATGAAGCTACCGCACCGACCCACCTTGTGATCGGTCTCGACCTCTCCAAATCCAATCCGCTGGTCACCAGTGACGTGTTTGCGGCGCAGGTGGCGGACCGTCTTGCCGAAGAAATCCGGGAGCTCCCGGTACGCTCCAAGGTCACCGTGCGTTCCTTTGGTGTCTACGATACGGGCTCCAATCCGCTGCGCATCGATCAGGTGATTTCGGCGCGGGCGCGGCCTGCGGATGTCGCTGACGGCATTCGGGCGCTGGTCTCCAACCTGCCGCGGCTCGTGGCGGAAGGACGGCTTGAAGCCCAGATGAAGACCAATATCGTACCGTTTCTTGAGACCATGGCGGGCGGCATCGATTGCTCCAAACCCACCAAAATTGTGCTGCTTACCGATGGCGCGGAGGACAGCGAGCTCGGACGGCTGACCCGCAGTGGCGGCAAGCTGCCGCCCGCTCAGGCCGGATCCTTTTCCGGCTGCGGTGAGTTGTTGATGCTCGGTCTCGGTCGCGGATTTGATAGCCCAAGCACTACCGCGCGCTTTCGCACGGCTTGGACGGAGTGGTCCGATGCGGCCGGTTTCGAGCGCTTTGTCGGTCTCTACGACTGGTAATTGGTCGCTTTGTCTTTGCACGTTTTCGAACCGCAAAAGTCGTGCAACTTTTGCTGAAAACGCTTCAGCGGTTCCCGCAATAAAACCCTTCGAAATTTGTTGAAAAAGCTTTAGCGTGCCGCCCGCGCGGGTCGCTATTGTTTTTGCCCGCTTAAGCGGGGTTTTTCATGGAAGCGGCGCAGCTCGTTCTGCCAATCTTTTTCATTATCGCACTGGGCTATTTTGCCGGTCGCACGAAGTTTCTGAGCGAAGAAGCGATCGATGGGATCGACAAATATGCCTTCACTTTCGCGATCCCCGCACTGCTCTTTCGCGCGTTAGCGAATACCGAGCTTCCTGAGGCGCTGCCCTGGGGTCTGTGGATCTCTTATTATGGTGGCGTGATGATTGTCTGGGCGATCGGCGGATTGCTCGCACTCACACTCCTGCGCCGCTGCCCCGCGGACAGCGTAATTGTCGGCTTTGGCGGCGGCTTCTCCAATACCGTGATGCTGGGCATCCCCATTATTCTGACGGCCTATGGAGAAGAGGCCGGGGTTCCTCTTTTCTTTATTCTCGCGTTCCACGGTCTCACCCTATTCACCGTTGCGACCTTTTTGCTTGAGACCACGAAGCCGCGCGACGGAGCGACCTTGTCGACTGGCCAAATCCTGATCGAAAGCGGTCGGGGCATGATCAAAAACCCGGTGATTATTGCTTTGGGGTCTGGGATCGCTTTCGGGCAGACAGGTATCGCCATACCGGGTCCTTTTGATGTCACGCTGGAAATGTTAGGGCGCTCCGCTATCCCCTGTGCGCTCTTCGTGTTGGGGGCAACGCTGGTGCGTTATGAGATCAAACGTTCCATCGGCGCAGCGTCGCTTATCGCGATGGTGAAGCTGGTTCTCCATCCGATCGTGGTGTTCGCATTGTCCATGTATGTGTTTGCGCTGCCGGAGCTTTGGATCAAAGTGCTGGTGACCATGGCCGCGATGCCGACCGGCGTTTACTGCTTCATTCTCGCCAATCGATATCAAGCCGCGCCCGGTGCTGCGTCTTCGGCGGTAGTGCTGGTGACCGGCCTCAGCCTTGTCACCCTCACAATAGTGCTCAACATTTTCCTGTGAGGCTCAAGCCTTCGCCGGCATGAGGGCAGGTTCCTGCTTCAACCGGAACATTTCCGGCCGGATGAAGAGGAAGGCCAATGGTGTCTTCTCGATCAGTTTGAAACCAATGAGCGGCGCGACAACCGCAATGATCGTCGCTGTGAGGGCAATCAGGTCGGCATTTTCGATGATGCCGGTCTTGGCCAAACCAATTCGAACCACCGCGCCTGGCAGGAAGAAGGCGAGATAGACATAGAGCGAGCGCTGACCGACATAGGCCAACCATTTAAGGCGGCCACGATCTGCCGCCACGCTCAGAAGGGCAATGACTGCGGCCCCGCCGCCGAACGCTGCGAGGAGACCGAAGAGCGGCCTGGTTGCGATGCCCGCTTCCACGAAGAAATAGACCATGGCAAACGCGCCGATCGCGCCAGCGAAGACACGGAGGGCATTCTCGCGTGCGAAGTCAGCGAGGCTGAAGAAGTATTGGGCGCCCAGATAGCCCGCAACAAAGAACACATAGCGGTCTGCGAACTCGTCGACCGCCCCCCAACCTGTATGGACAGGTGAGGCGTACAGAATGACCGCAGCACTCATCAGGATGATGGGCGGCACATTCTTGAGCATGCGTGTCACCATGAAGAAGATGGCGAGCGCGTGAATAAACCAGAGCGTGGAGATGGGTTCGATGGGCAAGAGCAAGACGTCATTCAGGCTGAAGGCGTGGTTGCCATAGCCGGAGAAGCCGACTTTGACCGCTAGTTGGATCGCGGCCCAGAGGAAGTAGAAGTAGACAAAGTGGAATAGCTTCGCGTCGACAAACTTCGCACGGTTCCACTGAAGTGAGCGGCTGACGAACAGGCCTGCAATCATGAAAAAGAGCGGCACGCGGAAGGGCCGTGCGAACTCGACAATGTCGACCATCCACATGTGGGTGACGCCCATGCTCTCCATCGTGCCGAGCGAAATGTGCATCTGCGCGACCAGAATGATGGTCACGCCCTTCACATAGTCGATCCAGTCGATCCGCGAGGGGGCTGTAGCAGATTGAGGCGCTGTATGGGTCACGTCAGTCATGGGGGCACGTCCGTTGAGCGTTTTTCGCTGTTTTGTCCCAAAACGGCACAGATTTGTGCACGCGCGGGACGGGTCACAGCTGATTACCCTCAGCGGAGCAGGAAGCAGGCCATTTAAGGAAACGCCGCCTAAATGCCGATCATTTGGCGGATATCGGCTGGTGTTTTGCCGGCGTCCCGCAGGTCCTTCAGGCCCCTATCTTTGGCGCTCTTCGACAGGCGCCTGCCTGTCTCATCTTCGATGAGGCGATGATGGCAATAGCGCGGTTCGGGTAGGTCCAGCAGCACCTGCAGAAGTCGATGGATATAGGTCGCCGGATATAGGTCACGGCCGCGGGTGACATGGGTGATGTTCTGGAGTGCATCGTCGACCACAACCGACAGATGATAAGACGTCGGCACATCTTTCCTTGCGACGACGACGTCGCCAAAGAGTTCCGGTTCGATCTGCTGGACGCCTGTATCCCCCAAAGGACTGCCTTCCTCCTCGAAGAATGTTATCGGACCACCGGATTTCTTGATGGCCAGCTCAATGGCTTTCTCTGTATCGAGGCGCCAGGCATAGGTGCGTCCCTCCCACATCAGTCGGGATCGTTCTTTTGTGCTTATGTCTTTATAGATGCCCGGATAGAGAAGCGCGCCGTCTGGATCTCGCGGCCAACGCTCTGCGCTGATGCCGCTCTCTGCAATGGTCCGTTCAATTTCGCGTCGCGTTGCGAAACAGGGATAGACGACGTCCATATCTCGCAGCTGCTTCAAGGCCACTTCATAGTCCGGGAAGTGTTCTGATTGCCTGCGAACGGGCTCTTCCCACGAGAGGCCTAGCCAGTTGAGATCCTCATAAATTCCGTCGACAAATTCTGGCCGACACCGGCCGACATCAATGTCTTCAATGCGGAGCAGAAACCGCCCGCCCAGCTCAGCTGCTTTTCCGGCGGCATAGAGGGCCGAGTATGCATGGCCCAGGTGAAGGCGGCCATTCGGGCTCGGAGCGAATCGGATGATAACGTCGGAGGTTGGCATCAGGTCTTTGTCGTGAAATCTCTTGTGCCGAGGCATTTTGCACGAAATGACGCAGGGTCATCAGTTGCGGCTTCACACCAGCGTCGCACTAGATATAGTATTTTGCCAACAACAATCGACGCGAAGTTGAGTCCCGGTAAGTTTTGACGAATCCAGGAGGACGTGACGGTGCAGGGTGAGTTTGCGACACCAGATGGGTGTCCAGCGTTGGTACTCAATGCGGATTTTAGACCGCTCAGTTATTACCCCTTATCGCTGTGGTCCTGGCAGGACGCGATCAAGGCGGTGTTTCTGGACCGCGTGAATATCGTTTCCAATTACGATGTGGCCGTACACAGCCCGAGCTTTGAGATGCAGCTGCCGTCTGTGGTCTCCCTCAAGACCTATCTGAAGCCCGCGCAATATCCGGCCTTCACGCGATTTAATTTGTTCCTGCGGGACAGCTTCAACTGCCAATATTGCGGCAATCCGAATGAACTGACCTTTGATCATGTCATTCCGCGTCGTCTCGGCGGACAGACAACCTGGGAAAA
Organism: Parvibaculaceae bacterium; assembly: GCA_965212385.1. Taxonomy (GTDB): domain Bacteria; phylum Pseudomonadota; class Alphaproteobacteria; order Parvibaculales; family Parvibaculaceae; genus Mf105b01. The sequence continues at coordinate 3,270,329 of OZ243109.1, read as the reverse complement.
TGTGATCACCGCCTGCGCGCCGTGCAACTTGCGTAAAGGCGGCAAGCTTCCGAAAGAAGCGGGCATGATCCCGCGTCAAAAGCCGTATCGGCCTACGGTGAACGAGCTACATAAGAACGGTCGGCGCTTCCCGCCGAACTATCTGCACGAAAGCTGGCGCGACTATCTCTACTGGGATAGCGAGCTGGAAGCCTGATGTTCTTGTTGGACGCGTTTCTGGACGGAAAACCGGAAGACCACTTTTCCTAGAAACGCTTAGGCTTTCTCAGACGCGCGGATTGCGGCGCGACAGATGGTCTGGATTACATTTGAGAGGACGGGATAGCCAGGTGTTTCCTCTGCACCGCTCTCGAGCGCTTCCTGCTTGTGCGCTAGCTCTTCTTCCCGGAACTGAATGATGGTTTCTTTCAAGTCCTCTTCCGAGTCGAGGGCGGAGAGCTCGTCAATCTGGCTTTGATAGTGCTCATCTATGACAGACTCGACCGCGACCGTGCAGGCATGGGCGGCTTTCTCTCCCATCAATGCTGTCGCGGCACCCATGGCAAAGCCCCCAATGTGCCAGAGTGGGTTAAGAGCTGTCGGGCGCACCTGGCGCTCATTTACGAGTTTGTTGAAGCGATCGAGATGTTCCTCTTCTTCCGCTGCCATGCGGGTGAGGCTCTCAGTGATCTCTTTTTTATGGGGCAGGTTGCGAAAGACCGCCAACTGGCCTTCGTAGATCCGTACTGCACCATATTCGCCGGCATGGTCCACGCGGATCATCTCCTTGATCCGCTCGGCTGTTGTCGGGCGGCCGGGGTGATCTGTTGCCGCGCTGAAAGAGCTTTTTGTCATCTCACTCTTCCTCCAATCCAGTCATGGTCCAAAATCGCGCGAGGGCCAAAGCGCCGAGTGCTGTCAGCAGCAGCGAAATCAGAAAATTATATCCAGCCATGGAGATGCCAAAGAGGCTCCATGGGACTTCGTCACAGCGCGGTACTTTGACACCTTCCAACTGCTGTCTGAACTCGTCCAGGCTGCCGGGCATCAGGTTCACCCCGGTGCACCCTTGCGGGCCTTCCCACCATTTAAATTCAACACCGGCGTGGTAGCCCGCGAGAACAACATTTGCCGCTGCGGCCAGCGTGCACAGCGCGATCAAGATCACGGGCGCCAGGCCCAAATTGGTCTCGCGCGACAGGACACCTGCGAAAAGCGAAGCGGGGATCAGAAAATAGTAGGCATAGCGTTGTTGCAGGCAGAGGGAGCAGGGCTCCAGACCGCCGATATGCTCGAATGCGAGGGCGCCACCCAGCGTCGCCACGGAAATGACGAAGATTGCCCAGGGAATCTGGCGGTTGGCGATGGGAAGAGTGGTGAGCAGCGACATGAGCCGATCCTACAGGATGAGGCCCACCAGGAGAAAGCCGCCGATCAGGAGTGCGACAAAAAGGATCGACAGGATACCGAAATATTTGTCGATAAAGGTGCGGATGGGCTCGCCAAACAACCATAAAAGCCCGGCGACGGCGAAAAAGCGGGCGCCGCGGGCGACGAGGCTTGCGGCCAGGAAGACGACAAAATTGAGACCTGTCGCGCCGCTGGCAATGGTGATGACTTTGTAGGGGAAGGGGGTCAGGCCGGCGATGAGCACGATCCAGACGCCATATTCATTGTACCGTTCGGCAAAGCTCGCGAACTGCTCCGTGTAGCCATAGAAGGCCAAAATGGGTTCGCCCAACTGGGCGAAGAAGAAAAAGCCGATGGCGTATCCGGCGACCCCGCCTAATACAGACGCGACAGTACAGATGAAGGCGTAGACCCAGGCCAGCGCGCGTTTGGCCAACACCATGGGGATGAGCGCGACATCTGGTGGTATGGGGAAGAAAGAACTCTCGGCGAACGAGACGAGCGCCAGACCCCAACGCGCATGGCGGTGGGCGGCTAAGTTCATGGTCCAATCATAGAGGCCGCGCAACATGGGTCCCTGATAACAGGACCTGAGTTTTCTGTCTATCGACCACTCTTTCCCTTTGACGTGGGGCGCGTCCTGCCTATCATGGCGCCGCTCGACGGGCGACTTATGCCTGTCGGAGCCCCTGTGGCGGAATTGGTAGACGCGGTAGATTCAAAATCTGCTGTCCGTACGGGCGTGCTGGTTCGAGTCCGGCCAGGGGCACCATATTGGTCTTTAGCATTCGATATGCTGGGCCGCGCGAGTGTTCCTTGAAATCTCTACATTGAGGGTCGGGCCAGCCGATGGCCGTCCCAGCTACCGGATGCAAGTTTGGGCATTAGGAATTATTTGATCGAAGGTGTGTCGGGGACCGGTAAAACCACCGTGGCCGAAGAGTTGCATCGGCGCGGCTATCATGTGGTGCACGGTGACCGCCAGTTGAAGTATCGCGGCGATCCAGAGACTGGCGAGCCGCTTACAGAACCGATCCATTTGAGCGAGCGAGAAAGAGTCACCTGGCAGCACGAGCATCTGCTTTGGGACTTGGCGAAGATCCAATCCGTCGCTGCCGATCACAGTATGCCGGTTTCCTTCTTTTGCGGCGGCTCGAGGAACTTGCACCACTTTATAGACTTGTTCGATGGGATATTTGTCCTTGAGGTGCAGGACGTCGAGGTGCTTTGTCGGCGGCTTGACGAAAGAGTGGCGCGAGATCCCACCGACTTTGGTGGAACGCCAGAGGAAAAGGAGCTCGTCGCGCGACTGCACTCGACCAAAGAAGACATGCCGAAAAACGGTGTTTCTATTGATGCAACCGCGCCGCTCGAAACTGTGGTTGATGAGATTTTGAACCACGTTGGGATCAACGGCCGGTAGGTTCAATCCTCTGTCCTAGTGAACGCTGTCGTTCGAGTCCGGCGAGGGGCGCCACATCCAGATCGCACTCACCTGATTGGTCGAAGCGATCAGGTCGACCTAGTCCCAAATGCACAAAATTGCTTCTTGGGGAGCCACCTTGGCGTCCAGAAGGCGTCTGTAGCTCGCTTCAATAGCGTCGATCCCGGCGATGTGCTGTGTCTCAATCCACCCTGACGCCCAAGGTGTGAACGCATGCCATGCATCTGCGAACTGCCGGTGCGCTTTTTCAAAGCCGATATCCGCTGCGCGGTCTTCGGACACTGTCGGGATAAAGAAGAGTTCCGGTTGAGGCCCCGGCATGGGCAGTGACTCGTCACCAGGTGTTCGGTGTGTAGCGCCCAGGGCGACAGACTCGACGAGCTTGTCACCAAGGGCGACGTGGATCTCAGACGCCAATCCGGCGTTACCAGCAACATTCACGAAAATGGCTGTCCCCAAGCCGTTGTCTACTTTCAAGTCGTCATAGGTTTTTACTTCATCATAAATGCCAAGCCCCTCAACGAAGCTTTTGTTGCCCTTCGACGTCAGCCCGATACTTCGCGCTCTGCTTTTCTGGTGCTTGAGGGACCAGGCGAGGGACAAGGCTGTTTTGCTCGAAGCGCTTGATATGTAGATGGCATCTGCGGCGTCGCCGATCTTCTCCGCGAGCATCCACCCCGTCATGAAAAGGGGCCATAGGACCGGTTGCACGTCTGTGCAGTCCTGCCTGAACACAGGATCTGCCGAACTTCGGAAATATCTGTTGTACCAATTGAATAGAGCGGACCGATGATCCGTGGCGTCGATGAAGGCAATGTCATCGATTTGGGTTGGCTTGAGAACCAGGTGTGACCCGAGGGGCAAAAACCCAAACACCTCTTCGCCCACTTCAATGTCTTGGCATCGGCTTTCAACCACTTTTGCAAAACCCCAGACTGGGATACATCCCCAAGGGTCAGCTTCCGGATAGAAGTTCCAATAACCCAGGCCCGCCCCTGCAAAAGCATAGGTGACGTTGTTTGTTGTCAGCGCGAACTGGGTCACTTCCAGACGCACTTCACCTTCATCAAGCGGTTCACCAACGAGGTCCGAAACCTTTTGGGTGGACTCCAGGTTTGTCTTGTCGACAAGGATCTTTTTGATATCGGCCACCCTGTGTTCCTCTACTTTTTTGATGTTCGCTAGCTACTGTTGGCAAGTGTGTGATCGGAATTCGTGACTCTACACGCCACCCATGAACATAAGCCAGACAATGCCGTCGCGAATATCAAAGGTGAAGGCCACGGCATAGACGAAGAGCATGGCGCTCGCCCAGACGCCATAGGCCGAGTTGAGCCGGATATCGGATTGGTTCGACAGAAGGGCGATCAGGCCCGGTGTCCAGAAAATGACATGGAGCAGGGAAACCAGTCCGGCCCGCAAGACCATGCCGTCGGTGCTCTCAATGGCGATGGTGGCGGCGTGGCTGCCGATAAAGCTCGCCAGGACCCAACGGGCCGGTACGTGGTTCCAGGCAAATATGATTGACGACAAGAATGTCAGGGCGAGAAAGCCGAGCCAGATCATCAGCCATAGGGGAAGACTGGTGCGGGCTTCATTGTTCCACAATTCAAGCGCCGGCGATCCGCCCAAACCTGATACAGCCAGTAACGCGCCGATCGCCGCGACCAGACAGAACACCAAACCCAGTTTGGTCTGCAATATGTGCATAGTCGTCCCCTCATTTTCTGATTATTATGACGTCCATCATATATGATGTTTTTATCAATTTAGCCTATTTGGGTATTGGGTGGCTTACAAGCTGTTTGTCCTCGCTGCAGAGGACCACGCCTATCCGTCCTTGGATTACCAAGTGGCCTTCACTAGTCTCAATTGCCCAATGACCAGACCGGGAGGATGCCATGCAAACTTCTACGCAGGCCGTCACTCAGAACGCCGACGTGCGATATTTGGGCAATCTTCTGGGCGATGTCATTCGTTCCTATGGCGGGGACTCACTTTTCCAGCGCATCGAGCGGGTGCGGTCCGTTTCTGTTGACCAGCACCGCGGCCTTGTCGACGCTGAAGATGTGGGACGGGAACTGGCAGCGCTTGGGCTCGACGATGCGCTCCACTTCGTGCGCGCTTTCATGCTTTTTTCCATGCTGGCGAACCTAGCGGAGGATCGACAGAGCACCGCGCTGGAAGGTGTGACGGGACTGCAGGAAGTTCTGGAGCGTCTGAAAGACTCAGGGATTGATCTTGCCGAAGTTCGGGACGCGCTTTCCGACATGCTTGTGATGCCTGTGCTCACGGCCCATCCCACGGAGGTCCGCCGCAAGAGCGTCATCGACCATCTCACCAAGGTTGGTGATCTGCTGGCCCTTAAGGATGTTGGTCAAACAGAAACGGCTGCGGGTACGGCGATTGAAACCGCCATACGGCAAGAAATTGCCTTGCTCTGGCAGACCCGATTGCTTCGGCATCAGAGGCTGACCGTGTTGGATGAGGTGGAAATTGAGCTCGATTACCTTCGGGAGGTTTTTCTACCTGTCTTGCCTGCTGAATATTCACGATGGGAACAAGTGCTGGGTGCGGGGTGTCCCAGCTTTCTGAAGGTTGGGAGCTGGATTGGCGGCGATCGCGATGGCAATCCCAACGTGGATGCCGCCTGCGTCGAGCAGTCGGTTTCCCGCGCTTCTGAATCTGTCTTGGAGTATTACCTCGACCGCGTGCACGCTCTTGGCGCGACATTGTCTATTTCGTCAGAGCATGCGCAGGTCCCAGCGGAGGTCCAGGCGCTCGCAGACGCCAGCGGCGACGAAAGCGCCACCCGTCGCGACGAACCTTATCGGCGTGCCCTGAGCGGCATTTATGCGCGATTGGCTGCCACATTTGAGAGCCTTATCGGCCGTCCGCCGCCACGGAGGAGTTCACTCGCCGGTGACGCTTATGCAGATGCGCAGGCCTTTCAGGACGCCCTTTTGATATTGCAGCGGGGTCTGCAGGCACCCGAAGGCCAGTCAGCAGACCTTGGGGAGCTAAAACAATTGCTTCGCGCTGTTGAGACTTTTGGTTTTCACCTCACCACGCTGGACTTCCGACAGAATTCCGATGTTCATGAACGTGTTGTCGCGGAACTGCTTGCTGGCGGTTCGGTCGAGGACGACTATCTTGCTCTGGATGAAGAGGCACGGGTCGCTTTGCTGCGGCGTGAGCTTTCTAATTCGCGTCCCCTATCCTCCGCGTTTCTGGACTATTCAGACGAAACACAATCCGAGCTTGCGCTTTTCAGGGCGGCAGCGCGTGTACATGGTCGGTATGGGAGTGGCGGTATCTCGACCTATATTGTCTCCAAGGCAGACAGTGTGTCGGACCTGCTTGAAGTCTATCTGCTCCTAAAAGAAGTTGGGCTTTATCAGGCAGGAGACACGCCGTCGTCGGCTCTCATGGTGGTTCCGCTGTTTGAAACGATCAGTGACCTGGAAAACGCGCAGGCGATTATGCGCGATTGGTTCTCCCTGCCTGAGATGCGTGCCCTCTCTGTATCGCGCGGCTTTCAGGAAGTGATGATCGGCTATTCCGACTCAAACAAAGACGGTGGATATCTGTCGTCTGTTTGGTGTCTGCATGATGCTTCTAGGAAGCTCGTTTCCATCTTCGATGCTGCCGACACGAAAATGCAGCTCTTCCATGGGCGCGGCGGGGCCGTCGGGCGTGGCGGCGGGCCCGCGTTTGAGGCCATCCGCGCGCAACCGTCAGGGACAGTCCAGGGACGCATTCGGATCACTGAACAGGGTGAGGTCATTGCCGCCAAATATGGCACTCCAGAAAAGGCTGCGCGCAACCTAGAGGCCATGGCATCTGCCACTCTTCTGGCCAGCATAGAGCCAGATCAACTCTCGTCATCAGATAAAACACGCTTTAGCGCGGCGATGGCGTCGTTGTCCGCCGACGCGTTCAGGCATTACCGCGGGCTTGTCTATGAGACGGAGGGGTTCCAAAAATTCTTCCGACAAATGACGCCGATTTCGGAGATTGCGGGTCTTAAAATTGGATCACGTCCCGCGAGCCGGACGACCTCTGAGCGGATTGAAGATTTGCGGGCGATTCCCTGGGTGTTCAGTTGGGCTCAATCCAGGGTCATGCTGCCCGGCTGGTTTGGCGTGGGTACAGCGCTCGCAAACTGCAAAGATCAGAGTCTATTGAAGGAAATGGCAGGCGCATGGTCCTTCTTCCATACAACGCTCACCAATATGGAAATGGTCCTTGCCAAAACAGACATGGATGTGGCGCAACGCTATGTGACGCTTGTGGAAGACAAAGCCCTTGCGGAGGATGTTTTTGGAAAGATCCGGTCGGAGTGGTCGAGAACCAAGGACCTATTGCTGGAGATCACCGGACAGTCCCGCCTTCTTGAGAATAGCCCTTCTACCGAAAACGCTCTGCGGCTGCGATTGCCGTATGTGGAACCGCTCAACCTGCTGCAGGTTGAATTGATCAAGCGCCATCGATCAGGCGAGACGGATGCGCGCATTGAACAGGGTATTCAGCTCTCGATCAGCGCGATCGCCACTGCTCTCAGGAACAGTGGTTGAGGGGAAGATGGAACGGCATTCGCCGATCACGCAACGCGGATATATCCCGCGAGACCGGTCTTTTGATGTTCGATGACATGACAATGAAACGCCCAGTCGCCTGGATTGTCAGCGACAAGGGCGACATCCAATGTTTCTTCCTTGAGGAGCAGCGCTGTGTCTGTCCAGTTGGGTAGCACCTGTCTTTTGTTGGAGCGCACTGGTTTGAAAACCAGTCCATGCAGATGGATCGGATGTGCGTTCGGGCTCTCGTTGCGCAGGCGCAGAATGTAACTTTCGCCCCGCTTAAGTGTCGCGAGGGGTCCAGCTCCTGAGGCGTCACCGGGCCAGGGCGCACGGTTGATCGACCAGAATGTGTATCCGAGAGTGCCGCAAAAGCCGTTGTTCGGCAGATCGCCCGAGGGAGACCAACCGAAGACAAACTCCATAATGTCCGCCTTCTCCAGGTTTGGCTCTGGAATCTGGTTTGGCGCCAGTGGTTTTAGATCGGCGAGCGTGTGCCGCGCTGGTTGTCCCACCGACTTCAGTCTTGCGAGACTTCTGTGGCGTCCCCCGATCTGCGCCATGAGGCTGATTTCCTGGCCTTCTTCACCCGGCATTTCAACAGCAAGATCGGCGCGTTGGCCCGGCGACAAAACAAGCGGGTTCTGGTCCGTCGGCCAAGGTAAGGGTGTGATCAAGGGATGGCCATCCATCGCAATGATCTTACCCTGGACGCCCGGGAGAAAGAGTCTGTAGATGCGGGTGATATCAGTCGCAATGACTCTCACACGAGCGAGACCTCCTGCGGTCGCCGTGTAGACGGGATCCTGTTCCCAATTGGTGGTCAGCACATTGCCGTGGGTGCCGCCGCGTGCGGCACCTCTCGGCGTAAAATGCTCCTTGAACTGGCCGTCATTGCCCAAGCGGAAGTCGCGGAGGTTTAGAACAATGTCATCGTCGAAACCGGGATCATCTGCTTCCTCGACGATCAGACCGCCGGTGAGGCCCAGTGCCATCATTTCCATGGTCATGCAATGGGGATGGTACCAGTAGGTACCGGCATCCTCTGGGGTAAATGTGTATGTGAAGCTTTCATCCTGCCCTATCGGGAGTTGCGTCAGATAAGGGACACCATCCATGACATTCGGCAGGCGAATGCCATGCCAATGCATGGTCGTATAGTCGCTCAATCGATTGGTGAGTTTCGCTGTGAAGGGTTGGCCTTGCTTCGCGCGCAAGACAGGTGGCGCTGCATCTGGTGACAGGCTCACCATATTATTGGTGAGCAGGTTCGGCATCAGATTGTAGCGCGCTGCCTGTATGTCGAGGTCAACCGTCGATGTCTCAATGAGTTCAAGGGGATCGCAGGCGGACAATCCTGTCGCCGCGACCGTTGTGGCGGCGTTTTTCAGGAATTGACGGCGCTGAAGCATTGCAAGGCTCATCAGGTGATTGGAGACAGCTTACAGCTCACCAAACTGGCGATGACCTGGCAAGGCAGGCCGACCATGACATGTCGTCGCGGCGGAAGCTGGTCGCTTCAGCGTTGGTCAGTCGAAAAAACCGTCACGGAGAGAATAGGCACCCAGCATCTCGCCCAACCATTTTCTAAATCTGCGCGGTGCGTCTGCGTCGTCTCCGAAACCACAGGCCTCATAAAAGTAGTCGCCCACCACTGCTTCGCCGAAGGCGGTGTTTGCGATGAGAAGGACCAGAAACATGGTTTCTTCGCGATCAGGGTGTGGCCGGTTTTCGCTGTCCGCGAGCTTGCACCGTGCTGCATGCCCTCGGTCCGCGATCTCGGTCATCACACCCGTAGTTGGGTTGCCTTCAGGGTTGGCGTCCGTCAACAGCATCCAGGATAGAAGTTTGGCAGTGCCTTGGTCACTCAACGCTTCAAAGGTGTTGTTCACAAGGCTCGGCATCTGGGATTCGATTTTTGAGTCTTCCTCGCCTTCCAAAACACCCAAGAGCTTCTCGCGAAGCTGGGATGTCGTGCGGTCCACGAGGGCGTTCACCAGGCCGGCGCGACTTTCGAAATGGTGCAGAATGGCTGGGTGCGAAATACCGACATCCCGGGCAATATCCTGGAGGCGAATGCCCTCCGGACCCTGTTCCGCCAGCCGTTTGGCGGCCGCGTCCAAAATGACACGGCGGGATTCCTCGGCTGATCGTCGGATGCGTTTTGTGGGGGCAGGTTTGTTCTCGACCGCCAGCTCTTCGAGTATTTTGTTCATACCGCTCTTCTGCCCCATCCCCTATCTCAAATACCTATAGAACCATCATACTGACCTTGGCCTTTCATTAAAGTACGGAGATGCACTCCACAAAACACAATGTGTGTGTTTTATGGCCGAATCTCTCCAAAATAGCTCTGGTAAACATTTGGAGGCACGATGATTAAGGTAAATGGGTTGAAATCCTGCGATACGTGCAAGAAGGCTTTGAAATGGCTTCAGGCTGAGGGGCTTGAGCACTCATTCCGAGATGTGCGCGCGGATGCAGTCACCCTGTCGGAGGTCAAGCGCTGGGGTAAAGCGGTTGGTTGGGACCGCCTTGTCAACAAGTCCAGCACAACATGGCGTGGCCTGTCAGATGCAGAAAAGGATGCAGCAGCGGGATCAGGGGCTGCGAAACTCCTGGTGGATAATCCAACTCTGATCAAGCGACCGGTTTTTGAGACGGGAGACACCGTGCTGGTCGGCTTCAAGGCTGAGCAACAGGCAGTGCTCCAAGCGGGTTGATGACATCTCAGTTGCTCTCCCTCCCAATTGAGACGGAACGGCTTTCCCTGCGAGAGTTTTCAAGTGCAGATATCGACGCGATGCATGCTTATGCATCACGTCAAGACGCAACGCGGTACCTGACCTGGGGACCGAATGATCGGCAGGCGAGCGAGGCGCAGCTCTCCACATTCTTGGAAGCTGCCGACGCTGTGCCACGTTTTGTCTATGAGCTGGCTCTTACGTCCCGACCAGACGGGGGTCTGATTGGCGCCCTCTGTCTCTATCTCGATCATCGCGAAGGCGCGCCACTACAAAGCGCGGAGCTCGGGTTTGTTCTGCATCCAGATTTTTGGGGCCAGGGTCTGGTGACAGAGGCGGCAGCGACGCTCCTGTCTCGCGGCGTGTCGGAACTCGGGCTGACCCGCATTTGGGCCACATGCGACGCGCGCAACTTGGCATCCATCCGCGTGCTTCAGAAAATCGGCATGACCCAGGAGGCAAGTGTGACAGGCGCAAGAGAAACGGCTGATGGAATAGCAGATGAACTCCGATTTGGTTTCGCCACTCCAGGGCGCCGCTAATCCGTTTCCGGCCGACATTTGATCCGAAACACTAGGACACGATCTTCCTGATTGCTTTCTATGAGCTCATGTCCGCTTTCGTTGCAAAAGTGCGGAAAGTCGATGGCGGCGATGGGGTCGGTTGCTAAGACTTTGAGGATGGTGCCGGGCTCAAGTTCCCGGAGCCTTTTCTGGGCGCGCAGCACCGGCAGGGGGCAGGTCAGCCCCGTTACATCGAGCAGTTGATCCTGATTTTCTGTCATCTCGCCTCAATGCGGTCTCGCGCGACGGTGTTTTGCCTAAAACCCTACCCGGAACAGGGTATCGGACGGGGCGGCGCCGGTTATGCTTGACCCCCAAATTTTGTGACGGTTACATATCATTCTTGACCAAAAAGAAAAACGGGAGGTGGGCCCAATGGGTCTGATTCAATCAATAAGCAATGAAGTGACCTTTGCGCGCGCCGCCATGCGTTCCCTGAAGAAGGTGAATGCCATCTACGCCGATGAGACTCGCACCTTTGCAGACACCATTGAAGAGTTTGCGCGGACCAAACCAAAGAACATTGCCATTGTCTCCGACAAGGGGACCATGACCTATGCGGAGCTCGATGCAGCCGCCAATCAATATGCGCGCTGGGCAAAAGACCAAGGTGTGGGTCCTGATGTCTCCGTCGCTTTGCTCATGGAAAACCGGCAGGAATATCTGGTTGCCTGGATCGGTATCATTAAAGCTGGCGGCGCTGCGGCTCTCATCAACACAAACCTGACCGGCGGACCGCTGGTGCATTCCTTGTCGATCTCGGGCGCGGATCATCTGGTGCTGGGGTCTGAGCTGGCGGAGAACTTCTCGACAGCAGTCGATAGCCTCGAGCGGCCGATGAAAGTCTGGGCAACCGGTGGGCCGGTGCAGGGAACGGAAGACCTCGACGCTGCGCTGGCGGCACAATCATCGGATGCGCTTCCTGCGGACTATCGTGACGGCCTTACGACAGACAATGTCGCGCTCTACATCTACACGAGTGGCACGACGGGTAATCCGAAAGCCGCAAAGATCCCTCATGTTCGTCTGCAGATCATGATGGGCGGGTTCGCGGCGGCGCTGAATTCAACTGAAAAGGATCGGATGTATTGCTGTCTGCCTCTCTACCATTCGGCAGGTGGGGTTTGTGCCGTTGGTATCGCGCTCACCGTTGGTGGCTCTGTGATCGTCAAACGACGCTTCTCTGCCAGTGAGTTCTGGGATGATGTGGTCGATAACAAGGCAACGCTGTTCCAATATATCGGCGAGCTTTGCCGTTACATGTTGAACACGGATAAACATCCAAAGGAGCGCAAACATAAACTGCGCGCGGTCGTCGGGAACGGATTGCGTCCTGAGATCTGGCCGTCGTTCCAGCAGCGGTTCAAGATTCCAAAAGTTCTCGAGTTTTATGGTGCCACCGAAGGCAATGTGGCCTTGATGAACTATGATGGGACTGTGGGGTCCATCGGACGGATTCCCAGCTGGGCGAAGTCAAAATACAATGTTGAGATCGTCAAGTTTGACGTGGAGAGCGAAGAGCCTATCCGGGGAGCAGATGGTCTTTGTTCAGCCTGTGCGCCGGGGGAAGTTGGCGAAGCCTTGGGGAAAATCGATTCAAGCCTTCCGACGGGACGGTTCGATGGATATGCGGACAAAGCGGCGACCAGCAAGAAAATTCTCCACGATGTGTTCGAGAAGGGTGACGCCTGGTTCCGGACCGGTGATCTGCTGAAGCAGGACGCCAAAGGGTATTTCTACTTCGTCGACCGTATTGGCGACACGTTCCGCTGGAAGGGTGAGAACGTGGCAACCTCTGAGGTCGCCGAAGCGATCTCCGTGTTTGATGGCATCAAGGAAGCCAATGTCTATGGTGTTCATGTGCCGGGTGCTGATGGGCGCGCTGGCATGGCATCCATCGTGTCGGAGAAAGATGTGGATTTGCCGAAGCTCCGTTCTCACTTGGAGAAAGAGCTTGCCGCTTACGCTCAACCGCTCTTTATCCGCGTTCAGCCGGAGATTGAGATTACCGGCACCTTCAAGCACCGTAAGGTGGAGCTAGTGAAAGAGGGGTTTGATCCGGACAGCGTCAGCGATCCGATCTATTTCAACGATCCGGCGTCGAAGTCTTTCGTGCCACTCGATAAAGCGCTTTACGACAAGATCAATGGGGGCGGTGTGCGTCTCTGATATTCGACGAACACGAAAAGAGGCGGCCCGGTCAGCCGGCGCCGCCTTTTTTTGTTGTTTGCTCGTCTTACTCGGCAGCGTCGGTTTTCTGACCTGCCGCCGCTGCAGCCAGAATGTCCGGGCTTATATTTTCCGTGCCCTTCTCCTCAATGTGCTTCGCGATCCGTGTTCCCACAGCGGTGATCGCGGCACCCATGAAAGTCTCATGATTGTCGCGCGCCCAGGCGTAGGACTGCTCACGGTTCGTGTTCAATCCCTGGAACTTCGGCATCACATACCGCGCCATCAGCTCATAGGAGTTCTTCGTGCGGTCAAAGTTGGCCCAGTTATGCGCCATGAAGAGGAAGGCACCATAGCCGCCTGATTGAGCTTCCAATCGGTCGAGCTGGGCGATGGCGTCTTCTGGCGTGCCGATGACGGCGAGACCTGAGTCGATCAGGGCATCCACGGGATCGCCCGCGTCATCAGGGGCGAGGGGAAGGGCCGCCACTTCGCGGAAGTATCCAAGCCAGTTTTTCAGGCCGAACTCGACATCGGCACGGGCCTGCTCGCGTGTTTCAGCGATGTGCATGGGGCCGACGAGGCGCCAGCCGGACCGATCCATCACATTGCCGCATTCTTTGGCTTTTTCCTCGGCAATCGCCCAGTTGGAGGCGAGGGCATTGAAGCCGCCAGAGGATGTTGCGCCGAGAGACAGGAGGCTCAAGCCCAGACGTCCGGCCGCTGTTGCCCCTGTTGGCGAGACCTGGCTTGCTGTGGCGATCTCAACGGATGGCCGCGAGTAAGGCGTCATCTGGAGATGGGCGTCTTTCAGCTCAAACCAGTCTGATTTGTGGGTGACGGTTTCGCCGCGGAGGAGCGGCACCAGGACCTCAAGGGCTTCGTCCATTTTGTCGCGTTGCGTCTGTACATCGATGCCCATCATGAAAGCGTCGGACGGTAAGGAGCCAGGGCCCACCCCAAACATGACGCGACCGCGCGTCATGTGATCCAGCTGGTTGATGCGGTCCGCGAGCATCAGTGGGTGGTGATAGGGCAATGAAGAGACGCCGGTGCCGAAACGAATGTTTTTCGTGCGTTCGGCCGCCGCCGCAATGAAGAGTTCCGGGCTTGCGATCACCTCGAACGCGGCTGAGTGGTGCTCGCCGATCCAGGCTTCGTCATAGCCCAGCTTGTCCATCCATTCGACCAGCTCCATATCGCGATGGATGGCGAGCGATGGATTCTCGTCCAAAGCGTGGAAGGGGGCAATGAAAGCGCCAAAGCGCAGTTTTGGTCCGGGCATGTTTGTTTCCTCTGGTTTTAGGTCGTTTATTGATTGGGCTTGGTTAGTTCTTCAGTCCGTTGAGCATGATGTCCAGCAGGTCTTCGCCGGCGGATTGGGGGATTTGTTTCCGGTCCGAGCTCCAGGCCGAAATGAAAGACCCCCAGCTTGCGACCAGTGCTGCTGCTACAAGCTCCGGCGCCACTTTGTTGCTGAATTCGCGCGCGCGTTGGCCCTCTCTGACAATGTCAGTAATGAGATCCAGGAGGTCCGCATTTGCTTCCGTTGCGGCTTCGGGCAGAGACGGCTGATCCAGGAATTCCCGGACCATTTTGCGCATGATTTCCGCGTTCTTTTCCCAATCATCGACTAGAGCACTCACCATGAAGCGGAGTTTGTCTTCCGCATTGCCTGTCACCTCATGCAAGCGTTCTTGAAGGTTTGCGGTCAGGCGTTCATTGAACTCCGTCAGGAGTGCCGCTTTGTTGGGGAAATGGAGGAAGAAGGTGGCCTTTGCGACATCCGCTTGTTCGCAGATATCCTCGATCGTCACAGCGTCATAGCCGCGATCGCCAAAAAGGCTCATCGCCGCTGAGAATATGCCCCGCCTTGTCTGCTCTTTCTTCCGAGACCTGCGCGATGGTCGCTCTACGACCGCCAGATTTTTCGATGTACTCACTCTGATGGCCTTTCTCGCGCCTCAAAAACTAGACCGAAGTCTAATTTTGCGAAATAACTGAGTCAAACGGCGGTGTTGGGCCTAAAGTCCCGGCATCAGAAAACAACCAAACAGGGAGTGAATTATGGGACGGCTCGACAATAAGGTGGCATTGGTTACAGGCGGCGGCAGTGGCATCGGTCGGGGTGCCGCCATCGCAATGGCGGCTGAAGGCGCAAAGGTCCTGGTGACAGACATTGATGTTGAGGGCGGTGAGGAGACCGTTGCCAAGATCAAGGAAGCGGGTGGAACGGCAAAATTTGCGCCTCAGGATGTCACCGATGAAGCGCGGTGGGGCGAGGTCGTGTCTCTTGCGGTTGAGAGTTTCAGCGGTCTTCATGTGTTGCTCAACAATGCGGGTATTGCCATTGGGGCACCGGTGACAGAAATGACGCTTGATGACTGGCGGGTTCAAACGGGCATCAATATTGATGGCGTGTTTCTTGGCTGCAAATATGCGATCCCGGCGATGACCGAAAGTGGAAGCGGCTCCATTATCAACGTTTCATCCGTCGCGGGTCTCGGCGGTGCGCCAGGGCTGTCGGGCTATTGCGCAACCAAGGGCGCGGTTCGGCTGTTCTCCAAAGCGGTGGCGCTTGAATGTGCACAGGCCGGCAATAATGTGCGCAGCAATTCCGTTCACCCGGGGATTATCGACACGGCGATCTGGACAAAATCCATCATCGACAATGACACGTTCGGCAATTCCGAAGCGATTGTCGAAGGTGCTAATGCGATCGACCCGGACACGTTGGCGTCTCTTAGTGTGCCGGTTGGGAAAGCCGGACAGGTTGCGGATATCGCTGCTGGTGTTGTCTTCCTGGCGTCTGACGAGTCGCGCTATATGACAGGCTCAGAGCTCGTTATTGATGGGGGCATTACCGCCCGCTAAGTGTTGAGCCGAAGACTGTGGGTTGCATCTGGCTCCCGGACGGGGCTGAACCCATAGCGCTCGTAGAAAGCCGCTGCCTCCGCGCTATTCGTGCGGAGGCGCACGCGGTGGAAATAGCTCCCGGCCTGTGAGAGCAGGGTGTCGACCAAGGCGCGCCCGATGCCGCTGCGCCGGTGTGCCGCTGAGACATAGATGTGGCGCAGACGCCCAGTCGTTGCTTCGATGGCGTAAGGGTCTTTGTTCAGCCCGCCAATGGCGACCAGCGTGTCGCCCTGGCTGATGCCGATGACATATTCGCCAGGCGCTGAGAAGCGGTTTTTCCCCGACTCCCACTCGGCTTGCATCCGCTCCAGGAAATCGAAACCCTCTGCCGATGCGGCTGCCGCAAGGCTTGGAAAAGCCTCATGGGGCAAACTCACCAGATTGGTTTTAAACCCGTCAACCATCGGCGTAATGGTTACCCGGCCTTCATCACCAAAAAACCAGCCCTTGGGAAATGAACGACCACGTCGCCTACCCGGGGATCATTGCGTTTGATGGCGATATGTTGCGCCGAAGAAGAAACCAATTCGCCGGCAATCGGATCGCGGCCATAGTCGTCCGCCATCACATGCACCTGATCACCGGGCATCAACCCATTGGGTTCACCCTGATCGGCTGTTTCCGTCTCGGTGCTGGTCGTGTCTCTTGCAATGTCCAGAGCTTCTTCCCGGCCCAGCTCCTGCCTATCTCCGTGGCCGATTTCCTGAATGCGTTTTTCCCAAGCGACAACATTGCTGAATGCATCAATCACTGCGGCGCCCTTTGGTGCGATCCAGCGGATGAAGGCCAGATTGTAATAGGCGTTGACGTCGGCGATGCCTGCATCCTGTCCCATCAGAAAGGCGCGCCCATCGGACAATTGTTCTTCCAGCCAATCGAGTTGCGCGCGCAGCTGCTCCATCATCATGGGCGCGCCGGCTCTCATCTCGTCAGTGTTAAAGGGCCGCCCCATCAGCTTTTCTCGATCCTTCATGAAGGCTTCATCGGCAAACCCCTCTGTCGTGCCGAAAATGACCGCGACGGCCGCCTGGAATAGGACTCGGTCTGTCCATAGTCCCATGCCCCAGCCGAGCGCCTTGTCCCCACCTACAAATAGAGAGGGTGTTGGATAGCGTTTCTCAAGTTCCCGCAGGATGATTTGCGTGTCGCAGTAAATGTCGGCACCGATCTGCATCACGGGGATCTTGCGGTAACCACCCGTCAGAGTCGTGAGCTCTGGTTTCGGCATGATGACGGGTTGGTCGACGGC
Organism: Parvibaculaceae bacterium; assembly: GCA_965212385.1. Taxonomy (GTDB): domain Bacteria; phylum Pseudomonadota; class Alphaproteobacteria; order Parvibaculales; family Parvibaculaceae; genus Mf105b01. Next base: position 3,253,275 of record OZ243109.1, on the reverse strand, counting down.
ATACCAGGTCAGGCCCTTGATCCCGAAAGCCACCCGCACTTTTTCGGAGAAAGGCGAGATATCATATTGATGGAAAAGAATAGCGTTCTGCATGTCGGTCATTATGAGCTCATAAAGTTGGGGTGTTCAGGAAAAGTCGTTTGAAAACCTGATGTTCTTTTTTTGAAGACCGTTGGCGATCACGTCGAGACCGGCTGTCTTCACCATCCATTCCAGGCGATGGTCGCGGTACTCGCGCTTGAAGAGACCCTGCTCAACCACGTCTGCAACCATGGTCATGCCTTCAATACTGGCAGCTGCTTCAGACGCAGTCTTGGCAACGGCGTCGCGCGCATTGGTGCGTGCTGCCCAGGCTTCGAGCTTTGAACCGGCGGGTGGCGTATTGCCGAAGGAGGCTGATCCATTGATATAGGGGATGACGGCGAGGTCGCCCCATCCGAAATGATCTCCGTTGAACCAGTCCGCATCGCCCAACTGGCTCTCCAGCCAGGCAAAATAGCCTTGGGTTTGGGCGGCCGCTTTGGCGAAGATTGCTTCGGCCTCGGTACCTGCCGCGCGCTTGAAGTAAGCGATTTCACCTAAGCCCCAATTGATTGCCTCAAAATGGGTGTCCATCACGTCTTCGATCATACGGACCCGGGCGCGGTCCGCGGCACTCGTCGGCAGAAGGGCAGGGTTCGGCCATTTGTCTTCGAGATATTCCAGGATGATGGTGCTGTCGAAGATGGCAAACCCGTCATCGATGAGCGCTGGAACTTCTCCTCTCGGGTTGGCTTGCAGGAAATCGCTGCCGGTGTCGCCAGACCCGATGGCGTCGGGTGTTGCAAGCTCAAACTCTAAACCCTTTTCCCGCAAGGCGATCTTGTTCTTCTGTGCATAGGGCGAGAGTGGGTGTTCGTAGAGCGTCAGCATGGAGATCCCTTTTTGCCAAAGAGCTAGATCAGCGCCGGTCTTTGGCAAGCTCAGCCATCTGGCCGAACAGGGTTGGGATGTCGGGCTCCGTCTCGTCACCGGAAAACTCCCGATAGAGCGTGGTGACATTGATGATGATGCGCTCGCCGTCTCCCCAACTGTCATAGTCGGAGAAGTTGATGTCCCGACATGCATCCATGGCGCTCAGGCCCGCATCGTAGCGCTTCTTCGCTTCGTCGCGGGTGTAGATGAGGTAGTCCTGAACCGCCTTTACCCCGCGTTTGTCAGTGATGGGGCCGTGGCCCGGAACAACCGTCTCGACATCCATCGCCATGATGGCGTTGCATGCGTCAATCCAGTTCTGTACCGGCCCTTCCCACATAATGGGATGCCCTTCAATGAACAGGATATCGCCCGTATAGACAGTCTTATCAGATGGGACGTGTGCAATAATGTCGCCCGGCGAATGAGCGGGTCCAACATGGGTGAGGTGCACCTGTTTGTCGCCCACTTTCCGCGTGAGTTCCGTCTCGAAGGTCGTGGTCGGAAGGGTCTGGGTAACACCTTTGAAGTCAAAGGCGCCGAAGCTTCGCGTGATAAAGTCGCCTAGGTCACCAAGATCCGGCGCCATGTCCAGAAAGCCGGCGAGGAGTGCTGGCGGTTCTTTCAGCATGGCCTCTGCCGCCAGTTTGTGGGCAATGATTTCCGCGCCCTCACAGCATTCATTGCCGTTGCAGTGGTCCCCGTTGTGATGGGTGTTGACGAGGGTGTGGATGTTGTTCGCCGCCTTCGGTTCTGCCGCGCGCATCTCGGCCAGCATTTCTTTTGTGAGCGGTACATCAAACAAAGTGTCAACAAGCAAGGCTTCATCGCCATCGACAATAAGGCCGGCGTTGGACCAGCCCCACCCACCGTCAGGCTGGAGGTAGGCATAGCCACCATTTCCCAGGTCGTGTAGGCCTTTGGTGTAGCTGAATTGCGGTAGTCCTAATGACATGAGGGATCCTCCAGATTGGCTTCAGCGGACATGTTGGCTTCTAACTCCCGCCGTTTAGTGTTTTGACGCTCGCTTCGATTTCCTCAAGCCCTGAGCCATCAATGTCGGTCTCTTCAAGCTCGATTTCGAGTGTTTCCAGAAAGCGGCAAACCATCAGATAGGTGCCGACGATGATGGTGAGCTCGACCATCTGGGGGTCCGAAAGGTATGCCTTCGTAGCGTTAAATGTTGCGTCGTCCACTTTGACGTTGGTCACCTGCTCGTCGGTGAATGCCAAGGCGGCATTTTCAGTGTCGTTGAACAGGCTGTTGGGAAGCGGACCCCTCACCGCCTGAATGCGTTCTTCCGACATGCCGAGTGTCCGTGACACGCGTTCATGTTGATGTACTTCATAGGTTGAGCCGCACAAGTGCCCAACGCGCAAGATCACGAGTTCCCGCAGTTCGGGTTCGAGAACGCCCTCGTTGAGATAGGCGCTGATGAACTGCATAAAAGGCGCAAACGAAGCGCCAGCGCCTGACATCATGCGAAAAACATTGAGCGGTGGCAGACCTGCCATGAGCTCCCTGTTCTCAGGCGATAGATCTTTCGGATCCGGGTAGGGGAGGCGTGCCACTTATCGTCTCTCCAAAGCTTTAACATCCACTTCGGCGGTGTTGTCTTCATCCTCGATATCGACATCGAATGTTTCAAGGAAACGCGAGACCATCATGTAGTAGCCGATGGTCAGCGTAAGCTCTTGCATTTCCTGGTGACTTAGATGTTCTGCAAGCGGGTCGAAGGTTGCGTCGCTGGCGCGGACATTGAGCACCACATCATCTGTGAACTTCATCACCAGGCGTTGAAGGTCATCGAATGCGTTGGCGTCAGGACCCTCCTCAATTGCCGCAAGAAGCTCTTCCGACATGCCGAGCTGACGGCCGATCCCGACATGCTGATGCACCTCATAGGACGCTTTCGAGAGGATACCAACGCGGATGATCGCGATTTCGCGCAAGACCGCATCCAGCTTTGCACGCCCAAGGATGTGCGTGCCAAGACCTGTGAATTTGCCAAGTAGGTCGCCGGAATGCGCCATCATTCGAAATATGTTCAGGCCCGGCAGTTTCTCGATGGTCTCTTTAAGTCTGCCCTCGGCATTCGCCGGGTCAAAATATGGTATGCGCGCCATGGTTCCCCCCTGTTCTCGTCTCTGCGACTTTTCGTCGTCTGAACGGATATCCTAGTAGGGCTTACGTGACTTGTCGCGCTAGACTTCTTCGTAGTGGCACAATGTTGGGAGAATACCACATGAGTGTGACGCCGGCTGGTATCATCACGTTCTGGATGGAAGCGGGGCAGGAAAAATGGTTCACCAAGGACTCCGCCTTCGATCAGACGATTGCTGCTCGTTTCGGCGCCACTGTTGATCAAGCTTTGGCAGGTGCCCACGACGATTGGTCCGAAACGCCTTCTGGTCTGCTCGCCCTCATTCTGGTGCTGGATCAGTTCCCGCGCAACATATGGCGGGAGGACGCACGCGCCTTTTCATGCGACGAAAAAGCGCTCGAAGTGGCGGAGCGGGCCGTTGAAAATGGGCAGGACATGCTGGTTCCACTCGACCAGCGCAAATGGGTCTATATGCCCTTTATGCATTCCGAGCGGTTGGACGTTCAGGAGCAAGGTTTGGTTCTTTTCAAGGACCGCTTGGATGACGCCTATACGTACGATTTTGCCGTCGTTCATCGCGACATCATCGAACGTTTTGGGCGCTTCCCGCACAGGAATGATGTCTTGGGTCGGGAGACAACAGCCGATGAGAAGGCTTTTCTTGATGAGGGCGGGTTTAACGGATGAGGCCTTGAGAGGCGCCGAACGGCGCCTCTCTACCTTTTTGTCTTAGGCGGCGCGAACGTCTTTCAGGAACGCGTCGACTGTTGATTTCAAGGACTCCGCCTGGCTTGCGAGCTCTCCGGCAGCAGACTGAACCTCGCCCGCGGCCCCTGCTGATTCCTGCGCGGCAGAAGACACGCCTGCAACATTCGACGTGACTTCGTTGGAGCTGGAAGCGGCTTCCTGAACGTTGGTGGAAATCTCGACGGTGGCTTCTTGTTGCTGCTCTATCGAGCTTGCAATTGCCCCTGAGATCTCGCTGATTTCCTCAACGGTCGCTGTGACTTCTCTGATCGCAGTCACGGCTTCATCGGTTGATGCTTGCACAGCGTTGATTTGCTGGCTGATTTCCTCTGTCGCACGAGCTGTTTGGTTGGCGAGCTCTTTCACCTCTGATGCGACCACGGCGAACCCTTTGCCTGCATCGCCTGCACGGGCCGCCTCAATCGTCGCGTTGAGCGCCAACAGGTTCGTTTGCTCAGCAACGTCCTGGATAAGAGTGATCACCTCGCCGATCTGCCGCGCTGCCGACGACATGCCTTCGATCCTGTTGTTGGCGTCGTTTGCTGTTTGAGTGGCCTTTTGGGTCACCGTCGTTGATTGCTCAACCTGCCTGCGAATCTCCTGGATGGAGCTTGAGAGCTCTTCCGCAGCCCCTGCGACCGTCTGGACGTTGGCGCTTGCCTCCTCAGACGCTGCAGCAATGGCGGTCGACTTGGCGTTGGTGGTTTCAGATGTTGTCGTCATGGCGGACGCCGTATGTTCCATCTCAGTAGCGGCCGCACTGACTGCACCCAACATCTGACCCATTGAAGCATCGAAGTCAGCAATGAGTTGTTCAACCTGTGCCGCCCTCGCTTCTTTTTCCTTCTGCTCCTGCTTTTGGGCTGCTTCAAGCTCGGTGCGTTCAATAGCATTCTGTCTGAACACTTCTACTGCCCGGGCCATTTCGCCGATTTCATCAGTGCGTTCGCTGTTCTCGACGTTCAAATCTGTTTCGCCGGACGCAAGGAGGTTCATCGCCTTTGTAGTGTCAGAAATGGGATTTGCGATCTGCCGAGCCAAGTAAATGCCAGCGCCGGTTATCAACGCAACCAGTGCCAGAGAAATTCCTAGGATTGTGTTCCGCATGTTGGTGAGTCCGGCGGTCACTTCCTCTTCGGTGATCTGCGCCGCGAGCGCCCATCGGACGCCTAGAAACTCAATACCGCGCGCGTATGTCCGAACCTGGTTCTCAAGGTGGTTAATGTCATTGTCAGACCGGCCGGTTTGCTCGCCAGCGAAGATTGCATTGATGGCAGGGGTGTCGACCCATTGTGAAAGCAGTGTCGATTCTTCTGACAGACGCGAGTCCGCGCGCATCAGGCGATCTTCCCCTACCAAAAGTACCTCACCAGTCTCGCCGAGACCCTCAGCAGACTGCATGAAGGCGTTGATTACATCGATCGGCATCTGAAAAGAGATGACACCAATTTTTTTGCCGTTTCCGTCGTAGACTGACCGGGCAATGAAACTCGCTGGTGCGCCGTGACTGGGTGCATAAGGCTGGAAATCCGTGAATGGTGTCGTTGTCGCGTCTGATGCAGCGGCAGCGGCTCTGAACACAACCCCAAGATCTGAGTCTTTCCACTCACCTGAGTTGATGTTTGTTGCGTAATCCAGTTCTTTGAAGACGGAGTAGATCAAGTTGCCGCTGAGATCGAACAGAAAGATGTCATAGTAGCCTTTCTGCTCAAGAAAGGTTCTCACCCAAGGATGATGTTCCGCATGAAGCCGTGAGTAAAAGGATCCATCGTCGCCTGCGTTGAGCAGATGTTTGCTTCCCGTGGGATGGGGATTTGAGGTGATGTAAATCTCCTGGAGGTGCGCCGTGGCATTACCGCCCAGCGTGTTCCAGGCTCGCGAGAAGTCCACAATCGCAGATTGAACCTGAGGACTTTGCGCCATGATCGTCAAGTCCTGCTCGATTGACGCAAGATATTTTGAAAAGGTTTCGTCTCTGTCCGCCAATGTCGCAGCGAATTTGGCGTTGGTCGCATTCTCAATCGTTGAAGCGGCCTGAAAGTACCCGGATATGCCAACACCCAGGGCAATGGCAAGCGCACACCCAACGATCGTGATCGGCAGTTTTTGCGCGATTTTGAGTTCTGGAATGGCCACGGTCATTTTTGTCCCCTTTTTTTATAAAGCGAAACTAAAATTTCACTTTTGCCGAACACCCACGGTGTGAAAATGCACCTAATCCCTAAATATTAGATTAAATTGCCTATAATGAGGGCACGCTGATGATCTGGTGGGCAAAACTGAAACGGGGTTTTAGTCGGTAAGGGCCGCCCGATTTGCTGTTTTGGATTTCGTTCGTAATACTCCGCCGCAGAAAAATCGCGGGGAGTTACAGAAAGAATGACACTTGATCCACAGGTGAAAGCGCTGCTTGACGGGCTGGCAGAGGCTGATGGGCCGCCCATGTCGGAAATGTCTCCAGCAGACGCGCGGGCCATGTATGTCGCCCTGAAAGACCCGATTGATGTTCCGATCGGGAAGGTAGAAGACCAGACATTTTCCGGCCCTGGCGGGGATGTGCCCGTGAGACTCTATACGCCTGTGGCATCAGGTGGCGGTGCATTGCCGGCTATCGTCTTCTTTCATGGTGGCGGATGGGTGATTGGTGATCTCGATACCCATGACGCGCTCTGCCGGACGCTGGCCAATGAAAGCGGCTGTAAGGTCGTCGCGGTGGATTATCGATTGGCGCCGGAACATCATTGTCCAGCCGCCGTCGATGATTGCTATGCGGCGGTTGAGTGGGTCGAAAAAAACGGGGCCAGTCTCGGGATCGATGTGAATGGCATTGGCGTGGCCGGGGACAGCGCGGGGGGCAATCTTGCAGCGGTTGTCTGCCAGCTTGCCAAGAAGCGTAAAGGCCCGGCAATCCATCACCAATTGCTGATCTACCCGGTCACAGACACGAAAACAGATACAGCGACCTATCAATCATTTGCTGAAGGGTTCTTTCTAGAAAGAGCGACCATGGAGTGGTTCATCGACCACTACGCGGGACCGGAGTTTGATCGCGCTGATCCATCGATCGCGCCGCTCCGGGAAACGGATCTCGCAGGATTGCCGCCTGCCTATGTGATCACGGCGGGGCATGATGTGTTGAAAGCGGAAGGCGCCGCATATGCGGATGCACTTAAAGCTGCCGGTGTCGATGTTACCTATATCGACTACCCGGAAATGATCCACGGCTTCTTCAACCTGCAAGGCATGGTTGAAGCGAGCAGACCCGCGGTGGTCGAGGCTGCTGCGGCCGCAGGCAAAGTTCTTGCCTAGCCCAGGAGTTTACCCGGGTTCATGATGCCCTTGGGGTCGAGTTCGGCTTTGAGCGTTTTCAGAACGCTCATGCCGGTCGACCCTTTTTCCTCTTGCATCCAGGGCGCGTGGTCGGTGCCCACACCATGGTGATGAGAAATCGTGCCGCCATTGGCTGCGATCGCATCAGATGCGGCACGTTTTATGCGCTGCCATTGGCCGACCTCGTCGTCCAGGTCGCGCGGAAAAACAAAGGTGAAGTAGAGGCTGGCGCCGTCCGGGTAGGAATGGCTCACGTGGCCCATCACGATGCCCTTCTGGCCCGGTTCGCCCATGTTCTCATCAAGCGCTGTTTGAATGGCGCCGATCATTTTTTCATGAAGCTTGAGGATGTTCGACCAGGAGGTCGCTGTCTCAAGCGTGTCGACGCCGATGCCACGATCCATCATCGGATCGCGGCTGTAGGGCGACGAAAAGCGACCATGGTACCAGCGGTCACCGGCGCTTGATCCGATCGCCAACGCTCCTGCTTTCTTGCAGATCGCGCTGGTGCGTTCCTTTGCCCACTCGACGGTTCCTTTGTCGCCTTCCAGGCCGATCAACATGAGGCAGGGATCTTTGGCGAAGCCTTTCCATTTCAGATAGGCGGTTTGCAGTTTTGATTTGAGCCCGCCGGTTCCGCTTGAGCCAAAGGTCTGAAAGAAATAAGTCTCTGCAGCATCGGACAGACGGACCATGGCGACTGGAATGTCTGCATGGTTGATGGCGCGGGCCACGTCGACGCCCGCCTCAAACGTTTTGAACAGGTAGCCGCGATAGTCTTTTGCCTGTGGCTTTTCATGGATCTTCACGGTGGCATCACAGATAACACCCAGAGTGCCTTCGGAGCCTGCGACTAGCTGGTTGAGATTGGGGCCTGCGGCTGAGGCCGGGAATTCTTCTGTTGACCAGGGGCCATTGGGTGTCGCAAGCCGCGCAGAGACCACCCATTTTTCAGCCTTGCCGTAGCGATTGGATTGCTGGCCGGCGCCGCGCGCGGCGATCCATCCACCCAAGGTGGAATATTCGAAACTTTGCGGGTAGTGACCCAGGGTGAGGCCTTGAGCGTTCAGTTTCTCCTCCAGATGAGGTCCATAGATGCCGGCGTCGATGCGTGCGGTCATGGCCACCTTGTCCACATCATGGACGCCGTCCATCAGGGTGAGATCAAGGGTGATGACCCTGTCTGTTGCGGAGCGAGCGGTTGCGTTGACGCCGCCGACAACGCTTGAGCCGCCTCCGAAAGGCACCACGGTCAGGTCATTGTCTGAACAGTAGGAAAGGACTGATTGTACTTCGCCAGCAGCCCGCGGGTAGACCACGGCATCCGGCGCGACATCCAGGTCCCCTGCGCGTACATAGAGAAGGTCGTGATAGCTCTTGCCGCGGGCGTGAAAGGCGCGCTCATAGTCGTCTGTTCGAACCTGGTTTTCGCCTACGATCTCTTCCAGGGCTTTGATCTCTGCGGCGTCCAGATGACAGGGTGGCAGCGTGATGTCCGAGAGCCGTTTGGCTGGCGTGGACGGCAGGACGGCCATGCCAAGCGTTTCCTTGATCCAGGCCCATTGTGGCGCACCGTCGGGCAGCGGGTTTTCCTGTTTGGTTGGACCCCAGCCGTTCCAGCGAAGTGTCTGCCGATCAATCGTCACGTGCTTTTTCCTTTGGTTTGTGGTCCCGCTGCCGGTTCAGCATCTTAGTGTGAGGGCGTCGGGCAAAATATCAAAACGTGCGGGGAGCTTGCCGGGCGCTTCGCCGTCAATGTCGAGAAGCACAGGGGCCGCATCAACAGGCTCTGCCTCAACCCAGCGTGTTCGCGTCACAATCACCTTATCGTTTTCAATGTGTGTGCCGTCATAGAGAGAGCCGGAATCTTTGAAAAGATCGGCCACGCTTGTGTCGCGCATGATCACGAGGTCAAAGGCGCCGTCGTCGGGCGCTGCTTCCGGGGCCATCATCATGCCTCCGCCAAAGAAGCGACCATTGGCAACCGCCGCCGTGCCGACATTGATGACTTCATCCCAGCCGCTTTCGGTTCGGACCCGGACCGCTTGAGGCCGGTATCTGAGTGCAGTTGAGAGCGTCGCCCAGAGATAGGTGAAGGAGCCGCCGAAAATTTTGGAGAAGCGGGCGCGGTTCACGGCACGGTCGACCGCACCGGACATGCCGAAGCTCGCAATATTGTTGAAGTGGCGCGTCAGGGGTTCATTGTCGTCCGCGCTGAAGCTGAGGCGTCCGATGTCGATGGTCCGCTTATTCCCACTCGCAAGTCGTTCGATGCAGGCGTCCAGATCGGCGGGCAGGTCGAAGGTCTTTCGAAAATCTCCACCGGTGCCGGTGTTGAGAAGGCCAAGCGGCGCGGGGGCCTTGCCATCGGACGCATCGTGAAACAGACCGTTGATGGTTTCGTTGATCGTGCCGTCGCCGCCCACGGCGATGATGAGGTCGGCGCCTTTGGCTGCTGCCTCACGCGCAAGATTGGCGGCTGGCAGATGCATGGGAGTTGCGGGCCCGTCGGTGAAGAGCGGAGACACAGGTCCCAGCGCTGTTTCGAGTTTCTTTTGAATAGAGGGCCAGTCGCGGCCCGTCCGGCCCCCGCCGGAGGCCGGATTGATAATGGCGAAGGTGCCGCCGGTCACGCGGCCCCATCGAGCGTCTTATAGCTCGCTTCTGCTTTTTCAATTTGCCGGTTGCGCTCCGCGGCGTCCCACCCGAGCTCCCGGGCCATGAGATCGGCTGTACGACTTAGCGCCTCTTCACCCGGATGGACGAGCGTGCCAAGTCCTGTGCGCCGGAGCAAAACGTCTTCGAGGTTTACAGCCATCTCGTGACGCACGGCGTGCGCGATCTGTGCGCCAATGTCATTTGTGTCTCCGGAAAGAGGCTCAAGCAGTTCCGGTGCTTCTCCTTGCCGTTCGTTGGCAGTGGCCAGCACTTCTTCATACCGGGCGCCATAGTAACGCGTGAGATTTCGGATTACCTCGGCGGGCAAGTCGTCATGCGCGCGGATGGCCTTGTCTGTGAAGGGCAGGAAGCGGCCGGTATCGCCACCATATAGAGGCACGTCTTCCGTCGTGCATTTCGTCGTCTGTCCGAGTTTCTTCATCGCACTGTCGACGACTTTCTCGGCCAAGTGTCTGGAGGTTGTCCATTTGCCGCCCATGGCGGACAGGAAGCCGTCAATGCCGTCTATTTCGGCATGGTCAACGATCTCTGCCGCGCGGCTCGCATTGTAGCTGTCGGAATCGTCTTCGTCGTCCTGGGGTGTTGTGTCCACCAGGGGCCTGATGCCGACATAAAAGTTCTCAACGTCTTCGCGTTTTAGATTGAGCCCGGGGAGGCCGTCATTCACGACAAGAAGGAAGTCCTCAATGTCTTTCTCCGTCACGCCCACTTTGTCCGGTGCATCATCGAACACTGTGTCGGTCGTGCCCAAGATCGTTTTGCCACGCCAGGGCAGGACAAAGAAGTGACCGCCGATCGATGACTGGACCGCAAGCGCATTCTCCCCTGAAAGATCGCGTGTGATCAGGTGGATGCCTTTAGACCGAATGAGGCGGCGGGACGGTTTGCCGTCGTCGTTCAGACCCATGAGAATGTCCGCCCAGGGACCCGCGGCATTGATGGTGAGCTTGCCCTTGATCGTGTGGGTGTCGCCTGTCAGTTCATCCTTGACGGTGACACCGGTGATGCGGCTATTGGGTCCGGCGTTGTCGTCCTTTTCAAAGCCGGTGACCTTGGCGTAGTTCGCTGCGTCGGCGCCCTTCTCGACAGCGCCCAACACGAATTCAAGGCAGAGGCGTTCTGGCGCAAACATCTGGCAGTCATAGTAAATCTTGGCGCCGGTGAGCCCATCGGGATTGAGTGAGGGCATGAGACGGAGCGCTTCTGCGCGCGAGATGCTCTTGTAACCCGGCAGCTTCTTATCGGGATCATCCAGGCGGTTTCGGTCAAAGGCCAACAGGTCATACATGGTGAGGCCGATGGAGAGCACTAGCGACCCTTTCATCCCCCGCCCGTAAGTGGGGATGATGAATGGCAGCGGGTCGACCAGATGGGGTGCATTCTGTTCCCAGACTCGCCGCTCGCGCAGGGATTCCCGCACCAGACCAATTTCGCCGTTCACCAGATAGCGCAAGCCCCCATGGATGAGTTTGGAGGATCCGGCCGTTGTCGCGTGGGCAAAATCATCCTTCTCCAGAAGGGCCACCTTTAAGCCACGCAGTGCCGCATCCCATGCAATGGAAGACCCGGATATGCCGCCGCCAACGACAATCAAGTCGTAGTCGGTCTGGCTCATGGCGGAAAGGTCGCGTTGCATGGAAGTCCTTGTACTCTGGGGTGCTAGATGAGGGGTTTTCGCGCCTTATGACCGCTCTTGCAAGCCGTTTTGTTTCATCCGCCAGATGAGGTGATCGAGGCGATCCTGGCCGAAAAAGGGTTCCCCTTCAAAGACCATCAAAGGCACGCCCCAGTGGCCTGCAGCGGCCTGATCGGCTTCATTTTGGGTGATGATGTCATCATAGTGGCTGACGTCGGCGGCGACTTTGGCCTCCAGGGCGTCCAGGTCCAATCCGGCGCGGGCTGTTGCTTCTTTCAGATGATCTCCCTCATGCCAGCTCTTCACGCCGCCAAAAATGATGCTGCTCACTTCGTCGAGGAAGGCGAGGCCCTTTCCCTCTTCTGCTGCCGCACAGCCGAGACGGGTCAGGCGATGGATATAAGGCTGTTCTTTAGGGACCTCGCCGGACGCCATGTCCATGACGACGGGGTCGGGCGAGGGCCAGCTATAGGCAAGACCCTCCATTTCGGCTACTCGTGTGGTGTCTTTCAGCAGATAGGGCGGCCACATGGGGTTTACTGTCTTGAAAAACCCGTCCATTCGTACGGCTATTGGATAGACCGGGCGCACATTCACCTTCACGTCGTAGGTCTTCTCAATGGCCACCAGTCGCTTGGTGGCGAGGTATGAATAGGGTGAGCGAAAAGACCAAAAAACGTCGAATTCTAGGGTTTTTGTGGACGACATGAAGGACTCCCTGGGCCGCATGGTATGTAGTTCTGTTTGCGCCCAACGTCCGGCTTTTGCGCTGCCTTTGCAACCCCTGCTAAGCTTCATCCAAATGACATAAACGACGAACAAGGGGGCGCGACGTGGCGCAAATTTCCGCGAACGGAATAGATATCGAATATGAGCGGTTTGGGCCGGAAGACCGGGAAACTGTGCTGCTCATCATGGGGTTGTCGGCTCAGCTGACATTGTGGCCAGTGGAACTCTGCGATGAGCTTGTGTCCCGAGGGTATCATGTGATCCGGTTTGACAATCGGGACATCGGACTTTCAACAAAGTTTGAAGAAGCCGGCACGCCAGATATGGCCGCGCTCGTCGGTGCCTTGCTGACAGGAAACAAACCGCAAGCCCCTTATTCGCTTGATGATATGGCGGCGGACGCGGTGGGGCTGCTTGACGCCTTGGATATTGAGAAAGCCCATATCGTTGGCGCGTCGATGGGGGGCATGATCGCCCAGCTCGTTGCCACCAATCATCCAGACAAGGCGCTCAGTCTCACCTCAATCATGTCGACGACGGGGAATCCTGACCTTCCACAGGCCAAGCCTGAAGCGATGGCGGCGCTTGCGGCACCAGCGCCGGACCCGAACGACCTTGAAGCTGTGGCAGCGAGGGGTGTGCATACCTGGAATACAATCGGCAGTCCCGGCTACCGGACGGACGAAGCGCAGGTGCGTGAATGGGTGCTGCGTGATTTCCATCGGTCCTTCTACCCACAGGGTATCCTCAGACAGATGGCGGCCATTGTCTCCAACGGTGACCGGCGCGAGAAACTGAAAAGCGTCATCGCACCGACTGTGGTGGTGCACGGCACTGACGATCCACTCGTCCCTGTGGAAGGCGGCCGGGACACTGCCGCCAGCATTCCTGGTGCGGAGCTCATCGAAATCCCCGGCATGGGGCACGATTTCCCGCTGGTTCTGGTCGATACAATCGCCGATGCGATTACCCAAGCCGCGTCCCGATCCACCTCCCAAGCCGCAGCGGAGTAACGCCATGCAAGTGAGAGCAAACAATCATTCAATTGAAGTAGAACGGTTCGGACCAGAAGATCGGGAAACCATTCTTCTTGTCATGGGGCTTGGCGGGCAGATGACACTCTGGCCACAGGAGTTGGTCGACGAACTGGTGGCCCGCGGGTATCACGTTGTGCGTTTTGACAATCGCGATGTGGGCCTCTCGGCGAAGTTCGACCACCTTGGCAACCCCAGCATGCTTCGGTTGATCATCGCAGATGCGTTGGGATTCAAGCCTAAAGTGCCCTATTTGCTGGACGACATGGCGGAAGATGCTGTGGGCGTGCTGGATGCACTCGGCATCGCGAAAGCCCATGTGGTTGGTGTCTCCATGGGCGGCATGATTGCGCAGTTGATTGCGGCGCACCATGGAGATCGGGTCTTGAGCCTTACGTCCATCATGTCGACGACCGGCCACAAGTCCCTTTCCAAACCCTCGAAGGAGGCGAGAGCTGCTCTGCTCACACCGCCTCCCAAAGATCCCTCCGACATGAACGCTGTGTTTGAGCGGATGCTGAATACGTTTTCTGTCATTGGGAGCCCGGGCTACCCAGCGAGTGAGGAAGAACGCCGTACACTGATGAAAGAACAGTTGGAGCGGAGTTATCATCCAACGGGTCTCGTGCGACAGATCGCTGCCATCGTTGCAAGCGGCCACCGCCGCGACGCTCTGAAGAAGGTGGCTGCTCCGACTGTGGTCCTGCACGGTGAAGATGATCCGCTCGTCCCTCTGGACGGGGGTAAGGACACGGCACTTCATATTGCCGGTGCCGAACTCGTCACAGTTCCGGGTATGGGTCATGACATGCCGAAACAATTGGTACCGCAGATTGCAGATGCGATTGAACAGGCAGCCAAGAGAGCCGCAGGGACGCCGGCTGCACAGGCCGCGGAGTAAGGCCCATGCAGGCTAAAGCGAATGGCATTGCCATTGAGGTTGAAGATATGGGCCCGAAAGACGGTCCAGCGATCCTTCTGGTGAACGGTTATACGTCTCAGCTGATCAACTGGCCGGCGCCTTTACTTGATGGCTTAGTCGCGGAAGGCTTTCGGGTTGTACGATATGACAATCGGGATGTGGGGCTGTCTCAAAAGTTTGAGGGTGCGCCGGATCCATCCCAAACGCTCAAAGATTTGCTAGCGGGCCGCACACCTGACATTCCCTATGTCATGGCCGACATGGCGGCTGACGGGATTGGGGTGCTGGACGCGCTCGGGATCGACAAGGCGCATGTTGTGGGCGTTTCGATGGGTGGCATGATTGTGCAGCTCATGGCCATCAATCATGGCGACCGGCTCCATTCCATGACATCTATCATGTCATCGACGGGTAATCCGGACGTGCCGCGGGCGACACCCGAAGCGCAACAGGCCCTGAACGAACCCGCGCCCAGTCAGGAGCGGCAAGACGTGATCGCCCATTCCATCAAAGGGCGCCGGACCTATGAAAGCCCCGCCTATAAAAAGACTGATGCTGAATATGAGCAGCTTATTGGCGAAGCCTATGATCGGATGTTCTACCCGGAAGGCTATATGCGCCAATATTGCGCCATTGTGGCGGACGGCAGCCGGGTCGAGCGCTTGTCCAAGGTGACGGTCCCGACGCTGGTCATTCACGGGAAGGATGACAATCTGGTGCGTGTTGAAGGGGGCGTCGATACGGCGAAGTCCGTGCCGGGGGCGCAGTTGGAACTGATTGAGGGCATGGGCCACGATCTGCCGGAAGCATTGTGTCCGCGGTTTATTGAACTGATCGCCGATCATGCACGCGGCGCGCTCGCGGCGGTGGCGGCTGATTAGTCTTTGAAGATATTTCTCGCGCGTTTCGGGACGGGTAACCGCCAGGACGAGATTTGGCACTTATCCTGTAAAGGCTCATGGATAAAGAAAAGGCGGGAGCCCGGTATTGGGTCCCGCCTTTTTTGTTTCTCGCTGAGGCAGATTACATGCCGCCGCCGACCTGGCTCGCACCGCCGTCGCAGGGGACGCAAGCGCCGGTTGTGTAGGCGCTGGCACGTGAGGCAAGGAAGATCGCAACACCGGCAATGTCTTCCGGCTGACCGATCCGCTTGCGTGGGTTCGCACCTGCAATCTCGTCGCCAAGGGTGGCCAGTGTCGCCGCCATCATATGGCTCTGGAACGGTCCGGGCGCGATGCAGTTGACCAGGATGTCTTCGCTGGCGAGGCGCTGAGCGAGGTGGCGGGTCAGCATGATCATGCCGGCCTTCGATGAGGAATAAGCATAGGTCTCGAGCATGGGCGGGTTGATGCCGTTGATAGAGGCCGTGTTAATGATCCGAGCAGGTTCCTCATAGGTCGAGGCCTTTTTGAGGAGAGGCAGCAGTTTCTGAATAAGGAAGAAGGGACCTTTGATGTTGATGTCAAAAACCTTGTCCCAGCCGCTTTCCGGATAGCCTTCGAGCGGTTCTCCCCAGGCAGCACCCGCATTGTTTACGAGGATGTCGACCTTCTCTTCGCGCTTTGCAATTTCCTCTGCGAACTTGGTTACGCCCTCGACGGTAGAGAGGTCACCCGGAATGGAGATGCAGGTGCCGATTTCGCTCAGCCGCGCGGCGGTGTTGTCACATGCTTCCGCTTTGCGCGCGGTGATGTAAACCTTGGCGCCGTTTTCGACGAAGCCCTGAGCGATCATTTCGCCAATCCCGCGCGAACCGCCGGTTACGATGGCGACCTTGCCGCTAATGTCGAAGAGGTTTTTCATGTTTATTCCCTGTTATCTGTCACCACCTGGACAGGTGGTCTAAGTCCTTGAAGACGCGACGGCCTCCTTGATTTTGATGGCGGCACGCTATCATGAAGGGAGAAACAAGCGAAACGTGAATTGTGTGCGTCAGGTCAGATTGTCTTCAACAAACCTGATCGTGTCATCTATGCGCTCAATAGCCCATATGAATATGGCAGGACGCTCGTCCGGCCCGTCCAGCATCTCCAGCTGGGACAGAAGGTCGATGATCCTCGACAGTGATGGCCAGTCTTGCGGTAAGGGCCCGGCGGCGGCTTCGTAGGCGCTCACGAAGGCGTCATTGAACTCGGGCGGTTGAAAGTCTCTGGTGCGGAGCATGTTCGCAATGTCGGTGAGCCGATTGCCCGCATGAGCGTACTCCCAGCCCATGACGCCTGTGACGCGACCGTCATGTACCATGAGGTTTGGTGGGTTGAAGTCGCTGTGCACCAGACAGGGCTGCACTGCTTGTTTGTCCAGGTAGGGTGCAGCCCAACTTATCAACTCATTTAGACGAGTGAGACGCTCCGCGCCAAGACGAACTCCGGCCCGGCCAGCCAAGGCAGGTTGGGCAAAGGTATGGAATCCCGCCGCACCCATATCGATGGGCTCTATCACCTGCATGTCTTTGCCCAAAAACCCTGAATCGGTGAATGTTTGCGCGTGGATGGCCGCGAGGATGGTGCCGATGTCGGTCGCGAGTGATGTTGTCTCTTTGATCCCCGTGCGCAGGGCATTGTCCAGCGTCTGTCCTTCGACCCAGCTGAGAACGAGAAAAGCGGGATCTTTCTTTGATCCATCCAACAAAACCTTGGGCACGGGCACGCGGCCTTCGAGCAATTGAAGGATTTGGCTTTCAAGGCGGCGGGGTGCGCCCCCTCTGGCATAGACGCGCAGGACGGCTTTGGCAGGCTGAGAACGCAGGGTGAGCGCGTAGTTTGAATTTACCCGCCCGCCGCTCAAAGGCTGGGCGCTCACTAAGGCATCAGACCCAAAGGTTGGGGATACGAGGTCATTGATCTCAGGTAGCGAAAGGTCAATGAATTCGTGGCGTCGCTCAAACGGATGGTCGGTGCTCACTGCGCGGTTCGCTTGCTCATGAGCATGTGGCCAGTGGGCGCAAAACCCCGGCGCTCGTAAATCTGGCGGGCGCGGGTGTTGGTTTCGGTCACTTCCAAATGGAGATAGGCCAGCCCCAGCTCTTTCGCATGAGCATCAGCAAAGCGCATGATCTCGGCGCCGCCTCCTTGTCCGCGGTACTCTTCTTTTAGAAAGAGCTCATCGATGAACCCGTCTTTGCCGCCGTAATACATGGAGAAGCCGATCGTCAGGATCAGGTACCCTGCAGCTTCACCATCTGCCTCAACAATCCAAACCTTCACAGCCGGATCGCCCTCAACAAGTTGGTCCAAGGCAGGCCCATGCAGAGTCGGGTCATAGGTGAGGCCGTCGAATGCATAATAGGCGCGGACCAGCTCTTCAATGAGATCCCGGTCGGAGGGTGCTATGGGCCTGAACGTGAAATTCATGATCTTGCGGCGTAAAGGGCGAGCAACTGATAAGCGATGGTCGCGCCCGCGAGTGCTGTGATCTCGCTGACGTCATAGGCAGGTGCCACCTCGACCACGTCCATGCCGACGATGTTGATGCCTTCAAGACCTCTTAGGATGTCGAGCGCCTGGCGTGTTGTAAGGCCGCCGGCGCAGGGTGTCCCGGTGCCGGGTGCATAGGCCGGGTCCAGACAATCAATGTCGAAGGTGAGATAAACCGGTGTATCGCCGACGTTTTTTTTGATCTGTTGAGCGATCACATCCGCATCGGTGTTGCAGACCTCAGGTGCGTCGAGGATATTGAAGCCATGTGTTTTAGGATTGTAGGTTCTAAGGCCCACCTGGACCGAGCTTTCCGGGACAATGAGTCCTTGCTCCTTGGCATGATAAAACATGGTGCCATGATCAATGCGGCCCTCTGCGTCTTCCCAGGTATCTGAATGGGCGTCAAAGTGGATGAGAGACAAGGCCCCGTGTTTTGCCGCGTGGGCCTTGATCATGGGATAGGAGATAAAGTGATCGCCGCCGAGCGTCAGCATGGCCGTGTCCGTCGCAAGAATTGCGGCTGCGTGCGCCTCCAGCCTTTCGATCCAGGTTTCAGGCCTTCCTGGATCGAAAGTGCAGTCGCCCCAGTCGGCGACTTTGAGTTTATCTAAGGGGTTGAAGTCCCAGCCCTGCGGTTGATCCCAGGCGAGGTTTACGGAGGCTTCCCGGACGGCGCGCGGACCAAGGCGCGCGCCGGGACGACCGGTTGTCGCCAGATCGAAGGGCACTCCGGAGACGGCTATGTCGAAATCAGCAAGGTTGCGGGTGTATCGGCATCTCAGAAAACTTGTTGCGCCTGCGTAGGTAGCCTCGTAGGACCCGCCGTGCGGGGAGGTGCGCGTGAATGCCGCGTCGCCTGTGTCTTCGCCTATCTGAGACGGATCATAGTCAGCCATGGGTCTCTCCTCTGGTCACAGCATGAGACATGCGGCTGCTCCAGGGAAGGGGAGAACGACGTTTCAGGTTGATTTATGATTTGGATTTTGAACAGTCGGCACGCCCCAGCCGAGATCAATAAATCGGTGTTCATCGATAGAGCGCATGAGTTCTAGCGTGCCAGCGGGCTCTTCACTGTCATAGCGCACGGTTTCGATCATATGATTGACGGCGATGAATTTTGGCAATCCTCCCGGGTCTGCTCTGAGTGGAAGGATCAGTGTTTCCAGCAAGGCAATCTTTCCCGTCACGTGGCGATTGCGGACCACCTGAAACAGGCCACAGGGGTGCGCCAGGATGGTGCGTAGGTCTTCAACGATGTCCATGCCTTTTGACGGGGGCATCACCTGGGTTAGATCGACGCCTGTAAGGTCTGACTTCATGCGTGCCGTGACGGCAGTGCCCGCCATTCGACAAACAACGCGCCCGTCTTCAGACATTTCCCAGAAGGTGATGTCCGGGAGCGCAGCCGGAATTTGGATGAGGTCGAATTCCGCCACACTGGGCACGGCGTCTTTGGCGACCGATTGCCAATAGGTAAGGACTTGTTCGAATTTGGGGGAAGTAAACGTCGACAAAAAAACAGACCCCAACATCTCAAGAAGATTGCGCTTGAGTATGCGTTTTAAAGTCTTGCCAGAAGACAAACAAAAGCCCTGATGTTTCCATCAGGGCTTCTGAAATTTTGTCATTCCGTCCAGTTTTAGACGGAAGGTATTAGGCGACGAAGGCGTCTTCTTCGAGCTTCATCAGATCCTCAGAGCCCAGCTCAATGCGCTCAAGGTAGGCGGCGGTGTTCGGCACTTCCCGTTCCAGCCAGAACTTGGCGAGCACGAGCTTGCGATTATAGAAGTCCGCATTGCCTTCTCCGGCTGCCAGCTTAGCCAGGGAGACCTTCGCCATTTCGGCCCACATCCAACCAAGGGAGACGACGCCAAACAGGTTCAGCATCTCATAGGAAGCAGCACCTGCATTGTCGAAGTTCTTCGGCGCATTTTCCATGAGCCAGCCTGCGGCTTTTCCGAGACGCTCATAGCCAACCTTGAGCGGTTCGATATATGGCTTCATGGCCTCGTCCCCTTCATTCTCCTTGATGAAAGCTTCGATTTTGCCGAAGAAAGCCATTGTTGCACGGCCACCATTGGCGGTCATTTTCCGGCCTACAAGGTCAAGCGCTTGAACACCATTGGCACCTTCGTAAACCTGGTTGATACGCGCGTCCCGAACGAACTGTTCCATGCCGTGGTCACGTACATATCCGTGTCCACCAAATACCTGCATGGAGGAGTTTGCAGCGTCAAAGCCTTTGTCTGTGAAGTAGGCTTTGATGACCGGTGTCAGAAGCTGGCTCAGATCGCTTGCTTCTTCGCGTTCTTTCTCATCGGCCGAGTTGCCTTGAACCGTAAACAGCATGGAAACGTACATGGCCAGTGCGCGCGCTCCTTCCACGAACGAGCGGGACTGCAGGAGCAGGCGACGAACGTCCGGGTGCACGATGATCGGGTCGGCTGACTGATCAGGGTTTTTTGCGCCCGTGAGCGAGCGACCGGCAGTGCGTTCCAGTGTGTAGGCTGCGCCATTCTGCACGGCGACTTCGCCGACGGCGATGCCCTGGATGCCGACGCCCATACGGGCGGCGTTCATCATGCCGAACATGCCCGCCATGCCAGACGATTTGGACTTCACTTCCTTGCCGTCTGCGTCCTTCTTCGTTTTCTTTGGTGCGCCGCCGAGCTTGTAGGCGACAGCATCGTCGAAGTTCAGCACGCAGGTTGCGTTTCCTTTAATACCCATCTTCTTTTCGATGGACCCTGTGGAGACGCCATTGCGCTGTCCAAGTTCACCGGTTTCTGGATCAACGATGAATTTCGGTACCATAAAGAAGTTCACAGTCGACAGGTCGTTCGCAAGTTTCCCATTTTCGTCAGGAATTTTCGCGATGACCATGTGGACAATGTTGTCGGTCATGTCGTGATCGCCACCGGAGATGAAGATCTTCGTGCCGTTCAGACGATAGGTGCCGTCTTCCTGCTCAACCGCATTGGTGCGCATGAGCTTCAGGTCCGTACCGCAATGCGGTTCGGTCAGACACATGGTACCGGTCCACTCGCCTGCCACCATCTTGGGAACAACATGTTCTTTCATCCAGGGTTCGCCGGTTGCCTGCAGCGCGCCGTAGGCAGCGTTGGTGAGGCCCGGGTACATGGTGAATGCCTGATTGGCTGACGATCCCATTTCGGAGAAGGCGAAGGTGACAACGGATGGCAGTCCGGCGCCGCCCATTTCTTCAGAAGCGCCGAGGCGGTTCCAGCCATCATCGCAATATTGTTGAAATGCTTCTTTGAAGCCTGGGGGTGTGCGCACGACACCGTTCTCCAGAACGCAGCCGTGTTCATCGCCGATCTGATTCAGGGGCTGCAAAACTTCTTCACAGAATTTCGCGCCGCCTTCGAGGATGGCTCCAGTCATGTCGGGGGTTAGGTCTTCGAAACCTGGCAAGTCGGAACGCTTGTCGATTTCAAGAAGGTCGTGGAAGAGGAACATGAAGTCCTCAACAGGCGCCTTATAAGTTGGCATGGCGTCGTGTCCTCAATTTTCAATATTGTCAGTAAGCGGTCCGAATTCTATTCGTCCGGATTCATTTGTCGAGCAGATTCGACGCTTTATTGCCCACAAGAGTCCAGCAAAAATCGCCGGTTCCCCCGCGAAAATCAGGGGTATTCACCAATTGTGAACTCAAGCGATCAGGTATTTTGGTAATTCGGTGCCCGTTTGCCCAAAAAAGCGCTGATCCCCTCGCGAAAGTCATCCGTCTGGGCGCATAGGATCTGGTTGCGGTCCTCCATGGCGACAGCCGCTTCGAGGCTGCCTGCGTCCACGCTCATGTTGAGACATTCCTTGGTGAGCCTGAGGCCCAAGGGCGTGGTTGTGAGCATCTCCTCCAGGTAGGGCTGCACGGCTTCGCTCAGCTGGTCGTCTGGTACCACTTCTGAGACAAGGCCCACGCGTTCTGCGCGCGACGCGTTGATGAAGCGGCCGGTCATCATGAGTTCGCTGGCAACTGACACGCCGACAAGGCGCGGCAGGAAATAGCTCACGCCGATATCGCAGGCTGAGAGGCCGATACGAATGAAGGCAGCGTTCATGCGGGCGCTCTCGCCGGCGATACGAATGTCGCTCGCAAGTGCCAAAGCAAAGCCTCCGCCACAGGCGGGCCCGTGCACCAAAGAAATGATCGGCTGGGGTGCACGGCGCATGCGCATGACGATCTCGCTGATCCGACGTTGGCCAACCAGGCCCGCTTGCGGACTGGAGGTCGTGTCGGTCTCGGGCGTATTGGACCGATCTTTGAGGTCAAGACCGGCACAGAAGGCACGGCCGGCGCCACGAAGGACCACAACCCGAACACTGTGGTCCATATAGAGACTTCCGAAATAGTCGAGCATATCGGTCACGAGTTCCGGGTTCATGGCGTTGAGCGCGTCGGGTCGGTTCATGGTCACCCAGTCGACCGCGCCTTCCTTCTCGATCTTCAATGTCTTGTAGCTGCTCATGACAGTGTCCTCCCGGTTACGGATTTATTGTTTAATGAAATGGTGTCAGCGATGCCGTGCAACATGGTCGAGCTCGCGTTGCAGATCTGCGTCCATGTGAAGCCATCTAAGGGCCGTTCGGCCGTCTTTCTCCTGACGGACAATGTCTGCCTGGAAAGGTGTGAGGTGTTCAGCGCCCGACCACCCGACCAACCCGGTGACCAGGCTGCCCATGGGGCCGTTGCTGTGGAAATGATTGATCGCCGCGCCACCTACAGACCAATTGTGAACGATGTAGGCAAAGCCTTCCGTTTCGACCCTGAGCCAAGGCTGGCCGGCGCGCAGGTGGATCCGGCGTTCTTCCCGAAGGCCACGCGCCCAGGACATAGCCTTTGTTTCAGTCGACATCCGTCATTCCCAGAGGTTTCAGCCCAGCCCGACTGGTTCAGTCCGACCGGTTCGTTGGATTTATATTTACACGTCTGGTGATGCTTCGAAATCATCATATTTGGGGCTGTGCGCCTCTCCAAAGTCCTCTATAAAGCGGCCTTCCGAGAGCAAATGCTCTCCAGATCGAGGCGAGATAAACATGGCTGAAGCGCAACCCATCATGATTGAAGTCGGGGCAGGCGAACTGATCGATAAGATCACCATCCTCACCATCAAATCCGAACGGATGAGCGACGAAGCCAAGCTGAAAAATGTCCGCTATGAACTGGACGTGTTGAGTGCGGCTCGTGACGCGGCGCTTGAGGATACAGCCGAGCTTCAAAAACTCACCGCGGCCCTCAAGGAAGTGAATGAAGCGCTTTGGGTCATCGAAGATGATATTCGTGAGTGCGAGCGCGACAAGGATTTCGGAGAGAAGTTTGTTGAGCTGGCGCGCGCCGTTTACGTCACGAACGACAAGCGGGCCGCCATCAAGAAAGACATCAATCTGGCGACCGGCGCACAGATTATTGAAGAAAAGTCCTACACAGAATTTGACTGAGCGGTGAGACAGGCAGTCACCGCGTCGTAGACCTGCTCGACGGGCAGCTCAACCAGATCAGCCACCTCAATGGCGTTAAACCGGTCTGTTTTTATACCGGTCTTTTCGACGGTCGTGTGTGACCCGAAGAGGGCAAGCCCGGGTTTGCCCATATGCGCAGCCAGGTGAGACGGGCCCGTATCGTTGCCCACAATAAAGCCGGCGGCCTTCACCACACCCGCGAGATCAAACCAATCGAGGAAAGAGCCACCGGTTAGCGTGATGCCGGGGATGTTCGCGCAGAGTTCCATTTCATCGGGCCCCGGCACTGTGACCACCTGATGTCCATCTGTGATGAGCTGCGTCGCCAAGTCTGCATAGTAGGGCCACCGTTTGTGGGGAAGCGCCGCGGAGGATCCCGGTACGAGCAGAATGAAGCCGGGTTGGAGGCCTGCCTCTTCCAACAGCTCGGTCACTTCGTTCGCCATCCAGGAGACATCGGGCCGCACCGTATGCGGACATGCCAGGCCCGCATCTGTGAGCTGTCCCTCCAGACGGTGAAGGCTATGTATGGATTTGGGGTTTTGGGCCTTGTGAGGGTGGGAGCATCCCGGCGCGGTCCCTGACCATTCCGCTTTAGGAAAAATCCATTTGAAATAATCGGCGGTGCGGGACGAGTTTTGCAGATCGTAAACGCGGTCAATATTGAGCGCCTGCAGCTCCCGCCGGAGCGCCCACATTTTATCGAGCCGCCAGCGCGGTGCGCGAGGGTCGCGCACGACCTGATCTACCCAGGGACACCGTTCCATGATTTTCGCGTAAGCAGGTTCTGTCAGGACCATGATTCGATCATCGACATGATGGTCGCGGATATCATGGAGCGCGCCCTCGCTCTGCATCACGTCGCCAAAAGCGCCATGCTTGATAATCAGAATATTCTTGGTCGTGCCCATGGCCTGTCATAGCAACCTGCGCGGGCCCGCGAAACCTAGAAGAGGCAGAGCATAGCGCACGCGCCTAAGGTTCGTCGGCCCCTTGAATTCGGCTGCGGGTTGTCCTAAATTGATGATAATATCAATTATGATGGTCAAATCATTTAGGAGCTGGCATGACCTACCAGAACGACTTTGTGCGCCTTGTTAAGCGCCCCGATGGGGCACCCTCTCCTGATATTTTTGAGGTCTTGCATGCTCCGGTACGTGATCTCAAGGACGGCGAGTTTCTCTTACAAAACAATTATCTTTCGATGGACCCGGCACTGGTCCAACGCCTTCGCGATGAGGACAATTATACGGACAAGATAGAGCCCGGCGAGGTGATGCATGCCTATGCGGTCGGCCAGGTAATCGAGTCGCGGTGTCCGTCCGTGCCCGTTGGCGAAGTGCGTCTGGGACGCTTTGACATGCAGGCCTATGCAATCAGCGATGATCCGGAAGGGTCGCGCGTCATCGATGCTGCCCTGGTGCCGCCGACCTGGTATCTGGGTGTCATTGGGACGACGGGGGCAACAGCGTCACTTGCTTTAAGTGAAATTCTCCTGCCGCAAGCGGGTGAAACTATGGTGATTTCCGCTGGCGCCAGCTCTGTCGGGTGGATTGCTGCGCAACTGGCAAAACGGGCCGGGTGTCGCACGGTCGGTATCGTGAGCACGGACGAGAAAGCGGCCGCGCTTGCAACTGATGACGCTTATGACGCGGCGGTCAGCTATCGGGAAAAAAGTGTCGACGAGCTTGCTGCGGATCTGGCGAAGGTCTGCCCTAACGGTGTCGACACTTATTTCGATAACACGTCGGGCGACATCTCAAGTGCGTTGATTGACCTCTACAATGAACGGGCGCGGATCGCCGTCATCGGTCGGCTTGCCCTGTCGCATCTCAAACATTCCCACGACGATGTAGGGCGGCGGGACAGCAATGTCATACTTGCCAAGCGGATCAAGAAACAGGGAATGGTTCTGTTCGATTATCAGGATCGGCTCCGAGATGTGGGCATCGAGCTTGCCGGCCTGGTACTGTCCGGCGATCTGCGGTTTAAAGAAGACATTGTGGACGGGATTGAAAATGCGCCCGCAGCCTTCTTCCGAATGCTGGATGGGAAAAACGACGGCAAGCAACTGGTCAAGCTTGCGGACATTGATACTGAAGCCGAGAGCGCCTGAGGCAAGGCTGGGAGGCTTTCAGTCCACGAGGTCCCAATAGGGGGCGTCGCCGAACCGATCATAGATGAACTCCACCAATAGCCGGACTCGCGTCGCCAGATGTCTGTTGGGCGGGTAGAGCAGGCAGAGCTGAAGTGTTGTGGGTTTCCAATTCGGCAGCAATGTCACAAGGCGGCCTGCCTGAAGCTCCTTGCCGACAATGAAAGTCGGAAGCATGGCAATGCCAAGACCGGCGACGGCACCGTCGCGTAACACGTCTCCATTGTTGGAACAGAGTGTTCCTTTTGTCCTCACCGTTTCTGACTGGTCTCCATTGTGCAGTTCCCAGACGTCGCCGGCGGTCAAATTACCATAGTGGAGACAGGGCAGGTGGGCGAGGTCGCCGGGTGTTTTGGGGACGCCGACGTCTTTCAGGAAACCGGGTGATGCACAAAGCACTCGTTTCATCTCAACGATTTCATGATCGATCAGGGAGGGGATGGGATTCGGTGCGCCGATACGCACGGTGATGTCATAGCCCTCACTCACGGGGTCGATGAAACGATCGCTTAGCTCCAGCTCCGTCGTGATATCCGGATAGCGTTTCATGAAATCAATGAGCGCGGGTCCCAGATGCGCAGTGCCGAAGGACAGCGGTGCGTTGATCTTCAGGGCGCCGGCAGGTCTGTCGCTTGCGTCCTTGAGACTGCGTTCCGCCTCGGACAGGTCGTCCAAGATAGCTCTGCACTTTTCATAGAAGGCCTGGCCGCTTGGCGTGGGCGATACGCGGCGTGTGGTGCGCTGAAGCAATTGGACGCCTAAATCATCTTCCAGATTGATCACAGCTTTGTTGATCTGAGATCGGGATGCGCCCAGCGTGCGTGCCGCGGCAGCAAAGCCGCTCTGCTCCACCACGGTGGCAAATGCAGTGATTGCTGCAAACTTGTCCATAGAGCCCTGATTGTCGTTTATTTAGCGACATTATGTAGATTTAGGAGGCAATAGTAAATCAGAGAGAGACGATTATCTTCTTGAGCAAGCAACCTTCAAGGAGACGGAAAGATGATGAAAATCAGAAAGGCAGATGACCGCGGCAACGTAAACATTGGCTGGCTCTCTTCCGACCACACGTTTTCCTTTGGTCATTACTATGACCCGGATCACATGGGGTTCGGCCCTTTGCGGGTCATCAATGAGGATCGCGTGCGTCCTGGCGCTGGCTTTGACACACACGGTCACCAGAATATGGAAATCATCACCTACGTTTTGGATGGTGCGCTGGAGCATAAGGACTCGCTCGGAACAGGGTCGGTGATCCGGCCTGGCGATGTGCAGTTCATGTCTGCCGGGAGTGGTATCCGGCATAGTGAGTACAACCATTCGTCGGACGACCCCGTTCATTTTCTACAGATCTGGGTCATGCCTGAAGAAGACGGTGGTACGCCGTCTTATGATCAGAAGCGCTTTTTCGAGAGTGATGAAACGGCGCAAGGCTTCAAACTCGTGGCAAGTGGCAGTGGACGGAAGGGCTCATTGAAGATCGGCCAGGATGTCGATCTCTATGCCGGACGGTTCACCGCAGGTGAGCAGTTTTCGCACACGGCGGAGGCAGGACGCCTGCTTTGGCTGCAAGTTGTTGAAGGCACGCTCACCGTCGCTGGTGAGACTCTGACAGCGGGTGACGGATTGGCGGTGGCTGATGAAGATGTTCTGTCACTGGACATTGTCCAGGATGCGCATCTGCTCCTGTTCGACATGGTGCCCTAAGTGATGTGCCAGGCCTTGAAATCGAGGCCTGGCACTTAGTTTATTCTACACACGCTGCTTAAGGAGGATCCGCACATGACTTTCCAGAAAAGTGAAACGCCAACCTGCGCAGACGTTGAGGGATGTGAGTCCGTCGAGGTAGTGATTACGCCGAAGACCAAAGATCTCGGCGGCTTTGATGTCCGCCGCGTGTTGCCCGCAATCGAAAAGCGGAGTGTTGGACCGTTCGTCTTCTTCGATCAGATGGGCCCCGCTGTGTTCGCATCGGGAGACGGGATCGGCGTGCGCCCTCATCCCCATATCGGCCTGTCGACGCTGACCTGGCTTTTTGAGGGCGAGATCATGCACCGAGACAGCCTCGGGTATGTGCAGCCGATCCGGCCCGGTGAGGTGAATTGGATGACCGCTGGCTCCGGCATTGTGCATTCCGAACGCGCGCCGGAAGAAACGCTTGATCAGGAAAGGCCGCTGTTTGGGTTACAGGTCTGGATGGCCCTGCCCAAAGAGCTCGAAGAAACGGATCCGAGCTTCCAGCATGTTGCAGCGGAGGATATCCCCGCCCTCGAGAAAGACGGAATCAAGCTGTCTCTGGTCGCGGGCAAGGGATGGGGTCTTGCCTCACCGGTGACAGTCCACAGTGAGACGCTCTATGCCGATGTTGAAGCCGCTGAAGGGGCTGTGCTCACCATTCCTGCAGACCACGAAGAGCGGGCGGTTTACCCTGTTCGCGGCTCAGTCGAGATTGACGGCGTCAGGTTCGACGCGAGTTCCATGGTGGTCCTGAAGGCCGGCATCTCAGTTGATGTCGTGGCGCCAGAGGGGGCTCATTATGTCGTGGTGGGAGGTGCCCCGATTGATGGACCCCGGCATCTTTACTGGAATTTTGTCTCCAGTCGGAAGGAGCGGATAGAACAGGCCAAGGAAGACTGGCGCGAAGGGCGCTTTGCGGCGGTCCCGGGCGATGATGAGTTCATTCCGCTCCCAGACTAGGACTCAGGCGGTTTGCGCCGCAAGGCGCCGCACGCCGGCAATCTGACCGCTAGCAAAGCCGGCGACGCCAATGGCAATCAGGACCATTGCGGTAATACCTGCCGACGTCAGCATGCCGGATACGAATGGCAGAAGCGCGATAGATCCCACGACCCATCCAATGTCGAGGGCGATGATGACCCACGCTAAGCGCGCGGAGATGTTTTGTCGCGTGGCGATCCAGACAATGGCGGCAGCAAACATCAAGAGCTGAACGCCAAGGCCCGGCAGGAGGGTCGGGTCGGGAATGCCGAACGCGTGCGTTAGAGGAGCAGCGTCCACAAGGCATAGCGTTCCTGTGAGTGTCGAGAAGGTCGCATTGCCCAAAAGGAAGCGCCGTAGCAGCCTGCTTTCCGGATCGAAGGGGCCTTCGCTCTTCCAGGCATCAATTAGAAACATTTACCTCTCCTTTTGCTCGGGGTGCTGCCCAAACGTGGCATGAAGGAGTGTTAGGCCCAATTCCCTCAGACGTAAGCGCTGCCGCCCATATCGCCAAACAAGGTCAGCCAATTGTCGCGGCTTTCCTGGTCTGCCGGTAAAAAGGTTTCAATACGAATTTCCTGCAAGGTCACGTCCTGGGCTGTGCCCAGGGTCGTGATGGTTGTGATCAGGCGGATCGTTTGGTCTCCTATTTCAAGGATCACAGGGACCAGCGGTGGCTGTTGCGCGCCAATGTCGATGACCTTCCATTGGGAAGGAAGATCATAGGTCTGCATCAACTCGTCCAGGAGATCTCTGGTTGCCGTCTCGCTGCGACTAAGCTCCGCAATGGCTTCGCGATGGAGTCGCTGCACGATTGGATAGGCGACATCATCCCAGTTGGTCACGAAGTCGCGAAATCCTTCCGGTGCAAACATGCGGGTGAGCAGATTGGGTTTCGGAGAGGCTGGATCAGGTTCACCGCCTGTTGTCGCCCAATAGGTTTGGTTGGCGCTCAAAATGTTCCAATGACGGTCGATGGCGGCGGCGCAGAAAGGTTCATTGGCCTGCAACATCAGATCGACGAGATTACGGATCTCTGCCATTTCCGGGCCGTCATAGTTGGACTCGGCAAATGCGGCGGGAAAGCCTGCGGCAATGAGCAGCGCGTTTTGATCGCGCAGGGGCACGTCCAGAGTTTCTGCCAGCGTCAGGATCATCTCTCGGCTTGGCTGCGCGCGACCGGTTTCGACAAAACTCAAGTGCCGCGGAGAAATATCGGCGTCGCAGGCAAGAGCAAGCTGGCTCAAGCCTCTCGCGGCGCGCCATTCCTTGAGCATGACGCCGACGGCGCTTTGGGTATGGGCTGTTTGCATGGGCGCTGACATTCCTCCTGTGCCTTCAGACTTAAGAAGAAATCGGACAGCTTTAGGAGCCAATTGTTGGGCCTATGAGGGAGCCACTGCGTCCCACGCTTCCTTACGCGGCAGAGAATTGGCGGCCCTGTTGGGATTTGGAACGCTTGGCACCTTAACCACGTTCAAAGAGGAACCCCATGACCAAACCCATCCTGACCACCACAGAGCTTTCCAGCTACGGAAAAACGGCGCGCCTCATCCTTGCGGAGAAGGGCGTTGACTATGATCTCAACAAGGTTGAGTTCACGAGCTTGCCCGAGACTGCCTACCGATCCGCTCACCACCCTTTTGCCAAGGTGCCGTCCTTTCGGCATGGGGATGTTCACCTCTATGAGACGGCGGCGATCGCCCAATATGTCGACGAGGTCTTTGACGGACCTTCCCTCCAACCGACAGAGCCAGTCGCACGCGCACAAATGCGGAAATGGATCTGTGTGGCCGATGCCTATGTCTATCCGGCGGTTATCACAGGGCTCATCATGGAACGCGTCGTCGCGCCGATGAATGGCGGCGAGGCCAATGAAGAGCTCATTGCCGCGTCACTTCCGGAAATTTCCCGTGTGCTTGAGGTGATTGAGCAGGAACTTGACCGCCAGGAGTATCTGGCAGGCACGCTTTCACTCGCAGACTTTTTCAGCAGCACCATGCTGAGCTTTCTGCCGCTTGCACCAGAGGGAGCCGATCTTATGAAAGGCAAAGACAATGTCGCTGCTTGGGTCGAGCGGATGACCGCACGCGATAGTTTTGCGCAAGCCGCCTGAGCAAGGAAAGGTGCCTTCGGGCACCTTTCCAGACTTGGAGGCGATCGGCTCTATTGCGCGTAATACTCCACCATGGGTTCCCGGGTTCCGCCGATATATTGGATGGTGTCATAGACGTCGAACACAAGAGAGATGGCGAGCGTTACCGTCGCCACATAGAGCCACGCGCGAAAGTAAGGACGTCCATCGGTCTCTGCTTTGCCGGTATAGATTCTATAGAGGAAGTACCCAAAGGCGACGGCCCAGAAAATGTGGCCGAGGCCAAAGAGCTTGGTGATCATGTTTCCCTGGACGGTGTAGATGTAGATGCCGACAGCGAAATTGAGGACCTGTGCCACAATCAGGACCTGGGCTTCTCTCCGCTTGATGAAGACAAAGGGCAGCAGGATGAGCAGTGTCTGCATCCAGGTGAGCCACCATTGCAGCCATAGAGGGAATTGCGCGATCTGCGCGTTCATTTCGTTAAAAGCATCCATCGCCGTCCGTCCTTCTCGTTCAAGCTGCGCGGCAAGGTAGAAGGGGCGCAGGTCGGCGCCAATTACGCCGGGCGTAGTCCTGCAGACTGAACGCTGAAAACCCGCACCGCTGTTATGTGTCTTTGCGCTGACGGCTCAGTTGCTCCCGTTACCTGTCACCTGCCCTTAGCGGGTCCGGCTTGTCCCCTTCGTTGGCCGACATCACCCCATTCCGCACTTCGCCAGACACGAAAACCGGCCCTTACGCGGTCTTTTTCGACCTAAACTGACGAATGTCAGTAATGTACTTGATTTAATACTGACGATAGTCATAATAATCTCATGAGCCAGGAAAACACCAATGAACAAGGAATGACGCGTTTCGAACGCCGAAAGGCGTCGACGCGCGCGCGGATCGCAGAAGTTGCTGAGCAGTTGATGCGGGATAGAGGGGTGGATGCCGTCACCATTCAGGACATTACTGATGCTGCTGACGTGGGACACGGCACTTTCTATCTCCATTTCAAGAGCAAGGGTGATGTGCTGCGGCCGGTAATTGAGCATCTCTCGGATCAGGTCCATGTGAAGGTCGACCGAGCGGCGCGCGGCGAAAGAGACCCGGCACTCCGAATGGCTCTTGGTTTGCGCATCCTTTTGCGAGCTATTGCTGAAGATCCACTCTGGAGTTGGTATGCGCGATCCGGGGTCCGATTTAGCCAATTGGTCGCTGCAATGGGTCGCCCACCCGCCGAGGATATGGAGCGCGGCTTAGAGAGCGGACGGTTCGTTGTTGCAGACCTTCCTGCCACCGAGTGCTTCATTAATGGTGCTGTTGTCGGAATGGTCACGTCTCTCGACGATGGCGCGCCTGCTGATCAGACGGCAGACACGACTGCCGAGTTGGTGCTGCGTGTCTTAGGCATTTCCGCGGAGGAAGCCGCGCGGATTGCTCGTGAACCACTGGAAATTCACTAACTACCCAGCGGCGGAATGACCAACGCCGGATTAGGAAGGGAAACACAATGTCCAACGCACAAACAGAACATGCCGATCTCATCCAGAAGGCTGTAAAACTGGCACCTCTATTGCGCGCAAAAGCGCGGGATGCAGAGCTTGCCCGCAAACCCCTCGATGAAGTGATTGACGCCATTAAAGAGAGCGGACTTTTCTCATTGTTGGTTCCGAAATGCTATGGCGGGCATGAAGCTGATTTGGACACCTTTTTTGAGGTTGCGCTTGAACTTTCTCGCGCCGATGCCTCCATGGGGTGGCTTGCTGCCTTCTATATGGAGCACGCGTTCTGGTTTTGCGGATTTTCTGAAGAGTTCCAAAAAGAAGTGTTCGCCGATCGATCCTACGTGCTCGCTCCCGCAACACTCAATATGAGCGGCGGCTCTGCGGAGGAAGTCGAAGGAGGTTATCGTTTAAGCGGGCAGTGGGGCTGGGGCACAGGCATTGTCCATGCTGACTGGGTTCTTGTGGGTGCCATGAAGACCGATGCTGACGGCAATTTGGTCCCGCTCTTTTTTGCGCTCCCTCGGGAAGATGTTGACACTGTCGATACTTGGTTCGTTGCCGGCATGTGTTCAACCGGATCTCTCGACATCAAAATCGATGACGTATTTGTTCCGCAATACCGAACAATCTCCATGTTCGACCTTACGGAAGCAACAACCGCCAGTCAGATGCATAAAGGGCCGCTCTATCGGACGCCGCTTGTCCCCATACTTGGTTTCGCGTCGGCGCTATCCGCGCTGGGAGCAGCACATAGTGCCTTGGAGGCTTACCAGACACAGACCAAGGCAAAGATTGCTGCAAAAATTGCCCGTGCGGGCGGCACGATCAAAGATGAAGGGAAGCCATCCGTTGTTGCACAGGCTGCGCTTACGATTGAAGCTGCGGAGCTTCTGCTGCGTGACGTCTTGAGAGAGGTCATGGAGCAGCGGACGAACGCATCGCGAGACACACGTGGAAGCTGGATCACGCGTATGGCCCACGCGGTGTTTATGTGCCGTGGAGCTGTTCAGGATATTATGTCCGTAACCGGTGCGAGTGGCAGCTCTTTGGACAGCCCGATCCAAAAAGCGCTACGCGATATCTCCACCGGATCAAATCACGTCATATTCGATCGCGAAGCGCGATATGCTGACTATGGGCGGACCCTCTTGGACCAGCCCATTGAGAGTATGTTGGTGTAGCCGATGACTGAGGTTCGCATCGAGCTCATGTCGGCACCGGCGGCGACGAAAGCAGCCGTTGAAGTTGGCATCTCAGAGCAGTCGGCGCAGGCTTCTCTCTATCGCGTGTTGTTGCGCCATCCCTCGATTGCCAAATGCGTGAACCACATCGCCGGTACACTGATGATGGAGGGCGAGGTTGATCACCGTTTGCGTGAACTTATCATTATGCGGATCGGATGGTCACTCAATGGTGTCTACGAATGGACACATCATTGGAGGATAGCTCACGAGTATGGTGTTTCAGAACGCGACCTGAACGCTGTGCGAGATTGGGAGGCCCATGATCACTGGTCGCCGAGCCAGCGCGCGGTCTTGCGTGCAACGGATGAAATGATTGAAGAGGGCACCCTCTCTGATTCAACCTGGTCTGAATGCGCCAGGCTCTTTTCGACAGATCGCGAGCTCATCGAACTGGTCTCGATCATCGGCAACTGGAAGATGATGTCTGAGATGATCAGGAGCCTCAAAATTCCTCTCGAAGATAGCGTTGCAGCCTGGCCGCCTGATGGGCTTGCGCCTGCATAGCGGCGCTCGTTGTTGTATTGGTGCCCTTGGTTACACGGCGAGTCTTCAGGAGTCGGTAGCACCCCGCAGTATCGGCCAGACACGCGATAGCTGTCTGCATAGTGCGCACAGAGGAGACCGCGATGAACAGTCCGATAGTGGCACGTTCAGTGCTTTCAATTTCTATGGTTTTGAGCTTAATCATGCTCAGTGTCTCAGAGGCGAGCGCGTCATACGCACTGCAAGAATGGAACATGGAGACGCGCCTAAGTCTGCCGACTTATTTGGGTGTCTGGTTGTTGGGCGTGCTCCTGCCAGCCAATCTCGCTTCTGTATTCTTTGTTCGGCATCATGTTGCGGCCAGATGGGTTCTTGGCGGTTTCGTTTCTAGCCATCTGTGGCTGACCATTGTGGAAGTCTCCGGTGCGTTTACGGTCCAGGGCGGTTTGGTGTCGCTCGGTCACATTGTCTTTTGGTCGCCGGCGATCTACGCGCTCTATCACTATCGTTCCGAAATCAAGCTGCCATCTGCCTATGGCATCTGGGCATGTGTGATGATTTTGGTTTACGGCGTGTCTATGTTTTTCGATGTCCGAGATGCTGCCATCTGGCTTTACGTGATGCTGCTATAGGCTGGTCTCGCTGCGGTGCGGATCGGCGCCAATTACGCGGGGCGTAGGTGGACCCGTGGATCAGATCGCGTTGCCGGGAATGGGGCAGTTGCTGCATGTCCCAACAGAACAAAAGCGACAGATCCGGTGTTTTGCCATTTCAGTCTCCGGCAGGTTGGTCAGGACTTTCGCGAGCAGATCGCCAAACAGGACCCGCTCTTCAGCCGTCAGTCCTTCAAGGCCCGCTTCCAGGACATCAAGGCGGCGGTCCATTAATCGCTGACGCAGCTTTCCGCCCTTTCGTGTCAGGTGCAGCGCGACGGCGCGGCCGTCGGCTGCCTCGCGCCGCTCGATGAGGCCGTCCTCTTCCAGGCGGTCAACAAGGCGCACGGTGCCGGGGTGCGAGCGATCGAGAACCTGTCGAAGAACATCAATGGACAGACCCGGCGCGTATCCAAGAACGATGATCGCTGCGGCTGACTCCGCCGAACGGTCAAACGCTTCTTTCATGCCGGACCCGATTCGGTCGGTGAGGGCGAGCGCAAGGGCGCCCATCAAGTTTGTCGTGCGGTCCATGTCGGCAATGTATGCGCGTTGCATAATTTCTGCAATTCACGGATTGACAGTGATATATGCACTATGCATATAATTTGTTCGACGTGATTTACTGTGGGGCTGATGCGATGCGGAAACAGGGGTCAGGCAATGAGTGAGCAGACTTATGGAAATTCGACTGCACCGATAACAGTAGCTGAAACGCAACACACGCCAGATGTTCGTGACCGCGTTTTCTGCGGGTCTGATGAGCCCATCTTGCATCACGTATGTCTGTTCGTTCCTGATATGGACGCCTCCATCGCGTTCTATACATCAGGGCTTGGGCTTTTTTTGCGCGAAGAATTCGATGACATCATTGGCTTGCGCCCGCCTGGAAGGCTTCCGTTTGGACTCGCGAGCGCATTCTTGCAAGCCGGTGACGGGCGCTATGTCGAACTGCATCCCGCCGGCGACGGGGAGATGTCTCCACCGGGATTTCCCATGAATCACCTTGCGTTTGCCGTTGTGGATGTTGATGTCGCCTATGAACGGGCTCTCGTGGCAGGCGGCTCGGCTTTCGGTTTCACAATTCAGGGGGAGGCTTGGGACGGCTCGCCGCTTGACGTTGTCATGTCTGGCAAGCGCCCCGAGCCCATGCGGATGGCCTTCCTACAAGGCCCCAGCGGCGAGCTGATCGAATTGTATCAGGCCGTGACAGCTGCGAATTTGCGCTCATTGTCTGCGACTTAGAGGAGATTGCTATGCTTGATATTCTGAAATCCAACGAAGCCAACTGGGACGCGGACAGCCCACCCGGTCTTGAGTTTCTGTTTGAAGCGCGCGTGAAGCTTCATCTTCCGGCGATGGACGTTGGGGCAATGTCCGACGGCAACCGCGTAATCTTCCTGGTGAAGGGTGGCACGTTCGAGGGGCCTCATCTGCGCGGACGGGTGGTGCCAGATTCAGGCGCTGATTGGATCCGCATCCGCCCAGACGGGACTGGCATGCTGGACGTGCGCTTCTGTCTGGAGACTCACGACAACGCGCTTCTTTATCTACACTGGCAGGGTCGCTTCTTTTCAGCACCGGAAGATGCAGACTATGCGCTCGATGTTGAAAAGCCGGATGATCCAGCAGGTGCCTGGCGATACTATTTCCGCGCGACGCCGCAATTTGAAACCAGCGATCCGCGCTATGCCTGGCTCAACAACATTATTGCCGTCACAAAGTCGAGAACCGGCGACGGCGGCCCGATTCACCGGTTCTTTGCGGTGATGTAAGATGGGCGGAATGCGCCATCAAAATACAGATCGCGAGGTGCACTTCGCGCTTTTCCCAACCGCGATTGGCGGCTGCGGCATTGCCTGGTGTGGTGAGCTGGTTGTCGCGACTTTTCTGCCGGAAAAAACCTCAGAAGAGACTGCGGCACGCCTGACTTCGCGCGCAGGGTCGATAAAGGGCGCGCCACCTCCATTCATACAGGGGGCGGTCGAAGCGATCACTGTCTTGCTTGAGGGAGACAGAACGGACCTCTCTTTCATTGCCTGCGACTTCACTGACGTCGATCCATTTGCAGCGCGTGTCTACGCTGCGACGCGTGCGATCCCTGCAGGCGAGACTCGCACCTACGGGGATATCGCCTCTCAGCTTGGCAATAAACAGTTCGCTCAAAAGGTGGGGCAGGCGTTGGGCCGCAATCCCTTTCCGATAATTGTCCCGTGTCACCGCGTGGTTGGCGCAGACGGCCGCCTCACCGGCTTTTCCGCACCAGGCGGGACTGACACCAAACTTAGGCTTCTTCAGATCGAAGGAGCGTCCATTGGAGAAGCGTCGGGATTGTTCGGTCACTTGCCCATGGCCGTAAAGCCGCAAAGCTGAGGCTACTACCGCTCCTCACCTGACGGTCCTCGCCATCACCCGCTTAGGCTTTCCTACTTGCTGTGGCCGCGTGAAGGTGTGCCGTTCACGCGTCTCCGTAGGCAATTTGGCGCGCCGATTCATAGATGTTCTTGAATTTATGGTGTCCGGGCGCGGAGGCATCTGCGAGGTCGACAAAGAGGATGGCGCCTTCGAGTAGAGAGGCAATCGAAACCGCACGAACTGTTGCTTGGCGCTTCGACACCCCGACGGCATCTTGGATCAGTCCGGCCAGGAATGTGACGTACAGATTGTGATAATCGGCAAGGGCACGTCGCGCCGTCTCATCAATCTGGGCCAGCGCCCAAAACTGTACCTCAAACCGGCTGTCTTCTTCGTCCGCTGTGGACTCTACGGCGTACCAGCGCAATACAGCGTTAAGTGTGTCTTCAGGCGCATTGCTGGGCTCTTCGCTCAAGTGTTTTATGGCTGCCTTCTGCCGCGTGACCATATCCTCGGCGAGTGCCGTGATCAGATCGGCGTGGGTGGGAAAGTGATATTGGAGCGACGCCAGTTTGATCCCGACAGCGTTCGCCACGCCGCGTAGCGAAAGGGACCCGGCGCCTTCCACCGTCAGAAACTGACGGGCAGCGGCGATGATCTCGGCGCGTCGTGCGTGGGCAGGTTTTTTGTCAGTCATCAGGTTTTCGCCGCTTCGTTCCAATGGATTCTAGACTACCAGTCACTTGACAGGTAAATCAACCTGTCATAAGACAGGTATCTTGCAAAAAGTGAGGAACCTGAGATGGCCGACATTGATCGCAGAGACTTCTTGAATGGTGTGGCGCTGACCTTAGGGGCCGGCGCACTGGGCGGAACAGGAATGGTGAGTTCCACCAGCGCCGCAGCCATGGATGCCGCGATGGGCCTACACGGATTGGGAGATGTTTACCCACCCGCCCTTACAGGCATGCGAGGGTCTCATGATGGATCTTTTGACGTTATGCATTCGATCGCTTGGGGCGGCGAACGGTTTGGGCGCGCCGAAACACAAGTAGATGGTCACTACGACTTGGTTGTGGTCGGTGGCGGACTGTCCGGCCTCGCGGCCGCGCGGTATTTTCAGCAACAACATCCCGACGCTCGCATCTTGATCCTCGACAATCATGACGATTTTGGCGGCCATGCGCGGCGCAACGAATTTACGGTCGACGGACACCACCTTGTCGGCCATGGCGGCAGCCAATCAATCGACACGCCGTCGAGCTACTCCAAGCAGGCCGCCGATCTCCTCAAAGACATTGGGATCGAGACGGACCGGTTCTACGATTATTTCGATCGAGATTTCTACACATCCCACGACATGGCGATGGGGATCTTCCTGCCCGGTGAGCACTTTGGTCAGGATCATCTGCAAAAGGCACCCGTAGAGCTGTTCGGCGGTTTGGGTCTGATGTTCGGCGGCGCAGAGATGGGAAACGACGATCCACTAATTGAGAGGTTGCCAATTCCAGCCGAAGACAAGGCCAAACTGCGGGAACTGATCTTCGGCGCAAAAGACTACCTGCCTGAGATGAGCCTGGATGAGAAGACCGAGTATCTCAAAGGCATAACCTACACAGGCTACTTGCGCGAAAGAGCTGGTGTCAGCGAAACCGTGATCGCCCTTTTGGACAAAACGTTTACCCAGCTTTTTGCGCTGCGTTGGGACGCGATCCCGGCGATCCAGGCCATAGATGTGTTGATGCCCGGCACGCAGGGTCTCGGTTTTGATGGCGGGTCCAGCGTGCGCCTCGCCGCCCGTGCCCGCCGCATGCTGCCTCTCAGCGCCTGGCAATTCCTGACTGATAGGCTGATGGCTATGCAAGGCCTCGAGCCCTACATATTTCATTTTCCAGATGGCAATGCCAGCATCGCGCGTTTGTTGATCCGAAAAATGATACCGGGTGTGGTTGGGGGCACCACGATGGAAGACATCGTCCTTGCACCGCTTGACTATGAGCGGCTCGACTTGGCAGAGAACCAAGTACGTTGCAGGCTTAACGCGACCGTTGTCGATGTTCGTCACCGTGCCGACCAAAAAGGGGTCGATGTAAGTTATGTCAAGGACGGCGAACACTTACGGATTTCGGGAAGCCACGTAATACTGGCGTGCAACCATCAGGCCATTCCTTATATCTGCGAAGATCTCCCGGAAGAACAAAAGGCGGCGCAACAAAAGGCGGTGCGTGCGCCGCTCTGCTACATCAATGTCGCCTTGCGCAATTGGCGCGCGTTTAAGAATGCCGGTGTCCACCGAATTTACGCGCCCAAGACTGATCTCCCACACATGTTGTTGGACTTCCCCGTCTCCATGGGCGGCGTTGAGTTTTCGCCCGACCCCGATCAGCCCATCGTGATGCACATTTCGTACACGCCGTCGTCGGGGCTGGATCGAGAAGAAAAAACCCATCGAGAGCTGTACCGTGAAGGCCAGCATGTCGTGTACGGATTGAGTTTCGACGACTTTGAGACCATGATCAAAGAGCAAATGAACGCTATGTTGGGGCCTCACGGTTTCAACGCTGATCGTGACATTGCAGCCATTACCGTCAACCGTTGGACACACGGCTATGCCTACACTCCTTACGGCGACGGCGGCGAACCTTTGATGGACGATCCCAAGTCCCCACATTTTGCGGCGCGCGCGCAACATCACCGAATATCGATCGCAAATTCAGACGCGGAATATGATGCTTATGTCGACACCGCCTTCGACGCCGCTTGGCGAGCGGTCGAAGAACAGACAGCGGTGGTGATCCAGGAGTGAAGTTGCTGATTCAATGCACTTTAGGAGCAGCCGGCAAATCGGTTGCGATGGCTACCCCAACGTCATACATCGAAGGGGTGTGTGTCAAATCATCGCACCCAAATGTTCTATTGTTGCTGATGAGTACTCGAAATTCGGTGGCTCTTTT
Source organism: Parvibaculaceae bacterium (assembly GCA_965212385.1). Taxonomy (GTDB): domain Bacteria; phylum Pseudomonadota; class Alphaproteobacteria; order Parvibaculales; family Parvibaculaceae; genus Mf105b01. The sequence continues at coordinate 3,214,090 of OZ243109.1, read as the reverse complement.
TCTTTTGAATATTGTGCGACCGCCAACCATCTAGATGGCGTGAATACTGACATTTTTGTGGGTACTCTTGGCCTTGCACGCTTGGTGACCCCGGGTGGATTCGAACCACCGACCCTCAGATTAGGAATCTGATGCTCTATCCTACTGAGCTACGGGGCCACAAAGTGCTGTTCCTAGCTCTATAGCAGAGACCAGTGAATACAGGTAGGAGGACCGCGCGCTTGTTTTGATTGGGCTCGATTTTGCCGACCTGTCGCTTAGGCGACTATTTCACCCTGAGAGCAGGCAATACCTTAGAACTAACATTTCACCGAGCTGGTTGATGCTGGCGTTGATACTTATTGCCATAAGCATTCAGATTTCTGGGGAAGTGCGCGAAATGACTTCCGATTACCTTAAAGGCAAGTATTTCGTTTTGGTTTAGAGGGCTGTTATCCGCGTTGGTTTGAGCCGATTCGGTTCAAAAATGACAATGTGTCATTGTCGCAGATACCGCTCTGTTCTACAGTTAACCGATCAAAAACTATTTTAATTGAAACCCACACCCTGTTGTTTTGACTGTTTGGTGAACTTGGCGGGTCATCGGTCATAGATATTTCAGGTGTGGTGCGCAGGTCGGGGGACTAAGTAGTATGAGATTGGTAGTTATGAGTGAGCACCCGTGTTGCCGAATTGGGTTGGCAACAATTTTGGAGGGTGTGGATGCGGGTGCGCAGATTGTCGAACTCGCGGACATTGAAGCGCTTGTCACCGAAATGGATCGCAATGGACCGGTTGACCTCGTCCTGGTCGAGGGAGCAGCGCAGATCACTCGTGAGATGACGGCGATCTCCCGGCTCCAGGAAACAGACGGAATCGGCTCAGTCATCCTGCTGCACGAACAGGATCAACCGGAGATTGTGCGTCGTTATCTGGACATGGGCGTTCAAGGTGTTGTTCCGAAAACAACCGAAGCCGCTGTGCTCGTGGGTGCCGTCAAGCTCGTCTTGTCCGGTGGACGGTATGTCCCTGAGTCCATTTTGGCGAAGGAAAGCTCTGGGTTTGGTGAGCCTAACTACTCCTTCGATGCAGCGGGTCTGGATCGCCTCACACGTCGGCAAATGGATGTGCTGAAGGAATTGGGCCGCGGATCGTCTAATCAAGAGATTGGCGCTCAGCTCGGTATTGCGCTTGCTACTGTGAAACTCCACGTCAATGCGATTTTGAATACGCTTGGTGTGCGCAACAGGACGGAAGCAGCCATCATTGCCTATAAAGCTGGCCTCACTGACTTGAACGCGCAGGCGTAGCATTTTCCGCACTTCCGCCTTCCTGAGAAAGGCCAACAGGCAAGCGCTCGCGGCGCTATTACTCTGGTGTCTAGCGGCATCGGGCCCTGCCGCAGAACCAATCTGTCGTCTTGAGCCGGGTAGGACAAGCAAAGTCGTTTCCATCGTGGATGGCGATACTGTTGTTCTGCAGGATGGTCGGGAAGTGCGTCTGGTTGGACTTCAGGCGCCAAAATTGGCTTTAGGTCGGCGGAATTTCGAGGACTGGCCCCTGGCGGCCGAAGCTCGTGCAGCGTTGATGAAGCTTGTGGCCGATCAAGAGGTGCGCCTGTCCTACGGCGGTCGTCGTCAGGATCGGTATGGGCGATTGCTCGCGCACATGCACTTGGCGGACGGCAGATGGGTGCAGGGCGCCATGATCTCTCAAGGAATGGCGCGTGTTTATTCCTTTTCTGACAATCGGGCGTGCGTGATTGATCTGCTCGCTCTCGAGACCCAGGCACGAGACACGCAAACCGCAATCTGGAATGATCCCTACTATTCCGTTCTCAAGGCTGAGCAGCCGGAGACTTTGCTCCCTTATGTCGATAGTTTTCAGTTGGTTGAAGGGATCGTGCAAAGTGCGGCAATAGTGCGCGGCAGGCTTTACCTCAACTTCGGTGATGATTGGCGCGAGGATTTTACAGTGACGGTTGCGCCATCCAACGCCCGTCAGTTCCCTCAAGACCTTGAGGCTTATCGTGGCGCCCGCATCCGGGTTCGCGGTTGGATCAAGTCGTATAATGGCCCAGAAATTGTAGCTACGCACCCAGAGCAGATTGAGTTTCTGGACGGTCCGGGCAGAGCATCTTGAATGTTCCCTGCAAGTTCGGGCACGCTGCGAGACAAGGGTCAGTAAACTTATCAGGGAATGATTGAGTGCATACAACGTGGTTATCCGACCCAATCGGCGCCATGGTCCGCGCAGGCTCTAAGCGCACGGCGAAGGCTCTGCTGCTAGTGGTTTTAGGTGTCGCGCTGTCGGCCTGTTCGCTTGTCCTTGACCGTCCCTCCGGTTCCAGCTCTGTACCGTGGGATAGCGTTGCGGGTGAACAGATAGGTGCTCATCAACGTATCCTTCAAACCTATGGAGGTGCCTACGAAGATGCGAAGCTGACAACCTATATAGGGAGCGTGATCGAACGGCTTGATCAGCATCCAGACTTGTCGACCCGTACATACACGCTCACTCTCCTCAACAGTCCTTTGGCCAACGCCATGGCGCTATCAGATGGCAGGATCTATCTCACGCGCGGCATGCTTGCTCACCTGAACGACGAAGCGCAGCTTGCTGCCGTGCTTGCGCATGAAATGGCGCATGTCAGCGCGGGCCACATTGCCCGGCGTCGCGACATCGCAGATGACATTGCCCTGTTGGACGGATTGGTTGATGACCTCGTCGGCTGGGACGGTCGTGTGGGATTGCTGTCACGCAGCGGCTTGCTCGCAGGATATTCCCGGTTGCAGGAAAATGATGCCGATCGGCTTGCGGTGATCTATCTGGAAACAGCAGGGTATGATCCACTGGCGGTCAGTGAGGTTCTTGGTGTGATGAATGCTTATACCAAGCACCGCGCGTCGCAGATTGACTCCGCTCTGTGGGTTTCAACGGCAGGTTGGCTCGCCAATCACCCGGATACGGAGGACCGTGTCCGTCTGACTGCTGAGCGGGTTGATCCCTTGCGTCAGTCTGATAAGCCCAGGCAACGCAGACGGATTCAATATTTGGCTGCAATTAATGGTCTTCTCTACGGCACGTCACCAGACCAGGGGTATGTCCGCGGCAATCATTTTGTGCACACGGTCGAGGGGTTTCGCTTTCAAGTTCCCGACGGCTTCCGTCTCTACAATGCGGGAGACGTCGTCTGGGCCCTTGGCCCTGACAAGGTCATTGTGAAGTTTGATCAGGTTTCGGTCGCTGACGAGACGGACGCTCTAGACTATCTAATAAATGATTGGGCTGGTTCTCTAGCGTTACGGGACGGGCAACGGCTTGATATCAATGGTTTGCCGGGAGCTTCTGCCTGGATGCGTTTCCAAGGCCTGAACACTTTTGCTGCAGCAATCCTGCCGCGCCCCGGCGTCGCCTATCGTTTTCTCATCGGTGTGCCGCCGCAGCTCGGTGACCGCCACAATGGTGACATCGAAAGCATCATATCCAGCTTCAGACTGGTGCGTGCCCAGGATGCCAATATGGGGCCCTTGCAGATTGGTCTCCTGCAAACGTCGACCGGTGAGCGGATGGAGGATGTCGTCACACAGTTGCGTATGGAGCCAGACCGCGCAGCGGAGTTTTATCTGATCAATGGTAGACGGGCAGGCGACCTGATTGCCCCGGGTACCTCGATCAAGCTTATCGAAGAGCGGACCGTGCGTTAGGCTGATAGAAAAGTGGCAGCAACGGGGTCGTCGATCTTTTCCGTTATCGCCGCTTTCATCTTTTCAAGCGCTCGGTTCTCAATCTGACGTACTCGTTCCTTGGAGATACCAAATTTGGTACCCAGCTGTTCCAGAGTCACGGATTGCTCGCTCAATCGGCGTTCCGAAATGATTGCCCGCTCGCGTGGATTGAGGTGCTCAAATGCGCCCTCGATCCATTCCCTAACGCGCTCGTTTTTGTTGGTCTCTTCGACCAGCTCAGATGGGGTGGGGGCATCGCATACGAGGAGCTCCTGCCAAGTCGATCCGCCTTCTTCTTCTTGGCCGCCGGGCACGACGTTCAAGGAGCGGTCACTTGCAGAGAGTCTCGTTTCCATCTTTTCAACGTCGATAACGTTGACGCCCAGCGTGTCAGCAATTGACTGGCGATCGTCTGGTGTCAGCGTATCCCGCGTCCCGTTTGCGATACGGGCTTTGAGCCGGCGCAGGTTGAAAAACAGCGACTTGTGAGCTGCGGTGGTGCCGGTCCGAACGATCGACCAGTTCCGCAGCACAAAGTCTTGGATTGCAGCTCTGATCCACCAGCCAGCGTAGGTTGAAAAGCGAACGTTGCGATCTGGGTCAAAGCGGGCGGCTGCCTGCATGAGGCCGACATTGCCCTCCTGCACGAGGTCGCTGACGGGAAGGCCATAGTTCCTAAAACGCGTCGCCATGGAGACAACCAGCCGGATGTAGGCGCCAGTCAGTTCATGCAGGGCGTTCACGTCCTGATGGTCACGCCACCGGCGTGCGAGCTCGCGCTCATGTTCTTCGGACAGGAGCGGTTTCGTCATCACCTTCTTGATAAAACGACGGTTGGCGCGCTGCGTCTCAGGCGTGTCGATAAAGGCTGTAGATACCATAACCGTTCCTTATCCCCTTCCTTGAGGCCCGGAGGACGACCTCAAGGTTTCGTGGCTTCATGGGGTATACGGAGCGGCTCATGGGATGGATCACAAAAAAAAGCCCGGGCGAGCCGGGCTTTTTGAAGGTTCAGGTTTGCCGCAGATTTAGGCGTCTTCAGCCCCATCCGCCGCAGCGTCTGCTTCAGCTTTTTTCTCTGCCTTACCTGCCGCGGTCACGAGAACGGACTCGAGCCTGGCGATTGCAGCCTCATCATCCATATTGTCGGCGGCGGCGACTTCGCGGGCCATCCGATCAATGGCAGCCTCAAAAAGTTGGCGCTCTGAGTAGGATTGTTCCGGTTGCTTGTCTGAGCGGAATAGGTCGCGAACCACTTCGGCGATTGCGATCAGATCGCCGGAGTTAATTTTAGCTTCATACTCCTGGGCGCGCCTGCTCCACATGGTGCGCTTAACCTTCGCTTTACCTTTGAGCGTATCGATTGCCTGGGTGATCACTTTTGGCTCAGATAGTTTTCGCATGCCCACGGCGTCGGACTTATTGGTTGGAACCCGCAGTGTCATTTTGTCTTTGGCGAAAGTGATCACATAGAGCTCGAGCTCATGTCCTGCGACTTCCTGCCGCTCAACAGATGTAATTTGTCCAACCCCGTGCGACGGATAGACAACAAACTCTTTGTTCTTAAAGGCCAGCTTGCTGGGGCGCGGCTCAGGCGTAGCGGTGACTTTCGGCTCCGCCTTGGGAATTGGGCGGATGGATGCTGGCTCTGGAATGTTCGCTTTCGCAGGCCGCGCAATAATGGGCTTTGTTCTCGGCGCCTTTTTCTCAATAACGACCTCTAGCTTTGCAGCTTTTTTGGCCGTGGCTTTTTTTGCTGCTGCCTTTGGTGCCGCTTTCTTCGCTGCCGCTTTTGGCGCTGCCTTCTTTGTCGCTGGCTTTTTTGCCGCCGCCTTTTTCACTGCGGCCTTTTTGGGCGCTGCTTTCTTTGCGGCCGCCTTCTTGGGCGCAGCTTTTTTGGCTGTTTTCTTTGCGGCAGTCTTTTTTGCAGCAGGCTTCTTCGCTACCGTCTTTTTGGCCGCGGCTTTTTTCGCTGCCGTTTTCGGCTTGGCTTTGGCTTTGGCCGGCGCTTTCTTGGCTTTGGCTGGAGAGCTTTTCTTTGCAGCTGTCTTCTTGGCGGCAGCCTTCACTTTGGATTTTGCTTTGGCTTTTGCGGCAGGCTTGGTTGCCTTCTTCGCGCTTGTCTTCGTTTTTTTTGTGGCCTTGGCTGCCATGGTCGCTCCGTCTGCTTGCCGGTCCTGCCAGCATGTTGTTTTAGGCTTTAGGGCGTCCCATAGATCGAACGGAACACAGAAGCGGTTCTCTTATTCCACCGCTGCTCGTCCAATCTATCCTAGTGCGTGAAGAGATCGCTGCAGATTGCCCCCTCAAATTCACGAGGCGCGGTCAGCTTGTCTTCGGATCCCCTATCTCATCTTCTGGGCCAAGCCCAGAAAAGGACCCACGCTGGCGGTGCGCCTGTCGCCAAGCTATGCCGCCCAAATTGGTGCCCAAATCTCCCGGTCATCCCTCAACCGGGGCCTAGTTGAATTGCTTTTGGACAAGCATATCACAAAAATCGCCCTGAATAAAGCTAGGGCGCTGAAAGCGCAGCAAAATCAGGCGCGTAGGGGGGTAGCGTTAATCCCCTTCGCCAGGTTCCGCGCTGAAGTGCTCCTCAAATTTGTTTGGTTTGCCGTCCCACTCTTCCGCATCGGCCGGTTGTTCACCTTTCATGGTGATGTTTGGCCATTTCGCGGCATATTCAGTGTTCACTTCCAGCCATTTCTCCAGGCCAGGCTCGGTATCAGCCTTAATGGCCTCTGCGGGGCATTCTGGTTCGCAAACGCCACAGTCAATGCACTCATCCGGGTGGATGACCAGCATGTTCTCGCCTTCATAGAAGCAGTCGACCGGGCAGACCTCAACGCAGTCCATATATTTGCACTTGATGCAATTGTCGGTCACCAGATAGGTCATTTTCTACTCCGAATTCCGCAGCGTTCGGTGCGGACGATGTTTGTGGTCACTTCCAGGCCCTAGTGCTCGATACCAAGTCGGGTGAGCACCCTTTTCCTCGCAAGGCCTGCTTCGCGGTCGGGAACGTATATCAAGCCCGCCACTCGCCGCAACAGGCTGGCTTCATAGTCGTGCAATTCGCCGTCTGCGTAGACGACCTCCCAGAGCTGTTCGATCAGCCTGGCTCGCTCTTCCACCTCATAGGCGTCTTTCAGCGTTTGGGTCCAGCGATGGAGGCCGACCGCTCTCTCTTCCTCGCTCTCCGCCAGGGCGATGAGTTCTTCTGTCTCATCTTCTGAGAGTTCAAAAAAGGCTTTCAAAATCTCACGGATTTTTGCCTGTTCAGTCTGGCCATAGACGTCATCCATGGTCGCCGCGCAGACCAGCAAAGCCGCCGCGGCGACCTTCACATCGTCGAACGACTTTTCCTGGTGTTCGTCAGCAGGGGCTTGAAACAGAGCTTGAATGCGCTTGAGCATGGATCCGCCATTGGTTGGGTTTATTTCACTTATATATTCGGGAGAAATATTTCAACCACATAATATTAATGTGATTTCAATCCTGGCCCTTTTTCAGGGCAATTGTCTGCCTTCGGTCGCGCTTTGTCGGTCTTCCGGCGCCCGCATCTCTCTTTGCGACTGCAGGCGTTCTTTCCGCAGTATCCCGCTGCGGAGGTGGTGCCTGGTCTTCGTACAGTGCCTGCGCCTCAGGCGCCGGACCCCGTCTGGTGCCCAGATCAACAATTTTTATGACCCTGATCTGTTTTGCTGCCGGGAAGGTTAGGACATCGCCGTTTTTCACTGGATAGCTCGGCTTTGCAACCCGTTCAGCGTTTACTCGGACTTTTCCGGCACTCACGATACTCGCGGCGAGGGTCCGACTCTTAAAGAACCGTGCAAACCACAGCCACCGGTCAAGCCGTTGGCTTGTCTTGAGCGACGGGTCTGCAGCCATCAGTCCTTCGGTGGCGGGTTTTTGAGCGCCATGAGTGCAGCAAAGGGTGAGTCAGGGTCGACGGGCTTGTCCTTCGCCCGAGGCTTGTGCTGCGGCCCTTTAGGACGGTTCTCTCTTTTTCCGCCTTTGGCGCCGGAGGCCTTTTGCCCGCGATTGCCGCGACCCTGTTTGTTGCCGCCTGCGTTCTGCTGGTTTTTGCCGCGGTGTCGCGGCGGACGGTTGCCATGTTGGCGGCGTTGGGGGCGCCAAATCTGTAACTCAGCATCGGCCAGTGCCGCGGGTTCAGCCTCTGTTGCCGCGGGCGCTTGGGGTGATGTGGCTTCGCTATCTGCCGTCGCGGTGTCGGGCGCCGCTGACGGAGCGCCGGTCGCTTGTTCGGTTGCTGAGGGTGCGGTGGCGGTGTCGCCAGCCGGCAATGAGGTAGCCGTTTGCTCAACTGTGGCTTCAGTGGCCTGCTCTTCATTTGCCTGCGGTTGACCCGCTGATGGGCTGAGCTCGCTTGTACTTTCAGCTGTCGCCGGCGCAGCTGCTTCATCCGCTGAGGTTGCGGCAGGTGTCTCCACTTTGTGGGGTTCGGTTGGCGCGATTTTCTTGGGTGCCTTCGCAGCCGCTGTAAGGCGCTCTGCTTCGGCCAATTCCTCGGTTGTGAATTTCTCCGTCCCAACACGGTAGCCGAGGCCTTTCAGGATGCCCGCCATCTCTTCAGCAGAACAGCCCATCAGGGACATCATGTCGGGATCAATGACAAAGCCGCCTTTATATCGGCGCTCGGAGATTATGGGCCGTATGACATCGGCAAGGCGTTCCAACATATCCCGGCGTACGGCACGAGGTCCGCTCACCCGAAATCCGATCGCTTCATAAAATGCAGCGGGCGCGCCCTCCGGAACCGTCATGGAGGTGAGGCCCGGCGCCGGTGCCTGCGGCAATCCATCGAACGGGTTGGCGTCCTTATCCTCCAAAGGGCGGCTTAAGGTCCAAAGGGTCAAGATGAGATTGGCGGCCGCGGGTTTCAGCAGGATTGGCATGAAGATGGAGTAAGCACCAAACCGCACACCTTTTTTGCGCAATTGTCCGCGGGCGTCTTGATCGAGCGCCTTCACATCATCGGCGATCCGTTCGCGATTGATGGCGCCGAGGTTTTCTACGAGCTGGAACGCCACGCCTCGTGCAAGACCGGTTAGGTCCTCGCCGGTCGACAAGGTGATAAGCGGTTCGAGTACCTTGGCGATGTGAACCTTGATCCAGCTTTCCAGCCGCTCCTGTGCCTTTTGCCGGTCCGGCCCGGTCAGCTGTTCGCTTGCGAGCAGTTCGACGCGGGGTGCAAGCGGCGTGTCGCCAGCGACAAGCCGACCCACTGCATGTCCTTCCCAGACGAAACGGCCCTGGTCGGCGAGTGCGATCTCGCTTGCAGGGGCGCGGGCAAACTTCTCAGCACGTGCCGCGATTTCGCCCGCGAGCGCTTTGTCGGATGCAGCTCGCAGTGCTTTTCCGTGCACGCCGGTGGCACGCTCATCGGGCACGAAGACAAAGCCCTGCAGCTTGCCGACGAATTCTCCTTCGACGAGTACATCGCCTTCTTGATTTACCGACGCCATCAATTCCTCGCGTTCTCGCAAGCGCTTCATCAAAACACTGGTCCGTCGGTCGACGAACCTCTGGGTCAGGCGCTCATGAAGCGCATCTGACAGCCTATCCTCTACAGCGCGCGTGCGCTCTTGCCAATGGGTTGAATTGTCCAACCATCCGGCGCGATTGGTGACATAGGTCCACGTGCGCATATGAGCGATGCGATTAGACAATGTATCTATGTCGCCGTCAGTACGCTCGTGACGTTTTATTTGCGTATCCAGCCATGTTTCAGACAATCGTCCCTCTACCGACATCAAACTGGCATAAATGCGCGCCAGCAGGCTTGCGTGCTCACTTGCCAGCGTTTTTCGGAAGTCTGGGATCTGAGCGACATCCCACAGAAGACCAATGGCGGCGGGACCTGAGGCCATAGCAACTGTTTCTTCGTCGCGAGAGAGGTGGGTCAGCACTTCAAGGTCTGTCGCCATGGGCGCGCGCGTCAGGCCGCGGCGGCTGGGCGATATTTCGAGCGACCGGATCAGGTCCTTGAGGGTGGAATAGTCGAGATCACTGTTGCGCCAGTAGAAGATCTGTTCGGCATCAAAGCGATGGTCTTCGATGCGCTCGACCGTCTCCGGATCAAACACCGGCGCTTCGCCTGTTGTCCCGAAGCTTCCGTCATTCATATGGCGCCCAGCACGCCCCGCGATCTGCGCAAGCTCTGCTACACGCAGGGGACGATGTCTGGCGCCATCAAATTTGGAAGTGCTCGCAAAAGCGACATGATCGACGTCCATGTTGAGGCCCATGCCGATGGCGTCTGTCGCGACGAGGTAGTCAACGTCCCCGTTCTGATAGAGGGCGACCTGCGCATTGCGGGTCCGAGGGCTGAGTGCACCCATCACTACGGCGGCGCCCCCGCGCTGTCGGCGTATGAGTTCGGCTATGGCGTACACCCGGTCGGCAGAGAAATCGACGATGGCAGAGCGCCTCGGCAGTTTTGTCAACTTCTTCTGACCCGCATGGGACAGGATCGAAAAGCGCGGGCGGTTGGTAATGCTCGCGTCTGGCAGGAGCCGTGAGATCAAAGGGCGTGCGGTTTCCGAGCCCAAGAACATGGTTTCCTCTTCACCCCGAGCACGCAGCAGTCGGTCCGTGAAGACGTGGCCGCGCTCTGGATCAGCCGCCAGCTGGATCTCGTCCACGGCCAGGAAATCAACACTTTTGTCGAGGGGCATGGACTCGGTTGTGCAGACAAAGTAGCGCGCATGGGGCGGCACGATTTTTTCTTCGCCGGTCATCAAAGCGACTTCTGACGGTGACACGCGTTTGCGGATGCGGTCGTACACCTCCCGCGCCAGCAGGCGCAGCGGCTGCCCGATCATGCCGGTTTTGTGTCCGAGCATACGCTCAACAGCGAGGTGGGTTTTGCCGGTATTTGTCGGGCCCAGAACGGCGGTGATGGTGCTGCCGTTGGGGGCGGGAAGGGCGCGGGGAAGGTCCATGTCGGCGCGCACCTTCGCGGCTCTTGGGCAGGATTGCAAGACCTTGAAATCGCCGGAACCGGCGCTACTCGGACGCCGCCGGTGCGTTAATATTTGGCCCGTTAACTTTCAGATCATTGTGAGAACGAATCACGTCCGAATCGATGACTTGGGTATTTTCCCGGTCCGTTCACGGCTAAATATGGTGTTTGATCAAGGGTGAAGGCGGACGTGCGTTAATAAAATCTGTGGATAAGTCGATGCCCTTCCGTAACGTCCCATCTGGCGCGGTCCGCGCGACCCTCTATAGTCGATCTCATCAAAATCAGCCAAACAAACGACATCCGGGGAGGATGGCTATGGATTTCGAGATTCCACAAAAGCTGCGCGAATATCTGCTCGTGCTTGACGATTTCATCGAGAAAGAGATCAAGCCGCTTGAGAACAGCGACGACAATATTCGGTTCTTCGACCACCGGCGGGAGCATGCCCGCACAGACTGGGACAATGAGGGTCTGCCGCGCGAGGAGTGGGAAGAGCTCTTGCGTGAAATGCGTCGACGCGCCGATGCCGCAGGACACCTGCGCTACGCGTTGCCAGAGGAGTATGGCGGGCAGAACGGCACCAATCTCGATATGGCGGTGATCCGCGAACATCTCGCGACCAAAGGCCTGGGGCTCCATAACGACCTGCAGAACGAAAGCTCGATCGTCGGCAATATGCCTCAGGTTCTGATGTTCCGGGATTTCGGGACGCCGGAGCAGAAGGATGAGTTTATCGGCGGCATGCTCGCGGGTACCCATCGGGTGGCCTTTGGTCTGACCGAGCCGGATCATGGGTCCGACGCTACGTGGATGGAGACCCGTGCGGTTCCTGAAAAACGGGACGGCGTCGATGGCTGGCTCATCAATGGCTCGAAGATGTGGAACACCGGTCTGCACGTCGCCAATTACGACATGATCTTTGCGCGCACGGCCGGTGACGATGGCGCGGCCCGCGGCATTACCTGTTTTCTCGTGCCGACGGATGCGGACGGGTTCAAGATTGAAGAATATCTCTGGACCTTCAACATGCCGACGGACCATCCACGGATTTCGCTCACCAATGTGTGGGTGCCGGACAGTGCGATCTTGGGGCCACGCGAAAATGGTTTGGCCCTCGCCCAGCATTTTGTGCACGAAAACCGCATTCGCCAGGCAGCGTCGGGCGTTGGCGCCGCACAGTTCTGCATCAATGAAAGCGTTCAATATGCCAAAGATCGGAAGCCGTTTGGGAAACCTCTGGCGGCCAACCAGGCGATCCAGTTCCCATTGGTGGAAGCGCACACTGAGTGCGAGATGATCCGGAACCTTGTCTACAAGACGGCCTGGCAGATGGATCAGATGACCAAGCCGGAAGTGGCGATCCACCTCTCCGACAAGGTCTCCATGTGTAACTACCGTGCCAATCGCCTTGTCTGTGAAGCGGCGGATCTTGCGATGCAGGTCCATGGCGGGATCGGCTATTCACGACACAAACCATTCGAACATATCTACCGGCATCACCGTCGCTACCGTATCACTGAAGGTGCCGAAGAAATTCAGATCCGCAAAGTCGGCGGCCATTTGTTCAACTACATCAACAAAAACGCCGCTCCGAAACAGGCGGCGGAATAAATGAGGGAGGCGGGTTGGAGCCATGTCTAAGACCCGCCTCTATCTTGTTCGCCACGCGGTCGCGGCGCCGCATCCTGATGTTTCAGAACCGGAGTGGCCGCTGACGGATGAGGGGCATGTTCAAGCGAGAGGTCTCGCGACTACACTTCGCAACGAGCCTATCGACGCCATCTGGAGCAGTCCCTATCAGCGGTCACTCGACACAGTCGCGCCGCTGTCCGACCACCTGTCGTGCCAAATAAATACTCATGACGGCTTGAGAGAACGACGCTGGTCGGATGCCTGGTTAGAGAGTTTCCTTCCTCATCTTGAGCGGTCGTTTAATGAGCCTGATTTCAAGTTGCCTGGGGGCGAAAGCGCCCGCGAGGCGCTTTATCGATTTGAAGCGGCGCTTATCGAGATCGCCGTCTCTGCTGAGGGGACACCGACCGCTGTCGGCACCCATGGCAATGTATTGAGCTTGTTCCTTCGATCGCTCGACCCTCGTGTCGATTTCGAGTTCTGGAAGAACCTGCCCTATGCGTCCGTTTTCCACGTGGATTGGGACGGGCGCTTTCATTGGCGCGATTAGCGACCTTCCGACCCTCTACACCGCGACCTGATGCTGGACCGCGGTGAGGAAACCCGGTTGACATCTCTTGCTTATGAATATAACAAATATGTTATGGAACAAATTGGTTATATTAAGGCAGAGCCCAATCTCGATGCTGTTTTCTCTGCCCTGGCGGACCCGACGCGACGGGCGATCCTTTCTCGGCTGGCGGAGGGGCAGGCGTCCGTCAATGAAATTGCCGCCCCTTTCGAGATCAGCCAGCCCGCAATTTCCCGGCATTTGAAAGTTCTGGAGCAGGCGGGCCTTGTGGAACGCGATGTCGATCAGCAGCGACGGCCTGCAAAGCTCAGAGCGGAAACGATGGCCGCCGCGGTCGATTGGCTTGCCGAGTTCCGTGAATTCTGGGGCAAGAGCTTTGACCAGCTTGATGATCTTCTCCTCCAATTGAAACAAACCCATAAGAAGGAAACACCCCATGAGTGATTTGCCGGAATTTGTTACGGATCGCGAATTTGATGCCCCCCGGGATCTGGTGTGGCGCGCCTGGACGGACCCAGAGCTTCTTGCCCGATGGTATGGACCGAATATTGAGACGATCATTCACAAGTTTGACCTGAAGCCAGGCGGTGTGTGGCTCAATGAAATGAAAATGAAGTCCATGTCGGACCGCAGCATCATGACATTCAAAGAAATCGAGCCTGAAGAAAGGCTCGTCTGGCATCACTCGTCGGCGGATGCGGAATGGAAGCCAACTGCCAATCCAATGATGCCGGACTGGCCAAAGGTGTTGCTCACGACGGTGACGTTTACAGACGATGGCGAGAAGACACAGGTGCGCCTTGTGTGGACGCCTCATGAGGCGACGGAAACCGAAATCGCTTGTTTTGCTGGCGCGATGGACGGCTTTGGAAGCGGCTGGGGTGCTGGCTTCACCATCATGGACGAGATTCTCAAAGAACTGCGGGTCTAGGTACGCACGAGCGATATCGGGCTGGCCGCTGACCTAAGCGCTCTCGGTCGAGACACGGTCCGTCGCCAAGATCAGTCTGTGAAGCGGGAAGGTAAAGCTGACCGTCGTGCCAACGCCTTCTTCACTTTCCAGTCCGAAAGTTCCGTTGTGCATTTCCACCAGATGCTTGGTGATGGAGAGCCCAAGGCCGGTTCCATGATGCTTGCCGGTCATAGAGCTTTCCACCTGCACGAACGGTTCCAAAGTTTCGCGCACCCGATTTTTTGGAATGCCAATACCGGTGTCTGTCACTGATACCGTCAAGCCATCCTGGTCGTGGAGATTTGCGGCAACTGTGATTGAACCACCTGGTTCCGTGAACTTCACGGCATTGGACAAGAGGTTCAACAATACCTGCCGCAAGGCCCGCTTGTCGGCATAGACCAGAGGCAGATCCTCCGGCACATCCAACCTTAACTGAAGATCGCCTTCGGCGAGCTTCGGGCGGATGAGTTCTGCAGACCACCGAATGACATCGTCTATCTCAATGTCGCGCTCTTCGAGGTCATAGCGACCGGCTTCGATCTTGGAGATATCGAGAATGTCGTCGATCATGCTGAGGAGATGACGGCCGCTGATCAGTATGTCGTTCGTATAGTCGCGATACCTGTCGTTGCCCAATTCCCCGAACATTTCCTGTTGCATGACTTCGGAGAAGCCGATGATGGCGTTCAATGGTGTGCGAAGCTCGTGGCTCATGGTTGCAAGGAACCGAGACTTAGCCCGGTTGGCCATTTCAGCACTTTCACTGGCGTCTCGCAGCTGACGTTCCTGTGTCCGGCGATCGACGGCGATGCCGGCCAGATGGGCGGCACCGTCAATGTAGACGGTTTCTGCTTCGCTCGGCGTCATCGGTTCGCTGTAGAAAGTCGCCAGCGTGCCGAGGATATGTCCATTGCGAGAGAAGATGGGCTGCGACCAACAGGCGGCGTAGCCGATTTCACCCAGGATATCCCGATAGTCTCTTTCGAGGGGGTCTGTCTCCACATTGGAGACGATCACTCGTTTTCCACACGCAATGGCTGCGCCGCAACACCCGTCGTTCGGGTTCAACGTCACCCCAGCGACAGCATCCCTCAAACGTTGGTCGACACCGGGACCCACTGCGTCGGTGACACAGTTTTCGCTATCGACCAGGAAGATGACGGAGTGACCGCCGTACCCCATTTCATCGACGCTGGTCGTGACTTTGGCCAGGATGTCATTAATACCGATGCCGCGGGCCAGGGCGTTCAGGACCTCAAGATGGCTGCGCATTTCATCATCGGCGCGCTTGCGTTCGGTCACATCGCGAATGTTCAGTACCAACCCACCGACAGACTCTGTCCCGCGAAGGTCGGTAACTGAGGCTTCGATCCAGGCATCATTTCCCCGGGGCGTTCTGATATGTTCCTCGAACTCCCGAACATTACCCTGGCTCTCATCGTCAGCCAGCGACCTGTTGAACGGGCTGTTCTCTTCCAACGGTGTGAGTAGGTCGGGCAGGCGGCGCCCAATGGTCTCGTTTGGTGAGATATCGAATTGGCGGACCGATGGTGCTGCGTAGCGTACGAAGCCAGCTTCATCAGTCAGGAGCACTGTGTCATAGGCGTTTTCGACGAGGGCGCGAAACAGCTCTTCGCGTTCACGTGCGTTTAAGTTGGCTTGTTCGGCGCGCACGCGGGCTTGGTCGGAAGATTGCTTTTCCTGCGCCAGATCAGCGATCAACTCCTCGTTTCTGAACCGAATGCGATAGGTTTCGACATTCTGGAACTGGGCCGACCGGGCCACCGACGCCAAAAATGCGTAGAAGGCAATCATCAAGATGCCCATGACCGGGTATACCGGGCCACCGGCGAGTAAGCATCCGGCAACGACCGCGATGATGGGCGGAACGCTGTTTGAGAAAAAGACGGTGAAGTTTCTAAAGGCGATCGCAGTGACCGTCACGATGTGGCAGATCAGAACCATGAACAGAAGCATGTTCTGGGTTTCGCTCGCGGGGTTCCAGAATATCGGGAGGAACAAGATCCAGTTGGTGTTCACCACCCAATAGGTTGCCGCATATTTGCGAATCCATTTTTCTGGTTCAGCCGCCGCATTTGGCGAACGGAAGTAGTACTCCTGCAGTGTGGTTTTTGCTGCATAAGTTACAAACACTGTTGTCAGCCAAGCCGTCGTCAGCAGGTCAGAATATTGACTTTCGAAAGAAGCATATAGAGCGGCACCTGTGGCGCACATGAGGATCGGCGCTGCGCGGTATGCGCGCGCAATCGCATCGAACTGGTTTGCCTTGATGCGCCGGATATGATCAGGCGCGAGTGTGCTGGCGACAAACGGACCGCGCCACGCGGTCCTCATCAGGTCTTTCAGTATTTGCCAGCTTTGCTTCACCACACGCACTCCCAGCGTCCAAGTGCGTAACAACTGCGCCTGGACATTTGATCCTTAGTTCTAGTTTCGGGTGCGGCAGGAAAAATTGTCTAAATAACCAAAGAGAACTGAGGGGGAACCGAGCAAAGTCGTGATCATCCTTAATCGTTTATTGCTGGCTGCTGATCACACACTCGTGCGCGCCTGTGTTTTGTCTCACTTTGGAACATCCGAAAAGATAGGCCTGCGCATGAGGGACTCCCAGCCCGAGTGTGCGCTGATCTGGTGCGGCGCCCCCTAGGTACACCCCTAAGCGCTGATGCGCCGGATCGCGGCGGCGGGTTTGCGTACCCTATGGCCCGTCGCCGCATTTCCCACCTTGTTGCCCCAACGTTTTCATGCGTTTTTGGCTGTTTTTCGGGCTTTGTTGACCGGAAGCCGTCGTTCCACGATACTCCGCGCCAACTTCTGACCGGTTAGGAATGTGGACGCATGGGCAGTGACACCCCACAGATAGAGACATGGCGCGCGTTGGCTGAAAAGCAGATGAAGGGCCGCTCGGTGGACAGTTTGACGTGGGAAACCCCGGAGGGGATCGACGTCAAGGCGCTCTATACCGCGGCTGACCTGGAAGCGATCGCAGACGACGGGTATGACGCCAACTCCCTACCTGGAATGGCGCCGTTCGTCCGTGGGCCACAGGCCACCATGTATGCAGGCCGTCCGTGGACCATCCGGCAATATGCCGGGTTTTCCACTGCAGAAGAATCCAACGCCTTTTACCGACGAAATCTGGCCGCCGGTCAGAAAGGGCTGTCGGTCGCTTTCGATCTGGCGACCCACCGCGGCTATGACAGCGACCATGAACGCGTCGTCGGGGATGTCGGCAAGGCAGGGGTTGCCATCGACAGCGTGGAAGACACGAAGATCTTGTTTGATCAGATCCCGCTGGATGAGATGTCGGTCTCGATGACCATGAATGGCGCAGTCATTCCCAATCTCGCCAACTATATCGTTGCGGCTGAAGAGCAGGGTGTCACGCCCGACAAGCTCGCCGGTACCATTCAGAACGATATTCTGAAGGAGTTCATGGTCCGCAATACCTACATCTATCCGCCGGCACCTTCGATGCGGATCATCGCGGACATTATTGCCTACTGCTCCAAGAACATGCCGAAGTTCAACACGATCTCGATCTCCGGCTATCACATGCAGGAAGCAGGCGCGACGCAGGTCCAAGAGCTCGCCTTTACGCTCGCAGACGGCATGGAATATGTGCGGGCAGCCCAGGGTGCCGGCCTCGACGTCGATCAGTTTGCGCCTCGCTTGTCGTTCTTCTTTGCAATCGGCATGAACTTCTTCATGGAAGTGGCAAAGCTTCGTGCGGCGCGTCTTCTGTGGCATCGCATCATGTCTGACTTTGGGGCCAAGAACCCCAAATCGCTGATGCTCAGAACGCACTGTCAGACGTCTGGTGTCTCTCTTACTGAAAAAGACCCCTACAACAATGTCATGCGCACGACGCTTGAAGCGCTGGCGGCAGTTTTGGGTGGGACGCAAAGCCTTCACACCAATGCGCTGGACGAGGCGATTGCTTTGCCGACCGACTTCTCAGCACGGATCGCGCGAAACACCCAGCTTGTTATTCAGGAAGAGAGCGGCATCACCAATGTTATCGACCCGCTCGGTGGCTCCTATTATGTGGAAACGCTAACCCACTCGCTGGCCTCAGCCGCGTGGGCGAAGATCCAGGAGGTTGAAGCTCTGGGTGGCATGACTAAAGCGGTTGAGAGCGGCATGCCCAAACTAGAGATTGAAGAGGCGGCGGCGCGGAAACAGGCACGCATCGACAAGGTCGAGGAAGTTGTCGTTGGCGTGAATAAATATAAGCTCGAAAACGAAGATGATATTGACATCCTGGAGGTCGATAACGCCAAAGTGCGCGAGGCACAAATTGCGCGTCTGAAACAAATTAGAGCGACCCGCGACGAGGCGAAGACCCAGGAGACTCTCAAAGCGCTGACGGAAGGCGCGCGGGGCAACGGCAACCTGTTGGCGCTGGCTGTTGATGCTGCAAGAGCGCGGGCGACCGTCGGTGAGATTTCAGACGCCATGGAAGAAGTCTTTGGACGTCATCGGGCGGAGGTAAAGACAGTGTCAGGTGTTTATTCGCAGGCTTATGAAGGTGACGGCGGGTTCGAGAAAATCCAGACTGAGATTGAACAGTTTGCCGAAGAAGAGGGACGACGTCCCCGTATGCTTGTTGTGAAGGTCGGCCAGGATGGTCATGACCGGGGTGCCAAGGTGGTGGCGACTGCGTTTGCAGACTTGGGCTTTGATGTGGATGTTGGGCCTTTGTTTCAGACACCAGCAGAAGCAGCTCGGGATGCCATCGAAAATGATGTGCATGTCATTGGTATCTCCAGTCTTGCTGCAGGGCACAAGACACTGGTGCCTGAGATCGTGAAGGCTCTTGAAGCAGAAGGTGCTGGCGATGTCGTGGTGATTTGCGGCGGTGTCATTCCCGCCCAGGACTATGACTTCCTCTACAAGGCCGGTGCGTCAGCAATCTTTGGACCGGGCTCCAACATTATCGAGTGCGCGGCTGACGTGCTCCGGCTTATCCGCGAGAAGCGGTCGGCGTAAACGCCCTAGTTGATCGCAGGCTGAATGAGAGCCTTGCCATCCACCTCGGCTGTTGTCAGGTGAGCGATGGCGTTGACGACCGGTGTTTCAAACATCATGCGAACGGGGAGCACTAGAGGTTGGGTGCCGCTTGGTCCCATTTGATCTTCGAAGCGAGCAAGCCAAACCGTAAAGGGTGGCAGAGGATTTTTTGCGCGTTCGACCAGAAACTCGCGGGTGAAGCCAGCGACGGGATCATAGACGACACTGCATCGCCAGGCCGGTCCGGTGTAGGTGCCGGCGCCAATGGGTTGAAGCTGCGTCTCATCCAGCTCTTTGAATTTGAGGTTGAAAATCCGGCGGCCATCAAAAACAGGGATCGTTTGGGAGCAAGGGGCTGCTGTTGAATTGATCGCGGTGAAGATCGACGCCGTCAGCGGGTCCACCTTTCCGCGGACTGCAGAAGCTGAAAAGCCCTGTTTATGGATGCCGTCCGCCGGTTCCGCAGCCACGTTGTACCGGCCGCTATCGTCAAGCGCCATGGTGATTGAGCGCTCTCCAAACCGGCCGTCATATTCCTGCGAATAGTTGAGAAGTCGCGGCCCGGACGGCGTCAACATACCTGTTGCTGTACTTGAGCCGCGCCCATTGAACAAGGTATCTGCCACGCCTTCGGTCTGAAACTGTGCAGCGATCTCATAGCGTTCCGGTGTGAGCACCGCCTGCGTGCCGAAAGATACGATGTGCAGGCCCCCGCCATAAATTTCAAATGTGAGGTCAACCTCGTGCGCACTTTCGTCAGCCTCAATGGGGGCGACGGTGTCCTCTGCGCTTGCGGCCGGCGCGAAAAGCGGCCCGCCGCAGAAGACGAAGCCGGTTACCAGGAGGGCTTGAATCGATGGTCTTGCGAATGAAGTCATGCGGTCCTCGTATCTCAGAGCCGGACGATGAAAAATATCATCTCTCTTTCAAGATACGCGGGCAAGAGCCTATTCGATCACATTTTCTTTGATCAAAGCGCTGCAGACTTATTCAGCAGACGCTATTTCTTCGGTGGTCGCGACTTCAAACCGGGTGGCGCGCATCACAGCGCCGCCAAAGGGGGTGCGCAGCGTCAGGCGGACCGGGACCCAGACATCGCTCCCTTCGAGCGGGGCGAGCCAAACCCGGATTGAATCTTCCCGGGCGAGCAGCTTGATCAGGGTTTTGCGCTCATAGCCTGCGACCGGCAGCATGCCTACTGTGCAACGCATAGCGGGGCCGTTATACGCGCTCTCGGCACCGTTCATTTCTGTCATCCCATCTTCGCGTAGCTGCAGATCATATCTGCGGCGTCCGTCAAAAAGCGGCAGTGACCTATCGCAAGGCGAGGCAGAAGCGTTCCTTGTTGGCAGCAGCAAAGCGCTGACGGGATCCTGAGTCATCAGGACGTCGTTTAGCTGCACATGAGGACCGAAGCCGTCGCCATAGGCCGGTTCGGCCGCCATAACCGGCGCCCCTCGGCTGGGATAGGTAAGCTCAACGCGCCGTGAGGAATCCTCGTCCCGATAGGTTGAAACAAAGCGGTTGGGTTTTACCCGGTTTCCGGCAAACGTCCCCTGGCTCTCTAGGGCGAAGGTCGTTTCGAAGAATTGTTCCGCGATGCCTTCTGTCTTGATGAAGGCGTCGAGTTGATAGGCACCGCCGTTGATGTTCGCTTCCACGTCTGCACGACCTAAATCGAAGCCTCCGAGCGCGACGGCATAGTCGACTTTGAGGTTTATTGGGCCTGTTCCCGAAGCGCTCGCAGGTGAGACAGCGCTCGCCAATAGGCCAGTTGTGAGGATCAGCGTCGCAAGGCGACGGGGGGTTTCGATTTGAGCGTTTCCTTGTGTCATGGGGTTATTTTGGTCCCCTCAAATGAACCCTGTCTGAACAGGTACCGCCCAGAACCGGGAATGCAGCGTGAAATTCGGCCAAAAAGCTAGATTGGGCCCGCGCGCTCCGGTATGCAAACGGGATGGTAAATTCGCCGACAGAATCGCGCAAAACAGGGCGCGCTGAACGGACAGACCCCTCGATCCTGGCGGCCGGCATTCGGGCGGGAGAACGGGCGGCTTTGGCACGCGGCATCACCCTGGTGGAGTCAAGTCGGGCAGACCATCAGGAGGCCGCACAGGAGCTGCTCGCCCAGGTTTTGGACCTGAGCGGGAAAGCCGTCCGCATTGGCCTCTCAGGGGCGCCAGGGGTCGGCAAATCCACGTTCACCGAAGCATTCGGACGCTATTTGATCGACCAGGGTCTCAAGGTGGCTGTGTTGGCGGTAGATCCGTCATCTGCACGCACGGGCGGCTCCATTCTTGGCGACAAAACCCGCATGGAGTTTTTGGCGCGCGACCCGTCTGCCTTTATCCGACCCTCACCCTCGGGGGGCACGCTGGGCGGGGTTGCGCGACGGACCCGTGAAGCAATGTTGCTCGCCGAAGCTGCAGGCTATGACGTTGTCATCATAGAGACAGTGGGCGTCGGACAATCTGAGACAGCCGTGGCGGACATGGTCGACATGTTCCTCCTGCTGCTGTCGCCTGGCGGTGGCGACGAGTTGCAAGGCATCAAACGCGGCATCATGGAGCTCGCGGACCTTGTGGTGGTTAACAAGGCAGATGGAGATCTGAAGGCTGCTGCCCGCCGGGCTGCGGCTGAATATGGCGCGGCGCTTCATCTCATGCGGCCCAAAAGCCCAAACTGGACGCCAGAGGTTGCGCTGGCGTCGGCGTTAAAAAGCGAGGGTCTGGAGGAGATTTGGAGCACCATTCAGGTGTTTCGAGAGAAGATGTCCGCCTCAGGCGAACTCGAACAGCGACGTTCAGACCAGGCGCGGACCTGGATGTGGACGGAACTGCGGGAAGGTCTGCTCTCTCAGTTGCACACGCATGCGGATGCCAGTCAGCTTGTCGGCGAGCTTGAACGCGAGGTTGCCGCGGGCGGTCTTACACCGACTGCTGCGGCCAACCGGCTCTTGGCTCTTCTGTTCCCCGATAGGCAAGCTTAAGTTACTGGGATTACAGGATAAAAATGCCTCTACTTTGCGGGGTCTGCAGGCTTGACGAGAGACGCGACCGGCTCTATACCTCCCCGCTCACGAGAGGCGCGGGAGCATTCTTGGACGTCTCTTGAGCCAAGAGTTTTCAAAAAAGCCCTTCGCGCTGATCTGGACCTGTTCAGGGCCTCGCTGCGATGGATGTTTAAGATGGGATGAAGCTATGTCGCGCCGCTGTGAGCTGACTGGAAAAGCAGTTATGACAGGCAACAATGTGAGCCACGCGAACAACAAGACGCGTCGCCGGTTCCTGCCAAATCTCTGCAATGTGACCCTTATGAGCGAAAAGCTCGGGCGTCAATACAAGCTGAAGATCAGCGCCCATGCTCTGCGGTCAGTTGAGCATCGCGGAGGTCTCGATGGTTATCTTCGCAAAGCGCGCGATTCAGAGCTTTCTACCAAAGCGCAGCGCATCAAGCGCGAGATCGCAAAAGCGGAAGTTGCCGCCAGCTAAGACGAATGCGACTTCGACAAAATAGGGCTTCTCTTCACGAGGAGCCTTTTTTTGTGGCCGCGTGCCTTTCAATTGAGCAGCGACGATGCGGTTCGCGGTCTCGTTTACGATGTTTCGTGAACAGGCCCCGCTTCTGCTAGGCGATGCTCTTCGCCTCCGCTAACATTCGTTTCAATACGTTTTGAGCATGTCTATCTGCAGGTTCGAGCAGAAGCGGACCCAGCAGCGGGACATTGCGTTGGCACTCATCTGGCGGGGTTGTGAGTGATGCGCGCCTTTTTTAACGCGCTTGGCAGAATGATTTTACCGGTCGCGGCGCTGTTTGGCGTCTTTGCGCTCGCCTATCTGGGCTCGACTCGGTTTGTCACTCAGTTTGATGTGTTTCCGCCTGACCAGTGGTATCTCAATCCCGGGTACTGGCTCACCTATGGACATATGGCGCTGCCGCTCGTCTTTCTGGTTCTTAATCTCGTGAACCGAAAATATGGGCCTGGAACGAGCATTGCCTCTGTCATTGTGACCTGGGCGCTGGCGGCGGGCGTTTTAACCTGGGCAGTTGCTACGTATGGGCTGGGCAGCGTTGAAGGCCGCGTCGCCTCACTGGGTGTGATGGCAACATTCTTTGGGGCGCTCTTTGCCGGCCAGCTTGTCTCCATCTATGTCTTCGACCAGGTAAGGGGCATTCCTTGGTGGCGAGCTCCATTCTACGGTGCGCTCTTCGGCGGGCTTATCTTTGCCGGGTTTTTCTACGGACAAATGGCCTATGGCTCCGAGGAGCCGTGGGCGAACCGGCTGGCCGTGATGGCGGGCATCTATGCCGCGGCGGCATTCGTGAACGTGTTCATCTACTGGGCGCTTAGAGGATTTATTCGACCTCTGCCGGGATTTGGCGGCGCTTGAGCCCTACCCGTCCAGGGCAAAAACCAGCAGCAGCGTTCGCTGAATCGCATTGAAATTGTCGTCGGAAACAACGTAGAGCAGTGTCCGTCCAGTATCGTCCTGGCGCACAGACAGGCCTTCCATATTATCGATCGAGCGGGTGTGGTTCGCTTCAACCAGCACCTCGCCGTCCAAGGGCTCATTCTTGTCCAGCGCTTCAGCCGGAATGCGCCGCATCATCATGGAGACTCCCGCCAGCGGGCTGTAGTGGCGCTCGAGCGTAATGAGGTCGCCGTTTGGGAGCAGATCCATATCTGTCAGCGCGTAGGGCAGATGTTGTTTCAGGCGGACGGGGATCGCGGCGGTCTCTGTCAGACGCGCACCAATGATGTGGCCGTCCTCGTCAAAGGTAGATTCTGAAATGGCCAGTAACGAGCCGTCCGGCAGCAGCGCGATGGCTTCCAGGCCGCCATTGTTCTCCAGATCGTCGAAGGCGCCGAAGTCTGGGATGGCCAGCGCCGGGGCGTCGAAACCGAGACTGGTCAGGTCATATTCCTGCAATCGGTGATTGCGTTCAAATGCCACCAAGGTCGGAGATGTTCGTGGGTCTCCACCGATGGCTACTGTTAAGCCTTCTGCATCCGTTTGGCGTTTTCCGGAAAGCGGCGTGCCGTCCATGTCCATGATCGGCGCGATGAGGGCGTCCGTGAGTTCGATTGGGCGTCCATCTTTGGAGGTGACATCGGCGGTCACCCAATTGCCTTGATCGGTGATTGCGATGAGAGCTTTCCCGTCACCGCTCACGATCAACCCTGACAACCCGCCAAAATCGGGATGGTCTGATGTGAGTTCCAGTCCTGCGACGTAGGTTAGCGACCCTGCGTTTGTGTCACCAGGATTCTCCGGGTCCCAGCCGACGGGCGCCGCTGTGATTTGTATAGCGACGGGTCCGGCAAGCGCGGGTCGCGAGCTCGACAGCCAATAAAAGCCAGCGAGCGCTATCGCGCCTAGAAGCCCGCCGATTGAAATCAGGGCGAGGGGCGACTTAATGCGTTTCATGTTGGATGCTCCGCTGAACCGTTACGGCAACTTTAGCAGGCCTTATATGACAAGTTCACCCGCGCCGTGCGGCCGCAACGTCCTGGAAGCTGGTTCTGCTCAACGAACTGGGTCCCCGGCCAGCGGGTGTTTTGGACGCGTTTTGGCGGTCTCTTTTCCGCCCCTGCGGTCCTGTCTTTTCATCAAACAGTTCCGCCAGTTTATCGGTCATGGCGCCGCCCAACTGTTCTGCATCAATGATCGTCACGGCCCGCTCGTAATAGCGGGTCACATCATGGCCAATGCCGATGGCGATGAGTTCAACGGGTGAGCGGGTTTCAATATCCTCGATCACCTGGCGCAGGTGGCGCTCCAAATAGTTCCCAGCATTGACGGAAAGGGTGCTGTCGTCGACAGGTGCACCGTCAGAGATCACCATCATGATCCGGCGATGTTCAGGACGCGCCAGCAGGCGGTTGTGGGCCCAGATGAGCGCCTCTCCGTCGATGTTCTCTTTCAACAGACCTTCGCGCATCATGAGGCCCAGATTGCGGCGCGCGCGGCGCCAAGGGCTGTCTGCTGCCTTATAGATGATGTGACGCAGGTCGTTCAGGCGCCCCGGATTGCCGGGTTTGCCTTCGGCCAGCCATTTCTCGCGAGCCTGACCGCCTTTCCAGGCGCGGGTCGTAAAGCCGAGGATCTCAACTTTCACGCCGCACCGTTCCAGTGTGCGGGCCAGAATATCGGCGCAGAGCGCAGCGACTGTGATGGGCCGTCCGCGCATCGAGCCTGAATTGTCGAGCAGAAGCGTGACGACCGTGTCGCGGAACTCGGTGTCATTCTCCATCTTATAGGCAAGCGGCATCATGGGGTCTGTGATGGCGCGGGTGAGACGCGCCGCATCCAGAATGCCTTCTTCCAGGTCGAACTCCCAGGTGCGGTTCTGTTTCGCCATCAGGCGCCGCTGCAGTCGGTTCGCAAGACGCGAGACAACACCGTGAAGCTGGTGGAGCTGTTGATCGAGATATTGGCGGAGGCGGGTGAGCTCTTCTATGTCGCAGAGGTCTTCTGCCCCAATGATTTCGTCATGGGTCTGGGTGAAGACTTTGTAGGACGGCCCGCGGGACGCTTCTTCCATGCCGTCCGGCCGCCAGGGCTGATTGCCATCGCCCATATCTTCCATGTCTTCGGCGTCCGCGGGCATATCGTCCGCGTCCACTTCGACCATTTGTTCTTCGCCTTCTTCCCTGTCGCCTTCTGCAAGCTCGGCCTGTTCGGCGCTGGCGCCTTCAGGCTGTTCGGCTTCGCCGGCCTGGGCGTCGTCATCCGGCTGGTCCTCGCCGCCTTCTTCGCCCTCCTGCTCGTCGTCGGCGTCCTCAGGGCTGTCTCCCAGTTCGTCGCCCATTTCAAGGTCGGTGAGAACATCGCGCATGACCTTGGCGAAGGCTTCCTGGTCTTCCAGAACGTCACCGAGCCGGTCGAGATCGCCGGAAGCGCGCTCTTCAATCCAGGGCCTCCAGAAATCGACCAGGTTTTGGGCAGCGTCGGGCACTGGCGCACCTGTCAGCTTCTCGCGCGCCATCATGGCGACCGCTTCGGCCAGCGGCGCTTCGTCCTTGTTGGTGATCTTGTCGTAGCCGCGGGCCTTGCAGCGTTTCTCGAGGGCGGCGGTCAGATTGTTGCCCATCCCCGCCATCTGCGTCGCGCCAATGGCTTCAACACGGGCCTGTTCAACGGCGTCAAAGATCGCACGGGCATTGCTGCCGTCTGGCGCAAGGCGCGCATCCACTTCGGTATCGTGATGGGCGAGGCGGAGGGCATAGGCATCCGAGAAGCCGCGCACCTCAGCGACTTCCCCTGCTTCCAGATCTCGGCTCGGCAAGGGCAGGCGCGCGCGCAGACCCCGCAGACCTGGGGGCTCCGTGCCGAAGGTCACGGCCAGTTCTTCCTGCTCGGCGATGGTCTTCATGGCCGCCGTCAAGGCACGCTTGAACGGTTCGACCGGACCTTCCTTGTTTTGCATGGACGCGGTCCCTCGGTCCTGAAAATCCTGGTCCTTAAGCGACCATCACGGTTGCGGCGCTATCCGGCAGATCTTCCCCGAAGCAGCGCTGGTAGAACTCAGCCACGGTCGCCCGCTCCAGTTCGTCGCACTTGTTGAGGAAGGTCACCCGGAAGGCGAAGCCAACATCGTCGAAAATTTCGGCATTCTCCGCCCAGGTCAGCACCGTCCGCGGGCTCATGACCGTGGAGATGTCGCCCTGAATGAAGGCAGCCCGGGTGAGGTCCGCAACGCGCACCATGGAGGATACCGTCGCTTTGCCTTCTTCTGTTTTGGCATAGCTCTGCGCTTTGGCAAGAATGATGTCGGTTTCTGCGTCGTGCTCCAGGTAGTTCAGAACCGTCACGATGTTCCAGCGGTCCATCTGACCCTGGTTGATCTGCTGTGTGCCGTGATAGAGACCGCTTGTGTCCCCAAGACCGATCGTATTAGCCGTCGCGAAGAGGCGGAAATGGTCGTTTGGACGGATCACCTTGTTCTGGTCGAGCAGGGTGAGCTTGCCTTGCACTTCCAGCACCCGCTGGATCACAAACATCACGTCCGGGCGGCCGGCATCATATTCATCGAATACGAGCGCGACTGGGTGCTGCAATGCCCATGGCAGCAGTCCCTCGCGGAATTCAGTGATCTGTTTGCCGTCTTTGATGACGATCGCATCTTTCCCGATAAGGTCGATCCTGCTGATGTGACTGTCCAGGTTCACGCGGATGCAGGGCCAGTTGAGCCGGGCAGCGACCTGTTCGATATGGGTCGACTTCCCGGTACCGTGATAGCCTTGGACCATCACGCGGCGGTTAAAGGCAAAGCCTGCGAGAATGGCGAGGGTTGTTTCGCGATCGAAGAGATAGTTCTCGTCGAAATCCGGAACATACTCACTGCGCTCAGAAAATGCGGGCACTTCCATATCAATATCAATGCCGAAAGCCTCGCGGACTTTCACCGTTGTGTCCGGGCCTTCAACTGACAAATTGCCCTGTACTTCCGCTTCCATTCTGACCTTCTCTCTTTCCCAATATCTGGCCCGACATAAACTAGGGCCAGCAGGTAGTATCTCACCTTCTTACCCGCGCACCCTACCTTGCAAATTGGCAATGCAGACTGCGCTCGCGGAGTGACCTTACTGATCTGTAACCGCGCAAAACTTTCTACCCTGTCGCATTTGGGGACGGTGCAGCGTTACTACGCCATCTGCAAATGCTTCAAAAAGCGCGGCAGGAGACTAGCAGAAGCCACTCTTTTTCAGGTAGTCGTGGGCTTGGATGACTTTCTGGAGCCGGTCTTCTGCGGCCCTATCCCCCCCGTTTGTGTCGGGGTGAAATTTCTTCACAAGCTCTTTGTAGCGGGTCTTTATGTCGTCCATCGTGGCGGTCTCGTCAAGACCAAGCTCCAGCAAGGCTTTTTTCTCTGCATTGCGGGGTAGGCGCTTAGGTTTGCCACCAGAACTTTCGCGGTAGGGGTCATTTTCCTGAAAAAACCCGAAAGTATCCGCGAACGCAGGGTCAGCCTGGAATCTGCCGCCGCCTGAGCCTTCCGGATTCATGCCCATTTTCCAGGTGGGGCGGTGGCCGGTTCGGTTCTGCTCCTGATATCCGCGGATCTCTTCTTCGCTCATATTGGCGAAGAAATTGTAGTTTTTGTTGTATTCGCGGATATGGTTCTCACAAAACCATGCATATTGGCCCTCGGAATTGCGGCCTTTGGGCGCGCGGTGAGGGGCCTTTGCGTCGCAGTCCGGCCACTCACAGGGGCGATTGGCTGTTTTCGCTTTCTTCTTCTTCTGAGGTGCGATCCGGATCGAATCGAAATATTTGGACGTAGAATTCACGGGAGCAGCTCTCGTTTCAAAACTTCAGACAGCGCCTGCACAGGGCCGGTCTGTCGGACCTTACCAGCACAGTGTTAAGAGGGTGGATGACTATAGCAGAACAAATCGAGGAAATCGTTAGCGAAGCGCTTCAGCCCACGCGGTTGGAGGTCGCAGATAAATCTCATCTTCATGCGGGGCACGCCGGTGCGCGGCCCGAGGGCGAGACTCATTTCCACCTGACAATCGTATCCTCCCTGTTTGTTGGCGAAACGCGGGTGGCGCGCCACCGCCGGGTCAACGCGCTCCTGGCTGATCTGCTGGCCGACAGAGTGCACGCATTGCAGCTCAAAACCCTCACCCCCGACGAAGACAAAAATTAGAGCGCGGCAACAGTCTTCACTGGCCGAACGCGGAGCTTGGTCAGCTGGTTGCGCTGCTTTTGTTCAATGGTGAAGCGGAAGCCATGAAAGGTGAAGGCTTGCCCTTGTTCGGGGATGGTCTGAGCTTCATGGATGACCAGACCCGCAATCGTGGTGGCCTCTTCGTCCGGCAGGGTCCAATCCATGTTTCGATTGAGATCGCGAATGGTCACGGTGCCGTCCACGAGGACAGATCCATCGGCTTCTCTGTTCACATCAATAAAGTCGATGTCATGTTCGTCGGCAATGTCGCCCACGATCTCCTCAAGGATGTCCTCCAGGGTCACAAGCCCCATCAAGCCACCATACTCATCCACGACAAGGGCGAAGTGGGTCTTCTTGCGCAGAAAGGCGTTGAGCTGACGCTGAACGCTGGTTGTCTCCGGCACAAACCAGGGTTTTGTCGCCAGGCCCAATATGTCGAGTGTGTCGGGATCTGCTTCATCCCCGGCAATTGCTCGGAGCAGGTCCTTGGCATGGAGCACCCCGACAATATTCTCCGGTTCTCCCTGCCATAGTGGGATGCGTGTATGCGGGCTTTGCATCACTTCGCGAATAATATCGATGGCTGGCTGATCCGCATCGACCATGATCATGTTTTTCCGGTGAACCATGATCTCTTCGACCTCAAGTTCGCTGAGGTCCAAGATGCCGCCCAACATGTCCTTGTCGCGCTTGATCACCTGACCCTCCTGGTGGTGCAGGTTGATGGCGCCGCGCAGTTCATCATGTGCCGAGAGCGCATGATCGGCACCGTCTGTCGACACGCCGAAGAGTCCGAGGGTGCGTTGAACGATGAAGGCGATCGTCGTCGTCACGGGCGCAAAGACGCGCACGACGATCCCGATCAATGGGGCGACGGCGAGGGCCATCCGGTCTGTGTGAGAGATCGCATAGGTCTTCGGCATGACTTCCGCGAAGATCAAGACCAGGAGCGTCATGACCAGCGTTGCGTAGACCACGCCTGCATCGCCGAAGAAGAAAATGAGCACACTTGTCGCCAGCGCCGACGCCAGGATATTCACCAAATTGTTGCCAAGGAGGATGGCGCCGATCAGGCGTTCACGATCTTCCGTTAGGTGCTGTACCCGTTTCGCCCGTTTGTTGCCGGTTTCGGTGAGATGGTGCATGCGCGCGCGCGACGCTGCCGTGAGCGCCGTTTCTGACCCGGAAAAGAAGCCGGACAGGCACAACAACACAAAGATGCTGAGGATTGTCAGAACAAGGTCGATGGTATCCATCAGACAGCCTTTTGATCGGTCATGAAGTCAAGCAAGTCGCTTTTGTTGACATCGCGGGTGATGAAAGCGCCGCCGATGCCTTTAGCCAAGATAAAGGTGAGCGTGCCGTCGACGACCTTCTTGTCCTGGCCCATAAGGTCGATCAATTGCTGAGGGCCGGGCAGGTCCCCTGGAATATCGGAGAGTTTTGTGGGAAGGCCTGCGGCTTCCAGATGGCGGGCGGCACGGGTCGCATCCTGGCCGGAACAGAGGCCCAGCTTCGCAGATAGGTTGAACGCCATCACCATGCCGATCGCAACACCTTCGCCGTGTATCAGGCGATCGGAGAAACCGGTCGCCGCTTCCAGCGCATGGCCAAACGTGTGACCGAGGTTGAGAAGCGCGCGCACGCCGCCCTCGCGTTCGTCCTGTGCGACGATGCGCGCCTTGGATTGGCAGCTTTTGCCGATGGCATGGGTGAGCGCTTCTGAATCTCCTGCCATCAGTTTGTCGACATTCGCTTCAAGCCAGTTGAAGAACGGCGCGTCGTCAATCAATCCGTATTTCACTACTTCCGCATAGCCTGCGCGCAACTCGCGTGGAGGAAGTGTCTTGAGGGCGGAGATATCGGCCAGGACAAGTCGCGGCTGGTGGAAGGCGCCGATCAGATTTTTGCCCTGACGCACATTGATGCCGGTTTTGCCGCCGACAGAACTGTCGACCTGGGCCAGCAGGGTTGTTGGGATTTGTGCGAAGTCCACGCCGCGCCGCAGCACGCTGGCCGCGAAGCCGGTCAGATCGCCAATCACGCCACCGCCCAGCGCGATGACCAGATCTCCCCGTTCCACTTCAGCATCGAGGAGATCACTCAGCAGGGACTGCAATTGGTCGAAATTCTTGGTTCGCTCTCCGGGCGGCAAGACAAAGGCCGTCGACTTGATATTCTCGGCGGTGAGGGCCTTTTCAAGGGTGGGCAGATGATGTGCGGCGACGTTCTCGTCCGTCACGATAACCACGCGGCCGCGCTTCAGCAGCGGGGCGATATGGCTGCCGGCGGTTGCAATCAGGTCCGATCCCACAAGAATATCGTAGGCGCGATCGCCGAGGTCGACCGTGACTTTGTCTGCAGTGAGGCTTGTCATCTGTTCTATGTCTCCGTCCCGCCGCATTTCAGCTCGATGGCGAGCGCGTGGACAATTTCGTCAACGACCGCGTCGTGAGGACCTTCTTTGCTGTCGATCGTCAGATCGGCTGACGCATATATGGGATAACGCTCGTCGATCAAGCGTCTCATCACGGCTTCCGGATCGTCGTTTTGCAGGAGAGGGCGGTGAGAACGCCGCGCTACGCGTTTCATCAGGACGTCCAGATCTGCTTTCAGCCAGACAGACACGCCGCTTTCTTTTGTGGCCTCTCTGGTCTTCGGGTTCATGAAAGCGCCGCCGCCGGTCGCGAGGACCTGCGGGCCTTCGCCCAAGAGCCGGTGAATGACGCGCTGCTCGCCGTCCCGGAAATGGGCTTCGCCGAACTCTTTGAAAATGTCCGCAATGCTGGACCCCGCCGCTTTTTCAATCTCGGTGTCGGCATCCACAAAAGGAAGGTCGAGACGGCTCGCAAGGCGGCGGCCCACGGTGGTTTTGCCCGCTCCCATGAGGCCAACAAGCACGATGGACCTGCTTCCAAGCGCGTCAGCGACAGAAGTGGCTTCCTGAGATTTCCGCGCAGCATCGCTTACAGAATGCCTGCTTTTCAGCGGCTGGCTGCCGCTCATGTCATCACCTGTACCTTGCAACCTGCCGCGTTGGAACGCGCGGGTTGTGACTGTCTTGGTCCGTCGAAAACAGACCGTTTGGGTCATCTTACTGCACTCTTGCGCAGGTTTCAGCCCTCTTTCCCATATGCCCTAATTTGGTCAAATGTGCACAATAAGCAAAACTGGCCGGCCGTTCGCCGGTGCTGTGGGTGACACGCGCCGGGTTTGAAGAGGGCTGCGAAGATCAGTTGGAGATGAGTACACCATGAAGAGCTTTATTCGGGGAATGGTGGTGCTGGTGGTCCTGGCGGGTGCGGGGTTTGCGGGCATTGTATATCTCGCTCAATCTGATGCGCCGGCCCCGAGCCCAGTGGAGAAGACAATCTCCAACGACACATTTCCCCGTTAGGTGACATCTCTGATGAAAACAACATGGCAGCCATTGGCGTCCGGCGTCCTTTTCCTTGTGTCCTGCATGGGAACCGCCTTGGCTGAAGAAGCGTCCAGTGACTGGCCATTTGATCGCAATCCTCCGCGAGAGCAGAGCTGGCCGTTTAACCGCGACCAGACTGCCGGATCTGAGGGTATGCGCCCGGTGGCGGAGCCGGGTGATCCTATTCTTGAGGCACCTGCCGACTGGGAGATTACTGGCAGTACCGACCAAACTGACACGCTGGCCAACCCGCAGGTCCAGTCAGGGCCAATCCGCATCCTGCCGCCGAGTTTGGGAACAGGCGGAGACGGCGCTGACAGCTTCGATACGCCGGCTGATGATCCCGTGCCTTTGTTCCCATCAGGCCCGAGCGCCGGCGGGCGTGATGAGCTGCCTACGCGTGCCCTCGGTGCGCGTCCTGGCGAAGCGGGGACGGGTATTGAAATTGGCTCGCTTGGTGAGGTCGACGAGGCGAGTGTCGGCCTTCTCACCGACAGTGATGGGGGCCTGGGCGCCGCCATGTGGGCCGGGACCGATCGCCGTGTGGTCGAGCAACTGACTGTTGATGTGCCAGGCCCGTCGTCGTCGCCGATCCTGGGTGAGCTCTCACGATCATTGCTGCTGACGAGCGCGCGGCCGCCCCAGGGAAGCAGCGGCGCGACCTCTTTGCTGGCGCTTCGATTGCAGAGATTGAACGAGGCGGGTCGTTCGGAAGATGTTGCGCGTCTTTATGCGCGGGCAGGCGTGTCACAACCGAGCCCTGCTGCGGCATTGGAATTTGCAAAGGCCGCACTTGCTACCGGTGACAGAGATATGGCCTGCAATCTGCTGGCTGGCTTGCCGGTGGGGGGCGATCCCGGAACGGATCCCATCGCCGCCTTCGGTCTCAAGCTCTCGATCTTTTGCCAGATATCTGGTGGGCTTTCCGCCGCGGCAAATCTGACCGTCGATCTTGCGCGAGAGCAGGGACTGGATGCACCGCTTTTCCTTTCGTTGGCCGCGGCCGCGACAGACGGGTTGTCATTGGATGCGCCGGAGCCGCAGTCTATCGATCCGCTGATCTACCGCATGATGGATTTGGCCGGGCGCGTGCTGCCGGGTGATGCTGTGGGTCGCCTGGCACCATCGCTGCTCGTGCCGGTTGCCGAAGATCGCTCGCTTGATCCTGAGCTGCGGATCGCTGCTGCTGAGCGTGCCGCCGTCCTTGGCTTGATCGAAGGCGACCAAATGGCTGCTGCCTATCTGGCTGTGTCTTATACCCGGGAGGACGTGGCCGGTGTGCGGGTGGGCGTTGAGCCCGCATCTCCCTATCGTAGGCGTGCCTTGTTTCACCAGGCCGTTTTGGATGAACGTGTTCCAGCAGGCCGAGCTGACCTTCTGGCAATGCTCTTTTTTCGCGAGCGGGACGGCGACGCCTACGCCGCCACAATTGCCGCGCATCGCGGGTCTCTTGCAAGCGTGCCCCCTTCCAGCGTTTTGACATCCTTTGCACCGCTCGCGGCCCGTGCCTTTATCGAGCTGGGTGATCGGGTTCGTGCCGGCATGTGGCTCTCGGTCCTGGAGGGGTCAGCTGCCAACTCACGACAGGTACGCGAATTACGGGCTGTTCTGCGCTTGATTGATCCAGGCACCTTTATTGGCTCATCCCTCCCTCAGGTGGCGGACGCAAGCGCGGATGCTGTGCCTGTTGCACCCATCCCGGTCTTTTTGCAACCGGCGCTAAACGATCTGGCGGCAGGCGGCACGGTTCGCGACTTTGCTGCTCTGGAGATCGTTTTGTTGGATGCGCTTGGCCTTTCCCTGCCGCCATCTGTGTGGGACGCGCTGTTGATCTCTGGGGGACTGCCGGGCGGCGATGTGGCGCCGGTGGCCGTTTCACAGCGCTTGAAACTTGCCAGTAGTCAGGGGCGCGTGGGGGAAACGGTGCTCCTCACACTCGCTGCTCTATCAGAGAGCGGGCCTGATCGGGCCCATCCGCAAACCCTTTCAGAAGCCGTGCGTGCGTTGCGGACTGTCGGCCTCGAACGAGAAGCTCGCAGGCTTGCGGCCGAAGCTCTGATGGCTCGTGTGAGCGACGGGACTTGAGCTGATGCCTGGCCGAGGTGCACGCGTGTATCCACAACATCTGCCGACCGATGCGTTTCGGCTCGACGCTTTCCTTGAAATGCTGAGCGCTGAACGAGGCGCTTCACAGAACACACTTGATGCCTATGCCAGGGACCTGCGGGATTTCGGGATGTTACTTGCAGAGCGCAGCAAAGTGTTTGCGTCATTTGAAAGTGGAGATGTGC
Organism: Parvibaculaceae bacterium; assembly: GCA_965212385.1. GTDB lineage: Bacteria > Pseudomonadota > Alphaproteobacteria > Parvibaculales > Parvibaculaceae > Mf105b01. Next base: position 3,179,807 of record OZ243109.1, on the reverse strand, counting down.
GGGCCTATCTCGCGGTTATGCAGCGGACCGGTCTGGCGGCGTCGACCGTTGCACGACGTCTTTCCGCCATTCGCCAGTTCGCTCAGTTTCTGATGAGTGATGATGTGCGCGGCGACGACCCCTGTGCGATCATCGAAGGACCAAAGCTCGCAAGATCCCTTCCAAAGACACTGAGCGTTGAAGAGGTGGACCTTCTGCTGCGCGCGTCAGAGACCTATGGCGCCGCGATTGTTGACCCCCTGAAAAAGTCATACCGGCAGGCCCGCACGCGTTGCTTGATGCAGGTCCTCTATGCCACTGGCCTCCGGGTTAGCGAGCTTGTTGGTCTGCCCGTGGCGGCGGTTCGCGGGACGGAGCGGATGTTGGGTGTGAAAGGCAAAGGGGGGCGTGAACGGATGGTCCCCCTCAGCACACCTGCGGCCGATGCCATTGGTCATTATCTCGTTTGCCGCGAAGACGCTTTGGGTGATGCAAAGAGTCCCTTCCTATTCCCTTCGCGGGGCAAGTCGGGCCATCTGACCCGTCACCGATTTGCGCAGATGCTGAAGGAACTGGCCGAAATTGCTCAGATCGACCCCTCACGTCTTTCTCCCCACACGCTTCGCCATGCGTTTGCAAGTCATCTTCTGGCGAACGGGGCGGATCTCAGATCCGTACAACAATTGCTCGGACATGCCGATATCTCCACGACCCAGATTTATACCCATGTGCTGGAGGAGCGACTAAAGGAGTTGGTGACCAATCACCACCCCCTTGGAAAGCGATAGAAGGCGGCGATTTGGGCTATTTTTCCTCTGTTTCTGCCATTAACCGCCATTGAGTCTCATGGTTGACAAGCGATAGGCGGCGGGCCAGTGTGCCGCCGCTAATCGACACTTTGGCGTTAAGTAACTTTAAGAGCGCATGCACACATATCTCGAATTTGAAAAACCGATTGCCGAACTGGAGGGGAAAGTTCAGGAGTTGAAGCTCCTGGCGCAAGAGGACCCGACGGCGGGTATTTCCGACGAGGTTTCAAAGCTCGAGGCAAAAGCTGCTCAGCTTCTCAAAGACATGTATGCCAATCTCGACACTTGGCAGAAAACTCAAGTTGCCCGGCATCCTAATCGGCCGCATTTTCTCGACTACGCCAATGCGCTGATCGAAGATTTTACGCCTCTGGCAGGTGATCGCAGTTTCGGCGAGGACGAAGCCATTGTGGGCGGTCTCGGGCGTTTCCGGGGCCGGTCGGTCGTCATCATGGGTCATGAAAAGGGCAATGATGTCGAGACCCGGATGAAGCACAATTTCGGGATGGCCCAGCCGGAAGGCTATCGCAAGGCCGTGCGGTTGATGGAGCTGGCCGATCGATTCTCCATGCCGGTGATTAGCTTGGTTGATACGGCGGGTGCATTTCCTGGCCGTGAAGGCGAAGAGCGCGGCCAGGCGGAAGCCATCGCGCGCTCAATTGATACGTGTCTCAACATTCAGGTGCCGTTTGTCTCTCTGGTTATCGGAGAGGGCGGCTCGGGTGGTGCTCTGGCCATTGCAACGGCAAGCCGAGTGCTGATGCTGGAGCATTCGATTTACACAGTTGCGTCGCCTGAAGCTTCCGCCTCCATTTTGTGGCGGAATTCAGATAAGGCGAAAGACGCAGCGGCGGCCATGAAGGTCACCGCTCAAAGCCTGTTGGAGTTGGGTGTTATTGATCGCATCCTGCCGGAGCCGGTCGGCGGTGCCCACCGTGAACGCGCGCAGATGATGGCCGATGTAGGGGATGCGCTCGAACACGAATTGCGCGATCTCTCCGGACTGGATGGCGCGTCACTCCGCCGGCAGCGCCAAGAGAAGTTCATGGCTATCGGCCGCAGCGACCTTTCCTGACGGCTCAATTTCACTGCCTTCTGTCGCGGTTTCCGCGATGGAGCCTCATAGTGAAGTTCTTGTTTTTATTGATATTTTTCGTTCTTGTCCTTGCTACAAGCAAGTCTAAACCTATTTACGTAATTCTAGGTTGATCCTTGGTGTGGCCCCGGAGCGAAATGCCTTGCCGGAATTCCGGAATGAAGACAGCAAAATTGTCTATGACTATTGGATGAGTCTGCGAGATGGCGCCATGCCTGCCTTTCGTGACTGGGACCCAATCCGTGTTCCGAAACAGATGCCGTGGTGCACGATTGTCGAACGGGGAGGGTCGACCGGGTACCGCTTGCGATTTGCCGGAACATCAATCTGCGCGTTCTATGACGAAGAAATGACCGGGCAAGAGATCGGACATCGGATGGATGACCAAGCTCGGGCATTCTATTTCGCTCAACTCGAGGAAACGCTGACGCGACCCTGCGGCATGTTCTTCACGACTCATGCGCGGTCCGACACAGGGCGTGATTGCCTGTTCGAGACCCTGGCCCTTCCGCTTGCCGACGAAGAGGGGAATGGTGTCCGATTGCTCACGCATCAAGTCATCGTCGAAGAAGTCACTTACGGTGACCCTTCAAGTAAGTTTTCCATGCCTGAACAGATGGAATGGATCGATTTGGGCGCCGGCGTGCCCGCAGGCGATGCGCTGGTTCTTGCTCAGAGCAGTTGAGCGAAAGCGTCGCGAACGTCGTCTGCGAAGAGCTCGGGCTCTTCCATTGCAGCGAAATGGCCGCCCCGCTCCATCACCTTGAAATCTTTCAGATTGTAGCTCCGCTCAGCCCATGAACGGGGTGTTATGGGCAGCTTGTCCATCGGGTATTCCGAATAGGCGGTGGGTACGGAAACCTTCTGGCCGGGCTTCAGAAGCGCGGAGCCTTCGGCGGGCCCCGCCTTGTAAAGCGTGTTGGCCGAATTGATTGTGCCGGTAAACCAGTAGATAGACAGCTGGGTGAGGATTGTATCCATCGGGAAGCGCGCTTCCATACCTTCCCAGGTGTGGGTCTTGTTGGTGTCGCCCAGGCGGTAATATTTGTCGGCGAGCCACCCCGCGAGGCCCGCAGGTGAATCCATAACGGCAAATGCCAGGGCCATGGGCTTGGTGGATTGAATCGAGCGGTAGCCTTCCTCGCCGGCCCACCACGCCTTCATTTCCGCGATCCATTTTGCTTCTTCGTCAGATACGGGTGGCTGCGACTCATGCCGAAGATCGGGCCTCAGAGGCAGCATGGTGAGATGGATCGCTCGAACGGCTTCGGCATGTTGCAGCGCCAAACGGGAGGTGACAAAGCTCCCCCAATCGCCCGCTTGGGCACAATAGGTGTCATAGCCGAGCACGTCGGTCATAAGCTGATGCCAAAGATCGGCCATCACGGCGGGACCGATGGGCTGTCGCGGGAGCGATGAAAAGCCATAGCCAATCAGCGACGGCACAATGACATCGAAGGATGGGCCTTGCCTGCCATAATTTTCAGGGTGTGCCAGTCGGTCGACCACGTCGAGAAACTCTCTAAATGTGGACGGCCAGCCATGGGTCATGATGAGCGGGATTGGATTTTCACCAGACCCTTTCTCACAGACAAAGTGAACTTCGTGGTCCTGGTCGGTTTCGTCGGTGAGGGTCACCTTGAACTGAGGAAAGGAATTGAGCCAGGCTTCCTGTTTGCGCCAATCGAAGTCGTCGCGCCAATAGGAGATCAGCCGCTCCATGTATGAGAGGCTCGTCCCATAATCCCAGTGCTCATTCCCGTCAGGCTCATTGGGGAATCGTGTCTGTTCCAGCCGGTGTTTCAGGTCCGCGATCTCATGGTCAGGCACGTGAATCTTGAATGGATCGGCTGGAATGACGGGGCGGGTCATGGACTATCCTTTCACCTGTTTTGCAAAGGTGCGGACATCGTCAGCAAACACAGAACCGGTTTCCAAAGCGGCGAAATGGCCGCCCTTCTCCGGTTCGGTCCAGTGAACGATATTGAAGCCTTTCTCCGCAAGCGAGCGCGGCGGAACTGAGATGAACTTTCCTTCTTCCGGCATGCGCATGAAACCGGTTGGGATCTCAAGCTTATCGCCCGGTGCCATGTTGGTCCCACCTTCTTCAAACATGCCGCGATAGAACCAGGTGGCGGTGTTGAAGGTACCGGTGACCAGGTAGATCATGATGTTGGTGAGCAACTGGTCCTTGGTATAGGCGTTTTCGATATGGGAGCCGCCTTCCCCTCGTGTGTCCGACCAGCCGTTGAATTTTTCCGTGATCCATGCGGCCGCACCCACGGGACTGTCCATCATGGCATAGGAAAGAGATTGGGGCTTGGTCATCTGAAGTCGCAGGTAAGCGCCTTCCATCTCAAAATCGAACCCGGCCGCTGCGGCCCAGGCTTGCTCTTCTTCCGTTTCGGGTTTGGTGTCGGACCGCAGGCCCCACATGTTCAGGTGGACTGCTTTGCATCCGCCCCCTTTGTTTGTTCCGTGGTTGTAAGCAATGAAACCGGAGACGATGGAACCCCAGTCGCCCCCCTGGGCGATATAAGTGTCATACCCGAGTGTGTCGCGCATGAGCTTGTCCCAAAGCTCGGCGGTTCGTCTTGGTCCAAGTGGCTTTTTCGGTTTACCCGAGAAGCCATATCCCGGAAGCGATGGGATAACGAGTGTCAGGCCATCTTCCGCATCACCGCCGTGGTTTTCAGGATGGGCTAGAAGATCGATGACCTCCAGGAACTCGAATACGGAGCCTGGCCAACCATGAGTGAGGATCATGGGCTGAGGTGAGCTCCCCGATCCTTCCACATGATAGAAGTGAATTTCCTGGTCCTCGACGGTGGTTTTGAACTGGGGATAGGCATTGAGCTTTGCCTCCGCTGCACGCCAGTCAAACTTGTCCACCCAATAGGCACACAGCTCCTTCATGTATTCCATGTCTGCACCATAGGCCCAACGGTCGGCACCGGGCTCAATCTCCGGCATCTCATGCCATTGGTAGGCTTTTACCTTCGACAGAATGGCGTCAATGGTGGATTGCTCTATGTCCACCTGAAAGGGGGTTGGCGTACTCATCATCTCTCCCTGATTAGGTATTCCATTATTATGGCAGGGCTCATCGTCGGCGCAACACACCCAGAGGTTTGCGGAATTGCTTTGCCGCACCGTCGTGGCGCCGCTAGGGTGGCGAAAAGAAATCCAAGGGTGGGGGGAGACATGGCCACAGAAGCGGTTGCAGGCGCAACAGAATTTACGATGACCAAGACATATCGTCGATATGCGCTTGGCATTCTCTTGCTTGCGTATATCTCCAGTTATGTCGATCGGCAGATCATGGGGGTGGTGCTCCCGGCGGTCAAAGAAGAGTTTCTTCTCGCGGATTGGCAGCTTGGATTCCTGTCCGGCATCGCCTTTGCAATTTTCTACGCAACGCTGGGCATGCCGATTGCTTTTCTTGCAGACCGCTCTAACCGACGGAACATTATTGCCGCCGCGGTTTCGATTTGGAGCCTTATGACAGCGGCCTGTGCTTTTGTGTCCGGCTTCGGGACACTGGCGCTGGCACGGATCGGTGTGGGGATTGGTGAAGCTGGGTCGAGCCCGCCGTCACACTCCATGATTGCCGATATGTATCCGCCAGAGGAACGGAGCGGGGCGCTTGCGATCTATGCGCTTGGTGTCTACCTCGGCACTATGATCGCGTTTGCTGTTGGTGCTTTTGTCGTCGCGCAATATGGGTGGCGTGCAGCGTTCCTGCTCGTCGGACTTCCGGGACTGATCATTGCGTTGCTTGTGCGCTATACGCTTAAAGAGCCGCCGCGCGGTTTCTCTGAAGGGCGCGAGGCACCTGAGCCTGGTCCGGTAGACTGGGGTGAAGCTCGCGCACAGATCGCGGCTGGCTTCAGACATCTCTGGACCGATCGTGCGTCCTTCCACACGGTCATGGGTGTTACGATCGTCTCCTTCGTCGGGTATGGCGGAGCTGTATGGGGCTTCTCCTTTTTTATCCGCAGCTTCCAGATGAGCTACGAAGAAACGGGAATATTTCTTGCGCTAACGGTCGGTATCTTTGGTGCGCTCGGCGCCATCGTCGGTGGCAAATTGGCGGATCGAATGGGCGCCAAAGACATAAGGTGGACGCCGTGGATTGTGGCAGTCGCCAAAGTTGTTGCGGCACCCATTATCTTGGCGTTCTTTCTCGTCGAAAAAGAACTGGCGCTTTGGCTCTACGTCCCGGCGACGATCCTGGGCGCGTTTTACCTTGGCCCAAGCTTCGCACTCATCCAAAGCCGTGCACCGCTTCATATGCGCACGACCATCTCTTCCATCATGCTGTTCATCCTCAATATTATTGGATTGGGTTTTGGACCTCAGCTTGTGGGTATTCTGAGCGATGTTCTGGAGCCGACCTTCGGCATTGAGTCTTTGCGCTACGCCTTGTTGATCTTGTCTTTCGTCAGTCTTTGGGGGGCGTATCACTATTACTTGGCCGGCAAAGCGTTGGGCGAAGAGGTAAGTGACCGCTGATGCCCGATATGAGGCTCTACGGGCCTGCCTATAGCGTCTATACGCGCATCGTGCGAATGGTGCTTGAAGAAAAAGCAGTGCCTTATGTGCTGGAGGAGGTGGACTTCATCTCCGCTGGTATGCCGGCTGCACAAAAAGAACGTCACCCCTTTGGCATGGTGCCGGCCCTCGAACATGAGGGGCATGTGCTCTTCGAAGCAGCGCCCATATGTCGCTACCTGCACGAGGTCGTACCTGACCCTGCGCTTGTTCCTTCTGACCCGGCGGAGCGGGCAAATATGGGGGCGACGATATCGGTATTGGACAGTTATATTTGGCCCGACCTGCGCGAACTTGTGACTCAGACGCTGTTTACGACGCTGGTCGGTGGGTGGCCGGACGACTCCATCAAAGAGCGGATGGTGAAGCGGTTAAGGCAGTCTCTCGCGATCGTGGAAGACAGGTTCGTTTCAGCCGGCTTCCTCAACAGTAAAAACGTGACGTTGGCCGACCTGCATGCTGCGCCGATGATCTCCTATCTGGCGGAGAGTGTTGAGGGTCAGCTTCTGCTTCAGGATCTGCCCGGTCTGGCAGCCTGGTGGCAGGAAGTGAAAGAACGGGCTTCGGTCAGCGCGACCGCGTTTGACCTCACGGCTTATCCATGGGCGCAGCGAGCAGAGGACTGATTGGTGGCCCAAATCCGTGGGTACATTGCCGCGAGTCTGGATGGCTTTGTCGCCGATGTTGACCATGGCGTCGGGTGGCTCGATGACTTTGACGGCGCAGACTTCGGCTATGAGCATTTTATTGCGGGTATCGGTTGTGTCGTGATGGGGCGAAAGAGCTTCGATTTTGTCGATGCTTATGATGGCGACTGGCCTTATCCCGGCAAAGAGGTGGTTTTGGTGACTCATCGCGAGGTTGCTCACCCACCGCCGCTGGCCCGTCTTTGGGCGGGTGAGGACATACATCCGCTGATTGATGATCTCAGACGATTTGACAAGGGTGACGTTTGGGTCGTTGGAGGGTCGGACATCCTGCATCAGTTTCGAATGACTGGGGGCCTCGATTCACTCGAAGTCTTTACGATGCCTGTCCTGCTTGGGGACGGGGTCCCTCTCTGGCTTCCCGGACAAGAAAAAGAAATGGCGACACTGGTTGAAAGCGCCGCCATGGATCTAGGTGTCGTTCGATCTGTGTACCGATTCTAGACTAGCGCCCCGTGGCAATGCTTGTACTTTTTGCCGGACCCGCAGGGGCAGGGCGCATTGCGGGCGATCTTTCCCCAGGTGGAGGGATCATTGGGATCCATGGCCACATCGCTTTGCTTGTTGCGCACGGTGCGGGGACGTTCAGCCAGAGCGACATCGCCCTCAGCTTCCGCCATCTCATCTCGACCTGTCAGTGGGTCGACATGGTGCGCTTGCATTTCCGGTAGGTCGGGCTCGTTCAGCTCCGGTGGTTGTTCTGTTACGAACTGAAGCGTCATCAGTTGGCGCGTTACGTCTTCCCGCAGGCGCGTGAGCAAGCTTTCGAAGAGAGAGAAGGCTTCTGTTTTGTATTCGTTCAGCGGGTCGCGTTGCCCATAGCCCCGCAAGCCAACTGATTGGCGCAGGTGATCGAGCATCTGAAGATGTTCGCGCCAGCGTTGGTCGATGGTCTGCAGGAGAATGGCTTTTTCGATCTGTCGGAAGGTGTCCGGGCCGACGTCGGCGACTTTCTTCGCCATGGCGGCGTCGCCAGCCTGATATATGCGGTCCTGAATTTCCTCTTCGGCGATACCTTCTTCGTCCGCCCAGTCTTCCAGCGGCAGGTCGAGGCCGAACACCTTTACGGTCTCTTCCTTAAGCCCTTCAATGTCCCACTGTTCCACATAGGCCTTTTCGGGGATGTGTGCCCGGACGAGGTCGTCGATGCATTCGTGGCGCATGTCGCGGATATCGTCGGACACATCTTCTGTGCGCATCAGGTCGATACGTTGTTCGAAGATCGCTTTTCGCTGATCATTCATCACGTTGTCGAATTTGAGCAGGTTTTTCCGAATGTCGAAGTTGCGGGCTTCGACCTTCTGTTGCGCCTTCTCCAGTGCCTTATTGATCCACGGATGGATAATGGCTTCGCCTTCTTCCAGACCGAGCTTCTGAAGCATGCCGTCCATGCGGTCGGTGCCGAAAATGCGCATCAGGTCGTCTTCAAGGCTGAGGTAGAACTTGGACCGGCCTGGGTCTCCCTGGCGTCCGGCACGTCCGCGCAACTGATTGTCGATGCGGCGGCTCTCGTGACGCTCGGTCCCGATGATGTAGAGGCCACCTGCGTCCAGTGCTTGCTGCTTCTTGGCGGCAATGTCGGCCTCGATCTCTGCGATCCGTTTGGTGCGTGTTTCTTCGTCGAGGCTCTCGTCGATTTCGTCGGCGATGCGCATCTCCAGGTTGCCGCCCAACTGAATATCGGTACCGCGACCGGCCATGTTGGTGGCAATCGTTACGGCGCCGGGTACACCCGCCTGGGCAATGATGTGCGCTTCCTGTTCGTGATAGCGGGCGTTCAGCACATTGTGCTTCACCTTTTTCTTTTTCAGGAGCGCTGCCAGATATTCCGACTTCTCAATCGAGGTGGTGCCCACCAGGACCGGTTGGCCGCGTTTTGCGCAATCCTCGAGTTCCAGGATAATGCCGTCGAACTTTTCACGAGCGGTTCTGTAGACTTCGTCGTCTTCGTCGATCCGCGCAATGCCGATATTGGTGGGTATTTCCAGAACATCCAGTCCGTAGATATCCATGAACTCTTCTGCTTCAGTAAGCGCTGTACCGGTCATGCCGGCAAGCTTTTCGTAAAGACGGAAATAATTCTGGAACGTGACTGATGCGAGTGTCTGGTTTTCCGGTTGGATTTCCACCTGCTCCTTGGCTTCCAGTGCCTGATGCAATCCTTCCGAATAACGGCGGCCTTCCATCATGCGGCCGGTAAACTCGTCAATGATGACGACCTTGCCGCCTTTGACGATGTAGTCCTTGTCTTTCTGGAAGAGCTTGTGAGCTTTCAGGGCGCAGTTCGCATGGTGCACGAGAGAGATGTTCTCAACATCGTAGAGCGTGCCGCCTTCCATAATACCGGCTTCACGAAGCAGCTCTTCGACATGCTCGTTGCCTTCATCGGTCAGGTTTGCCGTGCGGGCTTTTTCGTCGAGCTCGTAGTCTTCCTCGACAAGGGACGGGATGATCTTATCTACCGTCACATAGAGCTCGGAATTGTCTTCCAATGGCCCGGAGATGATCAGCGGTGTTCGCGCCTCGTCAACCAGGATCGAGTCGACTTCATCGACGATGGCAAAATGGTGGCTGCGCTGGACCATGGCATCCAGCTGATATTTCATATTGTCGCGGAGATAATCGAAGCCCAACTCATTATTGGTGCCGTAGGTGATATCTGCCGCATAGGCCGCGCGCCGTTCTTCGTCGCTGAGGCCATGCAGGATGACGCCGGTGGTGAGGCCCAATGTCTCGTAAACCTGTCCCATCCAGGCGGCATCGCGGCTGGCAAGATAATCGTTCACAGTAACGACATGGACGCCTTTGGCGGGCAGCGCGTTGAGGTAGGCTGCCAGGGTCGCGACAAGGGTCTTACCCTCACCGGTTTTCATTTCTGAGATCCGGCCTTCGTGCAGTGCCATGCCGCCGATCAGCTGGACGTCATAATGACGCTGCCCAAGGCTCCGTTTCGCGCCTTCGCGCACGGTTGCAAAGGCTTCCGGCAGGAGATCATCCAGTGTTTCGCCAGCTTCAAGCCGCCCTCTGAACTCGTCGGTTTTCGCGCGCAGTGCCTCGTCCGACAGGGCTTCCATCTCGGGTTCAAGCGCATTGATTGCGCTCACCCGTGTGGTCAGGGATTTAATCTTGCGGTCGTTGCTGGAGCCAAAGATCCGCTTGGCAAATGCGCCAAAGCTAGCCATCAGGGTATGTCACCTTGTTGGGGCAATCGGTCCGCTTGCAGATCGCTCGCGGGGATGCCCGGTTATTGTGTCAGGAGCAGCCTTTTTCTCCAAAAAAGCGCACAACCGGACCCAATTGATGTAAGGGGGGGCTTTGTGCTTGTCAACGCTTCCCCGGGGGCGGTCGACGTTGTAACGGAGCGGTCTGGGATATTCGTTAATGTCTTGCATTCATTGCGAAATCTTAATGGCTGTCACGCTTGTGTGAATTTGTCAGACCCCTCACTATAAGGTCTCACCTGAAGCCCGGATGAACCGGGTCTCGATGTCTTCTTCAAGGTCCTTTTCCATGATGTTTTCCATGACTTCTCCAGCCGCGCGGATGCCGGCCTGGCTCCTCGCTGCAGCCCTATTTGTTGCGGGTTCTTTCAGCTATTCGATGCCAGCTCTGGGGGCGGACGAGGACGATACGGTTGTGGCGCGGGTCAATGGCGTGGAAATCCGCTTCTCCGATCTTTTGTTGGCCGAGGAGGAAACAGCGCAGGCGCTCGCCAATGTGCCTGAAGATGTGAAGTTTGAGTATTTGCTGAGCCTGCTGATCGATCGCGTGATTGTGTCGAGTGACGCGCGTGCGAAAGGCCTGACCGATGATCCGGGCGTTCAACGCCGCATGGCCTATTACGAAAACAAAGCCCTTCGGGATGTCTATTGGACGCAGCTCATTACCGCTCGCATCTCCGATGAGGCGGCGAAGGAATTCTATGATGCTCAGGTGGGCTCCGTTGAACCCCAGGAAGAAATCAAAGCCCGTCACATTCTTGTGGCTACTGAAGAAGAAGCACTGGCGATCATTGATGAGTTGGATGCCGGTGGCGACTTTGTCGAGCTAGCGAAAGAGCATTCCACCGGTCCAAGCGGCGTAGATGGCGGTGATCTTGGATATTTCACGCCCGGCACCATGGTGCCAGAGTTCAATGATGCCGCATTTGCCCTTCAGGCTGGGGAAACATCTGCGCCCGTGAAGACGAAATTCGGCTGGCATGTGATCAAGGTTGAGGATCGGCGTGTTCAGGAGGTGCCTGGTTTCGAGTTGGTCAAAGATCAAGTGATCGAAGCATTGGCCCAGCAAGAGGGCCGCACCATGATGGACGAAATGCGGGCCGCGGCGACGATTGAGATCGTCGGAGCCGAAGGTGAAGGCACCAGACCGTTGATTGCACCTCAAGAATAGGTCATATGAATTGGGTCGGGGGATTTTCGTCTGCTTGGCTCAATTCATTTTGAGTCCTATTTGATTTGAGGGTGCGTCTTCATGTCCAAGCCAACTGCTAAAGCTACCAAAGGCGTGTCGAAATCTGCTGTCATAGCCTCAGCCAAAAAAGCGGTGAAGAAGAAAGCTCCTAAAAAGACATCTAAGAAGGCTGCTGCAGAGCCGGTGTCACCCCTCGCACCGAAGAAGCTCGCGCGCCTGGCACCGCTTGCGGGGGTGGAGCTTGCCACGACAAATAGTGGGACCAAATACAAAGGACGCGATGACCTGCTCGTCGTTCAGATGGCAGAAGGCACGCAGGTTGGCGGTGTATTTACAACCTCCATGACGGCCGCGGCGCCGGTCACTTGGTGCCAGAATTCGCTGGAAGGCGGATTGGCCAGGGCTTTGGTGGTGAATGCCGGGAACGCCAACGCGTTTACTGGGAAAGCAGGTCTGCAAACCGTTCGCCAGACGGCATCAGTGGCGGCGGCCATTGCCGGATGTCGACAGAAAGACGTTTTTATTGCCTCCACCGGTGTCATCGGGGAGGTTCTCGATGGCGATGCGATCGGCACCGCACTCACCAAAGCGGTGAATGCCGGTGACCCGGGGTGGGAAGCGGCTGCCCGCGCAATCATGACAACGGATACGTTCCCCAAGCTTGCCACGAAAACCGTGAAAATCGGCGACGTGGATGTCCGCATCAATGGGATCGCCAAGGGCTCGGGCATGATCCAGCCGGACCTTGCCACGATGCTTGTGTTCCTGTTTACCGATGCGGCGCTGCCGGCTTCCGTCCTTCAAACTCTTTTGATGCTTGGCGTGCGCGACAGCTTTAATTCCATCACGGTGGATAGCGATACGTCGACAAGTGATACGGTGCTCTTTTTTGCGACCGGTGGTGCTATGGCCGCCGCCGAAGCTGACGGCGCTGCTGCCCCGAAAATCTCTCGCGCAGGGGATCCGCGGCTGCGCGACTTTCGCGACGCGTTGAATGAATTGATGCTGGACCTGGCACATCAGGTCGTCAAAGACGGGGAAGGTGCTTCCAAGTTCATCGAGGTGAAAGTGACAGGGGCCGCGAGCTACAAAGCCGCGCGCACAATCGCCCTTTCCGTCGCCAATTCTCCTTTGGTCAAAACAGCGATTGCCGGAGAAGATGCCAATTGGGGGCGGATCGTCATGGCCGTTGGCAAAGCCGGCGAAGAGGCCGACAGAGACAAGCTCAAAATCGATATTGGGGGCATTAGTGTTGCCAAGCATGGTGTTGCGGTTGAGGGGTTTGATGAAAAACCTGTTGCGCGGCACATGAAGGGCAAAGAGATCAAGATTGCTGTGGATGTGGGTGTGGGTCGCGCTGAAGCGACGGTGTGGACCTGTGACCTGACACACGAGTACATTCGGATCAACGCGGACTATCGCAGTTGATTTTGCCGTGCAGCGTTTTGGGGTGAGCGAAGATTTGGCACATCACACAGACAATGAGTTACATCGGCGTGCGGCTTTGCTTGGCGGCGGGCTGGGCGCTCGGGCGCTTTTCACGCCGCGCCTATCTCTTCGGTGGATTGCTGTGAGTGATGCCGCAGAGTTGAGCGCCCATGCGGGTGACCCTGTTCTTCTGCAGAAGACGGAAACCATTCCTTACCCCTATGACGAGCCTGCCGCGCGTCAGTGGATTGATGAGGCTGATGCTCTCAGAGCACGCGGTGCTGGGTTTCGATTTGCCATTGAAGATCGCTCTGAGCAGGCGTTTGTCGGCGTCTCTGCCTTGACCATGCTGGATGGAAACAGTGCTGAGCTTGGGTATTGGCTGGGCCGTGAGTTTTGGGGTCAAGGTTTTGGCCGTGAAGCGGTTACGGCGACGGTTGCATTCGGTGTCGATATTTTGAAGCTCAGATCGATCCAGGCGGTGGTCTATTCAGAGAATACGGCCTCGGTGGCTGTGCTGCGGGGCTTAGGGTTCGAAGAAAAAGCGCTTGAAACAATTGACGTCCCGGATCGTGGCGGCGCCCGGCTGGTCCGCCGTTTTGTTTCCGATCTCAGCAAAGACACCAAACCGTCAAATGTGATCCCTCTCGGCGACAAGGTTGCGTGATGGACAAGTCTGACCTGCCGATTGTCCTCGTTTCTGCCTGTGCGCTTGTGGATATTGAGGGGCGGGTGCTTCTCGCCCAACGTCCCGAAGGCAAGTCAATGGCGGGGTTGTGGGAGTTTCCCGGCGGGAAGGTTGAGCCTGGGGAGGCACCGGAGGCCGCGTTGATCCGAGAGCTAAAAGAAGAACTCGAAATAGATGTCACGGCGGCCTGTCTCGCGCCCTTTACCTTTGCGAGCCATACTTACGAGAAGTTCCATCTGCTGATGCCGCTTTTTGTCTGTCGGAGATGGGAGGGGATTCCAAGGCCGGTTGAGGGGCAGACACTGAAATGGGTGCGGCCTTTGCGGATGGGTGACTATCCCATGCCCCCGGCAGACGAACCGTTGGTCGCAATGCTCAGGGACTTTTTGTGACGCTGGGACTTCCAGCTTGATGTCCCGCTAACCGGCGATCAGCCTTCAGGTCGCTTGGGTCTCGGCGCTTTGTCGCCGGTGCTGATCTCTTCCGTATTTAGGGCGTCAGCGAGCCGTATGGCCGCTGTGCCGGGGCGCATCGGCTTTTGTTGGCTCTCGTGGGGTGCCCAGCCGGTGGCATACAGGATTTCAAACGTCGCACGAATGCGTCCGTCTGGGTCTGAATGTCGCTCTTGGTAGAGCTCAGCCGCTCGCATGAGGGTTGCCCGTTTGAGCGGCGCCTTTTTGCGCTGTGCGATGGCGTTGGTTTCACCCATGGCGCGGAGGTCAGCGATCAGATTGAACAGGGTGTCGTACCGCACAATGATCGAGTCCGCATCGACGACGGGAAGTGCGAAGCCGCTGCGCTGCAAAAGGCCACCCAGATCTCGGACATCAGCAAAAGGGGAGACACGCGGCGATACACCGCCTTCGCATTCTGTTTCCGCCTGCATCAGGACATCCCGCAACTCGTGCAGCGTTTCTCCTCCAAATAGGGCGATGAGTAGAAGTCCATCGGGCTTGAGTGCTTTCCTCGCTTGGAGCAAAGCACCTGGCAGGTCGTTGACCCAGTGAAGGGAGAGGGCGCTTGTCACGAGATCAAGAGATCCCGGACGAATTGCGAGAAATTCCTCGTTCATAGCCATATGAGGCAGCGGCGCATGGCTCACCATCGCCGGTGAGAGGTCGGCAGAAATGACGGTGTCGATGCCTGCGGGTTTCAGAATCTCTCGCGCCAACAAGCCGTTGTGGCAGCCTAAGTCCAAGGCGGCATTGAAGGTCCGATTGGTTGTTTGCAGGCGTCCGCCGATCTCCTCACCTGCTCGTCGGACCAGAAAGTCAGCGCTCGAGAAGCCTGCCGCTGCGCGCTCGCGATGGCGGGCGACGAGTTGGCGGTCAAATGGAGCGGCGGCGGATGTCATGTTGGGCACTATGGCCATCTGAGCTGCACGCGCAAGTTGCTTTCGCGCCTGTCTCTTCTCAGCTTATCTTTGCACCATGACAGCGTTTGGGCACCGGTTAGAAAAATCAGGTCAGACCATCGGCAATGCTATTCGGTGGACGAGCAACCTGTTTCTGCCACCACGATGCATATCGTGCGGTGCGCCGCTGTGGGGTGAAAGTCATGTGTGTGGCCTCTGCTGGAAAGACCTTACCTTTATTGAACCGCCGCTTTGCGACGTAAGCGGGATACCGTTTCCTTTTGACCCGGGACCGGGAGCATTGAGCGCGGAAGTGCTGGCGCATAGACCCGCATACACCCGGGCCCGCGCGGCCCTTCGATATGACTCTGTCAGTGGGCGGTTGATCTCTCGCCTCAAGTACGGAGACCGGCTGGAGGCTGTACCTCTGTTTGCGAAATGGATGATGCGCGCCGGCGCTGAATTGCTGGTAGATGCCGACCTGATTGTGCCGGTTCCCTTGCACCGAACCCGTCTCTTCCAACGCCGTTTCAACCAGTCGGCCGAAATAGCCCGGGCGCTTTCGCGGCTCTCGGGTGTGCCTTGTGCTCCCGAATTGTTGATCCGCACGCGCGCCACGCGGGCGCAGGTCGGGCTCTCCGCCTCTGCCCGGCGCCGGAACGTCTCAGGCGCCTTTGCGCTGACGCCCGGAAAGGGTGAAAAAGTCGAGGGAAAGCGGCTTTTGCTGGTGGACGATGTGCTCACGACAGGTGCGACTGTGGAGGCCTGTGCGAAACGCCTTGCCGCAGAGGGCGCTTTAAGTGTCGATGTCCTCACCCTCGCTCGGGTTGTTCCGCAGGACCAAGCCCCTATATGATCCCGCGCAACCAGGAAGTGTGTTCAGGAGTGATCCCATGGCAGATGTGACCATTTACACGACGATGATGTGCCCTTACTGCCATCATGCAAAAAAGCTGCTCTCGCAGAAAGGCGCTGATTTCAAGGAGATTGATGTCGGCATGGACCCGGACCTCCGCCGTGAAATGATGTCGCGCTCCGGTGGCGGCCATACCGTGCCTCAAATCTTCATCGGCGATACCCATGTGGGTGGCTGCGACGATCTCTATGCGCTGGAGTCCAAGGGCGCTCTTGATCCCATCCTTGCAGGGTGATCCATGACGCCCGCCGCAGACAGGTTTACTGCTGCCTGCGTCCAGATGCGGACAGGCGTCGATATTGACCAAAATATTGAAGATGTGACGGCGCTAATCCGAGAGGCAGTTCAAAGCGGTGCGCAGTTTATCACTACGCCCGAAACCACGGCCTTGATGGAACTGGGGGCGAAACGGCTCTTCGCCAACATTGTTGCGGAAGAAGACGACCGAGCGCTGAAGGCGTTCCAACGTCTTGCGGCTGAGCTGCGGGTGCATATTCTTATCGGGTCGCTCGCCGTTAAAGTGGCGGAAGACAAGGCGGCGAACAGGTCCCTTCTGATTTCACCTGATGGAGAGGTTCTAGCCCGCTACGACAAGATCCATATGTTTGATGTGGATCTGGGCAATGGTGAAGCGTATCGAGAGTCCAAGAATTATCGGGCTGGCGAGACGTCTGTCCTGGCGGACCTTCCCTGGGGGCAGCTGGGCATGACGGTTTGTTATGATTTGCGTTTCCCTTACCTCTACCGGCAGCTTGCCCATGCGGGTGCGCGGTATCTGACGGTCCCGTCGGCATTCACGAAACCGACGGGGGAAGCGCATTGGCATGTGCTTTTGCGTGCACGGGCGATTGAAACCGGCTGCTTTGTATTTGCGCCTGCACAAGGTGGGTCCCACGAGAACGGGCGGGAAACCTATGGTCACTCGCTGATTATTGATCCTTGGGGCGAGGTGTTGGCCGAAGCGGGAACTGATCCATGTGTGATCCTAGCTGAGATTGACCCAGCGAAAATTGGTGAGGCCCGCTCTCGAATTCCCAGTCTTAGCCATGATCGTGCTATCATCGCGTCCGAATAGCTAATAGACGCGCAAGACATGATTAAGTATCGCCTTATCTGTGAACAGGATCACGAGTTTGACGGCTGGTTTGCCGGGTCTGACGCGTTCGACCGCCAGGTCGCTCAGAGTGAGGTTGCTTGTCCCTATTGCGAAACCACTAAGGTGCAGAAAGCCTTGATGGCGCCGTCTGTTGTGACCTCAAAACAGAAGAAGCGGGCAGGCACATCTCCTACGGAGGCGGTGGAGCAGGTTCAAATGTTCATGAGCAAAGTGCGTGAGCATGTCGAAACCAATTTTGATTATGTGGGCGATCAGTTCGCTGAAGAAGCGCGGCGTATTCACTACGGTGAAGCTGACGAACGCGAAATCTATGGTGAAGCCACGCTCGATGAGGCCAAGGATCTGATCGAAGAGGGCGTGTCTGTGGCGCCGCTTCCCGGTGAAGATAAGAGCAAAGCAAACTAGCTTCAGGCGCCTTGCGTGAAGACCGGCCAGCTTTCGGTGATCTTGCCGCCATCAAAGACCTGAATGTCGCCAAACTGAAGAAAGACAAATTCACTCTGGGTCGGGCGGAGGACCACGATGTCGTTGGGGGCGAGATCGATCAGGTCCGATCCGTTCAGCATCTCCTGGTTGCTGGACCGCCCAAAGACGCCGTTGGTCCGCAGGCCAGGCGGCGACACGGGTTCGGCCAACCAGTTTCCACCATAGATGAAGAAAGTCTGCGCGGTGTTTCTGTCCCAGAGCTGGGTCGGCCCTGTGAGCGCTTCAAGCCCCGGGATGTCCGTGCGGTCTACAGTCTTCACAACCGGTGTTGTGATGAAGCTTGCGGGGATGTGGTCGCTGAGTGTCGAGACATCGAAATGGGTGGGTTTCACAAGGGCGGAACCCACGGCCACTTCGTTGGCGTGGACGGTCTCATTGTGCAGCTGATAGGTCGGGCTTCCGGCGGTGTTTAACGTCAGCTGCCCTGGCTTCCAATCTTCTCCGTAGTGGTGCGCCGCCGCCTCCACAAAGGCTTTGTAGGTGCCCATTGAGTTTTCAATGGCGCTGCCCTGCCATCCCAGGATATCCGGCACCGAGGCCAGGTGAGGGTCATACCCCATGAATCCAGAGAAGGTGAGCAGAGGATCGGCGTCAATCGTCTCCAGCATGGGGTTCAAGCTATCAGGGTCCGTGAGTCCCCCGCGATGGAGACCCACATCGATCTCAAGATTGATGCGCATTGCCTGGCTGCGGGCCTTAGCCAGGTCCTGATATTCAGAAAGCCGCGCTGGCGTATCGACAAGCCATTGTAGCTGCAGGGCAGGGTCAAACGATGTGGGGCCTAGCTCGTCATAGAAGCGCGCGGCGGCGGCCACCGGCATGGGCTTTCCCAACAGCACGTCTGCCTCTGGTTCTTGCTCGGCGACCAGGTTGAGGAAGGGCTGATGAAACAGCATCAGCTTGTTTGTGTCGGCTGCGGCCATGACGTGTCGGATGAGTGGCAATGAAGGGAGCGACTTGGCGACGATCCGGTAGCCCATGCCTGGCCTAAGGTGCGATTTCATCACCTCGATATTCTGGTCGAGACGTGCGAGATCGATCACCAGTGTGGGACGCGCCAAACCTTCGTCTGTCGCCGCTTTCCCGAGCTTTTCGTAGTAGGGGTCGACGGGGCCCCCTTCTTTCGCAGGGCGGGACAGCGCCACCAGGCCAAGACCTGCGAGACCCCCGCCACCGAGCACCAACGATCTTCTGCTCAGATTGGAGACGCGGGACTTCAGTTGATTGACAAGGTCACGCAATGCCGAACACCTCCCTCAAATGATCGTTGAGGAATATGCCGTTCGGGTCCATGGCTTCGCGGACGGACTGGAAGTCATTCCAGTTCGGATAAAGCGCAGCAAAGTCTTGTGCTTTGAGGGTGTGCAGCTTGCCCCAGTGCGGACGTCCCCCATGTTTTTGCAGGATGGGCTCTACTGCGGAAAAGAGCGGCTGGTAGTCCTCTTCGTAATATCTGTGGATTGCGATGGAGCAACTCTCTCGTCCCTGGAACGGCGAGAGCCAGATATCATCAGATTTCACATACCGAAATTCCCAGGGGAAGAAGAGATCAAGATTCTCACCTTCGACAAGGGTGCGGATTTCCTTCAGAGCCTGAAGCGCGTTTTCCCGAGGCAGGTGATATTCCATCTCGTTGAAGCGCACATTGCGATCACTCGGATAGACTTTCCAGGATGTGTCCACAAAGGTTTCATCGGGCAGGTCTTCCAAGGCCGAGCGAATGAAATATTCACGGATTGACGGCGCCCAGCCAAGATAGTCGGCCAGTGCTTTCAGGGTCATAACGCCCTCATTGTCTTCAGCGGTGGACGGTGCAAGCGGTTCGTCTGTTTCGTTGTGACTGATGCCCATGCACATGGACGAGAAGGGAATGTAGAAGAACTCAAAGTTTCTGTTTTCCGCCGCCAACGTATCGGCCTGGTCAACCATGTCATCGAAGGTTGCGACCCAGGTTCGTTTGTTAATGCGATGGGGTGTGCGGTTTTGCAGGCGCACTTTGGTCACGATGCCGAGAGCCCCCAGCGATACGCGCGCGGCCTGGAAAAGGTCCGCTTGCGTGTCTTTGTCACACCAAACGGTTTCGCCGCTGGCGGTGACGAGTTCGAGGCCGGTGACGTAGCTGGAGAGAGACCCGAAATTTTCGCCGGTGCCATGGGTCGATGTGGCAATCGATCCCGCCAGGGTCTGGCGGTTGATGTCAGGCATGTTGATCAGCGCCTGACCGTTTTCTTCGAGGGGCGCGCCCAGATCGCCGAGCTTGCTGCCGGCACCCACAGTCGCCTCCATGGTGTCATTGTTGATCTCCAAGACGCCGCTTAAGCGATCCAGGGACATGATCGTCCCGTCTGTGGGGACAAGGCCAGAGAATGAATGCCCGGTGCCGACAGGTCGAATGGGTTTGGGGCTTGAGGCGATGATCTCCGCGACTTCGGCGGCATCCGCTGGCGCGAGTCGCGCTTCTGGAAGACAGCTTTGGCCACCCGACCAGTTTTGCCATTTGATCCGCCGCTCTGGTGTCTCCGCGAAGGCCGCGACAGGCTTACCGGTGGCCAGCGCTGCAACGGCAGCGCCCTGCATCATCATCTCACGTCGGCTGAGGCTCATGTCTCGTCTCCTGCCAGGAAGGCAATCAGTTTCTCGAAATCATCTATGCTGCAATCAGGGCAGGCGCCCAGCGGTGGCATGCCTTCAAATCCATTGAGGGTGCTCTGGAGAAGCCCTTCGGCCCCGCGTGCGTCGAACCTCGGTGTCCAGGCTCGCACATCTCCTGAGAGGGGGGCGCCGTTGTCGGGGTTTGCGTGACAAGCTTGGCATGCCCGCGTGTATTTTTCGGCGAGGACCGCGTCTGCTGGCACCCGGGTCTCCGCAGCTGCCACTATGGCAGCGCGTTCTTCAGGGCTTTGTGGGTCTTCGCCACATGCGGCAAGCCCAAATGCGCCTGCGAGCAGCAGAATTTGAGCGGTTAAATTGCCGAGTTTCATCCTGGGTCCCCCGTTGCGCCTGTCCACGCATCACATAAGACCCAGTTTCTGGCATCACGTCAACAAAATAATAGTCATAACTATTATTTTGAGTTTGCGATGATCTCTTGCCAATAAGCGGTGATCGCCGTGGTGGCTTCGCGCAGCACCGTTTCAGAGGCGATTTTCGGCTCTTCCATCGCCATTTCGATGGCGGCATATCCGATATCGACCGTCAGACGTGCTTTGATCCAGAGATCGGCCTTTGGGATCTTCGGCAACAGGTCGCCTAGATGTTCGACCCATTCATCGGTTACTTGATGGTGGGATGCCAGCCGGACTTGCTGCAGCGTCGGCACGGCGCGAAGCGCGCGCATGATGGAGAGGCCGCCTGGGTGTTGCTCTGTAACCCGAAGGGTCTCCATAAGATTCTCATAGGTTCCTTCGATCTGGGCCTCAATGCTGTCGCCGGATTCGCTCAGAAACTTTTCGAAGATTTCATTCTGCTCCTGCATGAGCCGGTCGCCGAGGGCGCGAAGGACCGCATATTTGTTGGGGAAGTAGCGATAGAGCGTGGGTGGGGTTACGTCCGCCTTCTCCGCTATGAGGTTCGTGGAGATGCGCTCAACCCCTTCTTCCTCAAGCAAACGGGCCGCAACGTCTAGCACGCGCTCATAAGTCTCTATGGCGCGTTTCTGGCGTGGCTTGTTCTTTGGTTCCAGGTCGATATTTGCGTCGGTCATACAGTTGGCTTTGGTTTGGTTGCCACCATCATATAGTTGACGCCCATGTCTGTTGAAAGCGACCAGCGGTCGGTCAGCGGATTGTAGGTGACGCCGGTTTCTTCGCTCACCTCGAGGCCGGTGCGCTCGATGCTTTTGAAGAGCTCGGCGGGGGTGATGAACTTGTTCCAGTCATGAGTCCCTCGGGGAAGCCAACGCAGAACGTATTCGGCACCTACGATGGCCAGGCCAAACGCCTTCAAGGAGCGGTTAAGGGTGGCGCAAAACATGATCCCGCCAGGTTTCAGCATTTGTGCACAGGACACCAAAAAACCACTGGGGTCCGCCACATGCTCAATCACCTCCATATTGAGGATGACGTCAAATTGGGCACCACTCGCCGCCAGCTCCTCCGCAGTGGTCACACGGTAGTCAATTTTGAGGCCCTGCTCGTCCGCATGAACGCGCGCGGTTTTTATGTTCGCTTCGCCAGCGTCGGCCCCGATCACCTCCGCCCCCAGACGGGTCATCGGTTCACTCAGGAGCCCGCCGCCACAGCCGATATCCAACAGGCTGAGACCCTCGAATGGTGTGGTACTTGCAGCGTCCAGCCCAAAATGTGCGACGACCCGTTCTCTAACGAAGGACAGCCGCGTTGGATTGAACTTGTGCAAGGGTGCGAACTTGCCCTTCGGGTCCCACCATTCAGCGGCCATCGCCGAAAAACGGGCGATTTCGTCATCATCGACGCTGGAACGGGCACTTTGGGCGGCGTCAGTCACATGGATACTCCTTTTGGGGGTTGATGGTGTTGCCCATGTTGCGGATGAGGGGCCATCCGAGTATGTATGGCCCCGCAAAAGCGGATGAGTTGATGAGGGCCCTCCCTCAGAAGCACACCGCTTTTGTTTATGTATATGTGCATGGCCTGATCACTTGGTCCAGTTTACTGCGCCAATCTGTCGGTTATGGCCACTTGCGTGAAGGTTTGAAGGTATGGCCCGACTGGTCATGAAATTCGGTGGAACGTCTGTTGCTGATTTAGATCGGATCCGCAACGTGGCGACCCATGTGAAACGCGAAGTTGAGGCGGGGCATCAGGTTGCCGTTGTTGTGTCGGCTATGGCGGGGACCACAAATCAGCTTGTCTCCTGGACCAAAGAAGCGGCTGCCCTTCACGATGCGCGGGAATATGACGCAGTCGTCTCGGCTGGCGAGCAGATATCAGTCGGACTCCTGGCGATCGCCCTACAAGAGATGGGGGTATCCGCCCGTTCCTGGCTCGGCTGGCAAATACCGATCCTGACAGATGATGCGCATGGCGCTGCCAGGATTGCGGATATTGACGCCGCCAAGCTCGGCGAACGGATTGACCAGGGTCAGGTGGCCGTCATTGCGGGCTTCCAGGGCATTAGTCCTGATGGACGGATCGCCACTCTTGGGCGGGGCGGGTCTGATACGAGCGCTGTTGCGGTCGCGGCCGCGCTCAATGCGGAGCGCTGCGACATCTACACGGACGTGGATGGTGTCTACACAACCGATCCCCGGATCGTGTCGAAGGCTCAGAAGCTCGACAAAATCAGTTATGAAGAGATGCTCGAAATGGCATCTCTCGGGGCCAAGGTTCTGCAGACGCGGTCTGTGGAACTGGCCATGGTGCACAATGTGCGCCTCCAGGTTCGCTCAAGTTTTGACGCGCCTGATTCACCTCAAGGAACCGGAAGCGGACCGTCTTATGTTGGTCCGGGGACACTTGTCTGTGGCGAGGAAGAAATCGTGGAACAAGAAGTCGTAAGCGGCATTGCCTATACCAAAGACGAGGCGAAGATCACCTTGATTAAGGTGGCTGATCAGCCAGGCGTTGCAGCGCGCATCTTTGGCCCGCTGGCAGATGCTGCCATCAATGTTGATATGATCGTGCAGAATGTGTCCGAAGATGGCGAACGTACTGATTTGACGTTCACTGTGCCTGTTGCGGACCTTGAGCGGGCCGTTGCGGTGATCGAAGGCGCTTGTGATACAATTGGCTATGAGCAGATCCTGAGCGACACCGACGTGGTAAAGGTATCCGTCATCGGCATCGGCATGCGGTCGCATGCCGGGGTCGCTCAAAAAATGTTCCAGACGCTTGCCGACAAGGGCATCAATCTTCAGGTCATTTCGACGTCTGAGATCAAGGTGAGTGTTCTGATTTCTGCTGAGTATACGGAGCTCGCGGTGCGGGCCCTCCATTCGGCCTATGGTCTCGACGACGACGCTGCGGCATAAAACGAGAAGTTTAATTAAGAAAGACAAGATGTCGGTTACCAAGGCGCATATCTTTGCGGCCCGTTCTAAGGGTGTGCAATTGTTCTCTCGGGGGCGCACCTGATGGCGACACAGGGCCCACGCGTTCTCCTGCGCCGTCTGCGAGAAGCAATGGCGGAGGTAAGCGAGTCTCAGGCGCGCCTTGATCAGGTCGCGCATCTCATCGCTGAGAACATGGTCGCCGAGGTGTGTTCGATTTACCTGATGCGGCCGGAGGATGAGCTTGAGCTGTATGCCACAGAGGGGTTGAAGCCCTCTGCTGTACATAAGACGCGCCTTAAAGTCGGAACCGGCCTTGTCGGGGATATCGCTGCGCATGCGCGGCCTCTGAACCTCTCGGACGCACAGTCTCACCCGAATTTTGCCTACCGACCGGAAACCGGTGAGGAGATTTACAAGTCTCTCATGGGCGTTCCCATTCTTCGGTCCGGCCGGGTGGTGGGCGTGTTGGTGGTCCAAAATCGCACCATGCGCCACTATTCCGAAGAGGAAGTCGAGGCGCTTGAAACCATTGCGATGGTGCTTGCCGAACTAGCTGCAGCGTCCGACCTCATCACGTTTGATGATGATGACCGCGATGCTGCCGCCCAGGAGCCGCTCTACGTTGAAGGCACCGCGCTGTCCGCAGGTCTTGCGCTCGGGCATGCTGTGCTCCATGAACCGCGGGTCCATGTTACGCGGCTCATTGCGGAGAATGTTGAAGTTGAGTCAGAGCGGCTTGAAAAAGCCGTTTATGAGCTTCGCTCTTCCATCGACCAGATGTTGACGACGTCGGATCTCAGTCATGCGGGTGAGCATCGCGAGGTTCTGCAGGCCTATCGCATGTTTGCGAACGACCGTGGCTGGTTGAAGCGAATGCTTGAGGCGGTGAAGACCGGCCTCACAGCGGAGGCTGCGGTAGAACGCGTTCAAAACGATACGCGTGCGCGCATGATGCGTCAGACGGACCCCTATCTTCGAGACCGATTGCATGATCTTGATGACCTCGCCAACCGCCTGCTGCGTCACCTGACGGGTGTTGCTCTCTCGTCAGCGAGCGGCGACCTGCCCGAAGATGCGATCATCATCGCGCGCAACATGGGTCCGGCTGAGCTGCTCGATTATGACAAGGAGCGGCTGCGCGGCCTGGTTCTTGAAGAAGGCTCGGCCAACGCTCATGTCGCGATCGTGGCGCGGGCGCTTGGCATTGCGGCGATTGGACGTGCGCAAGGCATTCTCGAGCGTGTCGAAGATGGCGATCCCCTGATTGTTGATGGCGATACCGGGGAGCTTTATGTCCGGCCAAGCCAGGACATTGTCGATGCTTATTCGGAAAAGGCGCGGTTCCGCGCGCGGCGGCAGGCACAATATAAGGCCATTCGCCACGAGCCGTCCGTCACACGCGATGGCATTAAGGTAGCGCTCAACGTCAATGCTGGCCTCATGGTTGACCTGCCGCATTTGGAAGAGAGCGGCGCTGATGGGATCGGCCTGTTCCGCACCGAGCTGCAATTCATGATCGCCTCGAAGCTCCCCAGCCAACGCGAACAGGTTGAGCTCTACAGCGACGTGATGGAGAGCGCCGGCGACCTGCCTGTCGTGTTTCGAACGCTTGATATTGGCGGTGACAAAATGCTGCCCTACATGCAGCAGGCGGATGAGGAAAATCCGGCGCTTGGGTGGCGTGCGATCCGCATTGCGCTCGACCGTCCAGCGTTGCTGCGCCACCAGGTGAGAGCTCTGCTCACGGCTGCGGTCGGCCGTGATCTTCGGATCATGTTCCCTATGGTCGCTGATGTCGCAGAATATGAGCGCGCCCGCGCCTTGGTGGATAAAGAACTGGTGCGGCTGGATCAGCATGGGCGGGAGAAGCCGCGCTCCGTTGCGGTTGGCACAATGCTGGAGGTTCCGGCACTTTTCTGGCAAATGGAGGCCTTGCTTCCTAAGGTCGATTTCGTGTCGATCGGCAGCAACGACTTAATCCAGTTTCTGTTTGCCAGTGACCGTGGCAATCCGCGGGTGGCAAACCGCTATGACCTGTTGAGCCCTGGTGCCCTGAACTTCCTCCGGCAGGTTGTGCTGATTTGTGCCCGCCATAAGGTTCCGCTATCGCTTTGCGGTGAAATGGCAGGCAATCCGCTGGAAGCGATGGCTCTCTTGGGGCTCGGACTGCGGACCATCTCCATGTCGCCGGCGGCCATCGGCCCTGTGAAGATGATGGTTCGGTCTCTCAATGTCTCAGATCTTGAGGGTTTCATGGAAGGCCTATACGGCCTGCCAGACGCTAGCGTGCGGGATGCGCTTCGCAACTATGCCGACGCCCAAGGAATTGCAATTTAAGAAGAATTTGCCGTATGCAGAGCAACTCTTTATTTGCAGGAGCGCACATCTTTTGATTTATTTAACCATCGGATGGGCACAATTGGGCATCAATATTGTGCAGCGTCATTTTTCTGACGAGATGGTGACGCATATGATGTCTCCGGATGAGGGGAAATCTACATAGAAACAGCTTGAGAATGGCTGTTTTCTTGGATTTTTCGCTGGTCCTGCATTGGGAACGCAGCGTGTGTTTCATCCAGGGATGGAAATGAGGGACTGGGCGGCCTTGGTCTTTTGGACAGCTTGGCCGCTTGGAAACGACGAGAAGCTCGCTTTGTGTTGCGAGACCGGGAAGGCCGATGAGTTCGGAAACTGACATGACGAACGTAACAAGACTCTCTGCTGCTGCGGAAAGCGGTGAAGAAGGTCGGCGTATTCATTTGCGGGACATTACGGCGGACACCCCGCTCGATGGCGAGGAAGCCGGTGCCGTTCTGCGGAAAGCCCGGCTGAAGACAGGCGAAGATCTCAAGTCTGTCTCTGACAAGCTCCGTATTCGCCGTCCCTATCTGGAAGCCCTGGAAGAAAGCCGCCATGACGATCTGCCGGGCCGTGCTTATGCCATCGGGTTTGTCCGCACTTATGCCGTTTACCTGGGGCTGGATGCGCCAAAACTTGTCGCGCTCTATAAATCAGAGACAGAGGTTGAGACCGACGAGTCGAACCTCGCCGAGTTTGCCTATCAGGAAGTCCGCCATGATGCGCGGCTTCCCAAAGGTTCCTTGTTCATTCTGGCAATCCTGCTTGGTGCTGGTGTTTATGGGGCCTGGCTATTGTCCGTTTCGGCGGACCGTATGGTGACCGAACGGGTCCCGCCGGTGCCGGAACGCCTCGGAATTGCGTCGTCGACCGTCGCGCAGCCACCTGTGGCCGCGGCGGTTGAGGAAGCTGGGCCTGCTCCCGTCACCAGTCTTGCGGGCGACAGTGCATCTGCCGCTGGCAGCCCCCGCGACATTCCGACGGTAGCTCAGCCGGCTGTTAGCGCTGCTGCTGTGGATCCTGCAGCGCTTGGGCCGGTCGCTGACGCGGCTCCCGCCGCTCCAACTTCCGAAACACCGCCGGTCGATATAGAGGTTGCTGCCTTAACTCCAGCGACACCGCCTAACGAAGAGCCAGCGGTCGTGATTGCTGATGACTTGGCGCTGGCAGTAGGCGGTGCACGGGTTTATGGCCTTGAAAATGAAGGTGCGCGTGTCACGGTGCGGGCATTGAAGCAGGCTTGGCTCCGCATCGAAGCGGGTGATGGGTCTGTGCTTCTCAACCAGACATTGGTTGAGGGGGAAATGTACCGGGCTCCTGTGGATGTTGGCGCTATTCTTGTTGCGCGGGACGCGGGCGCCTTTGAGGTGTTTGTGGATGGCGCTCTGTTGGGCGCCGCGGGGCCGTCAGGCCTGGTTCTGACAGGCAAGTCGCTTGATCCCGACGATCTACTGCGCCGATAAAACAATTAATTTTTGAGGGTTTCTGTTGCGGATGGCGCGCGTCCGCGGTTTCGTGCTGGCGGATAGAATGTCACACACACTTTTCCTGAAAACGGGCTGCGCATTTGCTATAGAGACGCAGTTCTTCTTTTCAGGTGAAATGGCAGACTGAGATGAGTATTCGTCCCTGGCGTGATATTGAGCGGCGGAAGTGCCGCCAGATCCATGTCGGCCCGGTTGCAATCGGGGGTGATGCACCGATTGCCGTTCAATCCATGACGAATACGCCCACATCCGATGCGGGCGCTACCATTGATCAAATCCGTCAGCTCGAAGAGGCTGGCGCTGATATTGTTCGAGTCTCCTGTCCGGATGAGCCATCGACAGCGGCTCTGAAGGAAATCGTCACCGCGGCCAAGGTGCCGATCGTTGCGGACATTCATTTTCACTACAAGCGTGCACTGGAAGCAGCGGAGGCGGGCGCTGCCTGTCTTCGGATCAATCCGGGGAATATCGGTTCCGCCGAGCGGGTGCGCGAGGTGGTGCAGGCCGCGAAAGACCATGGTTGCTCGATCCGTATCGGCGTCAATGCCGGGTCGCTGGAACGCCACCTTCTGGAGAAATATGGCGAACCCTGCCCCGATGCGATGGTCGAGAGCGCGTTAGAGCATGTGCGGTTGCTCGAGGAGAACGACTTCCGCGAATACAAGATCAGCGTGAAAGCCTCTGATGTCTTTATGACGGTCGCGGCCTATCAAGGGCTGGCCGAAGCTGTGGACTGTCCCTTGCATCTTGGCATTACGGAAGCAGGTGGGTTGATGAGCGGCACCGTGAAGTCGGCCATCGGCATGGGCTCACTCCTGTGGGCTGGCATTGGCGACACGATCCGCGTTTCCTTGTCAGCGGACCCTGTTGAGGAAATCAAAGCTGGCTTTGAAATTCTCAAGTCCCTCAACTTGCGCCACCGTGGCGTGACGATCATTTCCTGCCCGTCCTGTGCGCGTCAGGGGTTCAATGTGATTGAGACTGTTTCGATCCTCGAGGAGCGGCTCGCTCATATCTCGACATCCATGACGCTGTCTGTGATTGGCTGTGTTGTGAACGGTCCGGGGGAAGCCTCTCAGACAGATATCGGGTTTACAGGCGGTGGTGCCGGCTCCGGCATGGTCTATCTCCGCGGTGTGCCTGACCACAAAATGGCTAATGACAAGATGATTGATCATCTGGTCGAGCTCGTCGAAGAGAAAGCGGCAGAGATTGAGGACGCGCGCGCATCGGAAGACGAAAGCGCGCCTGCGGTCTTGGCAGGGGATTAGCTAGGGCTGCTGTCTCCCTGAACCTCCCTGCATTTTGCCTTGGCTGCTCATTCCATGATTCCTCACGAAAAACTCGCAAAAGTTCTCGATCGTTTCGAGGCCGTTCAGGCGGAAATGAATGCTGACGTTTCGCCAGACCGATTTGTCGCTCTCTCCAAGGAGTTCGCTGAGCTGCAGCCGGTCGCCGAAGCGGCGCGCGGGCTAGAGGAAGCGCGGCAGGCTGAGGCAGACGCGAAAGAGATGTTAAACGATCCTGAGATGGCGGAAATGGCTCGGGAAGAGCTGGACGCTCTCGCTGAAACACTGCCTGCGCTTGAGCAGGAAATGCAGATCTTGCTGCTGCCGAAGGATGCTGCCGATGACCTCAATGTCATCCTGGAAGTGCGCGCCGGAACCGGCGGCGATGAGGCGGCTCTTTTTGCAGGCGACCTTTACCGCATGTATGAGCGCTATGCTCAGTCGCAGGGCTGGAAGGTCGAGCCCGTGTCGATCTCTGCCGGGGATGTCGGCGGTTTTAAGGAGATCACGGCATCCATTAGCGGCAAGGGCGTTTTTGCGAAGCTTAAGTTCGAGTCCGGTGTTCACCGGGTTCAGCGTGTGCCCACCACGGAGTCCGGTGGGCGCATTCATACCTCTGCAGCGACGGTCGCGGTGCTTCCAGAGCCAGAGGAAGTCGATATTGAAATAGAAGATAAAGACATTCGCATAGATGTGTTTCGGGCAAGTGGCGCCGGCGGCCAGCATGTGAATACGACAGACAGTGCGGTGCGTATCACCCACCTGCCAACCGGTCTTGTGGTCCAGCAACAGGATGAAAAATCGCAGCATAAGAACAAGGCTAAGGCCTTGAAGATCCTGCGGGCGCGCCTGTTTGACGCCGAGCGGGAACGGGCCGCGAAAGAACGCGCGGATGATCGGAAAGGCCAGGTCGGTTCCGGCGATCGCTCGGAACGCATCCGCACCTACAATTTTCCGCAAGGCCGTGTGACAGACCATCGGATCAATCTCACCTTGCACAAGCTTGATAAGATTATCGAGGGCGACGGTGTCGCCGAGCTGATTGATGCGCTCATTTCCGAGGACCAGGCGGCACGGTTCGCAGCGCTTGGAGAAGAGACGGCAGCGTGACTTCTTCCGAGGAGTCCAACTCGCTCACTCGCGGCGCCATCTACCGTGATCTCCTTGACCAGTTTCGCTCCGCTGAGCTCGCCTCTCCAGATCTGGATGCGCGACTGCTCATGGCAGCGGCAGTCGGGATTGATGACGTCGCACTGATCGCTGACCCGGATCAACTGGTCGACGCCCAACATGTTGATGTGCTGCTGGAATTTGCGCGCCGCCGCCTTGCAGGCGAACCTGTGTCGCGGATCTTGGGTGAGCGTGAATTCTGGGGCCTGTCCTTTTCGCTCAACCATGCGACGCTGGACCCGCGCCCAGACAGCGAGACATTGGTGGACGCGGTTCTGGCGCAGGTAACCGACAAGACGGCCGACCTGCGCATTCTTGATCTGGGAACGGGAACCGGGTGTCTGCTGCTGGCGCTTCTCTCGGAACTTCCTAACGCCCGGGGCTTAGGGATTGATTGTTCCGCTGATGCCATTGATTTGGCACGGGCTAACGCAGAGCGGCTTGAGCTTGGCGGCAGGTCGATGTTCCGTGTTGGGAATTGGGGAGAGGGAATCGACGAAACTTTTGATGTCGTGATTTCAAATCCGCCTTACATCCCATCTGCCGACATTGATCAGCTCTCGCTCGAGGTTCGATCTCATGACCCAATGGCCGCCCTTGATGGTGGTCCGGATGGTCTGGCGGCCTACCGAGAAATTGCTCAGGAAGCGGCACGCCTTTTGACACCTGGCGGGGCGGCATTTTGGGAGCTGGGCATTGGGCAGTCCGACGATGTAGCCAAAATTGCGTCTCATGCAGGCCTCAAGGTGAGTGGCTTTCACTCAGATCTCGCGAGTGTTCGCCGGGTGATCAGCTTAAAACGGGCAATCTAGAGCCATAAAAAAACAGTTGGACATGGGACGCTCAGAGGGTAGGTTCTTTGAAGAGATTCAAGCCTCTAGATAGATTTCGCCTCCGGGAGGGACCGGATGGCTGGAGATCAGAGGCAGGGGCAAGCATGGTGGTTCGCCCCATTGGACGTCATCTAGCTGTAAAATATTTGGCTTGAGCGTCTGGAACATTCTTTCATGACTTCTTGTCCCGTCAGAAGGTGGGATGTGTTGAGCATGGGTTGGGTCGGTGTGTAGGCCTGGAAATTGGGCACACATAGAAGGGCAATCGCTTAGTCCTGGCGAGATTTAGTCTTGTGGCTTTGTCTGTGGATTCGCAGAAACGAGCCGCTGGGTCGCTGTGGACGGTGTTTTTTCAACTGGTAGATAGAGCCGGAGTGATATGAGGCAGGGCCAAAACCAGAAGCGCTCTCGCGGGCGCGGACGTAAACCACAAAATCCCCTTAGCCGGAGTATGGAGAGCAACGGGCCGGACGTAAAAATCCGCGGCACGGCGAGCCATATCTATGAGAAGTACCAGGCGCTAGCGCGGGACGCGCAATCGTCCGGCGACCGTATTGCATCGGAAAGCTACTTCCAGCATGCGGAGCATTACCACCGGTTGATTGTCGCCGCTCAAGCGCAGCAGGAACAGAATCGCCAGGAAAACCAGAACCGCCAAGAAGGCCAGGGGCGTGGTGGGAACGGCCGCGCGAATGGCGAAGATGCCGACGCGGAAGAGCAGACGACAGAGGCAGCGGAAAAAGCCGAGTCAGAAGATGCCGTCGCCGAAAGCGAAGCCGCGGAAGCTGATGGCGAAGAGAAGCCGGCGCCGCGTCGCCGGGCCCCTCGTCGCAGACGGGCGCCTGCTAAGGCCAAATCAGAGGGCGGCGACAAGCCCGCGTCGGAAGACGTTCCTGCTTAACCGCTAAAATCAGCGACTTTTATTGTCTTTAGCGCTGGGCGGCCTCTTGTGTTGCTCGGATGTCACACCCATATATTTCAAGTCGATGCTTCTTAAGAAGGTCGTCAACGGTTTGTGCGGCATACTTCTGTCCGTGCAATCGCGTTTGGTCTTGATCTAAGCCATTTCTCCACTTGTGCACTGGGTCCAGTGTTTAGCGGATTGGATGGCTGAGGCGTTCGTTTGTGGCCTGCCTCGAGGTGTTTTGTGTCGTGTTTCCGGACGGTGAACCGGGGCCACTTCACCTGGAAACACTTGGAGGCAAATGGGGCAGGCGGTGCGTGCTTGAAATGGGGGTCCAGATGGATCTTGAGAAATATACAGACCGAAGCCGCGGCTTCGTTCAGTCAGCGCAGGGGCTGGCATTGCGTTCCGGACATCAGCGGTTCACACCGGAACATCTCCTCAAAGTTCTCCTCGATGATGAAGAAGGCCTCGCAGCCAATCTCATCCGTGCGGCCGGTGGCCGGCCCGATGCCGCGTTGGAAGCCGTTGAGCTTGAGCTCGGCAAAATGCCGAAAGTCGAGGGCGGTGGCGCGGGCCAGATTTATCTGGCACCGGAGACAGCCCGTGTCTTTGACCAGGCAGAGCAAGTTGCCAAAAAGGCTGGCGATTCTTATGTGACCGCCGAGCGTCTTCTTTTGGCGTTGGCGATTGAGCAAGGTGCGGCTTCGGCGGGCATTCTCAAGAATGCCGGTGTTACGGCGCAGGCTCTTAATGAGGCAATCAATTCCGTGCGCAAAGGACGAACGGCAGACAGCGCGTCGGCGGAAGATGCCTATGACGCACTCAAAAAATATGCCCGTGATCTGACAGAAGATGCGGAGAACGGGAAACTTGATCCGGTGATCGGGCGGGACGAAGAAATCCGCCGTTCGGTGCAGGTTCTGTCCCGTCGGACAAAGAACAATCCGGTGCTGATTGGGGAACCAGGTGTTGGTAAGACGGCCATCGCGGAAGGTCTGGCGCTTCGGATCGTCAACGGCGATGTGCCCGAGAGCCTGAAAGACAAGAAGCTCTTGGCGCTCGATATGGGCGCGCTTATTGCCGGTGCGAAATATCGCGGTGAATTTGAAGAACGATTGAAAGCAGTGCTGAATGAAGTCAGTGCGGCTGACGGCGGGATCATTCTCTTCATTGATGAAATGCATACGCTCGTGGGCGCCGGCAAGACAGATGGGGCGATGGATGCATCGAACCTCCTGAAGCCTGCATTGGCGCGCGGTGAGCTTCACTGTGTTGGCGCCACGACGCTGGATGAATATCGCAAGCATGTGGAGAAAGACGCAGCGCTTGCCCGTCGGTTCCAGCCTGTCATGGTCGAGGAACCTACCGTCGAGGACACGATCTCAATCCTTCGCGGTCTGAAAGAAAAGTACGAGCTCCATCACGGGGTGCGGATCTCCGATGCGGCGCTGGTCTCGGCGGCGACCCTGTCTGATCGCTATATCTCTGATCGTTTCCTGCCGGATAAGGCGATCGATTTGATGGATGAAGCCGGCAGCCGTTTGCGCATGCAGGTCGACAGCAAGCCTGAAGAGCTTGATGAGCTTGATCGGCGGATCATTCAGCTGAAGATTGAGCGGGAAGCTCTGAAAAAGGAAACGGACAGCGCCAGCAAGGACAGGCTCGAGAAGCTTGAAGCAGATCTCGCGGATCTCGAATCAAAATCGGCCTCGGTCACCTCCGTTTGGCAGCGAGATAAAGAGAAACTCGGCCGAGCTCAAAAGGTGCAGGAAGAGTTGGACGCCGCACGTAACGAGCTTGTGCAAGCGCAACGGAGTGGCAATCTGGAACGGGCGAGTGAGCTCTCCTACGGCGTGATTCCGGATCTGGAGAAGCAGCTTTCAGAAAGCGAAGACGCTGACGGTAGCGACGGTATGGTCGAAGAGACGGTGACCGCGCAGCATGTGGCGCAAGTCGTCTCGCGCTGGACCGGTATTCCTGTCGACAAAATGCTGGAAGGTGAACGCGAGAAGCTTCTCCAAATGGAGACGGAACTGTCTGCGCGTGTGATCGGGCAGGCCGAAGCGGTGAGCGCTGTGTCGCGGGCAGTGCGTCGCTCGCGGGCCGGTCTCCAGGACCCATCGCGGCCTATTGGGTCGTTCATGTTCCTGGGGCCTACGGGTGTGGGCAAGACGGAGCTCACCAAGACGCTTGCCGACTTCCTCTTCGATGATGACCAGGCGATCTGCCGTCTCGATATGTCGGAATATATGGAGAAGCACTCCGTGTCGCGTCTCATTGGCGCGCCTCCCGGCTATGTCGGGTACGAAGAAGGCGGTGCGCTGACCGAGGCAGTCCGCCGGCGTCCCTATCAGGTGGTGCTGTTCGATGAGATCGAAAAAGCGCACCCGGATGTTTTCAACGTACTGTTGCAGGTGCTGGATGATGGCCGGCTGACAGACGGGCAGGGCCGGACGGTCGACTTCAAGAACACGCTCATCATCATGACGTCCAACCTCGGTGCTGAGTTCCTCGCCGAACAAAAAGAAGGCGAAGATACCGAAGCGGTGCGGGATCAGGTCATGGATGTGGTGCGGATGCGCTTCCGCCCTGAGTTCCTGAACCGGCTGGATGAGATCCTGCTCTTTCACCGTCTCACAAGGGAACAGATGGACGGCATTGTCGATATTCAGATGCAGCGTCTGCGTGCTTTGCTTGAAGATCGGAAGATTGTGCTCGAGCTTGATGAGTCCGCGCGCAGCTGGCTTGCAGATAAGGGCTATGACCCGATCTATGGCGCACGTCCTCTGAAGCGGGTCATTCAACGCAATGTCCAGGACCCGCTGGCGGACCTGCTGCTCGAAGGCGCGATCATGGACGGTGAAACCGTGCCGGTTTCGGCAGGACCTGACGGTCTGGTGATCAATGGCCGCGCGATTGAGGCACAGGCTGCCGAATAACTTGGCGGCAATCGAATTCTCAAAAGGGCTTCGCTTGGCGTAGCCCTTTTTTGCTTATGCGAGCGGTACGTAGATATCTGTGATCAGGTCTGACGGCGCCGTCGTTTTAGGGTCATTCAGATTGACTTCAAAAATCGGGCTGCCATTGCGGGCTTCTCCGGAGGCGGGCAGCCAATTGTTGAAGAGTTCCGCATAGGTTTTTTCGAGTTCCGTATAGGGACCGATGTGCCGCGCAACGACATGGGGTCCTCCGGGAATTGTGTAGGCCCTGGTTTCTTCCCCGGGCACTGTTCCGGCAGGACGCGGGATCGCAGCGAGAGAAGTCAACTCTTCTGGTGGTTTCTCTGTCGGGTTGTCGAAGAAGACGGCGATGCCTTTTGTCTCCGGCGTGATCATGCCCTCTGTTGTGACGGCCCAGGCAAATAGTCGGTCAAAAGTCCGTCCGATTTCGTAGTGCGGTCCTTGATGATCCATGCCGATGAGTTCAATCGGGTCTATGGATCGTTTCTCAATGTTTGCCATCTGTCTGTCCATTCCCTTGGCGCGGTATTGAGCCGGAGAGGATCCGTACTCGCTTACAAATGCACGGGTGAAGGCTGCCACGCTGCCATAGTGCGCCGCAGAGGCAATCTCTTCGATCTTTTTTGCCGAGTGCAGAAGCTGGTGGGCGGCACGCCAAAGACGGCGGCGGCGAATCGTCTGGGATGCGGTCTCGCCCATGATCTCCCGATAGATGCGGTGCCAATGGTGCGGGGAGAGGCACGCGATCTCACCGAGCATCTCCATATCGAGTGGGGCGTCCAGGTTTTCGTGGATGTGAGCCACGACTCGATCAATGCGCTCTTTGTGCGCCAGCAATTTCGCTTCTTCAGACATGAGGCCCTCTCGACTGAGCTTTGAGTGTAGCTCAGGCATATTTGATCAAACTTGCGAAATTTAGGGAGCGCCGGCGGTTTGGATGTGCGCGCCGCTAGGTACCGTCGATCTGCTTGTCTTGCAGGTTTCGGAAAATACCGATGGTCACAAAAGCGCCAATGAGGGCGAGCCCCATGTCTTTTTGAGCATCCCAGATATCGCCCTGCATGCCCAGAAACTCTCTGGCGCCGTCGCCAAAGAGCTCTGCGGCGATCCATTCGACCAGTTCGCAGCCCGCGCTGACGCCCAGCGTGGCAAGGATGATCAAGAGGAAAAGCGTCGCGCTGCGGCGCACCTCAATGGTTCTCCGCGTCATTTCGCGCGCAAAAAGGGCCACGGTTACGCCCTGCAGAAAGTGGCTGACGCGGTCGTAGTGATTGCGACTGAGGTCGAACTGTTCTTTAAGCCAATCAAAGGGCGGAACACCGGAATAGGTGTAGTGGGCGCCTATCACCATCATGAGAAGCAGAGCATAAATGGCCCAGGTCGTGATGCGTGTTAGGGGGAATGGACGCTGCGTTTCGACAAGCGCGAGGAAAAGGATGATTGCCGGAACGGCTTCAAGCCACCAGGTGAATTCATCCGCCGGACCTACAGCGGACCAGCCGGTGACACCAATAAAGACAAGCCCCAGCGCCGCTCTTTCAAGCGGTACAGGGGGCGTTTGGACGTTAGTTATCAATGTCCGCTTCGGCGAGGCGTGTCATCGACGGTGCCTCTGCCATCAGCGTATTGATGTTGCTCCGAGCTTCCTGGAACGCGGCCAGCTGCTCGCCTGAAAGCGTGCGTCCCGTTGGGACTCGGATGCGCTGCGGGTTCACCTTGTTGCCATTCCGGATCACTTCGTAATGCAGGTGTGGCCCGGTGGAGCGGCCCGTGCTTCCTACATAGCCGATGACCTGGCCTTGGCGCACGCGTACGCCTTTTCGGATGCCGCGTCCATATCGGCTCATATGTGCATAAGCCGTCTGATAGCCATTGGCATGACGGATGCGAACATATTTTCCGTAACCACCATTTGTTTGAGCCATCTCAATCGTGCCATTCCCGGCCGCGTAGATGGGTGTGCCTGTCGGCGCTGCAAAGTCCGTCCCAGCATGCAGACGCGTATATCCAAGAATTGGATGGCGACGGTTTCCGAAGCCGGATGAGATGCGCGCGCCGTCAATCGGGGTCTTCATCAGAAACTTCCGCATGGACCGTCCCTGTTCATCGAAGTAATCCCAGTTGCCGCCATCGGTTGGTTCATGGCGCCACAGGCGTCGCTCTTTCCCGCGCACATTCATCGACGCGTAGAGTACATCGCCTTCCCGCACGGGTGTTCCGTCCTCGTCATATTCGCGCGTGAAGAAGACTTCGAACGTATCTCCCTGGCGAATCTCGCGCTGGAAATCGATGTCGTAGGAATACATGCGGATCATCTCCACAGTGATCGCTGGAGGGATCCCTGCTTCGGATGCTGCCAGGAAAAGGCTTGAGTTGATTGTTCCCCGGGCCTGAACATGGCCGGTCTCGAGTTCCGCAATGACCTCAAGTCCTGCATAGTCGCCGGCCTCATCGCGACTGACCGTAATCTCGCGATCAACATCTGTCTTCATGCTGACGGATGTCAGTCGTCGTGAGATCTCGCTCGTACCTTCATCGGACTGGGTTACATATTCTTCGAAGGCTAGCTCTAGTTCCTGACCTGCGCGAACCTTCCGTGGGTCTTGTAGGGGTTTCATCGCGGCGATTGCGCGATGAGCATCTGCTCTAGCTGCGCCGGCATCCGTTAGAAGTCCCATCAGCGTGTCACCGCGTCCGACAGCGACGGTCTCTGTCGCGGTCCGCCGAATGGTGTCGCTGACCAGGCTTAATGCTGTTGAAAAACTGAACGGGGCGGCAGGTGCGG